>NZ_JAIUID010000019.1:0-82570 GCF_020165435.1 Mesorhizobium sp. BR1-1-2
GCCCCCGCCCCCGCCGGTCCCGACTGTGGTGCCCGATCTTCCGACGCCCGCGGCAGGGGAGGAAATCCTGCTCTATCGCGTCGAGGTGCCGGTCTATTCGGCGGTGCCGCCTGTGGCCGAGCATCTGGCGATGACGACGCTTGGCACGTTCCATGAGCGGCGTGGCGAACAGAGCCTGTTGTCGAACACCGAACTCTCTCCGGTCTGGGGCCGCATCTACGGCCAGGACGCGAAGATGGGTTGGTCGGGAACTGTTTCGCCGTCTTTCGACGGCACCCTGTTCGGCTTCCAGGGCGGCTTCGACGTGTTTGGCCGGGAAACCGCGTCAGGGGGCGTCGATCGTGCCGGCCTGTTCATCGCCTATACCAGCATGAACGGCGATGTGCGCGGCCAGGCGCTGGGGCAGAACGATCTGGGCGTCGGCGACATCGATCTCGGCGGCACCAGTGTCGGCGGCTACTGGACCCGTATCGGTCCCGGGGGCTGGTACCTGGACGGCGTCGTCATGGCCACTTTCTTCAGCGGCGATGCCACCTCGACCCGCGACATCGGCATCGATGTCAAGGGAACCGGCGTCACCGCTTCGCTGGAAGGGGGCTACCCGATCGCGCTGGCGCAAGGCTGGACGCTCGAACCGCAGGCGCAACTGATTTGGCAGCATCTGTCGCTCGACGATGCCGAGGATCGCTTCGCGTCGGTTTCCTTCGATCTCGACAACAATGTCACCGGGCGCCTCGGCCTGCGCCTGCAGGGCGAAACGACATTGAACGGCACCGCGCTGCAACCCTACCTCAAGGCCAATCTCTGGCACGGTTTCGGTGGCACGGATCACGTCAACTTCGACACCACCGACATCGCGACCGAAAGCCGTTCGACCTCGTTCGAATTCGGCGGCGGCGTGATCGCCAAGGTGACGAACAAGGTCAGTCTCTTCGCCACCGGCGACTACACCACCAACCTCGGCGGCGACAAGCGGCGCATCCTGGAAGGCAATCTCGGCGTCAGCATCAAGTGGTGAGGCGCCAAGCTGCGCGCTGTTTTCGTGCGTAAAGTCGGCGCTGCCCCTCATCCGCCGGCAGGAAGGTGAGGGGCCCCCCCCACGCCGCGCCAGTGCGAATCCAACTCGATCTCAACTCCCAGAACGCATTGCCACCGTGGCGATGCCGGCGCCGACCAGCAGCGTGCCGCCTGTGCGGTTGAAGACGCGGATCGCCCTGGGGTTGCGCACAAGGTTGCGCGCCCGCGACGCGATCAGCGCGTAGCCGGAGGCATTGGCGAAGGCGAGCGCCAGGAAGGTCGTCTCGAAGATCAGCATCTGCGTCCAAAAATCGGCGTGCCGGTCGAGGAACTGCGGCAGGAAGGCGACGAAGAAGGTGATGCTTTTCGGGTTGAGCGCGGTGACCAGCCAGGCATGACCCGTCATCCTGGCGGAGGACACGGCATCGGTGCGCGGCTCGGCCTTGAGCGCGCCGCCGGCGCGGAACAGTTTTACGCCGAGATAGACCAGATAGGCCGCGCCGATCAGCTTCAGGATCGTGAAGACGGTGGCCGAAGCCGCCAGCAGGGCGCCGATGCCCAGCATCGACAAGGTCATCGCCGTGAAGTCGCCCAGCGCCACGCCGACAGCCATCGGCAGTGCGGTGCGCCAGCCCTGGCCGAGCGCATAGGACACGACCAGAAGGATGGTCGGTCCCGGAATGACAAGGAGAATGGTCGAGGCGGCAGCGAAGGCGGCCCAGTTTTCGAAGGACATGCTCGTCTCCCTTGAGCTCAAAGAAGAGGATAAATCCTTGGGCCCGGGAGAATGTAAAGAGGTTTGTTCCACGCAACGCCGGACGGAGAACCGCCTCGCATATTCCTGAAACCGCCGGCATTCAATGCCGCCAATGGCAACTCGGCGTCACTTCGCGCCGCCCAGCATGGCCACGACATCGGCAAGGCTGACATTGGCACCGAGAACTGTGGCAGCCGCGACAATGGCCGCGGCAAAAAGCTTGATGTCGGTTTTTAAGGTCTTGCACATGGAGCCCCCTCGCTGGTCACCAGGAGAGGTAGGAAGCACCGGTGCCGGGATTATGACCCGACCGAGGTGATTTTGTGCAGGCGACGCTGGTTGGCGATCACGGAAGGGCGCAACGGCGTCCAGCCAGCCCGCAAATGCAGGCAGGGCAAGGCCTTCACGCTTTATCAACCATGAATGATGAAAATGCCCGTCATTCGGCCGGACGGTGCTTCCCGCCGACAGCGTAGGGTTTGGGTACATGCGTGAGTTGCCGCAAGGTCTGAGGCCGCCGCGAAACGGCGAAGCAATCGAAACCGATAGTCTTCTCTCCCGCCGCGCCGTTTTATCCGGGGCGGGGGCATTGGCCTTGCTCGGCGCCGCCGGCTGCTCGACTTCGGGCGGCGGCCTGCCGGCGCTCGAGCTCGACGACACGGTCACCGGTTCGCTGCGGCCGATCCGGCCGAGCATCAGCGTCGACAAGAACATCACCAGCCCCGACCTCATGTACGCATCCCTGAGCGACGGCGGCTTCAATGTGCCCGAGGTGCCCTACCTCAAGATCAAGCCGGAATTCCGCCGCCAGATCGTCGTCGACCAGACGGGCGAAGCGCCCGGCACCATTGTCGTTCATCTCAACGAGCGCATGCTCTATCTTGTCCAGCCGGGGGGCGATGCCATCCGCTACGGGGTCGGCATCGGCAAGGACGGCTTCCGATGGTCCGGCCGCGCCAACATCCAGTACGGAAGGGAATGGCCGACCTGGACCCCGCCGCCGGAAATGATCGCCCGCAAACCGGAATTGGTAAAATGGCAGGGCGGCCAGCCCGGCGGCCTCACCAACCCACTCGGTGCGCGCGCGCTCTATATCTATCAGGACGGCAAGGACACCGGCTACCGCATCCATGGTTCGCCCGAATGGTGGAGCATTGGCCAGGCCATGTCGTCGGGCTGCGTGCGCTTGATCAACCAGGACATCATCGACCTCTACAGCCGCGTTTCCAAGAAGAACCCGGTCGTCGTCGTCTAGCTAATGCCTCACCTCCCGGCCGCCGGCGTGGCCGGTCGTTTCTGCCGTTGCGCGATGGCCAAAGACAGGCGAAGGTGCCTGAAATTCAATCGCCCGGGAGAATTTCACCAATGGCCGGAACTTTCGTCATCGCGCAGGGCGGCGGCCCGACGGCCGTCATCAACCAGACCGTGGTCGGAGCGACGCTGGAGATCCGCAAGCGGCATCCCGGCGCCAAGGTCCTGGGCTCCATCCATGGCGTGCGCGGTATCCGCGACGGCAATTATGTCGATCTCTCCGCCGTCCCGGAAGACCGCCTGCGGCTGATCGCCGGAACGCCGAGCGCGGCCCTTGGCTCGACGCGCGACAAGCCGGATGCAGCCTATTGCGAGGTCGTCCTCGACGGCCTGAGGAAGGCCGGCGCGGATGCCTTCATCTATATCGGCGGCAACGACACGTCGGGCACGCAGCAGATCCTGACCGATGCCGCCGGCGGCAAGATCGCCTTCGTCCATGCACCCAAGACCATCGACAATGATCTAGAGGAGAACGACCACACGCCTGGCTTCATTTCGGCGGCCGAGTTCGTCGCCGGCGCTTTCCTGTCCGTCGATCTCGATTTCCGCGCTCTGCCCGGCATTTATGTCGGCATCGTCATGGGCCGGCACGCCGGCTTCCTCACGGCCGCGGCCGCGGCCTGGCAGCTCGATTCCGACAGCGGTCCGCATCTCGTCTACGTGCCGGAGCGGCCGTTCTCGGCCGCCGCCTTCATCGAGGACGTGCGCGCCACGCTCGACCGTCACAAGCGCTGCATCGTCGCCGTCTCGGAAGGAGTCAGCACCGCTGACGGCAAGGCGCTGGTTGAAAGCCTGGTGCCACCGGAAAAGCTGGAGCGCGACCAGCATGGCAACGTCAAGCTGTCGGGCAGCGACCTGCCGGCAGCACTCGAGCGGGCGCTCGCCGAAGGGCTGCCGGGCAAGCGGGCCCGCGTCGATGCGCTGGGCTACATGCCGCGCGGCTATGTCGGCGCCATCAGCGCCGTCGACGCGCAAGAGGCGTTCGACGCGGGGGCTTTCGCGGTCACCGTGGCCGAACAGGGCGGCGGCTCCGTGGCGCTGCAATATGACGGCACCAAAACCGTGCTGAAGAAGGTGCCGCTAAAGAACGTGGCCGGCAAGACCCGTCACATGCCCGATGACTTCATGAAGCCGGACGCCAACCATTTGTCCGACGCCGGCATGGCTTACCTGAAGCGGCTGGTGCCGGAAAAATACAAGGTCGGAAAGCCCTTCGTCTGATGCCGGGATCATACCTGATGCCAGGCTCACACCTGATGCCAGGCTCACACTTGATGCCGGGCTCACACTTGATGCCGGCCAGCTTCTGATGGAGAACTGGTTCAGCAGGAGCATCGTCGACGACAAGACGACCATGCTGACCGAGCCGTTCGTGCATGCCTATGTGCGCGCCAACATCTGGCACCTCACCGGCCGTGATGCCGACCTTTTGGTCGATACCGGCATGGGCATCCGCCCGCTGGCGCCGGAGATCGAAACCCGGGCCGGCAAACCGCTCATCGTCGTCGCCACCCACATCCATCTCGACCATGTTGGCTCGCTGCATGAATTCCCGCTGCGCGCGGGACCGAGGATGAGCGCCGCGCAATTCGAGAGCATGGATGAGGCGGCGACCTACGCCTACATGTTCCATGACCTCGACGGCGCCGTCTCGCAACTGCCGGCGCCGGGCTGGAAGGCTGCGGATTACAAGATCCCGCCAGCGCCGCTGACGCGCACCCTCGATGAGGGCGACGTCGTCGATCTCGGCGACCGCCAATTCCGCGTGCTGCATCTGCCCGGGCATTCGCCGGATTCGATCGCGCTGTTCGACGAAGCAGACGGCTTGTTCTTCAGCGGCGACGCCATCTATGACGACCGGCTGATCGACGACCTGCCGGACTCCGACAAGTCGGTCTATCGCCTCACCATGCGGCGGCTGCTCGACCTGCCGATCCGCATCGGCCATGGCGGTCACGGCCCGAGTTTCGACGGCGAGCGCATGCGCGAGATCGCCTCGGCCTATCTCAGCCGAGCGGCTGGTCCATAAGCCGGCTCTAAAATTAAATCTTCGTAAGGTCGCCCGAAAACCCTAAATCCGAGCCAATCCGCACCCTAGATGCTGGTTTGTCGATCCGGCCGGCTGCCATGCGCGGCGAGACAGGCAATCCGGCTGTCGACAGCCGACGGATGTTTCCCAGAACCATCCGCGGCCCAGGATCAACTCTCGCCCGGACAGAACGACCATGTCACCTCTCGATATTCTTCGCAGACATCGCGTCGCCGCCCTGCTGGGCGCCGCGCTGATCATCTCCCCCGTTGTCGTCTCATTCGCTCAGAATTCCGGCGGTGCCGCCACGAGCAACGCGGTTGCGACCACCCAAACCCCGGTTCCCGGGATAACGGCTCCCAACGGTTCGTTCGCTCCGGTCGTGGCCACGGCCAAGCCGGCTGTCGTGACCGTCACCACGGTCATGAAAACACAGTCGGAAGCAATGAGCGACGCTTCGCCCTTCGATGGCAACTCGCCCTTCGACGACTATTTCCGCCAGTTCTTCGGCGATCAGGGCATGCCGATGCCAAAGACGCCGCCGCAGCGGCAGGGACCGAGGTCCGAAGCGCTCGGCTCCGGCTTCATTGTCAGTGCCGATGGCACCATCGTCACCAATAATCACGTCGTCGACGGCGCTTCCTCGATCAAGGTGACGCTCGACGACGGAACCGAGCTTCCGGCCAAGCTCGTCGGCCGCGACGCCAAGAACGATCTCGCCGTGCTCAAGGTCAAGGCGAGCAAGCCATTGCCGACCATCAAATGGGGTGATTCCGACAGGCTGATGACCGGCGACCAGGTGCTGGCGATCGGTAACCCTTTCGGCATCGGCACCACGGTCACCGCCGGCATCGTTTCGGCCCGCGGTCGCGATCTGCACAGCGGACCGTTCGACAATTTCATCCAGATCGACGCACCGATCAACCACGGCAACTCCGGCGGTCCGCTGGTGGATGTGAGCGGCCATGTCGTCGGCATCAACACGGCGATCTATTCGCCCAATGGCGGCAGCGTCGGCGTCGGCTTCGCCATTCCGTCCGACCAGGCCGAAAAGGTGGTCGCCAAGTTGATGAAGGACGGCTCCATCCAGTACGGCTATCTCGGCGTCGAGATTCAGCCGGTAACGCCCGATGTAGCCAATGCTATCGGCCTCGACCATGCCGGTGGCGCACTTGTTTCGCGAGTCAATGACGGCTCGCCCGCGGCAAGCGCCGGCATCGAAACCGGCGACGTCATCACCAGCTTCGCCGGTCAGGACGTGAAGGATCCCAAGGACCTGTCACGGGCGGTGGCGGACGTCTCGCCCGGCGCCAAGGAATCGCTTGAGGTCTGGCGCAAGGGCAAGGCCATGCAGATCTCCGTCGAGGTCGGGCGCAACGGCGACGATGTGAAGTCGGCATCGACCGACGACTCCGGCGCGCTGGGCGCCGAGCAGGGCCGACGCGCGCCGGCGATAGGCCTCGGCCTGATGGACATCACGCCCGACATTCGCCAGCAGATGAACCTCGCCGACAACGAGCATGGCGCGGTGGTCGCCAGCGTCAACCCCGACAAGCCGGCAGCGGCTGCCGGCATCCAGCCGGGCGATGTCATCGTCGCCGTCAACCAGGCTCCGGTCAAGAGCGCGAAACAGGTAACCCAAGCGATCGCGCAGGCCGGCAAGTCAGGCCGCAAATCGGTGCTGCTGCTGGTGGAACGAGGCGACGCCCAGATCTATGTCGCCGTGCCCTTCGCCAATGGCTGAAATATGGCCGTTGAGGTAAAGGCGGGGGCGGCAGGCTCGGTCGTCGCCTCGACGAGCCTGCCGCGCCCATCAAGATAAAGGTTGCCCGCCACCGCTTCTTCGAGAACACTGCATAAGGCCGACACAAGGCTCGATATCCGACGATGCAGGGGAATTGCCGCAATGGTCACGCGAGGTTTCTTTTCAGGGCGGCGTCCACCGACGGATGGCGACGCGCGCATCCCGCCCGGCCAGTATCTCGAGCAAGGATTTCCGGTGCTGTCGGCGGGACCGACGCCGCACCTGCGCACCGAGGACTGGTCGTTCACGCTGAAGCACGGACCGCGCCCGATCAAGAAGTGGAATTGGGCCGAGTTCAACGCCTTGCCGCTGAGCAAGATGACGCGCGACATCCATTGCGTGACCGCGTGGACCAAGTTCAACACGCCCTGGCAGGGCGTCCTGGTCGACGATATCCTTGCCGATGCCGGCATCGAGCCGCCGACCGCCTTCACCCTGGCGCTGTCCTTCGACGGCTACACCACCAACGTGCCGACAAAGGACCTCACCGCGGGCAAGGCGATGGTGGCGCTGCTTTATGAAGGCAAGCCGATCACGCCGGACCATGGTGGCCCGGCGCGGCTGCTCGTCCCGCATCTCTATTTCTGGAAATCGGCCAAATGGCTGAATGGCCTGCAATTCACCGAACGCGACGAGCCCGGCTTCTGGGAACTGCGCGGCTATCACATCTATGGCGACCCGTGGCGCGAACAGCGCTATACGGACGATCCATGAGCGAGGTGCCATCGGTACAATCACCTGGGCAGACGGAGTCGCCTGGGCAGACGGAGTCGCCTGGGCAGACGGAGTCGCCTGGGCAGACGGGGTCGCCTGGGCAGACAGCCAGGATCGTCCGCGTCGAAAAGCGCACGCCGCGTGTCACCAGCTTTTTCTTCGAGCCGTCGCGGCCGTTTGCCTACCGGGCCGGACAGCATGTCGATGTCAGATTGACCGCGCCCGACGGCTATCAGGCGCGCCGCGCCTATTCCATCGCCTCCGCGCCGGAGGCCGGTCCGGTGATCGAACTGGCGATCGAAAGGCTCGAGGACGGCGAGGTCTCGCCCTTCTTCCACGAGGTCGCCGCGGTGGGCGACGAGATCGAGCTGCGCGGCCCGCTCGGCGGACATTTCATCTGGCCCGATGACGATGAGGGACCGCTCCTGCTGGTCGGCGGCGGCTCCGGCGTCGTGCCGTTGATGTCGATGGTCCGCCATCGCGCCGCGCGACGATCGACAGTGCCCGTCGTCCTCGTCTTTTCGGCGCGCGTGTGGGACGAAGTCATCTTTCGTGACGAATTGATCGGCCTCGACGATCGCGGCAACGGCTTCAACCTTGTGCTGACCCTGACGCGTGAGGCTGCGCGCCGCCCGGCGGATTATTCCCGGCGGGTCGACGTCGCCATGATGGTGCGATCCATGGCGCGGCTGCGCCGGCCGCCCGGCCTCGCCTTTGTCTGCGGCTCCAATGCATTCGTCTCCGCCGCCGCCCAGGCGCTGATCGATGCCGGCGTTCCGGCGGATGTCATCCGGACGGAACGCTACGGCGTCTGAGATGTCCGCCTGGCGCCGCTCCTTGGCTGCGGCTGCCCGCGGGCTGGATTCTCGCCCGTCTCAGCCTTTGCAGCGGCGAGGATCCGAAACCCTCCTGGCAAGAAGAAGCGGCTTCGCCGCCGGTCACGCCTCGATGTCAAGCGCCGAAAGCGGCTTGGAGCAGCAGGCGAGGATGAAGCCATCCTCGATCTCGTGATCGAGGATGCCGCCATTGTGGCTCATCTCGACGTCGCCCGAGACCTTCTTGACCTTGCAGGTTCCGCACAGGCCGAATTCGCACGCGGCGGGGATTCTGACTCCCGAGGCGCGCGCCGTCTGCAGCACCGTCTGGCCGGCGACGCATGCGGCATCGACATCCGAAAGCAAGAACCGGACCGGCGTCGCGGCTTCGACAGGAATGGCCGCGCCGTCTCCAGCCGGCGAGGCGAACGGCGCCGGAATTTCCTCCGTCAGAGGCGCTGCAAAGCTTTCCTGATGGTATTTCGCCATGTCGAAGCCGGCGGCTTCGAGCATGCCGCGCACGGCACGCATGAAGGGGTCGGGGCCGCAGCAGAAGATTTCCCGGTCGCGGAAGTCGGGCGCCAAGAGCGGCAGCCGGATGGCGTCGATGCGGCCCATATGGCCGAACCAACCCTCCCGGCTCGACCGTTCCTCGATCATGAAGCCGAGCGACAGGCCTGGCATGCGGCTGCCGAGCAATTCCAGTTCCTTGCGGAAGATGATCTCTTCGGGCCGGCGCGCGCAATTGACGAAGCCGACATCGGTCCATGGCGCGCAGTCGTTCAGCCAGCGCAGCATAGACATCATCGGCGTCACGCCGGAGCCGGCCGAGATGAACAGATATTTGGCTGCCGGGTGGCTGTGCAGCGAAAAGTCTCCGGCCGGCCCATAGGCCTTGACGTGCGAACCGGGCCTCAAATGGTCGAACATCCAGCGCGTGCCGGTGCTGCCGGCCTGCGCCTTCACCGTCACCGCGATCGAGAACGGCCGCGAGGGCGAAGACGACAGCGTGTAGGTGCGCATCAGCGGCCCATCCGCTATCGGCAGTTCCAGCGTCACGAACTGGCCCGGCTTGTAGCGGAACCAGGTCTGGTTATCGGAGCGGAAGGTGAAGGTCTTTACATCAGGCGCCTCATCGCTCACGCCGATCACTTCCAGCACCTGGAGCCTGTCGTTCCAGGGCGTCATCTGATCGAGATGGCGATAGAGGCCGAGATCCGTCATCGCATTCATCCCTCACCTCTCAAGCAACGCTGCGCAGGGCCGGCCGGCCGCCTTCGGCGAGGCGCGGACCGATGAAACGCGCGTACCAGTCCACGAACTGGATGACGCCGCCTTCGTGCAGTTCGGAATAGGGGCCGGGTTCATAGGCCGGCGACAGGATGCCGAAGGCGTTTTCCTCGACGATGCGGCGGTCTTGGTCGTTGGTCTCGGTCCAGACATGGGTGAGCTCGGCGAGATCGTAGTCGACACCCTCGACCGCGTCCTTGTGAACCAGCCATTTGGTCGTCACCGCGGTCTCGGTGGCGCTGATCGGCAGCACCCGGAAGGTGACTGCGTGGTCGCCGAGGATGTGGTTCCAGGTCGTCGGATAGTGATAGAGCAGCAACGAGCCGATGCGGTCGGTGGCAACGCTGTCGGACAAGTTCTTCTTGACCGCGCGTTTTCCCGTCAGCGTGTAACTGACGGCATCGCGCAGCAGCGGCGCGCGGGTGGCACGGTATTGCCCGGCCGGGTCGATGCGGAATCTGCTCGGCAGGCCGGCGGCCTCGCATTTGGCCCAGTGAGCCAGCATCTCCGGGTCGCTGTCGGCGCCTTGCACGCCGGTCACGGTCGGCGCCTCAGGAAAGGTCTTGCAGAGCTCCGGATGGTTGCCGGCGCAATGATAGCATTCGCGGTTGTTTTCCCAGACCAGCTTCCAATTGCCCTTCTCGACGATGGTGCTCTCGAAGGCGACCTTTGCTTCGCGCAGCCGATGCGGCAGCAAATAGGGTTCGATCATCGTCCGCATCGGCACGAAATCCGCCGGCTCGTCGGCGAGGCAAATGAAGATGTAGCCGCCGACGCTTTCGTAGGCGACCGGCTTCAGGCCGAACTGGCTCTTGTCGAAACCCTCGGCCATCTGCCTGGCGAACAGCAGCCTGCCGTCCAGTTCGTAGGTCCACTGATGGTAGGGGCAGACGAGCTTCGCCGCCGTGCCCTTGTCGGTGTTGCAGACGCGGCTGCCGCGATGGCGGCAAGAATTGTGGAAGGCGTTGATGTTGCCCTTCTGGTCGCGCACCAGCACCACAGGATAGTCGCCGATCTGCACGGTGATGAAGCTGCCGGGCCTGGGCAGTTCGCAATCATGACCGATGAACAGCCAGTCGCGGTACCAGATCAGCTCCATATCGAGCTTGAAGTATTCGGCGTCGGTATAGAAGGGCTGCTCGAGTGAGAAGCCGTCCCTGCGGCCTTGCAGCCGTTTCAGCATGTCGTTGCGCGCATCCATGTCCTGTCCTCGCATTGAAGTCCTGTCCTCGCATTGAAGGACTGAACGGAGGGGAGAGAGGAAGGATCAAGCCGCGCGCCGGCTTGCGCCGGACATGCACCATCCGCCTCTTGACCGCCCGCCGCGATCAGTCGAGTCCAACATCTCAGGCTGGTTTCCGGGCTCTGGAGCTGTCCTTGCGGACTGTCGCGACACCTTCCCAGGCCTTTGCCCAGTGGTCTCCCGTCGCGACCTGAACTCCACCACCGTTGCGGGGGCAGCGCCGGATTCTGACCGGCTTCCCAATTCTCCGCCTCGTCGTCACGTGGCGGCACCCGAGATGGCAGGATCTAACCATGATCGCCGACTTGTCGTCGGCATGAAAACGACATCGCATCAATGCCGCGCGACACGCATTGGAAACGGTGCGGCCGTCGTTGAAGGGGCAGAAAGGCTCGGCTCGCCGCCTCGGAATTCAACTCGTGGCGGAGCCAAAAAAGGTTAACGGTTTCGAAAAGTGACTATTAGCGCCCTCTAAAATCGAACCGAACGGTTCGTTTCTGTTGACGATGCGTGCAGGACGGTGTGAACACTGCGCCTTCGACACAGTTGGTGATCGCACGATCAGTTTACCTAACTATCTGATAGTAAACGGAAAAAAACGAATGTAGAAGGCCCTGGCACAATTTCAAGTGGTGGAAACTTGGTCCACGCGGAAAAACTTCGTGATTGGAAATGGCGGTATGGCTTTCCCACATCGGGGCTGTCCGAACGACGCGATTTCCTCCCAAGACACGCCGCTAGACGGACGGGAAAAATACTGGAGTATCAAAAATGAAAAAGATCATTCTCACTGCCGCCGCCCTTCTGGCTGTTTCCGGCAGCGCCTTCGCTGGTAGCGACCACTATGGTTCGAATGCCCCTGCGGCCACCGCCGTCGACAGCTCGTACACCGCTTCGACCAAGAAGTCGGAACCGGCTGCCCAGACGCCTGTCCAGGGCGCCGATCGCAACCTCTTCGGCAACAACTAATAGCCGATCTCCAGTTGACGGCGGGCTTTTCCGCCGTCCTGGCGAAATTTGAGAATTCAGGAGACTTGAAATGAAGAAGATCGTTCTTGCTGCCGCCGCCGTTCTGGCCGTTTCGGGCAGTGCTTTCGCCAGCAGCGACAACTATGGCTCCAATGGCGCCAACCAGCCTGCCGTCACCTCGGTCGACAACGCGCACACGGCTTCGGTCCAGAAGTCCGCGCCGTCTGCCCAGGCGCCTGTTCAGGGTGCCGACCGCAACCTCTTCGGCAACAACTAACAGCCGATCTCCAGTTGACGGCGGGTCTTCCGCCGTCCTGGCGAAATTCGAAAATTCAGGAGACTTGAAATGAAGAAGATCATCCTTGCCGCCGCCGCCGTTCTGGCTGTTTCGGGCGGCGCTTTCGCCGGCAGCGACAATTATGGCTCCAATGGCGCCAATCAGCCCGCGGCCACGTCGACCGACAGCTCGTACACCGCTTCGACCAGGACGTCGACTCCGGCTGCTCAAGCCCCTGTTCAGGGTGCCGATCGTAACCTCTTCGGCAACAACTAACAGCCGATCCTTCAGCAGCTGGCGGGTAAGCCCGCCACTGCGGTGGAATTTGAGAATTCAGGAGACTTGAAATGAAGAAGATCATCCTTGCCGCCGCCGCCGTTCTGGCCGTTTCCGGCAGCGCTTTGGCCGCCAGCGACAATTACGGCTCCAATGGTGCCAACCAGCCTGCCGTCACCTCGGTCGACAAGTCGCACACGGCTTCGATCCGCGACAGCGGTTCGCCCGTCTACAAGCTGCTCAATTCCTCGGGTGACGTACAGAAGTCCGCCCCTCAGGGCAGTGACCGGAATCTCTTCGGCCACTAACAGCCGAAGCTGATATCAAACAGGAGCGGCGGGCTTTGCTCGCCGCTCCTGTTTTTGCGTGGCCGGCAATTAATTCATGCAATTCATGGCCTGCTCTCAGGCCGCCTTCGCTTCCGTCTCGTGCAGCGCGAAGGATCGCCCATCCGCGTCGAAGATATGAAGGTCTCCGGCGTCGGCGCTCAGCCGCAGCGTCGCCCCGCGCTTGACCTCGACATTGCCCGGCAGCTTGGTCACCAGCGGTAGGTCGGCGCGGCCGATGTCGACATAGACGAGTTGCACCTCGCCGAGCTGCTCGACATAGTCCACCGTCCCTTCGAAGAGATAGTCCGTGCCGCTGGCGATCGTCAGGTCCTCCGGCCGCACGCCGAAGCTCATCGAGGCGCCCTTGGCCGAGGCCGGCGTCGTGATCGGCACCGTAGCCTTGCGGCCGCCGACATGACTGATGACGGTCGGATTGCCTGATTTGTCGATGGTCGCCGGCAGGATGTTCATGGCCGGCGAGCCGATGAACTGGGCAACGAACAGATTGCCGGGTTTCTTGTAGAGCTCCATCGGTGTGCCGACCTGCTCGATATGGCCCTCCTTCAGCACCACGATGCGGTCGGCCAGCGTCATCGCCTCCACCTGATCGTGCGTGACGTAGATCATGGTGGTGTTGGGCATCGATTCCTTGAGCTTGGCGATTTCGATGCGGGTGGCGACGCGCAGCGCGGCGTCGAGGTTCGACAGCGGTTCGTCGAACAGGAACACTTTCGGGTTGCGCACGATGGCGCGGCCGATGGCCACGCGCTGGCGCTGGCCGCCCGACATCGCCTTGGGCAGGCGGTCGAGATAGTTGGTCAGCTGCAGGATCTCTGCCGCCTGGCGCACGCGCTTGTCGATCTCGGCCTTGCTTTCCTTGCCGATCTTCATCGAGAACGCCATGTTGTCGTAGACCGTCATATGCGGATAGAGCGCGTAGGACTGAAACACCATGGCGATGCCGCGCTTCGACGGCGGCACGTCGTTGACGACCTCGCCGGCAATTCTGAGCTCGCCCGAGGTGATCTCCTCAAGCCCGGCGATCGAGCGCAGCAATGTCGACTTGCCGCAGCCCGACGGACCGACGAAAACGATGAACTCGCCCGATTTGATGTCGAGGTCGATGCCGTGCAGAATATTGAGATTGCCGTATGATTTCTTCACTTGCCTCAGCGTGACATCGGCCATGTTTCTCTCCAGTGGTCCCTAGAATTCAGTCGATACGCCCGAACCAGGCGCCGTAGCCGCCGAGACGGATGGAGCTGGTGCTCGCCTGTCCCGAAAATCCGTGTCCGGGCAAAGGTTGCAGCGATCGGCCGCCAAGGTCAACCTCCGCCGGCCCCGATCCCAGGTTGAAGACGCAGACGATCTGCTCGTTGCCCGCGCGGCGCGTGAAGGCGACAGTGTCGCCCTGGCTTGCGATGAAGCTGATATCGCCCTTGGCCAGCGCCGGATGGGCGCGGCGGAAGCCGAGAAAACGCCGGTAGTGTTCGAGCAGCGAATGCTCGTCGCCTTGCTGCACATTGACGGCTTGCGACAGGTGCTTGGCCGGCACGGGCAGCCACGGCTTTGCCTGGGAGAAGCCGCCATTCCTGGCGTTGCCGTCCCACACCATCGGCGTGCGGCAGCCGTCGCGGCCCTTGAATTCCGGCCAGAAGCGGATGCCGTAGGGATCTTGCAGATCCTCGAACCGCAATTCGGCTTCGCCGAGCCCCAATTCCTCGCCCTGATAGATGCAGACCGAGCCGCGCAAGGACATCAGCAATGCCGAGATAACCTTGAGATAGGCGGTCGGGTCGGCTTCGTTGGCGGCCCAGCGCGAAGCCGGGCGCATCACGTCGTGATTGGAGAAGGCCCAACACGACCAGCCGTCGCTGGCAACCTTGCCAAAGGTCTCCAGCACCGAACGGACCTTCGCGGCGCTGATCTTTTCCGGCGCCAGGAAATCGAAGGAATAGCACATGTGCACGCGCTTGCCGCCGGCTGTATAGGCCGCGACAACGTCCAGCCCGCGCTGTGAATCGCCAACCTCGCCGACCGCGGCCGTTGCCGGATATTCGTCGAGCAGGGCGCGGAAGCGTTCGAGGAAGCCGAGGTTCTCCGGACGGCTCTTGTCGTAGATGTGGTCCTGGTAGTTGTAGGGATTGACCGCGGGTGCGGTCTGGTCGTTGCGCTGTTCCGGCGGCAGCGGCGGGTTGTTTTCCAGCCCCTGGCTGTGGAAGTAGAAATTGATCGTGTCGAGGCGAAACCCGTCGA
The DNA here is from genome assembly GCF_020165435.1 of Mesorhizobium sp. BR1-1-2. Lineage (NCBI taxonomy): Bacteria > Pseudomonadati > Pseudomonadota > Alphaproteobacteria > Hyphomicrobiales > Phyllobacteriaceae > Mesorhizobium > Mesorhizobium sp. BR1-1-2. The sequence continues at coordinate 15,088 of NZ_JAIUID010000019.1, forward strand.
CACCGCGCTCCAGCCAGAAGCGGGTGACGTCGAGCAGCGCGTCCTGGACTTCACCGTTGTGGAAATTGAGGTCCGGCTGTTCCGCGAGAAAGTTGTGCAGGTAGTATTGCTGGCGGCTGGTGTCCCATTGCCAGGCCGATCCGCCGAAGATCGACAGCCAGTTGTTGGGCGGCGTGCCGTCCGGGCTGGGATCGGCCCAGACATACCAGTCGGCTTTCGGATTGCTGCGATTCGATCGGCTTTCCCTGAACCAGGGATGGATGTCGGCGGTGTGCGACAGCACCTCGTCGATCATCACCTTCAGCCCCAGCCTGTGCGCCTCCGCCGTCAGCGCGTCGAAATCGGCCAGCGTGCCGAACATCGGGTCGACGTCGCAATAATCCGAGACATCGTAGCCGAAATCCTTCATCGGCGATTTGAAGAAGGGCGAGATCCAGATGGCGTCCGCGCCGAGCGCGGCGATATAGGCAAGCCTGCCGATGATGCCCTTGAGGTCGCCGATGCCGTCGCCATTCGAGTCCTGATAGCTGCGTGGATAGATCTGGTAGATCACGGCACCTCGCCACCAGTCGCTATCGACGGCGAGATCGGGCCTCGAACTGGCTTTCAAAGCGGATTGCATGGTTTCAGCCTCCTTTCACCGAGCCTGCGAGCAGCCCACGGACGAAATAGCGCTGCAAAGAGAAGAACACGATCAGCGGCACGATGATGGTCACGAAAGCCGACGTCGTCAGGATCTCCCAGTCGCCGCCACGCGAGCCGAGCAAGGCATTGAGCTTGGCGGTCAGCACGATCTGATCCGCCTCCGTGCCAAGGAAAACCATCGCCACCAGGAGATCGTTCCATACCCACAGGAACTGGAAGATGGCGAAGGACGCCAGCACGGGAAATGACAGCGGCAGCACGATCTTGACGAAGATCTCGAAATCGCTGGCGCCGTCGATGCGCGCCGATTCCATGATCTCGCGCGGCAGGCCGGCAATGTAGCTCCGCAAGAGATAGATGGCGAAGGGCAGCCCGAAGCCGGTATGCGCCAGCCAGATGCCGAGATAGGTCTTGGAGGGCACGCCGAAGAAGGCGCCGACGCCGTTATAGAGCTTCAACAGCGGGATCAGCGACATCTGCAGCGGCACCACCAAGAGGCCGATGATGACCGCGATCAGAAGCGCGCGCCCGGGAAAGCGCATCCAGGCCAGAGCGTAAGCCGCAAAGGCGGCGATGAGGATCGGGATGACGGTCGCCGGGATAGTGACGGTCAGCGAATTCATGAAGGAGCGGCCGATGCCTTCCGAAAACAGCACGGTCCTGTAGTTGTCGGTGGTGAATTTCGGCGGCGCCGAGGAGGCATAGTAGACGCGCTGGCCGCGGTCGCCCTCGAACGCCTTGGGCGAGGTCATGACGAAGCTGCCGTCGGCATTGAGCTGCAAGGTAACGCCCTCGCCGAGATCGGCCGATGTGCCGGCCGGAAATTGCGTCGGTGCCGCCGACTTGACGCCGAAGGCGCTGATCTCGCGCGCCGCGCGATCGCCGAAAATGTTGCCCTGGAGGACGAACTTGCCATCCTTCTCGACCTGCGCCGAGGCGGGCGGCAAGCGTCCGGCTTCGGTCTGGCTGGAACTGGCGAACGAGTTCCACCAGCCCGAGGCGATGATCTGGTCCTTGTCGCGCAGCGACGATACCAGAATGCCGAGCGTCGGCATGGTCCAGATCGCAACGAAGACCAGCACGGCAATGTGAACGCCGAAGCGGCTGGCGAAGGAGTTTCCGGTCGCGACGGTCATCTCAATGTCCTCCCGTCTCTTTGTTGGCCTGGCGTATGTTCCAGACCATGATCGGAATGACCGCGATCATGATGATGATGGCGATTGTCGCGCCGCGGCCGAAATCACCGCCGCCGCGGAACATCCAGTCGAACATCAGATTGGCCAGCACCTGGCTGTTCCATTGGCCGTTGGTCATGGTCAGCACGATGTCGAATACCTTGAGCACCAGGATGGTGATTGTGGTCCAGACCACGGCGATGGTGCCCCAGATCTGCGGCACCATGATTTTCCAGAAGATCTGGAACGGATTGGCGCCGTCGATGACGGCGGCTTCCAGCGTCTCTTCCGGAATGCCGCGCAGCGCCGAAGACAGGATGACCATGGCAAAGCCGGTCTGGATCCAGATCAGGATCACCATCAGGAAGAAATTGTTCCAGAACGGCAGCGATATCCAGACCTGCGGCTGGCCGCCGAAATGCTGGATGATGGCGTTCAGGATGCCGATCTGCGTCTGGCCCTCGCCGCGATACTCATAGATGAATTTCCAGATGACGCTGGCGCCGACGAAGGAGATCGCCAGCGGCAGGAAGATCAGGCTCTTGGCGATCGTGCCCCACCAGATCTTGTCCGTAAGCACGGCGATGATCAGGCCAAGGAAGGTGCAGGCGGCGGGCACTACGGCCAGCCAGAGCACATTGTTGAGAATCGAATTGCGGAACTCGCGGTCGCCGAAGGCCCATTGATAGTTGGCCAGGCCGACGAAATTGACGCCGCCGCGATCGAGGAAGGACAGCCGCAGCGTCTCGACCACCGGATAGATGAGATAGATGGTCAGGATGATCATCGCCGGGCCGACGAACAGCCAGGGCCGGATCAGCCCCTGCCGGCGCAGATTGTCGACGGCGGCGGCCCCCGCGACGCCGCGCGAGGGAAAGGTGACGTCGAGCAGTTTGTTGGCGCCCCAGAAATAGGCGACGCAGCCGCCGACGCCGATGATGATGACGAATATGGCCGAGAAAATCTGAGCCGCCATGGGTCCCTCTCCCTGCACGACCCGCCAGGATGGAAACGATCCTTGCGATTGCGCCGCGCGCCGATCTCGTTGTTTGAGCGCGAGCAGGCAGGGAAGCGTGTGGCTCCGTGCCCGCCGCATGCCGGAATGTCTACGCCGTCACGACTGGAACCTGATCCGTCCCGGTCGGCCGGGCTGGGATGTTGCGATGGGCCGGTCGGATCCGGGCCAGTTTGGCCCGGATCCGCTCGGGAGGTGGAAGCCTAGGCCTCCGCGGGTGCGGCTCTTACTTGATCGCGTCCCAGCTCTTCTGAATGTCGGTGGCGACGTCCTGCGCCGACTTGCCGCCGACCAGGTCGATCATGCCGGTCCAGAAGGCGCCGGCGCCGATCTTGCCCGGCATCAGGTCCGACCCGTCGAAACGGAAAGTCGAGGCGTTGGCCAGGATCTCGCCCTGCTTGCGCAGCGCATCGCTGGCATAGGCATCCTTGTTGACCGCCTTGAACGGGGTGACGAAACCGCCTTCGGCCATCCAGATCTCATGAGCGAGCGGCATCTTCAGGAATTCGATGAAGGCGCGGGCGGCCTTCGAGTCCTTGGTGATCATCGCCAGCGTTCCGGCGCCGAGCACGGGAGTGCCCAGTTCGGGCTTGGACGCGTAGGGCGGGAAGTAGAAGAAATCCGCATCCTGGCCGATCTTCGTGCCTTCCGGGAAGAAGGTCGGGATGAACGACGCCTGATGGTGCAGGTAGCATTTCGGCGGCACCGCGAAGAGGCCCTTGGGGCTGTCGCGGAAATCGGTCGCCGCAACCGCCTTGGCGCCGCCATCGACCATCTTGTCGTCGGTCGCGATCTTGCCGAAGATATCGATTGCGTTGACCACTGCCGGGTCGTTGAACGGGATCTCGTTCTTCACCCATTTGTCGTAGGTTTCCGGAGACTGCGTGCGCAGCATGAGGTCTTCCACCCAGTCCGTCGCCGGCCAGCCGGTGGCGCCGCCCGATCCGAGCCCGATGCACCATGGCGTACCGCCGTCGGCGATGATCTTCTTCTCGAGGTCGGCGAGTTCTTCCTGCGTTTTCGGCACCTTGTAGCCGGCTTCCTCGAAATTGTCGGGCGAGTACCAGACCAGCGATTTCACGTCGGCCTTGTAGGGGAAGGCGAAGAAGCCCGGCTTGCCGTCCTTGTCCTTGAAGGTGCCGAGATCGACCCATGACTGGCCGGCGCCGTAATTGTCCTTGACCCATTTGGCGGTGTCATCGCCGAGCGGCGTCAGGAGACCCTTGGAAGCGAGATCCTGGATCAGGCCGGGTTGCGGCAGCACGGCGATGTTGGGCGGGCTGCCGGCCTGCGTATCGATGACGATCTGCTGCTCGTAATTTTCCGAGGAGGAATATTTGATCTCGGCACCGGTGGCTTCCGAGAAATAATCGAGTACGCCGCGAACCAGGGCCTCGTCCTCGCCGCGCCATGGCCCGAAGATCGACAATGTCTCGCCCTTGAGGTCGACTTTCTTGAGCTCTTCGTAGTTTGCCCAGTTGAAACGCTTGTCCTCGCCCGGCTTGAACTTCAGTTCGGCCTGCGCGGGCGCGCCGAGGGCGAACACGGCAAGCGCGGCGCCCAGCAAAAGCATGTTCTTCATCGGTATTCCCTCCCAGTGGGTCACAAACACCGGACGGAACCTCCATTCCGCCCACCGACGCCGCAGGACTGTGACTCAGTCGGAAAGGAACCGCAACCTTTCGAAGAGTCTTCCAAAGCGCTTTGGCTTTTTCGATCTCGCCATTGAATCGTCCTGAAGTCAAGAGGTGTGACAAGTTAATCGATTTAATCCCGGTATACGTTGCCTGGAATATCGCGCCGCAGCACGCTTTTTTGGCAATGCAGCAGCAATTTATGTTTCAAACCTGCCCCAAGCCCGCCTATGGTCGTCATGATGTGCCGAGCCTGTTGCAAGACTTGGGTCGATTCAATTTAAAAGCGCTTTGAGGAATGGAGGCCTCTCGTGAACCTGAAGCAGCTCGCGCATATGCTGGCGCTTTCGCAGACCACGGTAAGCCGGGCGCTGAACGGCTATCCCGAGGTCAACGAGGAGACGCGCCGGCGCGTCATGGACGCCGCCAAGCGCCATGGCTATCGCCCCAATCCGAGCGCGCGCCGGCTTGCGACCGGCAAGTCCGGAATGATCGGCTATGTCTTGCCGACGGGTGCTGCCGTCGACATCGACCCGCACTTCGTCGAATTCCTGTCCGGCCTCGGCGACTATGCGCGCTCGCACGAGCTCGACCTGGTGCTGTCTCCCGCCGACGCCGACGACCAGGAGACGACTTACCGGCGCATCGTCGCCAACCGCCAGGTCGACGCCGTCTACATCTCCTCGCCGACGCCGGCCGACCGGCGCGTGGCGCTGGTCAATACGCTCGGTATACCCTTCATCATCCATGGCCGCAGCGAAGGTTTCGATTTCGACTATCCCTATCTCGACATCGACAATGAGGGCGCCTTTCACGAGGCAGCGCGACTGCTCGTCCAACTCGGCCACCGGCGGCTGGCGTTGATCAATGGCGATGACCGCGAAACCTTCGCCGTACATCGCGAGCGAGGCGTGCGCCGGGCGCTCGCCGCGAGCGGCCTGACCCTGGGCGAACGCCATGTCTGTTCCGTCGCCATGACCGAGGAGAACGGCTATCGCGCCGCCCGGCGCCTGCTCGAACAGGACGGCGCGCCCACCGCGATCGCCTGCTCCAGCCTGATCATGGCGCTGGGCGTCGTGCGCGCTGTGCGCGATCTCGGCCTGAGCATCCCCGGCGACGTCTCGCTGATCGCTCATGACGACGTCTTTCCCTGGTTGAAGCCGGAGAATTTTTCCGTGCCGCTGTCGACGACGCGCTCCTCGATCCGGCTCGCCGGCGCCCGCATCGCCGAGCGCCTGGCGGCACGGATATCGGGGCTGGAGGAGGGCCCGCGCGGCGAGGTCTGGCCGGTCGATCTGGTGGTCAGGGGATCGGTCGCCGGAGCGCCTGCCCTGGGATAGAGCCAGTCGCTCCGGGGGCCGAGTTAGACCGCTTGCGGGCGTTGCCGGAAAATCGGTTGCAGTGTCATGGATAGTGGTCTGCCTGCACCGCGCTTGCTTTGGCTTTTAGAGGGTGGCAACCAATAAGCCAAAGCCATCAACCAGCTCTCCTGGGTGCCCACTTGCCGATATTCCCGTTCTCCGAAATGGATCCAATCCAACATCCTGGCCCACCACCGAAGCGTTCGGAGGTGGTCATCATTGGTGGCGGCATCATCGGCGTAACGACGGCTCTTTTTCTGGCGAAGCGGAACATTCCGGTCACGCTGCTGGAAAAAGGCCGCGTTGCGGCCGAACAATCGTCCCGAAATTGGGGCTGGATTCGAAAGCAGGGGCGCGACGCAGATGAACTGCCAATTGTCATCGAGGCTTTTCGCCTATGGCGGCAACTGGCTGAGGAATGCGGCGAAGACATCGGGCTGGATCAGACAGGTGTGACCTATCTGGCGAACTCCGACAAGGACATGGCCGGTTTCGAAGAGTTCATGAAGATCGCCGAGATCCATGGGCTCGACACTCGCCTCCTGGACGCGGACGAAACCGCGAAACTCATCAAGGGCATGTCGCGCAAGTTCAAGGGCGCAATGACGACGCCCTCCGACATGCGCGCGGAGCCTTGGTTGGCGGTGCCTGCGCTCGCTCGTCTTGCCGTCCGAAAAGGCGCCAAGATCATAGAGAATTGTGCCGCGCGAACCCTCGAAATCTCAGCTGGCAGGATCAGAGGAGTGTGGACCGAGGCGGGATACATTGAAACCTCCAGCGTACTGGTCGCGGGCGGCGCCTGGTCGTCCCTCTTCCTGAGAAGACACGGCGTCTCCATCCCCCAACTCAGCGTCAGGGTAACCGTAGCCGCAACGGAGCCTATGCCTGAAATCTATGCAGGTGCGGCAGCGGACGAACACATCGCTTTCAGGCGCCGACAGGATGGCGGATACACGCTCGCCCCGGGAGGCAGTAATTTGCTTTACCTGGGGCCTGACGCATTCCGGCACGCCACCAAGTACCTTCCCGCCCTCATGGCCAATCCGCTCGGAACCCGCTACTTTCCGTACGCTCCATCGGGTTACCCTGACAGCTGGTCGATTCCGCGCGATTGGACCCCGGATTCCCGGAGTCCTTTCGAAAGGATGCGGGTGCTCAACCCGGCCGCTGAATGCTCCGGTCTCCGTTCTGTAGAGCGCAATTTCAGACGCCTCTTTCCACAGTTCGAAACAGTTCGCTTGAAGGCAGGGTGGGGAGGCATGATTGACGCCATGCCCGATGTCGTCCCCGTCGTGGACCACGCGCGGGCAGTCGTCGGTCTTTTCGTCGCGACGGGAATGAGTGGTCACGGATTCGGTATCGGACCTGGAATAGGTCGCGTCGTTTCCGACCTGATTCAGGGTAACGCGAGTGGGCATGATCTCAGCCGCTTTCGGCTGTCACGCTTCTATGATGGAAGCGCCGTTCGGTTGGGTCCGGCCCTCTAGATGATGTTTAGTCGAGCATTCGCCCCGTCTCGACCGTCGCAATAGCCGTCGACTGAATTTAGGGGCGTGTCGCCAAGGATCATTCTTTCGCCGTCTCGGCGGCCTTGATGTCCAGCAGCCCGTAGCCGAAATCATCGTCCCGCCCTTTCGAACCGAGATCCCGAGCCGTTGCGGCAAGTGCCTTTTCGATGGCGTCGGCCGAGCGGTCCGGCGCGGCGTGGATGAGATTGGCGATGGCACCACTGACGATCGCCGCCGCAAAAGAAGTGCCGGTGACCACATCCGAGCCCGCGCCGCTCGGCGCCACCATCTCGACGCCCGGCGCCGAGATGAAGACATAGGCGCCGCGATTGGCCTGCGGCATCAGCCCGTCTTTGGCATCGGTCGCGGTCACCGCGATGACGCCGTCGAAGGCGGCCGGGTAGCCATAGGGCGCCTTGGGCCCGTTGTTGCCGGCGGCGGCGACAAGAACCATGCCGAGCGCGCGTGCATTGCGGCAGGCGACGCCGAGCAGGTCGTTCTTCGGACCGACGAAACTCATATTGATGATGCGAACGTCTTGGCTTGCCGCCCAGTCGAGCGCAGCGAGGATGGCGTCCATTGTCGACTTGCCGCCTTCGAAGGCACGTGCGTGATAGATCCTGGCGCCGGGCGCCATGCCCTTGAGCGCGCCGACGCCGGCGATCAGCCCGTCGATCGAGGTACCGTGATCGCGCTTTTCGACCGCCACGTCGGGCATGGCGTCGAACTGGCCGGCGATGACCCCGGCCAGTGCCGGATTGGTCTCGTCGATGCCGGTGTCGATGACAGCGACGCGGACGTTCTCGCCGCTCGCCTGGCTGGGTTCGAGCGCGATGCGCTCGAACGCATAGTTGACGATACCCGCCGCCTGCTGCAGCGAATAGATATGGTTGGGCTCGCGCCGCTGCGTGCGGCCGTCGGCGGCAAGCTGCGCCAGCACGACGCCGACCGGGCGGCCGTCGGGAATGCCGAAGCGCACAAGTGTGGTGCCGAGCAGAAACGATTGCCGCTGCGAGCGCACATCGAGGCCGAAGGAAGCGGCGATCTGCTGCACGGCGCCCGCATCGCCATCGACGGTGACCAGCACCTCGTCGGGCACGAAATCGCCGGCCACGGCGCGTGGCGGCTGAACGGCGATGAGATCGCTCGGCGAGACGATCGGCCCGCCCGAAGGCGGTCCGGCCTGGGTGCCGGCGGGCGGCGTTGCCGGGTCCGGCCGTGGCGTCGGCACCGGTGCCGCGGGAGCGGCCGGATTGGGGAACAGATCGACGATCAGGCCGGGAAGAAACACGGCGTCCGCCGCGCCGCCACTGTTGCCGCCGGCATTGCCGTCCTTGGCACAGTCGGGGCCTGCCGCATTGGCGCCGTCGCGGCAGTCGATCTTTCCCCGGTTGGCATTGGTGTCGTTGCCCTGCGTCGACGCAGGCCCGGTGGCGATCGTCATCGCCGCCGCAAGGATGGCCGCAAATCGAATGACCGCCTCAGCCGCCATCGGCCGGTTTCCTTCCCTCGATCACGGTGTCGGTGAAAGGCTGGGCGGCAACAAGGCCGAGTTGCCTGGCGTAGTCGGCCGCGTTCGCGGCCGGAATGCCAAGCCGGAACACGCCCCCGGCGGCCGGTCCGTCCAGGATCTTCAGTCCGCTGCTGTCGAGAAAGGCGGCGATGTCGGACATTTTCGCGTCGGGCTTGAACTTGACCAGCGCGAACGGCATCTTCGCCATCTCGTCCTGCGCACCCGCGATCTCGAAATTGCCGCTCTTGCCGCCGGGCTGCACGAACGACTGCACCATGACCAGCGCCAGCAGAGCCGCGGCCGCCGCCCAGGCGACGCCGACCGGCAGTGCCATGAAGCGGCTCCAGACCTGCGCCAGCCAGGACGAACCGGCGGCGGCGCGCGCCGGGCCAGCCTCGGCATCGAGCGCCCTGGAAAAGCGGCTCAGCGCATCGGCCGGCGGACGGATCGCCTCATTGATGGCCGCGGTGCTGGAGAATTCGGCCTCCGCCTCGCCAAGAGCCGCCATCGCCGCCGGATCGTTGGCCAGCCATTCCTCGACGGCCTCCAGCTCCGAGCCTTCCAGCGAACCGTTCAGGTAGAACGGCAGCAGCGTTTCCATTTCATCGCGGCGCGACATCTTTTCAGCGGCGCTCATGGCCACCCCCTGTCGTAACCGGCGGCCTTGAGGGCCTCGCCGAGCTTCTTGCGGGCATAAAACATCCGCGTCTTGACGGTCGCGACCGGGATGTCGAGCACCTCGCCGATCTCGGTCACCGATTGCCCCTGATAATAGGCGAGATCGATGACCACACGATGCTCATGCGGCAAGGCATCGATGAAGCGGCGCAGGGCGGTGCTCTTGTCCTCCTTCATGGTAACGATCTCGGGTGTATCGGCGCTGTCGGGCACCGCGGCGGCGGCCTCGTCGTCGATCCAGTCTTCCTTCTTCTTGCGCAACAGCGACAGCGCCTTGAAGCGGGCGATGCCGAGCAGCCATGTCGAGACTTCGGAACGTCCCTCGAAACCCGGCGCCTGGCGCCACAGTTCGAGGAACACCTCGTTCGCGATATCGTCAGCCATCATTTCCGATCCCGTCTGGCGCGCCACGAAGCGGTATATCCGCGCGTGGTGGCGCATGAACAGGAGCCGCACGGCGGCCCGGTCGCCCTTCGCGACCCGCTCGACAAGCGCGCGATCGGTTTCCATCGCGGCCGTCATGGCCGATCGAGCCGCCTGGCTCCTGCCTGCTCTGTCGCTGATCGGTCCAAAAAGGTTCATCCTCCGCCAAGGAATTTGCGGAGGCTAACCGAAGAAGATGAGCGTTGCCAGTAGGTGTGCTTTTTCCTTCTCCCCTTGTGGGAGAAGGTGGATCGGCGCGCTAGCGCCGAGACGGATGAGGGGTGTTCCAGCGGAGTGAGGCGTTGGTGTTCTCTGGAGCACCCCTCATCCGTCGCCTGCGGCGACACCTTCTCCCACAAGGGGAGAAGGGGAGCTAGCGCAGGAAAGGCTTCGCCTTCATCGTCGCCGGCACCGGCACGCCAAGCCGGCTCAGAACCGTCGGTGCCACCTGCAATTGGTCGAGCAGCGTGTCGGCATCCGGTCCGGTGCCGCCGCCGAAATAATACAGCGCGAAATCCTGCATCTCGTCATCATGGCCGCCATGGTGGCCGCGGTCGGTCTGGCCATGATCGGCGGTGACGATCACCTCATAACCGGCATCGCGCCAGCGCGGCAGGAAAGCGGCCAGCATGCCGTCCATCGCGTAGCAGGCATGGTCCATTTCATGACAGTCATGGCCGAAACGGTGGCCCATCGAGTCCAGCGTACAAGTGTGCAGGATGCCGTAGTCGATGCCGTGGCGGCTGCTCAGCATGGTCAGCGTGGCGAACAGGTCGACGTCGCTCGGCGTCATCTGGTTGCGCGCGTTGTAGCCGGTCATGGTGTGGAAGCGGCCATGCGTGATCGGCCCGCCCGGCTCGTCATACTCCATGTCCTCGACGAGGTCGAACGGGTAGGAACGGAAGAACTCCGACCAGTAGGAGTGGGTGACCGCGCCGGTTGTGCCGCCGGCCTTGGTGACCTCCGAGAAGATGTCGGGCTGGCTCACGCGGAAGCGGTTCTCGTTGGAAAGAATGCCATGTGCCTGCGGCGGCACCCCGGTATGGATCGAGGCGTAGCAGCAGGCCGAGGTCGACGGCAGCACCGAACGCATCTTCCATACCCGCGCTTCGCCCGACTGCACCCAGCCTTCGAGATTGCCCATCAGTCGGCGCCAGTTTCGGTACGGCACGCCGTCGAGGATGATCAGCAACAGTTTGGTCTTGAGCGCCACGAGCTGCTCCATGCGATTGTCGGGTGAAACGAGCGCGCCGCGTGTCGCACGGACGCGCGGCGCTTTCGGCAGGGACCTGACGTCAGGCGTTCAGCCAGCATTCGCCAAGTGCGTAGCCGTCCATCATCTCGCCGATCGGGCTCTTGGCGAAGCCGCCGACCTTGTTGGTGGCGGCGTCGATGAACTGGTTGAAGAAAGGCACGATCAATCCGCCTTCGTCGCGCATCAGCACGGCCATGTCGTGATAGATCGCCTTGCGCTTGTCCTGGTCGAGCTCCCCGCGCGCGGCAAACAGCATCTTGTCGAACTCGGGCCGCTTGAAACGCGTGTCGTTCCAGTCGGCGCTCGACACATAGCCGGTGGAATACATCTGGTCCTGCGTGGCACGCCCGCCCCAGTAAGACAGCGAGAAAGGCTGCTTGTTCCAGACCTCCGACCAATAGCCGTCGCCCGGCTCGCGCTTGATCTCGATCTTGATGCCTGCCTTGGCGGCACTCTGCTGATAGAGCTGTGCCGCATCGACGGCCCCGGGGAAGGCGACGTCGGAGGTGCGCAGCAGGATCGAGCCGCTGTGGCCCGACTTCTTGTAGAGCGCTGCAGCCTTTTCCGGGTCGAACTTGCGCTGTTCTATGGCCGAAAACAGCGGATAGGCCTCGTTGATCGGGAAGTCGTTGCCGACCGAACCATAGCCGCGCAGGATCTTTTCCAGCATCTCGTCGCGGTCCATGGCGAGCTTGAGCGCCATCCTGAGATCGCCATTGTCGAAGGGCGCGGTGTCGCAGAACATGTTGAACGGGTAATAGCCCTTGCCCGAAACGTTCTCGATGCTGACGCCGGGGATGCGCTTGACGAGATCGACCACCTTGGGCTCGACGCGGTTGATCATGTGCACCTGGCCGCCCTGCAGCGCCGCCAGCCGCGCCGTTGCGTCGTTGATGACGACGATCTCGACCTGGTCGGCATGGCCCGCCTTGTCGCCCTGCCAGTAATTGGCGAAGCGCTCGCCGCCATGGCGCACGCCCGGCTGGTTGACGGTCACCTTATAGGGGCCGGCGCTGATGCCCGCGTTCGGATCGTCCTTGCCGCCATTGGGCTGGATGACGAGATGATAGTCGGCCATCAGATAGGGGAAGTCGGCATCGGCATCGGCGAGCGTGACGACGACCTCCTTGCCGCTGGCCTTGATGCCCTTGATGTTCTTGAGAATGCCGAGTGCGCCCGACTTCGACTTCTCGTCGGCGTGGCGCTCGATGGTGGCCGCGACATCCTCCGCGCCGACCGTCTTGCCATTGTGGAACTCGATGCCGTCGCGGATCTTGATCGTCCAGGTCTTGGCATCTTGGGAAGCGCCGATGTCCTCGGCGATCAGGTTGACCAATTTGTTGTCGGGGGTGAGGCGGACCAGATATTCGCCCCACTGCTTGCCGAAGCTGAAGGTGACCTGGCTGAGGTTCAGCGCCGGATCGAGGCTGTTCGTGGATTCGCCGCCCTGCAGGCCGGCCTTGAGAATGCCGCCCTTGACCGGGGTCTGTGCGAAGGCTTTCCCGGCTAGCGTCGTTGCCAGCGCCGCCGACACGCCCAATGCCGCGGTGCGGCCCAAAAAGTCACGCCGCGATATCCGGCCCTGGCCGGCGAGTTCAGCGAGATGGTCGAGTTCAGTCTTCATGTCCTACCCCTTTTTGAAACAACCGCACACAGGCGATGCCGTCCGAAGGACGTGTGGCCCTCCAGTGTTGCATGAGGATGACGTTCGTCATCTCCTTGACTGGCGAACTGCTGGCTAGTTCCCGGCGCTCGCCATGCGTCGCCCCTTGATCGCCTTTTCCAGCCAGCCGATCTCCATTTCCGGAACCGAGGACAACAGGAGGTCGGTATAGGCATCGAAAGGCGGTGTGAGCACCTTGCTTTTGGAACCGTAACGGACCACCTCGCCGCGATACATCACCGCGATCGAATCGGCGATCGACCTTACCGTCGCAAGGTCGTGGGTAATGAAGAGATATGCGACCTTCTCATGCTGCTGCAGGTTCAACAAAAGCTTGAGAATGCCGTTGGCCACCAGCGGGTCGAGCGCCGAGGTCACCTCGTCGCAGATGATCAGCTTCGGTTTGGCGGCGAGCGAGCGGGCGATGCAGACGCGCTGCTTCTGGCCACCCGACAGCTCCGCCGGATAGCGGTCGATGAAGCCTTTGCCCATCTCGATCTCGTCGAGCAATTCGGCGACGCGCCGATCTCGCTCACGTCCCCGCATGCCGAAATAGAACTCGAGCGGCCGGCCGATGATGGTGCCGACGGTCTGGCGCGGGTTCATGGCCACGTCGGCCATCTGGTAGATCATCTGCAGCTGCCGCAAGTCCTCCTTCGGCCGGTCGGCAAGCCGGTTGGCAAGCGGGCGCCCGTCGAAGGTCACCGTGCCCTGTTCAGGCGGCAGGAGCCCTGTGATGGCGCGCGCCAGCGTCGACTTGCCGGAGCCGGACTCGCCGACCACTGCCAGCGTCTGGCCGGGATAGATATCAACGGAGACGTTCTTCAGCACCTTGACATGGCCGCCGCCATAGGCGGCGGTGACGTTCTTTACGGACAGGAATGGCGAGGCGCCGGGTTTCTGCTCGGCGTGTTCGATCTCGTGCACGGACACCAGAGCGTTGGTGTATTCCTGGCGCGGTTCCTTGATGATCTGGCGGGTGCCGCCCCATTCGACCAGCCGGCCGTGACGCAGCACCATGATCTCGTCCGACACCTGGGCGACGACGGCGAGGTCGTGGGTGATGTAGAGCGCGGCCACATGCGTGTCGCGGATGGCGTCCTTGATCGCCGACAGCACGTCGATCTGCGTCGTCACGTCGAGCGCGGTCGTCGGCTCGTCGAAGACGATCAGGTCCGGTTCCGAGCACAGCGCCATCGCCGTCATCACACGCTGCAGCTGGCCGCCGGACACCTGGTGCGGGAAACGCTCGCCGATGGTTTCGGGATTGGGCAGGCTCAGCTTCTTGAACAGCGCGACGGCGCGTTTCTCGGCCTCCGCGCGCGTCGCCCTGCCGTGCAGGAGGGTGGCTTCGACAACCTGGTCCATCAGCCTGTGCGCCGGGTTGAAAGCCGCTGCCGCCGACTGCGCGACATAGCAGACCTCGCGGCCGCGCAGCTTGCGGAAACCTTCCTTGCCGCCCTTGAGGATGTCGCGGCCGTTGAGGAGCACCTCGCCGCCGGTGATGCGCACGCCGCCGCGTCCATAACCCATCGAAGACAGGCCGATGGTCGACTTGCCGGCGCCGGATTCGCCGATCAGGCCGAGCACCTTGCCCTTCTCCAGCGTCAGCGAGACGTCATGGACGAGCGTGATGGTCCTTGGCGCTTCCCCCGGTGGATAGACCATGGCCTCGATGCGCAGGTTGCGGATATCGAGGAGCGGGCTGGACTTCGCTTTGCTGTCGGCCATCATCCGCGTCCTCCTTTCAGGCTTGTCGTGCGGTTGAGCACCCAGTCGGCGACGAGATTGACCGAGATCGCAAGCGCCGCGATCGCGGCCGCCGGTATGAGCGCCGCGGCAATGCCGAAGACGATGCCGTCCTTGTTTTCCTTGACCATGCCGCCCCAGTCGGCATCCGGCGGCTGTACGCCGAGGCCAAGGAAGGAGAGCGTCGACAGGAACAGTACGGCATAGATGAAGCGCAAGCCGAGTTCCGAGACCAGCGGCGACAGCGCATTGGGCAAGATCTCGCGGAAGATGATCCAGGCGCTGCCTTCGCCGCGCAGCTTGGCGGCTTCGACATAGTCCATGACGTTGATGTCGACTGCGACCGCGCGCGACAGGCGGTAGACGCGGGTCGAGTCGAGAATGCCCATCACCAGGATCAGCGTCACCAGGTTTGTCGGCAGCACCGAGAGCACGACAAGGCCCATGATCAGCGTCGGGATCGACATCAGGAGATCGACGAGGCGCGACAGCAGCGTGTCGAACCAGCCGCCGAACACCGCCGCCGAAAAGCCGAGAATGGCGCCAAGCGAGAAGGACAACGCCGTGGCGAGCACTGCGATGAACAGGGTGATGCGCGCACCATAGATCATGCGCGACAGCAGATCGCGGCCAAGGTTGTCGGTGCCCAGCCAATGCGCCGCCGACATCGGTTCCCAGACGTCCCCGACGATCTCGCCATTGCCGTGCGGCGCAAGCCAGGGCGCGAAGATGGCCGCCAACACGAACAGGGCCGTCAGCACCAGGCCGACCAGTGCGGGCACGGGGATGCGTTTGATGTCGAGCATGCCCGCCCTCTTCATTTGGGGTGCCTCAGGCGCGGATTGGCGACGATTGCCGCTATATCAGCGACGATGTTGAGGCCGATATAGACGGCGGCAAAGATCAGTCCGACCGCCTGCACCACCGGCACATCGCGCTTGGTGACGTGATCGACTAGATACTGCCCCATGCCGGGATAGACGAAGATCACTTCGACCACGACCACGCCGACGATCAGATAGGCGAGGTTGAGCATGACGACGTTGATGATCGGCGCGATGGCGTTCGGGAAGGCATGTTTGCGGATGACCGCGAAAGCCGAGAGCCCCTTAAGCTCGGCGGTCTCCACATAGGCCGATTGCATGACGTTTAGGATCGCCGCGCGCGTCATGCGCATCATATGGGCAAGCACCACCAGCGTCAGCGCCGCCGCCGGCAGCGCGATCGCCTGCATGCGTTCACCGAAAGGCATGCCGTCATAAACGGTCGAGATGGCGGGGAACCACTGATGCTGAACCGCGAAGTAGAAGACCAGCAAGTAGCCGATGAAGAATTCCGGGAAGGAGGTCGAGGCGAGCGCCAGTCCCGAGATCAGCTTGTCGACCCAGCCATTGCGGTAGCGCACCGCGATCAGGCCAAGCGTTAAGGCTAGGGGAATGGCCACGATCGCCGCCCAGAAGGCGAGGAACAGCGTGTTCCACAGCCGGCCTTTGATCGATGTCGCGATGTCCTGTCCGCTCGACATGGCGGTCCCGAGATCGCCGGTCAAAACGCCGCCGAGCCAGCGGAAATACCTGATATAGGCCGGGTCGTTGAGACCAAGCTGCTCACGCAGATTGGCGAGCGATTCCGGTGTCGCCGACTGCCCCAGGATGGCTTGCGCGACGTCGCCGGGCAGGATCTGTGTGCCGGCGAAGATCAGGACCGAGACGGCCAACAAAAGGAGGATGCCCAGCGCGACGCGCTGGGCCACCAGTTTCACGATAGGTGAGGACATCTGGGCAAGGCCGGCTCAGGCTTCGAGCCAGCACTTTGCCAGGGCGTAGCCATTCATCAACTCCTGGTGCGGATCGTCCACCCAGCCGCCCACCTTGGCGCCGGTGGCGTCGATGAACTGGTTGAACATCGGCAGGATCAGGCCGCCTTCGTCGCGCACCATGACGGCCATGTCGTGATACATCGCCTTGCGCTTGGCCTCGTCTAGCTCGGCGCGCGCCGCCAGCACCATCTTGTCGAAATCCGGGCGCTTGAAACGCGTGTCGTTCCAGTCGGCGGTCGACAGGTAGGCGGTCGAGTACATCTGGTCCTGGGTCGAGCGTCCGCCCCAATAGGAGGCGCAGAAGGGTTGCTTGTTCCAGACCTCGTTCCAGTAGCCGTCGCCCGGCTCGCGCTTGAGCTCGATCTTGATACCGGCCTTGGCGGCGCTCTGCTGGAAAAGCTGGGACGCGTCGACGGCGCCGGGGAAGGCGACGTCGGAGGTCCTGAGCAGCACCGTGCCGTCATGCCCCGACTTCTTGTAGTGGAACTTGGCCTTGTCCGGATCGTATGTGCGCTGCTCGATCTCGGTGAACAGCGGGTAGGAGGCATTGATCGGGAAATCATTGCCGAGCGAACCGTAACCGCGCAGCACCTTCTTCAGCATTTCTTCGCGGTCGATCGCCAGCTTTAGCGCCATCCTGAGGTCGTTGTTGTCGAACGGCGCCGTATTGCAGTGCATGATGAAGACGTAGTGGCCCGGTCCCGCATGGTTGCGGATGGTGACGCCAGGCACGCGCTTGATCAGGTCGACGATCTTCGGCTCGACGCGGTTGACCATGTTGACCTGGCCGCCCTGCAGGGCTGCCGTACGCGCCGTGGCGTCGTTGATGACGATGATCTCGATCTGGTCGGCATGGCCCATCTTGTCGCCCTGCCAGTAATTGGCGAAGCGCTCGCCGCCATGGCGCACGCCGGGCTCGTTGGTGGTGACCTTGTAGGGGCCCGCCGAGATGCCGGCATCGGCCTTGTCCTTGCCGCCATTGGGCTGGACGATCAGGTGGTAGTCGCTGAGCAGGTAGGGCAGATCGGCATTGGCCTCCTTCAGCGTCAGCACCACTTCCTTGCCGCTGGCCTTGATGCTTTCGATGCCTTTCATGTAGCCGAGCGCGCCGGACTTCGACTTCTCGTCCGAATGGCGCTCGAGCGTGGCGGCGACGTCTTCGGCTGTCACCGTCTTGCCATTGTGGAATTCGACGCCGTCGCGGATCTTCAGCGTCCAGACCTTGGCATCGTCGGACGAGCCGATCTCCTCGGCGATGCGGTTCTCGAGCTTGCCCTCGGGGGAAAGCTCGACGATCAGTTCGCCCCACATCTTGCCGAAAGCGAACGGCACCTGCGTCATGAACAGGGCTGGATCCAGGCTGTTGGTGGACTCGCCGCCAACCAGGCCTGCCTTGAGCGTGCCGCCCTTGACCGGGCCGGCTGCTCGCGCCGCGCTCGAAAGCAGCGAGTTGGCGAAGGTCGCGGTGACGCCGAGCGCTGCCGCCCGGCCGAGAAAATCACGACGGCTGAGCTTGCCTGAAGCGACACGTCGGCTAAGGAATTCCAGTTCGTTTGACATTTTGAGTTCCTCACTCTGTTGGTTCGACCTTAGTGGTCGTTTTCTTGTTTCTTGTGAGGGGAATAATGACCGCAAGGGAAAGCGGTAAGCAAGACCGAATGCGACATGCCGTGGCGTAAATGGCACGTCGCAATTGGACCAATGCCTTGCCGCTCAAACAAGCGAGCGCGGAACCGCCTGTTCGAAATCGCGTTCGAAGACGAGTTTTTCGCCTTCGTAAGCTTCAATTCGGGCGCTTACGATGAAGTTTTTGGCGTCCGAGCGTATTTCGGCCGATGTTTCGGTGCGCACCGACCATCCGCTTCGCGACAGGGTTTGCGTCCAATGCGTGCGTCCCCCGGCCGACAACGGATCGTCCGGGTGGATCGTCCAGGTCTCGCGGGCGATGCTGCCGTTCGCCAGGCCATGTGCAAGATCGCGCACCTCGCCGAAATCGTCTTCTATGGAAAGCGTGACGATGCCGGTCTTCTCGTCGCGGTCGACGCGGCGTTCCGAATTGGCCGGGCGGATGGTCTCGGTTGCCCAGGGAGAAGCGGCCTCCGGCGCAGCGAACGTGACCTCGTCGCTTGTCGCCAGCGGGCGCAGCGGCAGCTTCAGCGTCGCCGCCGACAGGCTTAGGCGGACCGGCTCCGGCGAGGGCCAGATCATGGGCCAATAGGCGTTCGAGACGGCTATGCGCAAATGGTGGCCGGCCGGCACGCGATAGGCGCACTGGTCGAGCACGACGCGTGCGGAAACGCTCTCGCCGGGGACAAGCGCTTGCGGGAATTCGTGCGAGAGGCGATGCGTGAGGTTGAGTACGCCATAGGAGATCAGCTCGGAGGCGCCATCGGGATGCACGTCGCAAAGCCGCACCGCGATGTTGGCCTGCGGGCGGTCGCAGGATAGCCGGACCTCGACTTCCGGCGCGCCGACGATGTCGATCGCCTCGGCGAGTTCCGGCTGGTCGAAACACACCGACAGCGCGTCGTCGGGGCGCTGGTCGCCCGGCAATTCCGGGCCGAAGGTGAACGGGAAATACTCACCGCCGGCCAGCCCGCAGCTTTGCGGCGAAGCGATGGTGGCGGATTTACCGCCCGCCGGGACCAATTCGATCGTTTGCGTCTTGATGTCGGGCGAAGGCCACTTCCGCTCCGCCACCCAGCGGCCCGGCCGTTCCGGGTGCCAGCGCGCTGGCCGCACGCTGTCCATCACATAGGCGCGGTAGGCCGGGTCGGCCTCGACGCCGGTCTCGATGCCCTTTAGCCAGCGATCCCACCAGCGCAGCGCTTCCTGCAGGAAGCCGATTGCCGGCTGGGGCGCGGCATAATGCGGGTATTTGTGGATCCACGGGCCGACGATGCCTTTGACCGGCGCCTCGATGTTGGCGACGAGATGCGAGATGGTGTTGCGGTAACCGTCATGCCAGCCACCGATCGACAGCACCGCGGCTTTGACGGCGGAGAAGTCCTCACAGATCGAGCCGCGTTTCCAGTAGGCGTCGCGGTGCTGGTGGCTGAGCCACAGCGGCAAAAGGAAGGCCTGGTTCTCAAGCCGTGTCAGCCACAGGTCGCGCCATCTGTTGTCGCCCGCGATCAGCGGGTCCGGCGGCCGTGACGAATAGGACAGCATCGTCGAGGCCCAGCCGAAATTTTCCAGCAGCAGGCAGCCGCCCTTGTAATGGATGTCGTCGGCGTAGCGATCGACGGTCGAGCACAGGCTGATCACCGCCTTGAGCGCCGGCGGCTGCATGGCCGCCACCTGCAGGCAGTTGAAGCCGCCCCAGGAAATGCCCATCATGCCGACATTGCCGTTGCACCAGGGTTGGGCCGCCGCCCAGGCGATGACGTCGCAGGCATCCTGCAATTCCTGCTCGGAATATTCGTCATCCATCAGCCCTTCGGAATCGCCATTGCCGCGCATGTCGACACGGATCGAGGCATAGCCGTGGCCGGCGAAATAGGGATGCGTCAGCTGGTCGCGAAAGATGGTGCCGTCACGCTTGCGGTAAGGCAGGTGCTCGAGGATGACAGGCACCGGATCGTCGCCGGCGTCCTCGGGCATCCAAATCCGCGCCGACAGCCGGCAGCCATCGGGCATGACGATGCCCATATCGGGGAATTCGACGACCTTGCGGGGAAATTCGGTGACGGTTTTCATGGGCTGGCATAACGCCCCGCTACGCGGCGATTTTCAATCGCCATTCGCGACTGGAGCAGCGAAATATGCGACCTGTACCGCTGCTTGGTGCCCTCAGTTCAGCGGAATGTCATTCTCGGCCTTGTTCGCCTGATAGTCGCCAGAGAGCGCGTCATAAAGTGCTGCAATCTTGCCGATGCGCGCCTCCAGCCGCGCGCGTTCCGCCTCGGGCAGTGCCCGCACCAGCCTGGGTATGGAAAAACTCTTCCAATAGGCGTTCTCGGCATTGTAGCCGCCGGGATCGAGGGTGAAGACCTCTTTCAGGATTTTCAGATCGTGCGGGATGGCGAAGCTGTCGCGTGAGTCCTCATGAGAGAAAAGGTAGTAGAAATTGTCGAAGCCGGTCCAGGTGATCGCCGACAGGCAGAGCGAGCAGGGTTCGTGCGTGGCCAGGAAGATGGCGTCCTTCGTGTCGACACGTTCGGCTTTGGGCATTTCGTAGAAGCGTTTCAGGCAGTGCACTTCGCCATGCCAGAGCGGGTTTTCGATCTCGTTGTTGGTTTCGGCCAGCACCAGCGAGCGGTCGCCTTTCTTCAGGATCGCCGCGCCGAACAGCTTGTTGCCATGGGCGACGCCTTCCTCCGTCTTCGGCACGATGTCGTGCTCGATAACATCGAGCAGGCGGTCGATCAACGAAATGTCGGTCATCGCAGGGTCTCGTCGGCGAGATGAATCTCGTAGGCGTGCGAAAAATGGAATTCTTCGAGGTTGGAGCCGTCGCCGCCACGGTCGACGATCAGGAAATCCTGGGGCTCGCCGATCGGCGTCAGCACGCCATGCCAGAGATTGCGGCGGTAGTTGATGCCCTGCCCGGGCGCGGTGATGAAGGCATGCGGCTCCCCCGGACCGTCCTTGCCGTCATGGCAGACGACGACCAGGAACGGTCGTGGCGACAGCGGGATAAAGGCCTGGCTGCCGAGCGGGTGACGCTCGACCATGCGCAGCGTGAGCGGCAATCCGTAAGGCGTGCCGCGCACCATCGAGATCAGCACGCGGGCGTTCGGCCCTACCGCCTCGGCGGTCGCCAGATCATGGTAGCGCTCGGCCTTGCCGCCATTGATCGGGTAATGGTTGTCGCCGCCCATGTCGATGACATCGCCGAACGGGGCAAAGCCCTCGCGGGTCAACGGCCGCGCGACGATGCGGGTCACGGCGCACGCCCCGCGATCTCGGCACCGCCGAGCTTGGCGTGCCGGTTGACGTCCTTGTAGAGCAGATAGCGGAATTTTCCCGGTCCGCCGGCATAGCAGGCCTGCGGACAGAAGGCGCGCAGCCACATATAGTCGCCGGCTTCCACCTCGACCCAGTCCTGGTTGAGCCGGTAGACGGCCTTGCCTTCCAGCACATAGAGCCCGTGCTCCATGACATGGGTCTCGGCAAAGGGAATGACCGCACCAGGTTCGAGGGTGACGATGGTCATGTGCATGTCGTGGCGCATGTCGGCCGGATCGACGAAGCGCGTCGTCGCCCAACGGCCGTCGGTACCGGGCATCGGCGTCGGCCCGATGTCCTGCTCGTTGGTGAAGAAGGCTTGCGGGACCTCGAGACCGTCGACTACCTCGTAGGCCTTGCGAATCCAGTGGAAACGGACATCGGCCTTGGCCTCGTTGCGAACGGTCCAGCCGCTCGACGGCGGCAGGAAGGCGAAGCCGCCCGGCTGCAACACATGTCTTTCGCCGGCAAGCAGGACGGTCAGTTCGCCTTCGACCACGAACAAGGCGCCCTCGGCGCCGGCATCGGGTTCCGGCCGGTCGCTGCCGCCGCCGGGCGCGACCTCGACGATGTACTGCGAAAACGTCTCGGCAAAGCCCGACAGCGGCCTCGACAATATCCAGACGCGGGTCTTGTCCCAGAATGGCAGGGCGCTGGTGACGATGTCCTGCATCACGCCCTTGGGGATGACGGCATAGGCCTCGGTGAAGACGGCGCGGCCGGTCAGAAGCTCACTCTGGCCGGAATGGCCGCCATGTGGAGCATAATAGGTTCGCTCGGGCATCCTGATCGTATCCATGGGTTCAAACCTATTGCGGAAGCATGTCCTTGAGGCGGAAGAGCGCGATGCGCTCGACCTGTTTGCAGGCGGTCTCGAATTCGACGCCGCGGCTGTTGCCGATGCGCCTTTCGAACTCCGCCAGGATTTCTTGCCTGGTCTTGCCCTTCACCGCGACGATGAACGGGAAGCCGAAGGTGGTGACGTAGGCGGCGTTAAGTTTGGAAAACAGCTCGCGCTCCTTGTCGGTCAGCTCATCGAGGCCGGCCGAAGCCTGCTCCCTGGCCGATTCAGCCGTGAGCCGCCTGGCCGTTGCCAGTTTCCCGGCAAGGTCAGGATGGGCGTTGAGCACGCCGAGCCGCTCGGTTTCGCTTGCGGCGCGGAAGACGCGGCAGAGCGCATTGTGCAGACCGCCGACGCTGTCGTGCGCCGGGCCAAGTTCCAGCTCGTAGGCGCGCTCGGCTATCCACGGCGAATGTTCGAAAACGCCGCCGAAAGCATGCACGAAGGCTTCGAATTCCATCCTCGAAGGGCGCAGCACCGGCGGCTTGTATGGATGGGTCTCGCGCCAATGCCTGGCGATGTCGATGCGCCGCGCCAGCCAGACCCTGTCGTGCGACTTCACATAGTCGACGAAGCGCTTCAGCGCCGCCGCCCGCCCCGGCCGCCCGACAAGGCGGCAGTGCAGGCCGATATTCATCATGCGCGGCCGCCCAGCCTTGCCTTCGGCATAAAGCGTGTCGAAACTGTCCTTCAGATAGGCGAAGAACTGGTCGCCCGAATTGAAGCCCTGCGGCGTGGCGAAGCGCATGTCGTTGGCATCGAGCGTGTAGGGGATGATGAGCTGCGGCCTGTCGGTCCCCTCATCCGCGAACCAGTAGGGCAGCTCGTCGTCATAAGTGTCGGAGACGTAGTCGAAGCCGCCTTCCTCTGCCACCAGCCGAACAGTGTTGACCGACGTCCGGCCGGTGTACCAGCCTGTCGGACGCGCGCCTGTCACTTCGTAGTGCAGCCGGATCGCCTCCTTGAGGTCGCGGCGCTCGTCCTCGGCGCTGTGGTCGCGGTAGTCGATCCATTTCAGCCCGTGCGAGGCGATCTCCCAGCCGGCATCCTGCATCGCCGTCACCTGGTCGGGCGAGCGGGCGAGTGCCGTGGCGACGCCGTAACAGGTCACCGGCACCTCGGCCTCGGTGAACAGGCGAAGCAACCGCCAGAAGCCGGCCCGCGCCCCATATTCGTAGATCGATTCCATGTTCCAATGGCGTTGGCCGGCCCAGGGAGCCGCGCCGACGATTTCCGACAGGAAGGCTTCCGAAGCCTTGTCGCCATGCAGGACGCAGTTCTCGCCGCCTTCTTCGTAGTTGACGACGAATTGCACGGCCACATGCGCGCCGCCGGGCCATTTCGGATCCGGCGGATTGGCTCCGTAACCGCGCATGTCTCTGGTGTAACGCATCGTCCCTCCCGCGGGGCATCGCCCGAAGTATGATCAGGATATCGAAAGGGTGCTTCTCGCATTCCCCCGAAAATTTTTGAAAGTGTTTTTGTCGCACTCCGCTCGACCGGGACTTATGCATCGCCTTTAATTGGCGCACAATTCATCAGTAATGTTTGGCTGTACCGGCCGGTTTGTTCGTATTGGAATGGGAGGCGGGCAATGGCAGAAACGTCGAAAGCCGATGGGGGGCGTCTGACGACCCATGTCCTGGACACCGCGACAGGCAAGCCCGCGGCGGGATTGTCGATCGCGCTCTATCGTATCGATGGTTCTACCAGGACGCATCTGAAGACGGTCGCCACCAACGCCGACGGCCGCTGCGACGCACCGCTTTTGGCCGGCGCGGATTTCCAGACCGGCGAATACGAGCTGGTTTTCGCCGCTGGCGACTATCTGCGGCGCCAGGGAACGAAACTGCCCGAGCCGGCCTTTCTCGACACCGTGCCGATCCGCTTCGGCATGGCGGATGCCGTGCACTATCATGTGCCGCTGCTCGTCTCGCCCTATGGCTATTCGACTTACAGGGGGAGCTGAGACGTGGCCGAGGTCAAGATCCGCAACGACATCCGCTTTATCCTCAACGGCAGGGAGGTCGTACTGTCGTCCGTGGCGCCTGACGCGACCTTGCTCGACTGGCTGCGGCTCGACCGGTCGCTGCGCGGCACCAAGGAAGGTTGCGCGGAGGGCGATTGCGGCGCTTGCACCGTGCTGGTCGGCAGGCTTTCCGCCGGCGAACTGGTCTATGAAAGCGTCAACGCCTGCATCCGCTTCCTGGGTTCTCTGGACGGCACTCATGTCGTGACGGTCGAGCATCTCCGTGGAGCGCCGGGCCAGTTGCACCCGGTGCAGCAGGCGATGGTGGATTTCCACGGCTCGCAATGCGGCTTCTGCACGCCGGGCTTCGTCATGTCGCTCTACGGCCTGTGGATGAAATCGCCGGACCCGTCGGACGCGGCTATCGAAAAGGCCTTGCAGGGCAATCTCTGCCGCTGCACCGGCTATGAGGCGATCATGCGAGCGGCCCGCGCCATCTCCAGCTACGGCAAAGCGCAGCAGGATCCGCTGGCGTTGGAGCGTCGGTCGATCACGGCCAGGCTGGAGGCGATGCGCGACGGGGCACGGATCGAGATCGGCGCCGGCAAGGCGCGGCTCGTCGTGCCGGCTGACGTGGACGATTTCGCCGCCGTGCTCGACAAGGAACCGGGCGCCACCATCGTCGCCGGCTCGACCGACGTCGGTCTCTGGGTGACCAAGCACATGCGCGATATTTCGCCCGTCATCTTCATCGGCAATCTCGACGGGCTGTGCGCCATCGCCGAGGACAACGGCGTGATCTCGATCGGCGCCGGCGTGACCTATTCCGATGCCTTCGCGATGCTGTCTAAACGCATCCCGGCGCTCGGGCCATTGTTCGATCGCATCGGCGGCGAACAGGTGCGCAACATGGGCACGATCGGCGGCAACATCGCCAACGGCTCGCCGATCGGCGACACGCCGCCGCCATTCATTGCGCTCGGCGCGCGGCTGACGCTGCGCCGTGGAAGCAAGCGGCGCACGCTCCCGCTCGAGGATTTCCTCATCGCCTATGGCAAGCAGGACCGGCAGCCCGGCGAGTTCGTCGAGGCCGTGCATGTACCGGTGCCGGCAAACGAAACGAAGTTCGCCGTCTACAAGATCACCAAGCGCCGCGACGAGGATATCACCGCCGCACTCGGCGCGTTCTTTCTGGTCTTGGCCAAGGACGGCACGGTTGCGGATATCCGCATCGCCTATGGCGGCATGGCGGCGACGCCGAAGCGGGCGGCGGCGGTCGAGAGGGCTCTGCTCGGCAAGCCCTGGACCGAAGAAACGGTAGAAGCGGCGATGGCCGAATATGTAAGGGATTTCACGCCGCTCACCGACATGCGGGCAAGCGCTGAATATCGGGCTTTGGCGGCGAAAAACCTGTTGTTGCGTTTCTTTGTCGAAACCACCGGCACCAAGGCACCATTCCAGGTGTCGCGCAACGAGGCGGCATGATGAACAAGCACGCCGCATCAAATCTAAAGGCCGAGAAGATCGTCGGCGGCGTCGCCACCGACCAGCGCCATGATTCCGCGCACAAGCATGTCAGCGGCAGCGCCGTCTATATCGACGATATGCCCGAACCGGCGGGCACGCTGCATGGCTGCCTCGGCCTTTCCACGGCGACCCATGCCACCATCGTCCAGATGGACCTTTCGGCGGTGCGCGCCGCGCCGGGCGTCGTCGATGTGCTGACGGCAAAAGATGTGCCGGGCGAGAACGATATTTCGCCGACCGGCCGCCATGACGAGCCGATACTCGCAGACGGCAAGGTGCAGTTTTTCGGCCAGCCGATTTTCTGCGTGATTGCCGAGACGCGCGAGCAGGCGCGGCGCGCCACGAGGCTGGCAAGGGTCGAATACGAGGAATTGCCTTTCGTCACCGACATCGGCGCGCTCGATCCGAGCAAGGACAAACTCGTCACGCCGCCTCTGACGCTGAAACGCGGCGACGCGGCTGCTGCGATCCGTCAGGCCCCCCGCCGGCTGAAAGGAAAGATGCGCGTCGGCGGCCAGGAGCATTTCTACCTCGAAGGCCATATCGCGATGGCGGTTCCGGGTGAGGATCAGGACGTCACCATCTATTCCTCGACCCAGCATCCGAGCGAAGTCCAGCACATGGTTGGTCATGCCCTCGGCGTGCCGAGCAACGCCATTACTGTGGAAATGCGCCGCATGGGCGGCGGCTTCGGCGGCAAGGAAACGCAGGGCAACCAGTTTGCAGCGCTGGCCGCGATCGCCGCCAAGAAGCATCACCGGGCGGTGAAAATCCGGCCGGATCGCGATGACGACATGATCGCCACCGGCAAGCGGCACGATTTCCTCATCGACTATGAAGCCGGCTTCGACGATGAGGGCAATATCCTCGGCGTCGACTTCATGTTCGCGGCGCGCTGCGGCTTTTCTGCGGACCTTTCCGGCCCTGTTACCGACCGCGCGCTGTTCCACTGCGACAACACTTATTTCTGGCCGGCGGTGCATGCGCAGTCGGCGCCGCTCTATACCAACACGGTCTCGAACACCGCCTTTCGCGGCTTCGGCGGCCCGCAAGGCATGGTCGGCGCCGAGCGCATCATCGAAGAGGTGGCGTTCGCCCTAGGCAAGGACCCGCTCGACATCCGCAAGCGGAATTTCTACGGCACCACCGACCGCAACGTCACGCCTTACCATCAGGTGGTCGAGGACAACATCATCCACCGCATCGTCGCTGAACTGGAAGAAAGCGCCAGCTATGCAAGGCGCCGGCGCGAGATCTCGGCCTTCAACAACAACAGCCGCCTCATCAAGCGTGGCCTCGCACTGACGCCGGTCAAGTTCGGCATCTCGTTTACCGCTACCCACTACAACCAGGCCGGCGCGCTGGTGCATGTCTACACCGACGGTTCGGTGCATCTGAACCATGGCGGCACCGAGATGGGGCAGGGCCTCAACGTCAAGGTGGCGCAAGTGGTGGCGCAAGAGTTCCAGATCGATCTCGACCAGGTGAAGATCACCGCGACGACCACGGGCAAGGTGCCGAACACCTCGGCCACCGCCGCGTCGTCCGGCACCGACCTCAACGGAATGGCGGCGCAGCACGGCGCCCGCCAGATCAAGGACCGGCTGACCGATTTCGCCGCCGAGAAATACCAGGTGCCGCGCGACCAGGTGCTGTTCCTGCCCAACAGGGTGCGCATCGGCAACCAGGAGATACCTTTCGCCGACCTCGTCAAGCAGGCCTATATGGCTCGCATCCAGCTTTCGGCGGCCGGCTTCTACAAGACGCCGAAGATCCACTGGGACCGCGACAAGGGCGAGGGCCGTCCCTTCTATTATTTCGCCTATGGCGCCTCGTGTTCGGAAGTCTCGGTCGACACGCTGACCGGCGAATATGTGGTCGAGCGCACCGACATCCTGCACGAGACCGGCCGCTCGCTGAACCGCGCCATCGACCTCGGCCAGGTCGAGGGCGGCTTTATCCAGGGCATGGGCTGGCTGACGACCGAGGAACTCTGGTGGGATGACAAGGGCCGGCTGCGCACGCATGCGCCATCGACTTACAAAATCCCGCTGGCGTCGGACCGGCCAAAGATCTTCAACGTAACGCTGGCCGACTGGCCGGAGGCCGGTGAGCCGACGATCCATCGCTCCAAGGCGGTCGGCGAGCCGCCCTTCCCGCTCGGCATGTCGGTGCTGCATGCGCTGTCAGACGCGGTGGCCAGCGTTGCCGATCACAAGATCTGCCCGCGTCTCGATGCGCCTGCGACACCGGAACGCGTGCTGATGGCAATCGAGCGACTGAAGAGCGAGGCGAAGGCCTGAATCCGGCAAAACGTGTAAAAAGGGCCGAAAAAGCCTATATTTCCCGACAGGGAATGTGAAAATGAACGCGAAAGTGCAAAGCCTGAAAGCTTTTCTCGCCAGCGCTGGCCGGGTCGCCCTGGTTGAAGTGGCCGGCACCAAAGGCTCGACGCCACGCGAGAAGGGCGCCTTCATGCTCGTCTCGCAAGCGGCGATATCAGGCACGATCGGCGGCGGCCAGCTCGAATATATGGCCATCGACAAGGCACGGCAGATGCTGGCTGGGGGAGCGGCTTTCGCAGGCTCCCGGACGACGACGTCCGACCCTCCCAAGAAGGGAGAGGGTGAAGAGACCCGCCCCGATGCCGGCGTGATCCTCGACGTGGCGCTCGGCCCGGAGATCGGCCAATGCTGCGGCGGGCGCGTCGAAGTGTCGATCCGCCTCGTCGATGCGACGTTGGCACAGGAACTGATTTCGGCCGCGGAAGTCGAGCAGGCTGAACTGCCTCGTGTCTACATTTTCGGAGGTGGTCACGTCGGCCAGGCGCTGGCCTCCGCGCTCGTCCTTCTCCCTGTGCGCGCCGTCGTCATCGAAACACGGGCCGACGCGCTTGAAGGAATGCCGCAAGCCGTCGAGACGCGGCTGACCCCGATGCCTGAAGCCGAGGTGCGCAACGCGCCCGCAGGCAGCGCCTTCGCCATCCTCACCCATGATCATGCGCTGGACTTCCTGATTGTCGCCGAAGCTCTGAAGCGTGGCGACACCGCCTATGTCGGCATGATCGGCTCGAAGACCAAGAAAGCGACGTTCAGGAACTGGTTCCTGAAATCGGCTGACGGCAATGAGGCGGAATTTGCCCGCCTCATCTCGCCGATCGGCGGCGATGCCGTCAAGGACAAGCGCCCGCCTGTCATTGCCGCGCTCGCGGCAGCCGAAATCATGACCGCTCTGGTCAATCGCGGCGCCGCGCCAAATGCCGAACGGCCGCATGATAGGATCATGGCTGGCTAAGGCTACGTCGTGCCTACACCGGTCGTTTCAAGCCCAGATGGTCGCGCAGCGTGCGGCCTTCGTAATCCTTGCGGAACAGGCCGCGCCGCTGCAGCTCCGGGACGACCAGCGTGGCAAAGGCATCGAGTTCGCCGGGGAAGTAGGACGGCATGACGTTGAAGCCGTCGGCGGCACCGCCCTCGAACCGCGCCTGCAACTCGTCCGCGACCTGGGCCGGCGTGCCCACGATGCGCCAATGGCCGCGTGCACCGGCGAAATGGCGAGCAAGCTCGCGGATGGAAAGGCCGTCGCGGCGCGATTGCTCGATGACCAGGGCCTGCCGGCTTTTCATGCCTTCGCTATCCGGCAGTTCGGGCAGTGGCCCGTCGAGCGGATAGCGCCGAAGATCGGAGATGCTGAGATAGCTGGACAGCAGAGCCACGCCGACGTCGTCGGGGATCAGCTCCTGCAGCTCCTCGTATTTCGTCCGCGCTTCGGCCTCAGTTTGCGCCACCACCGGGGCGACGCCGGGCATGATCTTAATGTCGTCCGGTTCGCGTCCGTAGGCCGCCAGACGGCCCTTGAGATCGTCGTAGAAAGCCTTCGCTTCCGCGAAAGTCTGCGCGGCCGTGAACACCACATCGGCGGTGCGGGCGGCGAGGTCGCGCCCAACATCCGAGGCGCCGGCCTGGACCATGACCGGCGCGCCCTGGGGCGAATGCGGCAAATCGAGTGGGTCGCGCACCGAAAAGCTCTGGCCGTCATGGCCGGAAGCTCCGCCGGGAGCACCGCGCCAGAGCGCGGTGACCACCCGTGCGAACTCACGCGCGCGCTCGTAGCGGTCGGCATGCGGCCGCAAGCCAGTCGCGCCGAAATTGGCGGCCTCGATCGGGCTGGCCGACGTGACCAAGTTCCAGCCGGCGCGCCCGCCGCTCAGATGATCGAGCGACAGGAAGGCTCGTGCCAGCCCGTAAGGCTCGTTGTAGCTGGTCGAAGCGGTGGAGACGAGGCCGATGCGACTGGTCTGGACGGCGAGTGCGGAAAGCAGGCTGATCGGCTCGAAGCCGATCGAGCGCGAGGTCTGACTGGCGATGTTGACGTCCGCTTCGCGCAGGCCGGCCGCATCCTCGCAGAACAGCAGGTCGAATTTCGCCGCTTCCGCCGTGCGCGCCAGCGCGATGTAGTGATCGATGTCGATCCCGGCCTTCACATGGGCCTTGGGGTGCCGCCAGGCGGCTATATGGTGGCCTGTCGCCCACAGAAACGCGCCAAGCTTCATCTGGCGCGCGGTCATCGGTCGCCTCCCCCGCTGAGTCCCAGATGCGAGCGCAGCTTTGTGCCCCCATAGCTCTGTCGAAACAGACCGCGCCGCCGCAGCTCCGGCAGAACGCGATCGGTGAAATCGTCGAGCGCTGAAATATGCGCGGACAGCCGGATATTGAATCCGTCGCAATTGTTCGCCCGGAATTCTTCCTCCATCCTGTCGGCCAGCCCGCCGACGCCATTGGCGGCGAGGGATATGTCAGCCAATATCCTCACGGCATCCGGTTCGCGCCCGGACGCGGAAACGCGGCGCCTGAATTCGTCATGGCGTGCCTTGCGCGGCGCTGCCCGCCTTTCGTCCAGCAGGATGACATCGGCTGTGCGCGCGGCAATGTCGAAGTCGCCTGCCGCCAGGCCGGACAGGACCAGCACCGGCGTGTCTTGCGGCGAACGCGCCACGTTCAGCGGTCCGCGCACGGCGAAGAATTCGCCCTTGTGGTCGAGCAGGTGCATTTTCCCGGGATCGTGGAAGCGGCCGCTGTTCTTGTCGAACAGCAGCGCGTCCGCCTCCCAGCCGTTCCACAAACCCTGGACGATGCCGATATATTCCTCGGAGCGGCGGCGAAAATCGTCGCTGGGAAATCCATCCGGCCGGCTGAAATTGGCCGCCTCGCGCGGCGCCTGCGCCATCGTCGCGTTCCAACCGGCTCGGCCGTGGCTGATGATATCGAGCGAGGCGAACCGGCGCGCCAGATTGTAGGGCTGGTGGGCAACCGTCGAGGCCGTGGCGACCAGCCCGATCCTGCTCGTCACCGTCGCCAGTGCGGCAAGCAGCGTCGTCGCTTCGAACGAGCTGCCAGACCCGCCACTGTCCGGCGCCGTATCGTCGAGAACAATCATATCCAGCCCGGCCGCTTCCGCCCGCTGCGCGAAGCCGGCCAAGTCGCTGAAGGTGAGCGCGCCGGCCTGCCCGGCCGTGGAGGCAATGTTGAGCGAAACGGTGAGATGCATTGCGGTTAGCTCGTCAGTCGGCGCAAAGCCCATCGACCATGAGGCGGCATCCGCGAACCTAAGTTCGGCTTCGCGCAAGGCAACCCTTTCGACTGGGCCAGGAGCTGCTCACTTGCCAGCCAGTATATCCTTGATCAGCCGCTGGCAGCGCTCGGCCATGAAATCCAGCAGCAGGCGCACCTTCGGGTCCTGCAGCTTCTTGTGCGGATAGACGGCGGCGAACTGCACCGGCGTCGGCGGCGTGGCGGCCAGGATGATCTTCAGCCGCCGGTCGCGGATGAACGGCTCGACCTCGAAGCGCGGCTTGTTGATGATGCCGCGCCCCGACAGCGCCCAGCCGGTCAGCACGTCGCCATCGTCCGTATCATAAGGCCCGTGCACCTCGAATTTCTGCGGCCCGTTCGGCGTCTGCAAGGTCCAGACATATTCGCGCGCGCCGGAATAGCGCAGCATCAGGCAATCGTGCTTCCTGCTGATCAGTTCCTGCGGCTCGGCCGGCTCTCCGCGCGCCTCCAGATATTTGGGCGCTGCGACCAGCACCCGCTCGCATTCCATGATGCCGCGCATCCTGAGGCTGGAATCCTCGATGATGCCGAGCCGGAAGGCGACGTCGATGCCCTCTTTCATGATATCGACATTGTGGTCCGAGAGCCTCAGCCGCACCTCGATATCAGGATATTTGTCGTGGAAATCGGGAATGCCCGAGGCCACCAGCCGGCGGCCGAGGCCGAGCGGCGCGGTCACGCGGATGGTGCCGCGCGGCTGGCCGGAAAGGGCCGAGACCGCGGCCTCCGCCTCGGTGATCGCCTCCAGCACCTGCTTGGCGCCGGTGTAGAACACCGTGCCATGCTCGGTCGGCATCAATTGTCGTGTCGTGCGGTTGAACAGCCGCACACCAAGGTGCTTCTCCAACTCCTTGATGCGGTTGGAAGCAACCGCCGGCGAAATGCGCATGTCGCGCCCGGCCGCCGACAGATTGCCGAGCTCGACCACGCGGACGAAGACGGCGATGTTGTCGAGATAGGCCATGCGGTTCAGTGGCTTTCAATCAAGCGGCGTGCGAGCAACCTAGTATTTTCCAATTTTTTTTGAAAGTCATCGCACACCTCGCCTCTTTCCGTTTGCGCGCCACACCGTAAAGTCGCTTCATCGGCAGGGACGACTTCAATGATGGATTTCGCAATTTTCTGGGACTGGCTGAGCTTTGCCGTGCGCTGGCTGCACGTCATCACCGGCATCGCCTGGATCGGCTCGTCCTTCTATTTCGTCGCGCTCGATCTCGGTTTGCGCCAGCGACCGGGCATGCCTGCCGGCGCCTTCGGCGAGGAGTGGCAGGTGCATGGCGGCGGCTTCTATCACATCCAGAAATACCTGGTCGCGCCGGCCGAGATGCCGGAACACCTCACCTGGTTCAAATGGGAATCCTACGCCACCTGGCTGTCCGGCTTCGCCATGCTGTGCGTGGTCTACTATGCCGGGGCCGACCTGTTCCTGATCGATCCCAACGTGCTGCCGATGTCTGTACCGGTCGGCATCCTCCTGTCGATGGCGACGATCGGCGTCGGCTGGGTGGTCTATGACCTGCTCTGCCGTTCGCCGCTGGGCAAGAGCGATACCGGCCTCATGCTGGTGCTCTATTGCGTGCTGGTGTTCATCGCCTGGGGGCTGACCCATCTGTTCACCGGCCGCGCCGCTTTCCTGCATCTGGGCGCCATCACCGCCACGATCATGTCGGCCAATGTCTTCATGGTCATCATCCCCAACCAGAAGATCGTCGTCGCCGACCTCATCGCCGGCCGCAAACCGGATCCGAAATACGGCAAGATCGCCAAGCAGCGTTCGCTTCACAACAACTATCTCACGCTGCCGGTGCTGTTCCTGATGCTGTCGAACCATTATCCCCTGGCGTTCGGCACCGAGTTCAACTGGATCATCGCCTCTCTGGTGTTCATCATCGGCGTGCTGATCCGCCACTACTTCAACACCGTTCACAAGCGCGCCGGCAACCCGCATTGGACCTGGCTCGGCGCCCTTGTCCTGTTCCTCGTTATCGTCTGGCTGTCCACCGTGCCGAAGGTGCTGACCGGCGAACCGAAGGCGTCCGCCTCGGCGCAAATCTATGTCGCCTCGGCCCATTTCCCGGCGGTGCGCGACACCGTGCTCGGCCGCTGCTCGATGTGCCATGCCCAGGAGCCGGTCTATGAGGGCATCTACCATGCGCCCAAGGGCGTGATGCTGGATACCGACGCCAACATCGCCGAGCATGCCCGCGAGATCTATCTGCAGGCCGGCCGCAGCCATGCCATGCCGCCCGCCAATGTCAGCCAGATCACAGACAAGGAACGGGCGCTGCTGGTGGCCTGGTTCGAAGGCGCGGGGAAATAGGCATGACATCGACGCTTCTGCGTGGCCGCACGCTGTCCTTCGTGCGCTGGCCCGAAACCATCGATGATCATTCCGCCTGGCGCTACGAGGAGGATGGCGGCCTGCTGATCCGCGACGGCAGGATCGTCGCCGCCGGCGCTTACGTCGATGTTGAAAGGCAGGCAGGCGAGGCAGCGAGAAGGATTGATCACCGGCCGCATCTGCTGCTGCCGGGCTTCATCGATGCCCATGTGCATTTCCCGCAGATGCAGATCATCGCCTCGTACGGCGCCGAACTGCTCGACTGGCTGAACGCCTACACCTTCCCGGAAGAGACGAAATTCGCCAACGCGCAGCATGGCCGGCGCGTCGCACGGCTGTTCCTCGACGAGATGGTGCGCCACGGCACGACGACGGTGGTCGCCTACTGCTCGGTGCACAAGGCGTCCGCCGAAGCCTTCTTCGCCGAATCGCATGACCGCAACATGCTCAACATCGCCGGCAAGGTGATGATGGATCGCAATGCGCCCGATGGCGTGCTCGACACGCCGCAATCGGGCTATGACGACAGCAAGGCGCTGATCAGGGAGTGGCACGGCAAGGGCCGGCAACTTTATGCCATCACCCCTCGCTTCGCGATCACCTCGTCGCCGGAGCAGATGGAGATGGCCGGCGCGTTATGCCGCGAACATCCCGACCTGCATATCCAGACGCATCTGTCGGAAAACCATGCCGAGATCGCCTTCACGCAGGAGCTTTATCCGTGGTCGCGCGACTACACCGACGTCTACGAGCATTACGGGCTCTTGGGGAGAAAGAGCCTGCTCGGCCATTGTATCCATCTGTCGGAGCGGGAGGCGGACGCGCTTTCGGACAGCGGCTCGGTGGCCGTGTTCTGCCCGACCTCGAACCTGTTCCTCGGCTCCGGCCTCTTCGATTATCAGCGCTACCGCACCCGCGATAAAGCCCTCCGGATCGCCGCCGCCACCGATGTCGGCGGCGGCACCAACTATTCCATGCTGCGCACCATGGACGAGGGCTACAAGGTGATCGCGCTGAACGGCGAGAAGCTGAACCCGTTCCAGTCCTTCTGGCAGGTCACGCGCGGCAATGCCGAAGCGCTGTCGGTGGCCGACAAGATTGGCACGCTGGATGAAGGCACCGACGCCGATATCGTTGTGCTGGATGCCAGAGCGACGCCTGCAATGCGGCTCAGGATGGAGACCGCCGAGACGCTGGCGCAGGAACTCTTTCTTTTGCAGACGCTGGGCGATGACCGCGCCGTGCGCGAAGTCTATGTGTCGGGACGGGCTGCCAAGAGCGACATAGCGATTTAGGATGTGTCGACAAGTTCCTTGACCCAGCGGCAACCATCGGTCAAAGCGTGCGGCGACGTTGACAGGGGAACGACATGGCCGTTGCCGAAGACATCGCTCTGATCAAGAGACAGGAGGAAGTCCTTGTCTTTCCCGCCTTCGACGAGGCGGTCGCGTTCAGTATCGGCGCCGCGATCCGCGACCGGGCGCTCGCCGAAAATCTCCCGATCATCGTCGATATCAGGACCTTCGACCGGCCGCTGTTCTATGCCGCAATGCCGGGCTCGAACGCTTCCAACCCCGACTGGGCGCGGCGCAAGATCAATGTCGTCAGGCGGTTCCTGAAAAGCACTTATCGCATGGTGCTGGAACAGCAGCGCCCCGACCGCACCTTCAAGATCGGCGAGGGGTTGGATAGTGCCGACTACGTCCTGGCCGGCGGCGGCTTTCCCATCACGGTCAAGGGCGTCGGGGTTATCGGCGTAATCGCCGTCTCTGGCCTGCCGGAGCGCGAGGATCATGGCGTGGTGGTCGATGCTCTGTGTGATCATTTGGGCATCGACAAGCGCGAGTTTTCGCTGCCGCCCGAGGAAAAATCGTGACGTTGACGCCGCCCCTCATCCGCCTGACGGCACCTTCTCCCCGTATAGTGACGGGGAGAAGGAATGCTCACCAGCGCCGGCGACCCCCTCTCCCCGTCTCTTTACGGGGAGACGGTGAGGGGCAGCGCCGACATTTGCTCAATTCGAAAGACGCCGATGGCGCCAAAGGATGACCTTGTTCGACCCCAAATCCTTTCTCGTTTCAATCTTCGAGGCGGCCGTCGCCGCCGCCGATCCGGAGCGCACCATCCGCGATCATTTGCCGGTCAGGCCCAAGGGCCGCACCATCGTCATCGGCGCCGGCAAGGGCTCGGCGCAGATGGCGGCGGCCTTCGAGAAAGCATGGGACGGCCCGATCGAAGGACTGGTCGTCACCCGCTACGGCTATGGCGCGAAATGCGAGCGCATCGAGGTCATCGAGGCGGCGCATCCGGTGCCGGACGCCGCCGGGCTCGAAGCTTCGCGGCGGCTGCTTGAGAAGGTGCAAGGGCTGACATCAGACGATCTGGTCGTGGCGCTGATTTCCGGCGGCGGTTCGGCGCTGCTGCCGTCACCCGCAACCGGCCTGACATTGGCCGACGAGATCGCCGTCAACGAGGCGCTGCTGGCGTCGGGCGCGCCGATCGCGGCGATGAACACCATCCGCAAGCATCTTTCCACCATCAAGGGAGGCCGGCTGGCCGCCGCCGCCTGGCCGGCAAAAATGGTGTCGCTGGTGGTTTCCGATATTCCCGGCGACAATCCGGCGCTGGTCGCCTCCGGCCCGACCGTTCCCGACACCGGCAGCCGGGCGGATGCGCTGGCGTCGATATCAGCCTACGGCATGAACCTGCCGGCCTCGGTCATGGCGCATATCAATTCACCGGCCGCCGATGCACCAGTTCCCGGGGATGAGCGCTTTTCGCGCAACGAGGTGCATCTGATCGCCTCCGCCGGCGTGTCGCTCGAAGCAGCCGCAGCGGAAGCGGGCCGACAGGGCATCGAGGCTGTCATTCTCTCAGATGCCATCGAAGGCGAAGCCCGCGAGGTGGGCGGGGTTCACGCCGCCATCGCGCGCGAAGTGGCGACACGCAACCGGCCTTTCTCAAAGCCGGTGCTGATCCTGTCCGGCGGCGAGACCACGGTGACGCTGCGTGCCAAGGGGAAAGGCGGCCGCAACTCCGAATTCCTGCTCGCCTTCGCCATCGGCATCAATGATGTCAAAGGCATTCACGCCCTGGCCGCCGACACCGACGGCATCGACGGCTCGGAGGACAATGCCGGCGCCTTCGCCGATGGTTCCACGGTCTCGCGCATGCGCGCGGCCGGGATCGACGCCAAGGCGATGCTGGCGGGCAACAACGCCTGGACGGCTTTCAACGAGGTCGGCGATCTGTTCGTGCCTGGCCCGACCGGCACCAATGTCAACGATCTCCGGGCGATCCTGATCCGCTAATCGCTCGGATCAGGCAGCCATCAGCCGCTTCACCTGCTTCATGTCGTCAAGGAACCGTTCTTGCTCGGCCTCCTTGTCCGCACGGTCACGGATGCGCAGGATGAAGGAGGGATGGATGGTGATGAACACACGCATGCCATCTTCCCGCTCGATCACCTGGCCGCGGATCTTCGTCACCGGAATCGCCTTGCCCAGCAGCGACAATGCCGCCGTTGCGCCAAGCGCCACGGCAAGGTTCGGTTTGATCAGTCCGAACTCCCGGTCGAGCCACCAGCGGCACGCCTGAACCTCACCCGCGTTCGGCTTGGAATGGATGCGACGCTTGCCGCGCGGCTCGAACTTGAAATGCTTGACCGCGTTGGTGACGTAAACTTTTTGGCGGTCGACTCCGGCGTCGTCCAGTATGGCGTCGAACACTCTTCCGGCCGGGCCGACGAAAGGAGCGCCGGCGAGATCTTCCTGATCGCCGGGCTGCTCGCCGACGAAAATCACCTTGGCGCCGTCCGGCCCTTCGCCGAACACGGTCTGCGTCGCGTCCCGCCAGAGCGGACAGCGACGGCAGCCTTTCGCCGCTTCGCGCAGTTCGGCAATCGTCTTGGCGTCGTCATCCTCCGGGAGGCCGGCCGGCTGACGCTTTGGCCAATGCCGCGCCTGAATCTTGGCGTGGTGCGGCGCGGGTGCCGTCGGCATTCTGGCAATCATGGCTATAGCGGCCTTGTCCGCTCCTGCGATCAAATCAGGAATGAGCGAGGCCTCGGGAAGGTTCCGCCAATATTTCTTCGGCATCTCCTTCTGCATGGCTTTCACCTTGAGCCGCGCCGGGTTGAAGATGTTCTCGAAATAGGTGCGCCACAGGGCTTCGGTGTCGTCCTGCGCGGGCGCATCGCCCTTGACCGCCCCCGGCCCGATCGCGAGCCTCTCGCCATCCCAGTCTGCGGATGCATAGGGCGTCAGAATCGTCCAGTGCATGCCGGTGAAACGCCGCACGAAGAAATCGGCATTGCGCTCGACGATGTAATGATCGGGCTCGAACCAGGCGACGTAGTGCTCTTCGTCGCCATCACCGATCTTTCGGAAGCGGACGAAGGCATGCATCTTGTGGCTGTCGCGCCGCACCGCCTTTTCCATGGTCTCAAGCCGCCTGATGTCGGGATCCGATGCAATCGCCAGAAGCTTGGGTTCAGTGCGCAACCGCCACAGCAGCCGGTAGAGAAAGGCAAACCGGCCGGGGTCGGAATGGCAGAAGGCGGTTTCGGCATGGCCGATGAAATCGCGCGGAACCACGAGTTGTGCGCCCTGCGGCACGTTTGGCAAATCGCTCAAGGGCCGATCGGAACCGGCTGCGACATGCCAGCTGATGTCCTCGGGCCTGACCTCGTTCAGTGCCAGCCGTCGCGCCGCGTCGCGCCAGCCGGCGAAGTCGGTCTCGCTTTCGAGCCAAACGCTGTGGCGGGTGAGATCGAGTTCACCGGGCTGCATGGTCAAAACAGCGCCAGTTGTTCGCAGGATTGCACGATCTTGCCGCGCAGGCCGGCCTTGTCGGTCAGCGCGCCTGGCGACCAGCCTTCTGCGACGATGAAGGGCCGGAGCTTGGCGATGGAATGGCAGAGCCGGCCGACATCCTCGAGCCGCAGCCGTCGGTGGCGGCGCGTCTCCAGGATTTTTGCGACCACCTTGGCGCCGAGACCTGGAACGCGCAGCAGCAACTCGCGATCGGCGCGGTTGACGTCGACCGGAAAGCGTCCTCGGTTGCGCAGCGCCCAGGCAAGCTTCGGGTCGATCGTGAGGTCAAGCATGCCGTCGCGGCTGCCGGCCAGGATTTCGGGCTGCGAGAACCCATAGAACCGCATCAGCCAGTCGGCCTGGTAAAGTCGGTGTTCGCGCATCAACGGAGGCTTCTGCAGCGGCAGCGACGACGAGGAATCCGGGATCGGGCTGAAGGCCGAATAATAGACCCGCCGCAGGTGATAGCTGCCGTAGAGCCGGGCGCTGGTGTGCAGGATGCCGTCGTCGGAGGTCTTGTCGGCGCCGATGATCATCTGCGTCGACTGGCCGCCCGGCGCGAAACGTTCGTGCTTTTTCGTCAGCGTCGGCTCGGCTTTTTCTTCCATCTTCCGGCGCAGCCTGGCCATGGAAAGGCGGATGGTTTCCGGCTTCTTTTCGGGCGCCAGTCGCTTCACACCCTCATCGGTGGGGAGTTCGACATTGATCGACAGTCGGTCGGCATAGAGGCCTGCCTTCTCGATCAGTTCCGTCGAAGCCTCCGGGATGGTTTTCAGGTGAATATAACCCGAGAACTTCTCTTCCAGCCGCAGCTTCCGCGCCACTTCGACCATCTCGCCCATGGTTTCATCAGGCGAGCGGATGACGCCTGAGGACAGGAACAAGCCCTCGATATAGTTGCGCCGGTAGAAATCCATGGTCAGCTTGACCACCTCGTCGATGCTGAAGCGGGCGCGGCGCACATTGGAGGAAGAGCGGTTGATACAATAGCTGCAATCATAGATGCAAAAATTGGTGAGCAGGACTTTCAACAGCGAAATGCAGCGGCCATCGGGTGCGTAGGAATGGCAGATGCCCATGCCTTCGGTGGAGCCGATGCCGCCGGATTTCAGCGAATCCTTTTTCGCCGCGCCTGATGAGGCGCAGGAAGCGTCATATTTGGCCGCATCGGACAGGATCGCAAGCTTTTCGCGGATGGTGAGCGCGCTCATACGTTCATGATATGTTCCAAAACGGCGCTGCGCCACCTAATTTGAGGGCGGCGGCGAAAAAGTGATCGCCGCGCGATCATCATGGCATCAGACCTCGTGCAGATAGAGGTGATAGTCCAGCTCGCTGACCGTGCGCGCGACGCGCAGGTATTCGGACTGCTTGATCGCCACGAAGGTGCGGTGCAGATCCTCGCCAAGCGCACCTTTGAGGAAGCTGGATGCTCTGGCCGCCTCGATCGCCGCGCGCCAGTCGACCGGCATAGTCGTGCGCGTCACCGCCGCCTCATAGCCGTTTCCGGTCGTCTCGGGGCCAGGATCGAGGCCTTCGTCGAGGCCTTTGACGATGCCGGCAAGCACGGTTGCCGCAATCAGATACGGATTGGCGTCGACGCCCGAAGGCCGATGCTCGATGCGCCGGTTCCTGGCGTCGCCCGCCGGCACGCGCAGCGCCACCGACCGGTTGTTGACGCCCCAGGTCGGCGCCACAGGTGCATAGGATTGCGAGACGAAGCGCCGCCAGGAATTGGCGTGCGGCGCAAACACCAGCATCGATTCCGCCATGGTCTGGATCAGGCCGCCCAGCCCGCGCAGCAGCGGCAGCGACCAACTCTCGCCGCCGGCCTCCGAAAAAACGTTTCGGCCGGCCTTGTCCTGCAGCGAGACGTGGAAATGCATGCCGGAGCCGGCATATTTCTCGATCGGCTTGGCCATGAAGCAAGCGGTGACGCCATGGCGGCGCGCCTGCGCCCGCACCAGCCGTTTCAGCATGACGAGGTCGTCAGCCGCCCGCATCACATCCTTGCGGTAGTTGAGCGTCAACTCGTACTGGCCGGGCGCATATTCGGAGATCACGGTCTCCGCCGGAATGCCCTGTGCCTTGGCCGCGGCATAGATGTCGGAGAACAGCGGCTCCATGCCGTGCAGATGGTCGACCGAGTAGACCTCGGTCTTGCCCGAGACGCGGCCGTCCAGCACGGCGCGCGCCGGCTGCACCTTGCCGTCGCTGTCGCGCTCGTTGGCGAGGAGAAAAAATTCGAGCTCGAAGGCGCCGGCCGGGTACAGCCCCTTGGACGCCAATATGTCGACCTGCCTTGCCAGCGCCAGCCGTGGGTCCGATGCCATCGGTGCGCCGTCGAGATGATACATCGCCATCAATACCTGGCCGCGCGGCGGGTTGGTGCCGTGGAGCGGCACCAGGGTACCCGGGATTGGCCAGGCGCGCAGATCGCCGTCGCCGGTGGTCCAGATCAGTCCGGTTTCGTGCACGTCCTCGCCGGTGATGTCGAGGCCGAGGATCGAGATCGGCATGTGTCGGCCGCCTTCGAAGATGGCTTTCAGCTCGTGCCGGCGCACGATCTTGCCACGGCCGACCCCGTTGGCATCGGTTAGCACGATGTCGAAGGCCTCGATCTCGGGATGGGCGTCGAGAAAGGCCTGCGCTTCGGTGGGCGAGGAGCCGGAAGGTGAGGTCACGGTGGCACTATCCATGGCCGCTTTTCTCATGCCGCAAGCTCTGCCGCAACTGCGCCGAAGGCGGTGATCAGCCGGTTGACCTGGGCGCCTGACGTCGCCGGCGAGATCAGCATCATGTTGTGGAAGGGCGCAATCAGCACGCCGCGATTGACCAGCGCGACATGGATGGCGGCTTCGAGTTCCGGCGCATGCGCGGCTTCCGCTTCGGCACCATTGCGCAGCGGGCCAGGCGTGCAGATGAATTCGACGCGGGCACCGACGCGAGCGACATGCCATGGCAGGCGGTAGCGGTCGATGACCGCGGTCAGCCCGGCATCGAGCCGCCGCGCCAGATGCTCCATGCGGTCATAATTTTCTTTGGTCATTACCTCTTCGAGGGCGGCGCGCATGGCCGCGAATTGCAACGGGTTGGCCGAGAGCGTCGTCCCCATGCCGGAATAACCCGGCTCTTTCGCCCTGTTGTAGTCGGCGTAGCGCGAGGCGACCTCGTCGCTCATGCCCCAGACGCTTGCCGGCACGCCGCCGGCGATCGGCTTGCCCAGCACGAAGAAATCCGGCTCCAGTCCGTATTTCTCGGTATAGCCGCCTGGGCCGGTCGAGATCGTATGCGTCTCGTCGATCAGAAGCAGCGTGCCCGCCGCGCGCGTCAGCTTTCGCAACGCCTCGTGGAAACCGGGATCGGCCAGCACCATGCAGGAATTGGTCAGCACCGGTTCGGTGATGACGCAGGCGACATCCTGGTCCCTGAGCGCCGCCTCCAGCGCGGCAACGTCGTTGAACTCGATGACCTTGGCGGTGCGGGTCAGGTCGCGGAATTCGCCGGCCAATCCCGGCCGGTTGGCTGGCTTGCCGTCGATCAGCCGCACCATCGTCTCGTCGACCGAGCCGTGATAGCAGCCGTTGAAGACCAAGATCTTTTCCCGCCCGGTGACGGCGCGGGCAACGCGCAGCGCGAAGCGGTTCGCATCGGTCGCCGTCGTGGCGATCTGCCAGAACGGCAGGCCGAAGCGCTGTTGCAACAGCGGTCCGATGGCGAGCGCTTCTTCCGAAGGCAGCATGTATGTCAGGCCGCGCCCAGCCTGCCGGCGAATGGCGCGCGCTACCGCCGGCGGCGAATGGCCGAACATCGATCCGGTGTCGCCGAGGCAGAAATCGTCGAGCCTGTTGCCGTCGATGTCGGTGATCGTAGCGCCTCTGGCGCTCTCGACCAGGATCGGAAACGGCGTCGGCCAGTCGTTCATCCAGTGCATCGGCACCCCGCCGAAGAAGCCGGGCATGCCGTTGCCGGCCTTGGCCTGCGATTTCGGCCGCGCCTTGCGGAAGGCGGCGCCTTCGGTGTCCCGCAATGCGGCAATGCGGTCGCGGCTGACGCCGCCAATGGACGTTTTCGACGTGTCGCTGCTGTGCACGAAAAACCCCTCTGGTGGGGAATAAGGCAGTAGCGCAGTAGGGCAGGGCCGTGGAAAGACGTCAGTGCGCACAACCGCACTTCCTGTCCTCACTCGTTGTTCCCTACTCCCCTACTCCCTTAACCCGTGATGTCGATAACGCCGCAGTCGCCGGCGGTACTGCCGAAAGCGATGCGGCGTTCCTCCCTGTCCCACATCATCGAGGTGATGGCACCCTTGCCGGGGCGCCGCAACAGCACCTCCTTGGCGTCGGAAAAACGCACCGCCATCACCATGCCGTCCTCATAGCCGATGGCGACGACATCCTGGCTTGGATGGCAGGCGACTGAGGTCACCATCGCATTGCCGCGCGTGCCGAGTTCCAGCGG
This sequence comes from Mesorhizobium sp. BR1-1-2, assembly GCF_020165435.1. Classification (NCBI taxonomy): domain Bacteria; kingdom Pseudomonadati; phylum Pseudomonadota; class Alphaproteobacteria; order Hyphomicrobiales; family Phyllobacteriaceae; genus Mesorhizobium; species Mesorhizobium sp. BR1-1-2. Next base: position 58,041 of record NZ_JAIUID010000019.1, read on the forward strand.
CGCCTTGCCCATCGGCCCGTCCTTGCCTGAAAACGGCCAGACGATCGCCGCCGGCGCGCCGGAACTCGCCAGCCACTTGCCTTTCACGCTCCATGACAGGCTTTTGACCTTGGCGGGATAGCCGCTCATGCGCATGTGTTTGCCGTCCGCCAGCTTCCAGCCGTGCAATGCGTTTTCCTGCATGGTGGTGACGAGGAAGGCGCCATCCGGCGAGAAGGTGATGCCGGTATGGGCGCCGGCCCATTCGAGCTCCACCGGCTTGCCCTCGGCGGCCGGGAAATGCAGCGTCGCGCCATTGTAGCGCGCCACGCCGAAGCGCATGCCCTTGGGCGAAAATGCCAGCCCCTCGACCGAACGCGGATGGGCGAACTCTTTTGTCCGGCCGTCGGCAAAGCGCACATAGGCGGTCTTGCCTGTAGCATAGGCGATGGCGCCTTGCGGGCCAGCGGCGACGCTGGTGACCCACTTCTTGCCCGCGCTGGCGAGTTCGCTCACGTCACCGCCGGCTTTGACGGCGAACACCTTGCCGTCCTCGCCGCCGGTGAGCAACCGGTCGTTGGCCGCGTCATGGAAAGCTGCGAGCAGCCCGTCATTGGCCTGCACCGTCTTGTGGCCATTGTCGAGCCGATGGACGGTGCCGTCGGCCATCGCGAAATGCGGCACGTCGCCAAGGAAGACGGCGGCGACGCAGTGGCCTTCGAGATCAAGCGGGGCGACGGTTGGCATGAGTTTCTTTGTGGGCTGAATGAAATTGCAGAGGCGGCTTACTCGACGTTTGCGGTTCCGACAACCGTCAGGATCAGCAAAGTGATGAGGAGGCGGGCATCAAAGCAGCCCCCTGGCTCGAGGATCGGCTGCGAATGATGTCAGTGGCATCACCAGGGTCGGATCCGATCCGGTGAGGCGCTCGGCGCCATAGCCGACATACCACGTTGCGGCCCGCTCGCCCTTGGCATCGATGATGAGCAGAATGCCGCCGCCTTCACCCGCAAGCCGCAAGCAGCGCAACGCCGCCGCCGAGACTTAGGCCTGGCAGGCCTCGAAGCTCTTCCTCAGCCGTTCGGCGTCCAGTTCGCGGCCGATGAACACCAGCCGGCTCTCATGCTTCTCGCCGTCTTTCCAGGCGCGCTGGTGGTCGCCCTCGATGATCATGTGCACGCCCTGGATGACGTAGCGCTCGTCGTCGCCCTTCAAGGCGATGATGCCTTTCAGGCGCAGGATGTTCGGTCCCTCCATCTGGGTGACCTTCTCGATCCAGGGGAAGAATTTCTTCGGATCCATCTCGCCCCCGCGCAGCGAAACCGACTGCACCGTCACGTCATGGATGTCGGAGGGGTGCGCGTGATGGTGGTGCCCATCGTGGTCATGATCGTGCCCGTCATGATCGTGGTGGTGATGATCATGGTCATGATCATGATCATGATGGTCGTCATGCGCCTCGAGGAAATGGGGGTCGTTCTCCAGCGCCTTGGACAGGTCGAAGGCGCCGCGGTCGAGCACTTCCGACAGCGCCACGCCGGCGCGGGTGGTGCGATGAATCCTTGCGGCCGGGTTGATGGCGCGGATCGTCGCTTCGACCTTGGCCAGTTCTTCTGATGTGACGAGGTCGGTCTTGTTGAGCACCACGACGTCGGCGAAGGCGATCTGGTCCTCGGCTTCCTTGGAATCCTTCAGTCTGAGCGGCAGGTGCTTGGCATCGACCAGCGCCACCACCGCGTCGAGCTTGGTCTTGGAGCGCACGTCGTCGTCCATGAAGAAGGTCTGGGCCACCGGCACCGGATCGGCGAGACCAGTGGTCTCCACCACGATGGCGTCGAAACGGCCGGGGCGGCGCATCAGGCCCTCGACCACGCGGATCAAGTCGCCGCGCACCGTGCAGCAGACGCAGCCATTGTTCATCTCGTAGATTTCCTCGTCGGATTCCACGATCAGGTCGTTGTCGATGCCGATCTCGCCGAATTCGTTGACGATGACGGCGTAGCGCCTGCCGTGGTTTTCCGACAGGATGCGGTTCAGCAGCGTCGTCTTGCCGGCGCCGAGATAGCCGGTCAGAACGGTTACGGGAATCTGCGTCTGTGCGTCGCTCATGGCTTGCCTCGAATGGATGGGCCTTGAAAGATCTCGGCCTCGAAAGGGATTGTCGGTTCCATATAGGATGTGCGGCTGGCTTTTGCACGAGGCAAACCGCGAATGGCCGGCCCGAACCATAGGCCAAGGTCTCTTCGAAACGGCCGGAGCGCGACGCCCCGGAGACTGTGGGATATTGGTGCGCAAAAGGAGCCTGTGGACGATCATGCCGAGCCGATCCACCGCAATCGCTTTCGCGAAAAGTCGTTTGTCATCTAACTGAAATAATCATCTGGCATTAGCCACGGCGGGTACCGCAATGCTTGCCGGCAAAGCTGTTTCAGGCGCCGGAATCTTTTTGATCGTCGATTGCCAACCGGCCGGCTGCGTCTATGCTGCCCGCACCGGTATGGCCGAAGAGGGATGACCATGGCCAAGGCGGACAAGACTGCGACAATGAGCCGGCTGCATTCGGCGGCAAGGCTGGCAAGAACAGCGCTTGCGGCGCGGCTGCTGGCGCACGGCTTCTATGCCGGCCAGGACCAGATCATGCTGGCGCTCGACCGCGAGGATGGCCAGACGCCGGGCAATCTGGCCGGGCGTCTCGGCGTGCGGCCGCCCACCATAACCAAGACCATCAACCGGCTGCAGGCACAGGGCTTCCTGCAAAAGCGCGCCTCCGACGCCGATGCCCGCCAGGCGCATATCTTCCTCACCGACACCGGCCGCGAGACCATCCGCGCCATCGAAAAGTCCGTCAAGAAGACCGAAAAGCAGGCGCTGAAGGGCCTCGACAAGAAGGAACAGAAGGCGCTGTTCAAATTTCTTGCCCGCATCGAGGCCAATCTCTCGAACGAGGAACTGGCCTTGATCGATGAGGACGTCGAGTTGGACGACTGACCGCCGATTCCGGCGATCAGGCCGCGGCGGACCCACGGATCAGCGAACACCAGCGTCCCGGCGTCATGCCGAATGCCTTCTTGAATTGCCTGTTGAAGTGGCTTTGGTCGCTGAAACCGGCCTCGGCCGCGATCTGCGCCAGCGGCTCGCCGGCGGCGATCATACGCCGCGCGCGCTGAAGCCGGCGCATCAAAAGGAAACGATGCGGACTGGTGGAGAAAACGGCGCGGAAATGCCTGGACAAGGCATAGCGGTCGAACCCGGTAACCGCCTCCAACTCGTCGGATCGCACGGGCCGGGCGGAGTTTTCCGTGAGATAGTCGCGCGCCAGCGCGGCCGCCCGCCAGGCCGTTTCCCGCACCGCTCTCGCCGGCTGGCCGGCGTGGCGGGCAAGCCCTTGCATCAGTTGCGCCAGGAAGTCGGCGACGAACAGCTCATCGAGGTCTTCCTCCAGTGGACCCAGCGCCGAAAGCAAGGTCGCGCGCAGGCGTTCGTCCGCCACCACGGCCTCCCTGACGAAGGGCAGAGATGTGCCGCCCAGGCAGTCCAACATCAGCGACGGTTCCAGATAGAGGATCCTGTAGCGCAGCCCGTCCTCGGTTCCGGCGCCGCCATCATGCAGTTCGTCGGGATGCAGGACGATGATCTGGCCCGGCAGGCTATGCCGCACCGCACCGCGATAGCGAAAGCTCTGCACGCCTTGCAGCGTCACCCCGATCGCATAGGTGTCGTGGCGATGCAGGTCGAAGGCGCTGCCGTGGAACCGCGCCTCGATGCGCTCCATGCCGACGGGGTCGCGGGCGGCAATGATGCAGTTTTCCGCGGCATCCGCGCACAAACGTCCAAGACCCTGGAACGCCTGACTGCCTAGATCGAGCGACATCGCTTCCTTTCGTCTAGAAAGGGCATAACCCCCGAATGGTCACTGTCTCATGTTCGATACGAAATTTGCAATCGTGCTCAGGGATGATCTGCCGGTCTGGCAAAAACTCAACGTCACCGCTTTCCTGACCAGCGGCGTCGTCGCGCAGTTCCCCGATATCATCGGCGAGCCCTATCGTGACCGCGCCGGCAATGTCTACAACCCGCTGTCGATCCAGCCGGTCATCGTGCTGTGCGCCGACCAGGCGACACTCGGCGCAATCCACAGCCGCGCCCTGGAGCGCGGAGTAACGAGCTCGCTCTACGTCGAGGAGATGTTCTCGACCGGGTTCGACGCCGCCAACCGCGCCGTCTTCGCCGAATTCGCGCCGGAAGACGCCAAGGTGGTCGGCATTGCATTGCGCGCCGACAAGAAGACGGTCGACAAGATCACCAAGGGTGCTCGCATGCATCCCTGACGACCCGGGCCTGAGCCTGTCCGCAGCTCTTGTTGTGCCAGCCGCTTTTGGCTTGCCGCACGCCCGCAATTGCCGCAAAGGTGGGCCTCAGCCCAGCTTTCCATTCGGCCTGCAAGTGAGTGCTCCCCAAACATCTTCAGAAAGCGCGACGCCGCCGGTGGCGATCCTGTGCATGCTGTCCACCTATGTCTTCTTCACCTTTCTCGACACCAGCAGCAAGTACCTCGTCCTGGCCGGCGTCTCCGCGCTCGTCGTCGCCTGGGTGCGCTTTGCCGTGCATGTCGTTCTGGTCGGCGCGCTGTTGCGCGGCTGGCGCGAACCGGCGCGGTTCCGTCCGGTCAACCTGCCGGCTCATGTCCTGCGCGGGCTGTTCCTGTTCGGCTCAACCATCTTCAACGTGCTGGCGCTGCGGTCCCTGCAACTGGCCGAGACGACATCGATCTATTTCTTCGGGCCGATGGTCATCACCGCACTTGCCGGGCCGCTGCTTGGCGAATGGGCGGGCTGGCGGCGGTGGCTGGCGATCCTGGCCGCTTTCGCCGGCGTTCTGATCATCACAAGGCCGGGAGTCGGCGTTTTCGGCATCGGACACCTCTTCGCGCTCGGCTCGATGCTGTCGAACTGCTTCTATGTGATCATGACCCGACGCATGTCGGCGACCGAGACATCGGAAAGCCTCATCCTGTTTTCGGCGCTGGCCCCGGCGGTGGTGCTCCTGCCCATGCTGCCGTTCTCGTTTTCCCTGCCGCACGATGGCTGGCACTGGTTCATCCTGCTCATGCTCGGCGTGTTCGGCGGCGTCGGTCACTGGCTTCTGGTGCAGGCCTATCGCATGGCCACCACCACCGCGCTCGCCCCCTATCCCTATTCGCAGATGGTGTGGATGATCCTTTCCGGGCTCATCGTCTTCAAGCAGTTCCCCGACCGCTGGACGCTCGTCGGCGCCGCCGTCATCGTCGCCAGTGGTCTCTACATCGTCCATCGCGAGCACCGGCTGCGCTTGCGCAATCGCGCGGTGCTGGACATCGAGGCGGAAGCGCTGGCAAAAAAACTTTGATTTAACCCCGAAGGATGGCATAAGGCCGCCTTTAAACAGTTTAAAAAACGGCGGGGAGCGGAAGGCTGGCACAGAAGATCAAGCTGTCGACGATCGCGGACGCGCTCGGCGTGTCCACGGCCACGGTATCGCTGGCGCTGCGCGACAGCCCGCTGGTCGCAGGCGGCACCCGCGACCGCATCAAGGAGCATGCCCGCGCCATCGGCTACATCTACAACCGCCGCGCCGCCAGCCTGCGCACCTCGCGGTCGGGCATTGTCGGCGTCGTCGTGCATGACATCATGAACCCGTTCTTCGCCGAGATACTGCGCTCGATCGAAAGCGAGCTCGACCGCAGCCGCCAGACCTTCATCCTGTCCAACCACTACGACCAACTCGAGAAGCAGCGGACCTTCATCGACACGCTTTTGCAGCTCGGTGCCGACGGCGTCATCATGTCGCCGGCCATCGGCACTCCGGCCTCGGATATTCTGATGGCCGAGGAAAACGGCCTGCCGGCGGTGCTGATCGCGCGCACCGTCGAAGGCGCCGACGTGCCGGTGTTTCGCGGCGACGACGCCTATGGCACCGGCCTTGCCACCAATCACCTGATCTCGCTCGGCCACAAGCGCATCGCCATGATCGGCGGCACCGACCAGACCTCGACCGGCCGCGACCGCTACCAGGGCTATGTCAACGCCATGGAGGCCGCCGGGCTGGAAGTGCGGCCGGCCTGGCGCATCCCCGGTCCGCGCACCAAGCAGGCCGGCTTCGAAGCTGCCGGACAGTTTCTGGCCCTGAAGGACAAGCCGACAGCCGCCTGCTGCTGGAACGACCTCGTCGCCATCGGCCTGATGAACGGCATCGCGCGCGCCGGCCTGGTGCCCGGCCTGGACATATCGGTCACCGGCTACGACGATCTCGAGGAGGCGGCAATCGCCACGCCGGCGCTGACCACGGTGTGGAACGGTCAGCGCGAGGTTGGCCGCCGCGCCGCCAGCGCCCTGCTCGACAAGCTGAACGGGCAGACGGTGCGGCCCTCGCAGGAACTGATCAAGCCGGAACTGCATGTGCGACAGTCCACCGGCAAGCCGGTGGAGCGCGTATGACAAAGCCCGAGCAACTGCAAGCCGTCGCCATCCTGGTGCCGGGGCATTTCAACGACCATGCGGTCGAACGCATCGACCGGACATTCAGGCGTGTCGGGATCGAGCGCGCCGACCCCTCCCTGGTCACCGATGAGATGCGTGACAACGTGCGCGCCATCGCCTCGTTCGGCGGCATCAGCGCGGCCCTCATGGATGCATTGCCGAAGCTTGAGATCATCGCCAGTTTCGGCGTCGGCTATGATTCGGTCGATGCCCGCCACGCTGGCGATCATGGCATCATGGTCACCAACACGCCGGATGTGCTGACCGAGGAGGTCGCCGACACCGCCATCGGCCTGCTGATCAACACCGTGCGCGACCTGCCGCGCGCCGAAACCTGGCTGCGCGACGGCAGCTGGCAGCGCAAGGGCAACTATCCCCTGAGCCGGCTCACCTTGCGCGGCCGCAGCGCCGGCATTTTCGGTATGGGCCGTATCGGGCTCGCCATTGCCCGCCGGCTGGAGGCGTTCGGATTGCCCGTCGCCTATCACAACCGGCGCCGGGTCGAGGGCCTGTCCTATCCCTACCACCCGACGCTGAAGGGCCTCGCCGAAGCAGTAGACACGCTGATTTCGGTGGTGCCGGGCGGCGCCTCGACGGAAAAGGCGGTCGATACCGAGATCCTGTCGGCGCTTGGCGCCAACGGCGTCTTCGTCAATATCGGGCGCGGCAGCACGGTCGACGAGGCGGCGCTTGCGACAGCCCTGGCCAAGGGCACTATCGCCGCCGCCGGGCTCGATGTCTTCGCCGACGAGCCGAACGTGCCGCGGGCGCTGCTTGACGCGACCAATGCCAGCCTGTTGCCGCATGTCGGCTCGGCCTCGGAGCACACACGTCGCGCCATGGCGGATCTTTGCGTCGACAATCTGGTGTCCTGGTTCAGCGAGCGCCGGTCGATCACACCCGTGCCCGAGACGGCGCATGTGAAGGCGCGCGGCTGAGCGGTCGGGCTGCCATATTTATTAACGTCAGCTTAACCCTTTGAAATCATTCTTCATCCTGTCCGTACGCATGGATGAGGGTCAGCATGAAAACGCTTTCCGCACTGATCGGAGCCGCCGCCCTGTTTGGCGGCGTTCAGCTGTTTCATGGCGGCACTGGCGAAAGCGTGGCTGAAGAGGCCGCGCCGCCCGACACCTACAGGCTGGTCGCCAATGGTTATGAGGGGGTTTGCGCAATCAAACGCGGCGCCACCGTCTCGGACGGCCTGTCGCTTTTGACGGTGGCTCCGAACTGCCGCCGGCTCATGCCAGGCATAGAGCGGGCGAAATTCTGGCGCGAGCAGGAGGACGGCACGGTCGCCTTCAGCGCCAACGGCGTCGATCCGATCGTCACCTTCGCGGTCGCCGATGGCGACGGCTTCGAATCCTACGCCCCCGCGCTGCCGCTGCTGTCGCTGGCGGCGGCCTGGGACCCGAGCACCGACGACTGATTATTCCGCCGCCGCGCGGGCGCCGGCTTTGGCGGCCGCATGCAGGCGAACCGCGTCGCCGAAGGCCCGGAAGATCTTGGCCGAGTTGCTGTCCGACTTGACCCAGTATTCGGGATGCCACTGGACGCCCACCGCGAAAGCGCGGGCATTCTTTACGGAGACCGCCTCGACGGTGCCGTCGTCGGCCACGGCTTCGATCTGCAGCTTCGAACCAAGCCGGTCGATTGCCTGGCGGTGCAACGAGTTGACCTTCATGTCGCCGGCCCCAAACACACCGGCCAGGCAACTGCCCGCCTTGATCGAAACGGTCTGGTGGATGGCGAAGCGTTCGTCCTGGATATCGCTCACCGGCGCGCGGTGGTCGAGCGAGCCTTCACGCTCCTGGATCTCGGTGCCCAGCGTGCCGCCCAGCGCCACGTTCAGCTCCTGGATGCCGCGGCAGATGGCAAGCAGCGGCACGCCACGCTCGATCGCCTTGCGGATCAGCGGCAAGGTGGTGGCGTCGCGTGCCGGATCATAGGGACCATTCGCCTCGCTGGCATCGCCGCCATAGAGCGAGGGGTTCACGTTGGATTTCGAGCCGGTCAGCATGACGCCGTCGACCGACGACAGCAGCTCATCGAAATCGAGCCGCTCGCCGAACGAAGGCACCAGCACCGGGAACACGCCGGCGCCGGCGATCGCCGCCTCCAGATATTGCTGTGGGGCGGCATGCCAGGTGTAGTTGTCGAATTGACGGACGTCGGTCGATATGGCGACGAGCGGCTGCTGCATTTTGGCTTTGTTTTCCATCTGGGCCGGGGAATCCTGCCTTCAAAATAGGCGATCCCAGCACATTTTTCCATGACAAGTTTCGGTCTGTCGGATGGGCCACCAAACGGCCCGTTAGACTATAGTTGCAAGGCCCTGCGCACACGCCGTCAAATCAGGCCGCCACGCTGGACTCGACTCCTTGCCCGTGTATTGTTTCGCCAGCCGTGCAGGGCATCGAGCATGCGCCGCACGTCGGTTTTGTTGATCCAAAAGGGAGGACTTCATGGATCGTCGTTCATTCATCCGCAAGGCCGGGACGACCGGCGTTGGCGCCGCCGCGGCCGCCGCCACGCTCGCCGCGCCGGCCATAGCCCAGTCCAATCCAAAGGTGACGTGGCGGCTGGCGTCGTCCTTTCCCAAATCGCTCGACACGATCTATGGCGGCGCCGAGGTCTTCTCCAAGATGCTTTCGGAAGCTACCGACGGCAATTTCCAGATACAGGTCTTCGCCGCTGGCGAACTGGTGCCCGGCCTTCAGGCGGCCGATGCCACCACCGCCGGCACGGTCGAGGCCTGCCACACGGTGGCATACTATTACTGGGGCAAGGACCCGACCTGGGCGCTGGGCGCGGCGGTTCCGTTCTCGCTCAACGCGCGCGGCATGAATGCCTGGCACTATCATGGCGGCGGCATCGACCTGTTCAACGAATTTCTCGCCACGCAAGGCTTGTTCGGCCTGCCTGGCGGCAATACCGGCGTGCAGATGGGCGGCTGGTTCCGCAAGGAGATCAACACGGTGGCCGACCTTTCCGGCCTCAAGATGCGCATCGGCGGCTTCGCCGGCAAGGTTGTGCAGAAGCTCGGCGTCGTGCCGCAGCAGATCGCCGGCGGCGACATCTACCCGGCGCTCGAAAAGGGCACCATCGACGCAGCCGAATGGGTCGGCCCCTATGACGACGAGAAGCTCGGCTTCTACAAGGTCGCGCCCTACTACTACTATCCAGGCTGGTGGGAAGGCGGTCCGACCGTCCACCTGATGTTCAACAAGGCGAAATACGAAGAACTTTCGCCGACTTACAAGTCGCTGCTGCATACCGCCGCGCAAGCCGCCGATGCCAACATGCTGCAGAAATACGACTACCTCAATCCTGCGGCGGTGAAGCGGCTGGTGGCAGGCGGCGCCAAACTGCGTCCGTTCAGCCAGGAGATCATGGCCGCCTGCTTCGAGAAGGCCAATGAGGTCTATGCCGAAATGGAAGCCTCGAACGCCCCGTTCAAGAAGATCTGGGAATCCATCAAGGGCTTCCGTAAGGAGCATTATCTTTGGGCGCAGGTGGCCGAGTATAATTACGACACCTTCATGATGGTCCAGCAGCGCAACGGCAAGCTGTAGGTAGGGATTGGTCCCTTCTCCCCGTCACTACACGGGGAGAAGGTCCCGGCAGGGGGATGAGGGGCAGCGCCGGCTTCGGCGATTGAATCGCCCGGGCTTAGGTCTAATGCATGTCGCCCAGAAGCGTGCAGCGGTTCCGGGACATCGACATGCATCAAACAGAGACTTGAAGCGCGTCGCCTGAATCCGTTTCAGCGCCCCGCGCTTTAGGGGCTGAAGGCCAACCCTCGTGTCTTGTCCATCCACCATTGGCGCTGCCTCTTACCTGCCTGCCGGCATCCTCTCCCCGTATAGTGACGGCCCCGCCAGTGGCCAACGTTGCAAGACTTTAGGCTCGGCCCGGCACCACCACCACCTTGACCTCGCCGGCGGCAGGCGGGTTGGCGATCACCGTGACCGCCTCTTCCAGCGGCACCTGCCGGGAGATCAGCCGGTCGATCTCGATCGCGCCCGAAGCGATCAGCTCGGCGGCGCGGCGGTGCGTGTAGGGATTGAGGAAGGAGCCGAGAACCTTCAACTCGCGAAACAGAAGATCGAAGGGCTCGAAAGCGGCCTTCATGCCTTGCGGCACCACGCCGACAATGACGACCGTGCCGCCGGCCCTCGCCAGCCGCAGCGACTGCTCGACCGTTTCCCGGACACCGGCACATTCGAGCACCACGTCGACGCCGCCGGGCACCAGTCCGGCTGGACCGGCGATGGCATCGATGACGTTGGCTGCGCTTGCGTCGATCGTTGCCGTCGCGCCGAGCTCCTCGGCCAGCGCGCGCCGTGAGGCCTGGCGCGTCGACAGGATGATGGTGGTCGCTCCCGCAAGCCTTGCCAGTTGCACGGTGAGCAGGCCGATCACGCCGCCGCCAAGTATGGCGACCGAGGAGCCCGGTCTGATCTGGGCCAGGTCGACGCCATGCAGGCAGCAGCCGAGCGGCTCGCAGAAGGCGCCATGGGTCGGCTTCAAGTCTGCGGGCAGGATGAAGGCCTGTTTCTGCGGCAGCACGACGTAGTCGGCGAAGCCGCCGTCGCGATGGATGCCGATGGCATTGAGATTGCTGCACAAATTGACGCGGCCGGCATGACAATGGTGGCAGCGTCCGCAGGCGATGTTGGGGTCACCGGTGACGCGGTCGCCGATCGAGAAGCCGCTCACGGAATGTCCCATCGCCTCGACGATACCGGAGAACTCATGTCCGGGCGTCACTGGCGGCCTGCAGGGAAACTCGCCGTGGAAAAGATGCCGGTCGGTGCCGCAGACACCGCAGGCCTCGATGCGCACCAGCAGATCGTCAGGCCCGGGAACGGGCTTGGCGACCTCGCGCAGCGTGATGCTGCCAACCGCTTCCAGCCGCACCGCTTTCATGGCTTTGCGATCTCCGGCATCAGTTGAAGCTCGGCGGCTTCGACAGGTCCGGCTGTGGTGCCGCCGGTTTGGCGGGCGCCGTATCGCCGAAGTTCGGCGGCTGCGACAAGTCGGGCGCGGCAGGCGCGGCGGGCGGCGCGGCGCCGTTGGCGGGCGCGGTGCCGGTCCCGGCCGGCGGAGTGCCGAGCGGCGTCAGTCCCGGCACCCCCGGCACCGTATAGTCGATCGTACCGGAATCGACCGCTGTGCCCTTGTAGTGCATCACCATTTGCGGGAAGGCGATGGTGAGCCCGATCATGATCACCTGGATGCAGACGAACGGCACGGCGCCCCAATAGATCTGGCCCGTTGTCACCGGCGCGATCTGCTTGCCGGTCAAGCGGTCGAGATAGGGCACCCGGGCGGCGACCGAGCGCAGGTAGAACAGCGCGAAGCCGAAGGGCGGATGCATGAAGCTGGTCTGCATGTTCACGCCCAGGAGCACGCCGAACCAGATCAGGTCGATGCCGAGCTTGTCGGCGGCCGGCGCCAGCAGCGGCACGATGATGAAGGCCAGCTCGAAGAAATCGAGGAAGAAGGCAAGCACGAAGACCAGGATGTTGACGCCGATCAGGAAGCCGACCTCGCCGCCCGGCAGCGAGGTCAAGAGATGCTCGACCCAGATATGGCCGTTGACGCCGTAGAAGGTGAGGGAGAAGACGCGCGCGCCGATCAGGATGAACAGCACGAAGGACGACAGCCTTGTCGTCGAAGCGAGCGCCTGCTTGACCACGTCGAGCGACAGCCGGCCTTTGATCGCCGCCATTGCCAGCGCGCCGACAGCGCCCATGGCGCCGCCCTCGGTTGGAGTGGCGATGCCAAGAAAAATGGTGCCCAGCACCAGGAAGATCAACGCCAATGGCGGGATCAGCACGATCACGACCTGCTGCGCCAGCCGCGACATCATGTTGATTTTCAGGCGCTGGTCGGCGATCGCAACGATATAGATCACGGCCACGCCGATGCTGGCGCCGAGAATGTCGGCATTGTCGCCGTGGGTCGGTGCGAGATAGCGGTAGGCCGCGTAGGAGATCGCCACCGTTGCCAGCAGCGCCACCAGCAGCGACACGACGCCATGGCCGAGCGTGCGTGCTTCCAGCGGCAGCGCCGGCATCGAATTCGGCCGCACGATCGTCATGATCAGGATATAGAGCATGTAGAGGCTGGTCAGCACGATGCCGGGGATCAGCGCGCCCGCATACATGTCGCCGACCGAGCGGCCGAGCTGGTCGGCGAGCACGATCAGCACCAGTGACGGCGGGATGATCTGGGCGAGCGTTCCGGACGCGGCGATGACGCCGGACGCCAGCCGGCGATCATAGCCGTAGCGCAGCATGATCGGCAGCGAGATCAGCCCCATGGCGATCACGGATGCGGCCACCACGCCGGTCGTGGCCGCCAGCAGCGCGCCGACGAAGATCACGGCATAGGCGAGCCCGCCGCGGATCGGCCCGAACAACTGGCCGATCGTATCGAGCAGGTCTTCCGCCATGCCCGATCGCTCGAGCACGATGCCCATGAAGGTGAAGAACGGGATCGCCAGCAGCGTGTCGTTCGACATCACCCTGCTGCCGTAGAAATTGTCTGGCAAGGCATGCAGCAGCGGCCAGGCGAGGTTGATCGAGCCGCCCGAATAGGGCGAGACCAGCACGCCGATGAAGAAGAACAAAAGCCCGTTGGCGGCGAGCGAGAAAGCGACGGGATAGCCGATCAGGAGGAAGAGGACCAGCGAGGCGAACATGATCGGCGCCATGTTCTGGGCGATGAACTCGATCACGAGCGTACCTCGCCAAGCGCCTTAGCCTCGTCTGCAAGTGCCTTGGCTTCGAGTTCCGCCTGCTCATGCGCGGATATGAACGGAGTGGGGTCGTCCATGTCGCCGCGCATGATGGCGATCTTCTTGATGATTTCGGAGATGCCCTGCAGCGCCAGCAGGAAGAAGCCGACCAGGAGGATCGCCTTTGCCGGCCAGATGATCAGCCCGCCGGAATTGTTCGACATTTCGCCGCTGCGGAACGAAAGCGACACGTAGGGGACGAAATAGATCACCATCAGCGTCACGAACGGCATCAGGAAGAAGACATGGCCGAGAAGGTCGATCCAGTGCTGCACGCGGCGCGGGAACAGGCCGTAGACGATGTCGATGCGGATATGGTCGTTCTGCTTCAGCGTATAGGCCGCCGCAAGCATGAAGGCGGCGCCGAACAGGTACCATTGCAGCTCCAGCCACGCATTCGACGAGGTGTCGAACACCTTGCGGATGATCGCGTTGGCGGCGCTCACCAGGATCGCCAGCAGGATCAACCACGATATCCATTTGCCGATGAACTCGTTCATGCGATCGATCGCCCTGGATAGAGCGAGAAGCCCTGCCATGCATTCCTCCCTTGTTGTCCGAGGCGCGACGGCTCCCCGTTATTTTACGCCGCGCCGCTGTGGCCTAACCGTATGCCGTGCGTGGCAGGACGGGTCAACACAGGAGCGACGCTGGCAACGCGGTTGTGAGACGAGGGAGCGGACAAAGCGCCGGCCGGCGGCGCACGGCTCGGAAAACCGGAACCGGCCGCCGGCAGGGTTCGCGGGCAAAATCAAAGCATTAAGGCGACCGTTTCGCACCCGAAACAAGCTATCGGAGGCGCGCGTCATGCAACCAAAGTCTGATGCGGATCACGCGATCTTGGTCTGGTCGCGACCGGCGCCGATCAGCACCAGCATGGCGACGAGGAACAGGTACATCCACGCGTCGCGCCATTCCACGGGGAAATAGCCGGCCCACAGCGATTCGGCCATGCCGAAGGCGGCAGCGCCCAGGGCCGCCCGCGGCGGCGAGAGATAGCCGCCGACCGCCGTCACGAACAGGATCTTCAGCCCGTAGACCAGGCCGGAACCGAAACTGACATTGCCGTAGTAGAGGCCGGCCATGACGCCGGCGAGCGCGGCGCAAAAGCCACCGAAAAGCACGGCGTGGCGGAACACGGCGCGCACGTCGACACCGCACATGGCGGCCGCCTTGGGATCGTCGGAGACGGCGCGCCAGCGCCGGCCGAAATTCGAATGGGCAAAGGCCCATGCCGCAAGCGCAACCGCCGCCAGCACCACGGCGCAGTCGAGCAGTTGGATCAGCGTCAATGTCGCCTTGAAGCCGGCATTCTGTGCGAAAACGACAGGCTGCGCCAGCATAGGCGGCAGCCACAGGTCATGCGTGTCGGCGGCAATGCGGCTTGCTTCCGACAAAACCAGCAAGATGCCGAGCGTGGTCACCACGATCGCGTTGGGCGAGCGGTCGGCCAGCGGTTCGAAGACGCTGCGCGACAGGACGTGGCTTATGAGCGCGGCATAGAGGAAAGCCGCCGCGACGCCGAGCACCACCGCCGCCGTCAGCGTCAGCCACAGTACCTGGTAGCCGAAGGCGGCGGTCAGGATCATCGTCTGCCCGCAAAAGGCGAACAGCGCGCCATAGGCCAGGTTGGTGCGGTGCAGGATGCCGTTGGTCAGCACATAGCCGAACGCCAGCAGCGCATAGAGTGCGCCTGAATGCAGCCCGTTCAGGACCTGCTGGAAGAAATACAACATGCGAAACCCTCGGAGCATGTCGCCCAAAGTACACGGCGGTTTTGGGACAACGAAGCGCTCCAACAAAGAGCGGCGATACCACCCCTGAGCAAGACTTGCATCGGCGATTCTAACTTGTCAAACGCGATTTATCGGTTAGATTTCGGCCATGACGGTATCCTGGATCCCCCACCGCTTCACCGGCGGCCTGCTCGCGCTCGACACGGCGAACACCGTCGTGCTGCGCGCCGATCCGGAGAGGACCTTCGACCGTTTTGATGATCGGCGCGAGATCGCCCGCTTCGCGGACGCGGCAAGCGGCTTTCGTGCCGCCGAGCTTGGCGGCAGGCGGCTGGCGGTCTCCGCGCCGGCTGCAATCGCGCCTGTCGTGCTGCCGATCCGCGAGGCGACGGACCGGTTGTTTCGCCACGCCGTGTCGAAGGGCGCCGTCGCCACCGATCATCTCTCCGGCTTGCTGGGAGCGTGCGCCGACGGTCTCGCCGGCGGCCGGACCGAGATCGCAACGCCCGGAAAACCGTTCGGCGATCCGGCAACGCCGATCGCTTTCGAGGCGGCACTGGCGGTTTCCGCCCTGTCGCTGCTGCGCAACGACACCGTCGCGAGGCTCAGGATCTGTCCCAATTGCTCCTGGCTGTTCGTCGACCGGAGCCGCAATTCCAGCCGCCTTTGGTGCGACATGGCGGTCTGCGGCAACCGCGAGAAGGCAAGCCGTCACTATCGCCGCCGCAAGGCGGCCAATGAGGTCAACAATGTCCAGGATTAGCTCTCGTTCAGCCCTGCTCGGCATGGCGCTGATCGCAGCGATGGCGCTCGGCGCCTGCCGCGACACCGGCAAGGACGGTGAAGGCAGGTTGTTCGAGATTTCGGGCAAGATATTCGTCTTCAACTACCGTCTCGCCAGGGCGACCTATGTCGTGACGCTGCGGCCCTTGCAGCCGATGGAAGAGGGCCAGGTCGCGGTCGCCAGCTTCCAGGATCCAGCCGGCGGCGCGCCGTTGGTGGTCGAGCAGAAGGTCTGGCCCAAGCTCGACAAGGTGACGTTGGAGAGCCCGGCTTTGACCTGCGTCGTCAAGAACAAGCCCTATACGATTGCCATCAGCATCAAGGGCTCCGACGGCGCGGTCCTGCAGAAGATCGACACCACGCTGATGTCCACCGAAGACCAGTCCATCCTGCCCGACCGGCCGCTCGTCATCGACCAACTCTACACCGCCAATCCCGATCTCGTCGGCCATCCCGACGGCAAGCTGCCGGGCGAGCCGAAGCCGGACTGTTCCAAGGGCACCTGACGCTCGCCGCCAAGCCCGAAGAAAAGCGAAATTTTCGTGCGCCAGACGTTGCTCGCGGAGCGATTTCATACCAGGCAAGGGATGACGGCGGATCGTTCGTTGCGCGGTGCCTGGCACGTCCGATTTCGTTTGACCTGTCTTGCAAGGGGAGAAAGGATGCGTCATCCGATCCCGACGCTGGCTGCCTGCCCCCGCGCGGCCTCCGCAGAGGAAATGCCTGATGACGCTGCACGACGTCGCGCTCGACGACAAGTTCGACCTGGGGAAGGAGCGCATCTTCCTGTCCGGCGCGCAGGCGGTCATTCGCATGCTGCTGATGCAGCGCGAGCGCGACCGCCGCGCGGGTCTGAACACGGCCGGCTTCGTCTCCGGCTATCGCGGTTCGCCGCTGGGCGGCCTCGACATGCAGCTGTGGAAGGCGAAAAAACAGCTCGCCCAGGCCGACATCGTCTTCCAGCCCGGCCTTAACGAGGAACTCGCCGCCACCGCCTGCTGGGGATCGCAGCAGACGGAACTGCTGGGCGAGGGCACCCATGACGGCGTGTTTTCGGTCTGGTACGGCAAGGGTCCGGGAGTCGATCGCTCCGGCGACGTCTTCCGCCACGCCAATCTGGCCGGCTCGTCGAAACATGGCGGCGTGCTCGCTTTGATGGGCGACGACCACATGGCCGAATCCTCGACCAACGCGCATGCTACCGAATTCCTGTTCGTCGACTCCATGGTGCCGATCCTCAATCCGGCCGGCGTCCAGGAGATAATCGATTACGGGCTCTACGGCTTTGCCATGTCGCGCTTCGCCGGCACATGGGCGGCCATCAAATGCGTCAAGGACAACATCGAATCGACGGCCTCGGTCGACGCCTCGATCGAGCGGCTGAACATCGTCATCCCCGAATTCGACATGCCGCCCGGCGGCCTCAACATCCGCCACGAGATCGACATGCTCGGCCAGGAGGAGCGGCTGCATGAGTACAAGCGCGCCGCGGCGTCCGCCTTCATCCATGCCAACGGGCTGAACAAGATCGTCTATTCGGGCGGCCGCAACCCCAGGATCGGCATCGTCACGATCGGCAAGAGCTATCTCGACGTGCGCCAGGCGCTGGAGGATATCGGCATCGACGAGGCGGCCGCCAACCGCATCGGCGTGCGGCTGTTCAAGGTCGGTTGCCCCTGGCCGCTCGATTTCCAGCACATTGCCGACTTCGCGCACGGCCTCGACACCATCGTCGTCGTCGAGGAGAAGCGTTCGCTGATCGAGGTGCAGCTTCGCGAGAACCTTTACGGCACCGCCACGCAGCCCGTCATCGTCGGCAAGAAGGACGAGCGCGGCGACTGGCTGTTTCCGGCAAAGGGCGCGCTCGACCCCAACGAGATCGCCATTGCCCTTGGCGAGAGGATCGTGAAAACCATCGGACCGTCGGAAGAGATTTCAGCGCGGGTGGCGAAGCTGCGCCAGTTCCAGGCCATGCTCGCAGACGCGTCGGATATCGGCTCCCGCACCCCCTTCTTCTGTTCCGGCTGCCCGCACAATTCCTCGACCAAGGTGCCGGACGGCTCGATCGCCGCGGCCGGCATCGGCTGCCATTTCATGGCGCTGTGGATGGATAGGAATACCGTCGGCTTCACCGCGATGGGCGGCGAGGGCGCGCAGTGGGTCGGCCAGGCGCCCTTTTCCAAGCGCGACCACATTTTCCAGAATCTCGGCGACGGCACCTACAACCACTCCGGCACGCTGGCGATCCGCTTCGCGCTGTCATCGGGCGCCAATATCACCTACAAGATCCTCTACAACGATGCGGTGGCCATGACCGGCGGCCAGCCGCATGAAGGCGGCCTGACGGTGGACATGATCGCCAGGCAGGTGCGGGCCGAAGGCGTCGAGCGCATCGCCATCGTCACCGACGAGCCCGACAAATATGCCGGCAAGGTCGAGTTCCCGGCCGGCGCCACCATCCATCACCGCGACGATCTCGATCTCGTCCAGCGCGAGCTGCGTGGCGTCAGCGGTGTATCGATCCTGCTCTACGACCAGACCTGTGCCGCCGAAAAACGCCGTCGCCGCAAGCGCGGCACCTTTCCCGATCCCGACAAGCGGGTCTTCATCAACGAACTGGTCTGCGAGGGCTGCGGCGACTGCGGCGTCCAGTCGAACTGCGTCTCCATCCAGCCGGTGGAGACCGAGTTCGGCCGCAAGCGCCGGATCGACCAGTCGAGCTGCAACAAGGATTTTTCCTGCGTCAATGGCTTCTGCCCGTCCTTCGTCACCGTGCATGGCGCCAGGATCCGCAAGGCCGAAGGCATCGCCGGCAAGATCGATCCGCTCGACGGTGTTCCAGCAGCCGCCGAATTCCCGCTCGGCGAACAGGGCTGGGCGGCGATCATCGACGGCGTCGGCGGCACCGGCGTCGTCACCGTCGGCGCCGTACTCGGCATGGCGGCTCATCTCGAGGGCAAGGGCTGCGGCATGATCGACATGGCCGGCCTTGCCCAGAAGGGCGGCTCGGTGTTCACCCATGTCCGCATCGCCCGCACGCCCGATGACATCCACGCCATCCGTGTCTCGGCCGGCAAGGCCGATCTCGTGCTCGGCTGCGATCTCGTCGTGTCGGGTGCCAAGAAGGTTCTGGCCGCGGTGCGCGAGGGTCACACCATCTTCCTCGCCAACACCGCCGAGATCATGCCGGGCGAGTTTGCCCGCTCGGCCGATTTCTCGCTGCCCATCGAGCGCCTGAAGAGGGCGATCCGCACTGCTGCCGGCGACGACAAGGCGCATTTCTTCGACGCCACCCGCACCGCCACATCCCTGTTCGGCAATTCGCTGGGCGCCAACATGTTCATGCTCGGCTTCGCCTTCCAGCATGGCGGTCTGCCGCTCTCGGCGCAAGCCGTCGAAAAGGCGATCGAATTGAACGGCGAGGCGGTGGGGATGAACATCGCCGCCTTCCGCTGGGGCCGCCGCGCCGCGCATCAGCCGGATTTCGTGCGTGGCCTCGTCTCCCAGCCGGGCAAGGACGGCCAAGCCGCCACGATTGCCCAGACGCTGGACGAGATCATTGCCCGCCGGGTCGCTTTCCTCTCCGCCTATCAGAACGCCGCCTATGGCAAGCGCTACGCCGGCAGGATCGCTGCCCTGCGCGCGGTCGAAGCCAAGGCCGCGCCCGGTTCGACCGCTGTGACCGAAGCGGCGGCCAGGAACCTGTTCAAGCTGATGGCGATCAAGGACGAATACGAGGTGGCGCGGCTCTATACCGACGGCTCCTTCGCCGCCGAGCTCGGCAAGCAGTTCCAGAGTTACGAAAAACTCGAATTCCATTTGGCGCCGCCCATCCTGGGCCGTCGCGGCAATGACGGCAAACCGAGGAAATCGAGCTTCGGCCCCTGGATGATGAAGGGGTTCCGCATGCTGGCGGCGATGAAAGGCCTGCGCGGGACGCCGTTCGACCTGTTCGGCTATTCCGCCGAACGGCGCATGGAGCGGCAGTTGCTGGCGCAATATGAGGCCGACCTGCAACGCGTCGCCAACTCGCTGGCGCCGGACAAGATCGAGGCCGCCACGGCCCTCGTCTCGGTGCCGGCGCTCATCCGCGGTTACGGCCCTATCAGGCAAGCCAGCGCCCAAAAGGCGGCCGGTGAGCGCCAAAGGCTGCTCGAGCGCCTGTCCGGCACATCAGCGAGGGCGGAACTCCAGGCCGCCGAGTGATGGATACGGCTTGTTTACCTGAACTTGAGTTTCACTACATTCCGTAACGTCACCCGCCTTGACGGCATGGGCAAAGCGGCCATTCTAAATCTTTCTTAAGGCGAATATGACACTGCTTGACTCCCCAGGGTTGGGATTCAGGCGTTGAATCTGAGAAAAAAGAACGAGATCCCTGTCGACGTCTACATACCGTTCGTGGAAACCTTGTTTCGCGACGGCCTGACGCTGTCGATCGGATTCTTTGCCCAGACCCTACTGGTGGTGCTCGTTTACTGGAAGACCAGGGATCCGGCCTATCTCGCCGTGACGGTTGGTTTTCTGACGGTTGCTTTCCTGCGCCTGCGCAACATCCGAAAATACCGGAATGCACCGTCGCCCAGGAGCTGGGAAGAAGCGCGCCGCCGCGAGAACGACTACATCCTCTACGGCTCGATGCACGGTTTCATGCTGGGCACGTTCTGCCTCGTCGGCATCTATCTTGCCTATGACGGCTTCGCCGAGATCGCGGCCGTCTGCGTGACGCTCGCCTCCGCCACCTCGATCGCCGGCCGCAATTATGGCTCGCCCAGGATGGTGATGATCTTCATCATGACCATGACCTGGCCCATTTCGCTGGGTTTCATCCTGCGCGGGGACCCTTATCATTTCATTCTCGGCCTGCTTTCGGCGCCGTTCCTGTTCGCCATCAAGCGCTTCGCCGACCTTGTCCGCGAGGTGCTTTTCGCCGCTTTGTCCGAGGAAAAGAAGGCGAACCGCCTCGCCCAGCGTTTCAATCGCGCGCTGAACACCATGTCGCACGGTCTGGTCATGCTTGGCCCGGACGGCCGGGTGGCGGTCGCCAACGCCGAGGCCGCGCATCTGATGTCGCTGAAGTCGGCCGATGCGCTGCTCGGGCGCTCGATCCATGGCTTGCTGATGCGCGGCGTCGCCGGCGGCATGCTGGCGCCGAAGGACTGCCGCTACATCGAAGCACAGCTGACGCGGGCGCTGCGCGAGGGCCGCGACCGCAAGGTGCTCGTTTCGCTCGCCAACGGCCAGCACTACGAATTCTCCGCCCGCGAAGGCAGCCAGGAGCTGGGGGTCATCACCTTCGAGGACGTGACGGCGCGCGTCGAGGCGGAAGACAAGATCCGCTTCATGGCACGCTACGACAGTCTCACCGGCCTGCCCAACCGCGCCTATTTCCACGAACAGGTCGGCGAGGCCATGGCGTCGGGCGACCGCGACCGCCTCTGCGGCCTGGCCGTGCTCGATCTCGACGATTTCAAGAGCGTCAACGACACGCTCGGGCACCCGATCGGCGACGGCCTGATCTACGCGGTCGCCGAGCGGCTTGCGGCCATTGCCGGGCCAGGCTTGACCGTCAGCCGTTTCGGCGGCGATGAATTCATGATCTTCTTCGACCGCATCGAGGATGAGAGCCATCTGGCCAGCCAGCTCGACGCGATATTCGCCGCCCTGCAAGGGGAGGTGGACGTCGCCGGCCACGGGCTGCGCATCCAGGCCAGCGGCGGTGCCGTGCTGTCGCGGGTCAGGGATACCGACGTCGACGCCATGATCGTCAAGGCCGACCTGGCGCTCTATAAGGCCAAGGAGCTCGGCAAGAACGGCTGGCGGCTGTTCGAGGCCGCCATGGACGCCGCTTTCCGCAACCGCCAGCTGATGAAGGCGGATCTTCGCAGCGCGGTGGAAGGCAAGGCCCTGCGCGTCGTTTACCAGCCGATCGTGGCGATGAACACGATGCGCATAGCCAGCTGCGAGGCGCTGTGCCGCTGGGACCATCCCGATCTCGGGCCGATTTCACCCGGCGTCTTCATTCCGCTGGCGGAGGAAATGGGCATCATTTCCGAGATCAGCACCTTCGTGCTGCAGGCAGCCTGCACCGAATGCGCCAAGTGGCCGGACCACACCAGCGTCTCGGTCAATCTCTCCGCCAAGGATTTCCGCAACCGGGACGTCATCCAGAAGGTTCGCGAGGCGCTGGCCAGCTCCGGCCTTGCCGCCGGCCGGCTGGAGATCGAGGTCACCGAAACGGCGCTGCTCGACGACAAGTCGCTGACACGCCAATATATCGAGGAACTGAAGCAGATCGGTGTGCGCATCGCACTCGACGATTTCGGTACCGGCTATTCGAGCCTGAGCTATCTGCACAAGCTGCCGCTCGACAAGATCAAGATCGACCGCTCTTTCCTGATGGACGTTACCCAGAGCAAGCGCTCGCTGGAGCTGCTGAAGGGCATTGTCAATCTGTCGCGGCCGCTTGGGCTTTCGGTGACCGTCGAAGGCGTCGAGACCTTCGAGCAGCTCAAGATCCTCGCCTTGGAGGTCAAGCCGGATCTTGTGCAGGGCTTCCTGTTCGGTTCGGCGCTCAGTGCCTCCGGTATCGAAACCATGTCGAGCACGGTTTGGCCTTTCGCCAAGGAGATCAAGAGTGCCAGACGGGCGGCTCGCGGCTGACGCGGCTGCGGAACGTTCTGATTTTAGTAAAATTTGGCTGGTAGTTAACGTTAACGATCAGTAAAGAGCGTTCGGCTCATTTTCATCTTTACATACCGTGGTGCTGTCGTAGTGTTGAGATACGGCGGCATTTACGGGGTTAGTTCATGGATGCGAAGTTGACGGCGCTTCGCCAAGTGGCAAGCGTGAGTGAAGAAAATTCCTCCGACAATATGTCGAGCTTTGCCAGAAATATTTCGGCAATGCTGGAGCGCACCGAGTATCGCCGTTGCGACAAGGGCGAGGACCTCGAGGATATCTATCGGTTGCGCTACAAATCCTATCGCTTGAGCGACATGGTTCCGGAGAATCCGGATCATATTATCCATGACGACCTCGACGAAGCCGAGAACTGCTCGAAATTCGGCATCTACATCGATGGCGAGCTGGTCAGCACGTTGCGCATCCACCATGCGTGCAGCGCCACACCGCAATCGCCGTCCACCACGGTCTATGGCGACATATTGCGGCCGATGCTGGCCGCCGGCGCGCATTTCGCCGATCCGAGCCGCTTTGCGGCCGATCCGGACTGGTCGAGGGCCTATCCCCAGATCCCCTATCTGACGCTTCGTCTTGCCGGCATGGCCTGCTTCTATTTCGACGCGCCTTACTGCCTTTCCACAATCCGCCCCGAGCATGCCGGCTTCTATCGCCGCATCTATTGCTCCGAGCAGATCGGTGAATTGCGCGACTATCCAGGCCTGAACTACAAGGTCGTGCTCTATCGGGCCAACGTCGAAGAGATCCGCGAGCGCTCCTTCTCCCGCTTCCCGTTCTTCCGCTCGACGCCGATGGAGCAGCGCATGCTGTTCGAAACGCCGGGCGCGGGCGAACTGGCGCCGCTAACCATCCTGCCGACGGCAAAATATTTCCGCGAAGCCGCCTGATGTCGCTCATCCGCGCACCCCGGCACTGCGCCAATGTCCCGGGCCGATGGAGCTTTTCGGTCGCTGCGACGTTTGGTTGACGCGCTGGCGCCAATCGTCCGCGCAAACGAGAAGCTTTGTCTCCTTCAGCAGGCCAGCGCCGAAAGGAAGCCCATATGACCATCTCCACCCTCGCGCTCACTCCGCTCATCTCGCTGATCGCCGGCGTGCTGATCCTGGTCATGCCAAGGCTGCTGAACTACATCGTCGCGCTCTATCTGATCATAGCCGGCCTGCTTGGGTTGTTTCCGCACCTCGCCAGCTGAAGCGAGCGAGCACGGTTGACGCGCCAGCCGGCTTCGTCCGGGATTGCGCGAAAACAAGCAGCCGGAGCGGTTCGGCGATTCTGCCGAAGGCAGGGCGGCTTTGTTTCAAAGTTCCCTTGAGGAAGTTGTCGGCTGCGATGCGGCAATAGCGCCATTGCTCTCGGCGCGGCTTTTCGCTATGTGCCTGAAAGATGTCTTCGAAGGGGTATTCCTATGGCTGAGCACACGCCGACCGGTCCTGTCGAACTGGGCGCGAAGATGGACTATGCCGAGCACGACCGCACCTATGCGGGCTTCCTCATGCTGGCCAAATACGGATCGCTCTTCTGCGGCGCCATACTTCTGGCGATGGCTTTCGGTTTCTTCGCGGGCGGCTTCTTCTCGGCGACTGTCCTGTTCGTCCTGATCATGGCCCTCGGCGCCTTCATTCTGCGGTAGTCTTTCCAAAATCCCATTGCCTTTGACGTCGCCGGACGCCCCGGCCGACATTTTGCGCAAACAGGTTCCAGCCGAAAGGATCATGCGGTGGGACAGACGGTTTTCATCCCTCGTGAGCTCGATGCGAACGAACCCCGCGTCGCGGCCTCGCCCGATACGGTGAAACGGCTGGCCGGCCTGGGTCTTGAGGTGGTTGTGGAGGCCGGTGCCGGCACGCGGTCGCGCATTCCCGATGAAGAGTTCGCCAAGGCGGGCGCTTCGATCGGCAAGGCCGGCGATGTGGCCAGGGCCGACGTGGTGCTGAGGGTGCGCCGGCCGACGGATGCGGAGCTGAAGAGCTACAAGAGCGGCGCGGCGGTCATCGCCATCATGGATCC
>NZ_JAIUID010000002.1:0-631719 GCF_020165435.1 Mesorhizobium sp. BR1-1-2
ATCGACAATCCGTTCGGCACGAGATTGTCACCCATGTCTTAGGTACAATACGTTACCTATGTCTCCGGGTTGTA
The DNA here is from genome assembly GCF_020165435.1 of Mesorhizobium sp. BR1-1-2. Lineage (NCBI taxonomy): Bacteria > Pseudomonadati > Pseudomonadota > Alphaproteobacteria > Hyphomicrobiales > Phyllobacteriaceae > Mesorhizobium > Mesorhizobium sp. BR1-1-2. The sequence goes on from NZ_JAIUID010000002.1 coordinate 75, forward strand.
CATTTGAGCAAATGGCGGAGGGAGTGGGATTCGAACCCACGGTGAACTTGCGCCCACGCCGGTTTTCAAGACCGGTGCCTTAAACCGCTCGGCCATCCCTCCAAGCGACATCTCTTCGCCCAACATCACTCGACATATATTCGAGCCTGGCGGCAAAGAGAGCCATCTGGCTGATGCTCTAGTGTGCCCGGCAAAGGCCTGTCAACCGGCATGCGCGGACAGCACGTTTCCCGGCACCCGACCCCGGGCCGGGCGGCGTCACAATCTTGCCCGGTTCCGGCCACAATCGATTAATAGCGTGATAAACAATTCCTGCGCACAAAGGACAGGGGTTCAAGGTGTCGTCGGTATTGGTCAGGTAAGCTTTGGCTCCTGCGACATTCAAGCCGCGGCGTCTTTGGTCGAGACTGTAGGGGACATCAGGAAATGCAGACTACGGCGCGCCCGCGTCTACGCCGTGCTTGCGCTTTCGCGCTCTTCACCATGTCGGCAGTCCTGCTTGCCGCCTGCGCGTCGCAGCCTGAACCAAAAGGGATGGTCCACAAGAAGACCCGTTCCAAGGAATATTTCGCCGAAACCGAATATGGCGTGAAAGCCAGCCCACGCGCCGCCTTCATGCGGCGCGGCGGCGGCCGCGACCAGCTCGGCAAACCCTACCAGGTTCGCGGCAAGTGGTACTATCCGAAGGAAGACAAGCACTATGCCAAGGTCGGCCTGGCGTCCTGGTACGGCGATGCCTTTCATGGACGGCTGACTGCCAACGGCGAAGTCTACGACATGAGCCATCTGACGGCGGCGCACCCGACCATGCCTCTGCCGAGCTACGCTCGCGTCACCAATCTCAAGACCGGCAGTTCGGTCATCGTGCGTGTCAATGACCGTGGTCCCTACCACCAGGGCCGCATCATCGATGTCTCGGAACGCGCCGCCCAGATGCTCGACTATGCCAATGTCGGCACGGCCGAGGTGAAGGTGGAGTATGTCGGCCGCGCACCGCTCGACGGAAACGACGACCAGTATCTGATGGCCTCCTACCACCCAGGCAACAGGATACCGGATCCCTCCGACGGCCTGCCAACCGGCGTCATGGTGGCCATGAACGGACCGTCGCCCAGTCTGCCGGTGGGCGCTGCCGCCGTGCCGTTTCCGGGCCAGCTGACGAATTCCGATACAGCTCCGCAAGCGCAGGTGCCGGCACAATCGCCGGCCTTGGGCGACCTGGCGCTGCCCGCCTTCGGCCCGATCGTGCCGGAGCGTCCGGACATCGGCCTGCCGCCGCAATCGCCGTTCTCGGTGGCCTCGCTTTCCTATGCCGACGAGCGCGTGCGGCGCGCCGATGTCTTTGCCGCACTCGACGACGACGGCATGTCGCCCGCCGACATCCTGCGCTCATGGAAGAACGCCAACCCGCAAGCGCCATCGCCCGCCTATGTCGCGGCCGGCACCTTCGATGACGCCACCGAGGCAAAACGCGTGGCCGCCGCGCTCGAGCCCTTCGGCAGGATCGAGATCCAGCGTTCCGAATTCGACGGCAAGGACTGGTATGCGGTGAACCTCTATCCGGACGGCCATGGCGGCGTCGACGATCTGCTGCAGGCGGCATGGTCGCATGGTGCGCCGGACGCTCTGGCCGTGCGCAACTGATCTATTTTTCCCGCACGGTTGATCCTGCGGAAAAAATCCTGATAGCTTGGCTGTGCCAGAACCGGCAAACGGGTCGAGATTTCATGCAGTTGCGCGTCTTTCCGCCTTTGGCCGGAGTTCTGGGATTGGCCCTGCTGCTGCTTTGTATCGGGCCCGCCAGCGCGCAGCTTTTCGAAACCAAGGCAGCGCAGGCCTTCATGATCGATGCCGACACTGGGACGGTGTTGTTTTCCAAAGATGCCGACAAGCCGATACAGCCCGCCTCGATGGCCAAGCTGATGACGATGGAAGTGGTGTTCAACGCCATCAAGTCAGGACGCCTGACCCTCGACGATACATTCGTGGTGAGTGAAAACGCCTGGCGCACGGGCGGTGCCCCTTCCGGAACGTCGACGATGTTCGCCAAGCTCAAATCGGCGGTCCGGATCGAGGACCTGATCCAGGGCGTGACGGTACAGGCGGCCAATGACGGCTGTATCGTGCTGGCCGAAGGCATGGCCGGGTCCGAGGGCAATTTCGCGGCCCAGATGACCGAACGCGCCCGCCGGATCGGCCTCGCGAAATCGACTTTCGTCAATTCGACCGGCCTGCCGGCGGATGGCCAGCAGACGAGCGTGCGCGAACTGGCAATGCTGGCTTTGCATCTGTGGCGCGACTATCCGGACCTCTATCGCTATTACGGACTGAAGGATTTTACCTGGAACAAGATTTCGCAGCGCAACCGCAACCCGCTGCTGGCGATGGACATCGGCGCCGATGGCCTGGCGGTCGGCAGCAGTGAGGCATCCGGCTTCGGCATAGTCGGCTCGGTCAGCCACAATGGCGTGCGCGTCATCGCGGCGATGAGTGGGCTCGCCAGCGACAAGGAACGCGCCGAAGAGGCGCGCAAGCTGCTCGAATGGGGTGCCCGTTCCTTCGAGAAGACGGAAATCTTCGCTAAGGACGAGGTGGTGGGCCAGGCGCAGGTTTTCGGCGGCGCTAAAGCCGGCGTGACGTTGAAGGCGAAGGGGCCGATCGCCATCTTCCTGCCCGTCGCCAACCGCGACAAGTTAAGGGCGAGCATCGTCTATGACGGCCCGGTTGCCGCACCTGTGGAGGAGGGGCAGCCTGTAGGTGCGCTGCGGGTCTGGATCGGCGACACGCTGAGCCAGGAGACGCCACTTTTCGCCGCAGAATCGATCGGCGTCGGCACGCTGCCGCAACGCGCCCTCGACGCCGTCAAGGAACTGGCGGTCGGCTGGCTGCGCTAAAGCGCGTCGGGCTGAACCGGATTCATGCGACGCGCTTTAGCTTGTTCGTTTATGCATGTCGTTCTCTCAGATGTCACTTTTGAGCGACATGCGATGCGCCGGCGGCATGGACGTTTTCCCGAGCGCGGACTATCTAAAGCGCTAGAATCCATTCAAATATGGGATAAAGGCCTTTCGATTGGCACGCGGATTTTTCATCACCTTCGAAGGCGGCGAAGGAGCAGGCAAGTCGACGCAGATCGAGCGGCTGGCGGGAAAGATGCGCGCCAAGAAGTACGACGTCCTCGTCACCCGAGAGCCGGGCGGCTCGCCGGGCGCGGAAGCGGTCCGGCATGTTCTGCTTTCGGGCGCCGCCGAGCCGTTCGGGCCGAAGATGGAGGCGCTGCTTTTCGCCGCGGCGCGTTCCGACCATGTCGAGCAGGTCATCCGCCCGGCGGTCGAGCGCGGCTCCATCGTGCTATGCGACCGCTTCCTAGATTCCTCGCGCGTCTACCAGGGCGTCACCGGCGGCCTCGACCCGGTGTTCATGGAGACGCTGGAGCAGGTGGCCATCAATGGCATGATGCCCGATATGACGCTGATCTTCGACATCGATCCCACCGAAGGCCTGAGACGCGCAACAGTGCGTCGCGGCACCGGCGCCGGCCCCGACCGCTTCGAAAAGGAAACGCTTGCCATCCACCAGGCGCGCCGCGAGGCGTTCCTGGCGATCGCCGCGGCCGAGCCGGAGCGCTGCGTCGTGATCGACGCATCCGCCGCTCCCGATGCGGTAGAAAATGCCGTCACCGCCACCGTGTTCGCGGCGCTGGAGGCGAGGGCGCCCACACGCAACAGACAGACCGCACCCGCATGATCTTCGAACGCATCGCGCCGGAACAGCATGACACGCTGGACGGCGTCCCCGAACCATCCGAAACGCCTGTTCTGGTCGGGCACGGGCAGGTCGCTGCCATGCTCGCCGCCGCCTATCGCGCGGGAAAGCTGCCACACGCGCTGATTTTCGTCGGACCGGTCGGCATCGGCAAGGCGACGCTCGCCTTCCATCTGGCGCATCACCTCCTGAAGCATCCCGCCTTCGAGCAAGCGCCGGAGACGCTCGCCGTTCCCGATCCGGCGTCCTCGCTGTTTCGTCAGATCGCCACCGGCGCGCACCCGGGCGTGCTGCATCTGACGCGTCCGTTGAACGACAAGACCAAGAACTTCAAGACGGTCGTCACCGTCGACGAGATACGCAAGGTCAGTCGCTTCCTGTCGCTGACTTCGCATGACGGCAGCTACCGGGTGGTGATCGTCGACCCGGCCGACGACATGAACACCAACGCAGCCAATGCCTTGCTGAAGAATCTCGAGGAGCCGCCGGCGCGAACGCTGTTCATCCTCATCGTCCATGCACCGGGCAGCCTGCTGCCGACGATCCGCTCGCGCTGCCAATTGGTGCGGCTGTCGCCGCTCGATGCCGACGAACTGATGGCGGTGCTGGAAACCGCCGAGCCGCCTCCGCCGGACGATCCGGCCGCGCGTGCGGCGCTGGCGGCGCGGGCAGGGGGCAGCGCCCGCAATGCGATCCTCCTGACGCAGTATGGCGGGCTGGAGATCGCCGAAACGCTGGACGCCCTGGTGACCGCCGGCAAGAGCGACATCGCCGGCGCCTATCGCCTTGCCGAGGTGGTGGCCGGTCGCGACCAGGCGATCCAGTTCGATATCTTCAACCGCCGTGCGCTCGACCTGTTGTCCGATGCGGCGAGCCGGGCGGCGCTGGCCGGCGACCTTGCGCAGGCCAAAACGCTGTCGGACACTTGGCATGAGGCGCTGGACGCTATATCTGAGACGGACACCTACAATCTCGACAAGAAGCAGCACGCCTTGACCATGATCGACCGCCTGAAGTCTGCAATGCGAATGTGATGGTTCCCTCGGGATGGCAATCGCCGCCCCGATGCGATATCCACCGCCACGCCTTCCATTCAGACATTCATGACGGTTCATTCATGTCACGCGATACATACTACGTCACGACCGCGATCTCTTACCCCAACGGCAAGCCGCATATCGGCCATGCCTACGAATTGATCGCCACCGATGCGCTTGCCCGCTTCCAGCGGCTCGACGGCAAGCAGGTCTTCTTTCTCACCGGCACCGACGAACACGGCATCAAGATGCTGCAGACGGCGAAAAGGGAAGACATTTCGGCGCGCGAACTGGCCGACCGCAATTCGGCCGAGTTCAAGCGCATGGCGACCGCGCTCAACGCTTCCAACGACGATTTCATCCGCACCACCGAAGAGCGGCACTACGCGGCATCTCAGGCGATCTGGAAGGCGATGGCTGCCAATGGAGACATCTACAAGGGCGGCTATGCCGGCTGGTACTCGGTGCGCGACGAAGCCTATTACGGCGAGGAGGAAACCGAGGTTCGTCCCGACGATGTCCGCTATGGCCCGCAAGGAACGCCGGTCGAATGGGTCGAGGAGGAAAGCTATTTCTTCCGGCTCTCGGCCTATCAGGACAAACTGCTGGCGCTCTACGAGGGCCAACCGGATTTCATCGGCCCGGCCGAGCGGCGCAATGAAGTGATGAGCTTCGTCAGATCGGGACTGAAGGACCTGTCGATCTCGCGCACGACGTTCGACTGGGGCGTGCCAGTGCCCGGCGACGAGAAGCACGTGATGTATGTCTGGGTCGACGCGCTGACAAACTACATTACCGGCGTCGGCTATCCCGATGAAAAAGCAGATAATTGGAAATTCTGGCCGGCCGATGCGCACATCATCGGCAAGGACATCGTGCGTTTCCACGCCGTCTACTGGCCGGCCTTCCTGATGTCGGCAGGCATTCCGCTGCCGAAGCGCGTCTTTGGCCACGGCTTCCTGTTCAACCGCGGCGAGAAGATGTCGAAATCGGTCGGCAACGTCATCGACCCCTTCACTATGATAGAGCATTACGGGCTCGACCAGGTGCGCTATTTCTTCCTGCGCGAGGTGCCGTTCGGCCAGGACGGCAGCTACAGCCACGAAGCGATCGTCAACCGCACCAATGCCGACCTCGCCAACGGCATCGGCAATCTGGCGCAGCGCTCGCTGTCGATGATCGCCAAGAACTGCGGCGGCGTGGTGCCGACGCGCGGCGAGCTGACGGATGCCGACAAGGCAATCCTCGATCAGGCGGCGGCCGCTCTTGCCGCCGCGCGCAAGGCAATGGCCGAGCAAGGCATCCATCTGGCGCTGGCATCGATCTTCGGCGTGGTGGCCGAAGCCGACCGGTATTTCGCCGGGCAGGAACCCTGGGCGCTCAAGAAGACCAACCCCGAGCGCATGCAAACGGTTTTGTGGACTACGGCCGAAGTGGTGCGGCGCGTGGCAATTCTGTGCCAGCCCTTCACTCCAGGATCGGCCGCGAAGCTGCTTGACCTGCTGGCTGTGCCGGCAGACGAGCGCGATTTCGTGCATCTCCACGCCGATCATGCGCTTGTGCCGGGCAGAGCGTTGCCTGTGCCAGAAGGCGTGTTTCCGCGTTATGTCGATCAGCCGGAAGCGAACGGCTGATGCTCGTCGACAGCCACTGCCATCTGGATTTTCCGGACTTCGCCGAGGAGCGGGCGGCCATCGTCGTCCGCGCCCTGGCCGCCGGGATCGGCCGCATGGTGACGATTTCGACGCGCGTGAAGCGATTTCAGCAAATACTTGAAATCGCAGAAACTTTCGACGAGGTATACTGCTCCGTCGGAACCCATCCGCACAATGCTGACGAAGAGCTTGACGTGACGACGGCGGATCTCGTGCGCCTGTCCGCCCATCCCAAGGTGGTGGCGATAGGCGAAGCCGGGCTCGACTATTTCTATGACAAGGCGCCCCGCGATGCGCAGGCGCAGGGTTTGCGCAACCACATCGCCGCTGCCCGCGAGACGCGCCTGCCGCTGGTTATCCATTCGCGCGATGCCGACGACGACATGGCTCATATTCTGGAGGAGGAAACGGGGAAGGGCGCCTTCCCGTTCGTCCTGCACTGTTTTTCGTCGGGACGCAGGCTGGCAGAGGTTGGCGTCTCGCTGGGCGGCTATGTTTCGTTTTCCGGCATCCTGACCTTCAAGAATTCGGCCGAAATACGCGCCATAGCCGCCGACCTGCCGCATGACCGGCTGCTGGTGGAGACCGATGCGCCATATCTCGCGCCGATCCCATTTCGCGGCAAGCGCAATGAACCCGCCTATGTCGCGCACACGGCCAAGGTGCTGGCCGAGACGGTCGGCGTCAGCGAAGGTGAAATCGCGGCTTTGACGACCGACAATTTCTTCCGGCTGTTCGGCAAGATGCCGCGACCCGCCGAGCAAAGCGCCTGAATGATGACAGACCGGCTGCGCCTCACCATTCTCGGCTGCGGCTCGTCACCCGGCACGCCGCGCATCACCGGCGACTGGGGCAATTGCGATCCGCAAAATCCGAAAAACCGGCGCATGCGCACGGCTGCCCTTGTCGAGCGAATCGCCGCGAGCGGCACCCGCACCACCGTCGTCATCGACACCGGACCGGATTTCCGCCAGCAGATGCTGATGGCCTCGGTCAAGCGCATCGACGCGGTCGTCTACACGCATCCCCATGCCGACCACATCCACGGCATCGACGACCTGCGCGGCTTCGTGCTCGATCAGCGGCAGCGGATCGATATCCATGCCGACCAGCCAACGATGCTGCGGCTGCGCCAGGCCTTCGGCTATTGTTTCGAGACGCCGCCAGGCAGCTCCTATCCGCCGATCGTCGACGCCCATATCATCGATCACGCCGATCCCGTCGTGATCGAAGGCGAGGGCGGTGCCCTCACCCTCGAGCCGCTGCCGCAGGTCCATGGCGACATCATATCGCTCGGCTTCCGCATCGGCGGACTAGCCTATTGCCCCGACATCAGCGATTTTCCGGCTGCCACCGCCGAGCGGCTGCGTAATCTTGATGTCCTGATCGTGGACGCGCTTCAGTACAGGACACATCCGAGCCATCTGTCGCTCGGCCAGGCGCTAGAATGGATCGAACGGCTGGCTCCGAAACGGGCCGTGCTGACCCATATGCATGGGCCGCTGGACTACGCTACCGTGATGGCTGAGACTCCGGCAAATGTCGAGCCGGCATTTGATGGCATGGCGCTTGAAATTCCTTATGAGTCAGCATCATAGGAAGAAGTCTTCATCGGGGCGCCATACTCTTTGGCGCGAACATGAACAGCGTTCCAATCCGCTCATAACCGACATGAGGGTACAGATGCGCCCCGGTGTGAGTGGCCGTCAGCACGGAGGACTTAGAACCATGGGCCTGATCGTCCCACAACATCCTTGAGAGAAGCGCCTGGCCGATGCCACGGCGGCGGTGCGAGGGTTCGACATACATGTCCGCGCACCATGTGGCGCCCACAGCATCCAGGCTGCGTACGCGACCGACGATGTCTTCTCCGTCGATCGCCACGTACTGGCGGAATGGAGCGTCATCGCCAAGCAAAGTGTCCGGGATCGGCCGTGTGCGCGTGATCTTTCCCAACTGGACCGCCAGTTCGGCTGTTTGCACACGTTCGATCGAAACGGCAGCCTGCGGCGGCCTCGGAATCTGGGTTATCCGCCGCACGAAGAAACCTTCGGTCCCGAGCAACCGGTAGCCGAGAGCCTTGTATGCGCTTCGCGTCGGCTCGTCTGGCTCCGCTGTCGCAACCATGACGCAGACATGGAATCTTCCTCGCGCATGCTGCCGGGCAGTCGCATCGACGTCCTCGGGATCGACGTGATAGGCGATCCATTCTTCCTTGCGGTAATCGCGAGCGTTCTTGCGCTCAGCATCGCGCATCAACCACAACGACCCGACACGACTTGTCTCGTAAGGAAAGGTACGGCTCTTGCCAGTGCTGTGCCCGTGCACGAACACCTCGATGGCAGACTCAATCGTTCGGTTTGAACCCGTCATCGCCGTAGGCTAGCGTTGCTGGACAGATCAAGGCAATACGCTGCATCAGCTCAATGCGACAGTTCCATAATCTATCTTATGCGACTTATGGAGATGGCAGGCTGGTGCGGGAGAGCGGCTGCTTGAATGGGCACCAGATCGCCGTCTCGTGTTGACGGCGATCTGGTGCATTCAAGCGCTTCGTACCGAACAACAGCACGGCCGCGATGATGACCAGCAGGCACTGTCTGCGCCCTGAACGGCAACGCCGTGGCCACCACGACCAGGCTGATCGCCTTGTTCAGGATCACTGCTTCCAGCGAAGTTGAACGTGCCAATAATAGCGGCAGACGAAACTCAGCGCCTCCCAGGGTCTGCGCCGGCAGCGCTTCGCCGAACACCTGCTTGGCAGCGCGCGCCTTACACCGACGTCTAAGCGGCCCTGCGTTATGGCAGCCACTTCGTGACCGCCCGCGAGGTCCAGGCCCATAGCATCGAAGCCGCTCTACGTCCCGATATCGACGCCTGTCGGCCCTGACCGCCGCACGGCTCGTCATCAATGTGATTGGTACCATCGCCCGGCAGGTCTGAAATCCGCCCTACCCTTTGCCGCTGATATCTGCTCAGCATTCGGCCTACCGTTGCCAGAAGGGTTTTGCTAGCTCTGCCTCGACCTGCCGTTTCGTCAATCCGATGTCGTCGATCAGATGGGGATTGTCCTTCGTCATTCGCTCAAGCTCCCAGCGAAAGCGTATCCGCTCGCGCCAGCTCCGATCGTGCCAGCTCTCGACAATGCTTCGCAGGGTCGTCAGGCGCCGATGCAACGCTTCCGCCAGCCCCTCGGGCATCCTCGGCCGCGCGGTCCGACACCGCGTCGATGCAAGGGTATCGTTCATGGCAACCTCCTACGGTTTGAGGGTGGGGTCCTCGACTTGGGACCTCGACCTGAAAGAGGTTGAATTGTGCCGGATGCGAACAGCGCCGTAATTAAGCTCTCCCAAATAGTTCTCAAAAGTTCCAAACGAGCTATAGATGCGCTTCATGCAGGGATCGCGCTTTGCCTTTGGTCCGTTTGTGCTTGATCCGGATGCGGGAACACTGCTTCGGAACGATAATCCCGTTGCCGTCGGCTACCGTGGGCTCAAGCTGCTGGCGGCGCTCGTCGAACGGCCAGGCGAAGTCCTCGACAAGGCCGAGCTGATGGATGCGGCATGGCCGGGTACAGCGGTCGAGGAAGGCAATCTCACCGTCCAGATCGCGCAGCTGCGCAAGCTGCTTGGTAAGCCCGCCGACGGCGGGGAATGGATCGCCACTGTTCCGCGCGTCGGCTACCGCTTCGCCGGGATCGTGGAATCCCTCGATGGCGCGAAGCGAAAAGCTTTGCCGCTGCCCGACAAGCCCTCGATAGCCGTGCTGCCCTTCGTCAATCTCAGCAACGACCCCGAGCAGGAGCCCTTCGCCGACGGATTGACCGAAGACCTGATCACCGACCTGTCCAGGGCCTCGGGCTTGTTCGTCATCGCGCGCAACTCGACCTTTGCCTACAAGGGAAAGGCCATGGACGTGCGCGAGATCGCCCGGGAGCTTGGCGTGCGCTATCTCCTGGAAGGTAGCGCAAGACGTGCCGCGGGACGCGTGCGCATCAACGCCCAGCTGGTCGACGCCGTGAGCGGCGATCACCTGTGGGCGGAACGCTTCGATCGCGGGGTGGACGATATTTTTGCCGTTCAGGACGAGGTGACGGCCAAGATCGTGGAAGCGCTGCTCGGCCGGTTGCGCGCGCCGCTGCCGCGCAATCGGCCCAAGAATCTCGAGGCCTACGATCTCTGCGTTCGGGCGCGCAAGCTGATCGACGATTCGCCGCAGACGGCGCGGGAGGCGCATCTGATGCTGACGCGCGCAGTCGCACTCGATCCCGACTATGCCGAGGCCTATCGCTGGCTTGCCATGAACCACTGGATGGGATGGGTACATTGGGGCGAGCCGGTGGAACCCAACCGTCGCCTGGCCCTCGATCTGGCGCGCAAGGCGGTGGCGATCGATCCCAATGACGCCGGCTGCCGCTGGGTGCTCGGCAACCTGCTCGCCTATGAGCGCGACTTCGCCGAAGCGGATGCGGAATTCGCCAGGGCGTTCGAGCTCGACCCCAACGAGGCCGATGCCTGGGCGACGTTGTCCGACATCTCCGTGCTGGCCGGGCGGGTCGAGGAGGGGCTCGAGCAGATCCGCAAGGCGTTCCGGCTCAACCCGTTTCCGGCAAGCTGGTACTATCTGACACTCGGCGCGGCGCAATATGCGGCGCGCGACTACGAGGCCGCCGTCAAGACGTTGCGCCGGGACGAGACTTACCGAACGAGCTCACGCCGCTTCCTGGCGGCCAGCCTCGCGCAGCTCGGCCGGCTCGACGAGGCGCGCACGGAGGTCGAACTGTTCCTCGTCGGCAACCCGCATTTCACCACCAGCCACTGGGTCTGGACGGAGCCCTTCCGCGATGCGGCGATGCTCGATCATTTTGTCGACGGCTTCCGCAAGGCCGGCCTTCCGGAATGACTCGCCGCCGGTCCCCTGGTGCCGCCTACTCCTCGAAGCGGCCCGTGGCGTCACGATCGCGCTCATATCGTCTCGTGAGCGGAAACGGCGGCAACCAGGCTTCGCGACGGATGATCCAGCTTTCGTAGGTCGGCTTCAGTTGGTCAGGGGCATCCAGGGATCCCAGGTTCACTTCGATTTCGTCGGCGGTGCGGCCGAAAATGGTCGAGCCGCAGCGCGGACAGAAAAACCGCCCGGCATAGTCGCGTGTTTCGCCGTCGATCGTCACCGCGTCCTGAGGGAAAATTGCGGAAGCGTGAAAAAGAGCCCCGTGATGCTTGCGGCAATCGAGACAGTGACAGAGGCCCACCCGGTATGGGCGTCCAGTCGCCACAATTCGGACGTTGCCGCACAGGCAACCGCCGGTGAATCGGTCCATGCTGTATTCCTCCAAATCAAGCGGGCTGGATGTTTACGACCAACTCCACCATCCATGAACGCGGCGCCAGCTTTCAGCTAATGCGCCCGCGGTTGAAGTTCGATCCGGTAGCCGAGCACGCGCCTTCCGGCCGGCTCGATCAGCATGAGTCCTAGCTTGTCGGCGAAATCGCCGTCGAAATCCGCCGGGCTGGCGAGGCCGTACCAGGGCTCGATGCAGAGGAACGGCGCGCCACCCGGCTTGGACCAGATGCCTAGTTCCCGAAATCCGTGCCAATGCATCTCGATCGCCGGACCGCGGTCGGCGCCGTAACGCACGGCGGTGCTGGCAGGCTGGTCCAGGATCACGGCATCCTCGTCGAACAGGCGACCCGACAGAGCGAGACTGTTGCCCTCGATGGGCGTCGGCTGCCGCGCCGTCAGCAGCAGCCCGTCCTTGAGACGGCGGATCGGCGCAGGCTCGGGCTGTGCAAAGGTCAGGCGGTAAGCCTCCTTGGGCAGATCCGGCAGCAGCGGCCAGTTGAATGCCGGGTGCGCCCCGATCGACGCCGGCAGCGGCTCGTCGCCGGTGTTGGTGATCTCGAACGTGACGCCAAGCTGCCGACGGTCGAGAGTGTAGGTTACCGCCAGACGGAAGGCGAAAGGGTAGTGCGTTCGGGTCTCCGCGTCGTCAGTGAGCACCAGCATGCAGGACCGAGAACCCCTCTCCGCCCAGGCAAACGACTTATCGCGGGCGAAGCCGTGCTGCGTCATCGGATAGGTCTGGCCGCGATGGCGCAGTTGATCGCCCTTCAGCCGGCCGACGATCGGAAACAACACCGGGGAATGACGGCGCCAGGCCGGTCCGGCCTGCCACACAAGTTCCAGCCCATCCGCATCGCGCAAGGAGACCAGTTCCGCCCCCTGCCCGACTATCACGGCCGAAATGCCGTCGCCATGAAGTGTCTGGCTTTCCTGTGCCATATGTTCTCGCGGTTTGTCTTTGCTTGGCCGGCAGGCTAGCAAATGGCCAGGCGTGAACTCAAGGCGGCGGTTTGCATTGCGTTTCACACAGTCACGATGAACCTGCGATGGCACAAGTGGGCCAGGCGCCGTCTCAAATGAAGAGTGGCCGGAGATTTCCCTCCGGCCACGGCAAGATGCCAAATGTTGCCTGCTACAGTTCGGACTATTCCCGCTCGCCGGTGAAGTTCAGCAGCAACTGGAAGATGTTGACGAAGTTGAGGTAGAGCGAGAAGGCGCCGAAAACGGCCAGTTTCTGCCGCGACTCCGCGTCGAAGTTCTCCGCATACTGCTCCTTGATCGACTGCGTGTCCCAGGCAGTCAGGCCGATGAACACGGCGATGCCGATCACCGAGATGGCGAACTGCAAAGCGGTCGAGCCGAGGAAGATGTTGACGATGCTGGCAATCACCACGCCGATCAGGCCCATGATCAGGAAGGACGAGAACTGGGTCAGGTCACGCCGGGTCGTGTAGCCGTAGAGGCTGGTGGCGCCGAACATGGTGGCGGCGATGAAGAAGGTGCGCGCGATGCTGGTTCCGGTGAAAACCAGGAATACCGAGGCCAGCGACAGCCCCATGACCGCACAGAAGGCCCAGAACATCGCCTGCGCGCTTGCCGCCGACATCGTCTGCATCTTGAACGAGAACAGCAGGACGAAGGCGAGCGGCGCCAGCATCACCACCCATTTCAGCGGGCTGGAAAAGATCGGCACGTAGAGCGCGGGCGTCGACGACACCATGAAGGCGACGAGGCCGGTCACCACGAGCCCGAGGCCCATATAGTTGTAGACGCGCAGCATGTGCTGGCGCAGGCCTTCGTCGTAGAGGGCGCCGCTTTGGGCGCCGGTGCCGACGCGGTATCCCAGATTGGGCGTGTTCATTTGCATTCTCCTTTGTGAACGGATCAGTAAAGCGTTCTGGCAAGCGTCTCCGCGGCGCGGTCGAGGTCACGGACCTCGCCCTGCGCGACCACCGCATAGGCGACCTCGCCGATCTGGAAATAGGCCGAGGAAATATCGCCCGAGGGCGCGACGGTCGGCTTGACCACGTCGAAGGTTCCCGGCCGGATCGCGAACAGCGACACCAGGCCCATCTCCTTGGTCTCGACCGCCATTTCGACGCTGGGCCCAAAGCGCGACGGATAGACCTGCACGTCGCGGACCTTCCAGTCCTTGGGCAAGGACGGCATGACGATGGCCGTCGCCGCGCGGATTTCGCCGGCATTGTAGTTTGGCGCCTCGGCCTGCGAGGGCATGGTCTCGCGCACAAGGGTCGTCCTGTGTGCGCGCACCGCCTCGTCGACATAGGCGGGCGGCTGCGGCGAGGCGACGACCTTCGTTACCGACATCGGCCCGACTATGCCGTTGGCAAGCCACCCGGCGGCGACGAAAGCGGCCACCGCCGCGGCACGCTGCAAGACACCGAAGATACGGCCCCGGGCAAGCCCCCTCTCCAGGCGCCGCGCGGCATCGGTCGTGGCCGGCCTCGCCATGCCGCCTGACCCCGCCAGCGCCACGCGCAGTTCGTCCCGCATCCTGAGATCCGACATCACACGCGCGGCCGCTTCCGGTCGGGCGGAGAGGAAGGCCTCGACTTCGATGCGGCGCGAGACGTCGAGCTGATCGTCGACATAGGCGTCGAGATCGGCGTCCGTCACGGGGTCGATAGTTGCTGTCATGACGGGCCTCCGACAATCCTGAGGTGATTTTTCGCCTTCGCCGGAGCCCCCTCCTCCATCTCGCGAAGCGCGGCGCGTGCCCTGCCGATGCGCGACATCAGCGTTCCGAGCGGCACGCCGCTGGCATCGGCCGCCTGGCTGTAGGAAAGGCCCTCAATGGCGACGAGATGCAGGGCCGAGCGCTGTTCTTCGGGCAGGCTGAAAAAAGCATCGCGCACCTGGCCCAGGCGCACCGAATGCTCCTGCGGCGCCGGCGCGCTGGCGTCCGCAAGGTATCCAGCCTGTTCGAGGCGCGCTGCTTCCGAGCGTCGCGAGCGCATGCGGTCGACGAACGTGTTATGGACGATGGACAGCAGCCAGGCGCGCAAATTTCCGCCCGAGCGGAAGGTGCCGCGCCGCTCATAGGCACGCACAAGAGCGTCATGCACGAGATCCTCGGCATCGGCACCGTCGCGCGTCAGCGAGCGCGCGTAACGCCTGAGCGAGCCGAGTTGTCCGACGATATCGAAGCGTGGCATCGACCGTTTCATGCCCTGTTTACGGAACATGTGGGGGTTTTAATCCCGGCCCTGCAGATTTTTTCGCGAAACGCCGCAGATATGCAACCGCGGACGTAGCTCGCGGCGATGCCAAGGCTATGCGATTCGGGCTGGCGAGAGTTAAAACCGCTGGTGCAAGGGGTTCGATTTGCGTATCACTCCGCCGCGCCAACGGAACCATGCAGATGTTTGAAAACCTTCAGCCGGCTGCCGCCGACAAGATCCTTGCCTTGATCGGCCTCTATCGCGCCGATCCTCGACCCGACAAGGTCGACCTTGGTGTCGGCGTCTACAAGGATCGCGACGGCAAGACGCCGGTCATGCGGGCCGTCCGCGAGGCGGAGAAGCGGCTGCTGCAGGGTCAGGACACCAAGACTTATCTCGGCCTCGCCGGCGACACCGGGTTCAATACCGTGATGGCCTGGCTCGCCTTCGGTCCGGGTGCAGACATGACGCGGATCCGTGCCGCGCAGGCGCCGGGCGGCTCCGGCGCGTTGCGGCTGGTGGCCGAGCTTTTGATGCGAACCCGCGCCGATGCGACGATCTGGTTGTCCGATCCCACCTGGCCGAACCACATGCCGGTGATGCGCGCCGCCGGGCTGCAAATCCGTGAGTATCCCTATTTCGACGCGGCATCGGGCGCCGTTCGCTTCGACGACATGCTGGCAGCACTGCGCACCGCAAAGAGCGGCGACGTGGTGCTGCTGCATGGCTGCTGCCACAACCCGACCGGCGCCAATCTGGACATCGCGCAGTGGGCCGCTGTCACCGATCTCGTCGTCGAGCGCGGCCTGCTGCCGTTTGTCGACATTGCCTATCAGGGCTTTGGCGATGGCCTCGAGGCCGATGCCGCCGGACTGCGGCTGCTGGCCGAAAAGGTTCCGGAAATGGTCGTCGCGTCCAGTTGCTCGAAGAACTTCGCCGTCTACCGCGACCGTGTCGGCGCTGCGATGATCCTGGCGAAGGACAGCGCGCAGGCCGATGTGGCGCTGGGCCAGATGCTGTCGGCGGCTCGTGCCATGTATTCGATGCCGCCGGACCACGGCGCGGCGGCGGTGCGCATCGTGCTTGAGGACGCGGCCTTGCGCGCGGACTGGGAAGCCGAGCTCGAGGAGATGCGCTTGCGCATGCTGAGACTTCGGGTGCAATTCGCCGAGGCGCTGCGCCGGCAGTCCAACTCCGACCGCTTCGATTTCGTCGCCAGCCATCGCGGCATGTTTTCCCGGCTGGGGCTCACGGAAGCGCAGGTCGAACGGCTGCGCGCGGAGTATGGCGTCTACATGGTCGGCGACAGCCGCATCAATGTCGCCGGCCTGCCGGAAGACGGCATGGACAAGCTCGCCAAGGCGATCGTTTCCGTGCTCGACTGACCGGACTTGTCCGGCGCAACTGTGGACAAGCCCGCTTCGCCGGCCGACAGCATTGGCCGCGCGGCGGACCGCGCGATAGCATCCGCCGCATGAAGCCATCGAAAGACATTTCGCGCCTGATCGAAATCATGGCGGCGCTGCGCGCGCCGAAGACCGGCTGTCCGTGGGACATCGAACAGGATTTCTCGACCATCGCGCCTTACACGATCGAGGAGGCCTATGAGGTGGCCGACGCCATCGCGCGCGGCGATCTCGACGACCTGCGCGACGAACTCGGCGATCTCCTTTTGCAGGTCGTGTACCACGCGCAGATGGCTGAGGAGGCCGGCGAGTTCGCTTTCGGGGACGTGGTCCAGGCCATCACCACGAAGATGATCCGCCGCCATCCGCATGTCTTCGGTGACGAGAAGGCGCGCAGCGCCGGCATGGCCAAGGGCATGTGGGAGAAGATCAAGGCGCAAGAGAAGGCTGAGAAGCGTAGCGCCCGTCTCGCGCGCGGTCTCGACCCGGAAGACAATGGCAAGGGGTTTCTGGACAGCGTGCCGGTCGCCCTGCCTGCACTGACGCGGGCCCTGAAACTTCAGGAGAAGGCCGCCCGTGTCGGTTTCGACTGGAGCGAGGCAGCGCCTATCCTCGACAAGATCGAGGAAGAGATCGGCGAATTGCGCGAGGCCCTGGCCAAGGGCGAAGCCGCCGAGATCAAGGACGAATTCGGCGATATGCTGTTTGCCGTCGTGAATCTCGGCCGTCACCTCAGGCTCGATTCGGAAGCAGCGCTGAGCGGCACCAACGAGAAATTCCGTTCGCGCTTCCACTATGTCGAGCAGGCCCTGGAGAAATCCGGCAGCTCGCTGGAAAAGGCTGATCTGGACGAAATGGAAACGCTCTGGCAGGAAGCGAAGAGCGCGAAATAACTGGCGTTAGCCGTTATTCTTGCGACGCAATCTGCTTTCGATCTCTTCGCGGGCACTTTGCGTCGCCTTCAGCGAGATGGTGGCGCTGCCGTCCTCGTTGTCGGTTCGCGAAACGACATCGCCATTGCGGTAAAGCCAGTCGACAAGGCCGAACTGCGCCGGCTCGATCGTCACCGTCAGATCTTCGAGTTCGCCGGACATCCGTGTCTCGATGATCGCGTTCAGCGCATCGATGCCCTCGCCCGTGACGGCCGATATGGCGACGGGAGGCGCCTTGGCATCCGTACTCTCGGCAAGCAGCCGTGCGCGATTGCCTTCATCGAGCAGGTCGACCTTGTTCCAGACCTCGATGACCCGCTTGGTATCGCCGGCGTCGACGCCGAGATCGGCCAGGATGCGCTCGACGTCCTCGGCCTGGGCGGATGTGTCGGGATCGGAGATGTCGCGCAAATGGATGACGAGATCCGCCTCGACCACCTCTTCAAGCGTGGCGCGGAAAGCCGCGATGAGATGCGTCGGCAGGTCCGAGATGAAGCCGACCGTATCCGAGAGAATGATCGGCGTGCCGTGCGGCAGCCGCACGCGGCGCAGCGTCGGATCGAGCGTTGCGAACAGCATGTCCTGCGCCAGCACCCCTGCCCCGGTCAGCTTGTTGAACAGCGTCGATTTTCCGGCATTGGTGTAGCCGACGATGGCCACCACCGGAAACGGCACCTTCTTGCGCTTGGCACGATGCAGGTCGCGGGTGCGGCGCACCGTCTCCAGCTCGTGCTTCAACTTGACGATCTTGTCCTGCAGGACGCGCCGATCCGATTCGATCTGGGTTTCGCCGGGGCCGCCGAGGAAGCCGGCACCGCCGCGCTGGCGCTCGAGGTGGGTCCAGCTGCGCACCAGCCGGCCCTTCTGGTAGTTGAGATGGGCAAGCTCGACCTGCAGCGTGCCTTCCTTGGTGCGGGCGCGCTCGCCGAAGATCTCGAGGATCAGCCCGGTACGGTCCAGCACCTTGGCGTTGAATTCCTTCTCGAGATTGCGCTGCTGCACCGGCGTCAGCGGATGATCGACGATGACCACCTCCGCGTGCCCTTCCTTGACGATCTCCGCCAACTCCTCGACCTTGCCGCTGCCGAGCAAGGTCGCCGGGCGTGGATCGTTGACGGTAACCACGGCCGTGTGGATCAGATCAAGATCGATGGCGCGGGCAAGGCCGACAGCCTCATCATGACGGGCCTCGGCCGAGCGCGTCAGCCGCGGACGGCTGGTGTCGTCCTCGCCGCGCGACTGGCGGGTAAGCACCGGCACGATGACGACTGCCCGGGTCGGACCCTCGGCTTCCGTCCCCGGCTGATGTGCTGATTTTCCACGAACGCTGCGGTCCGGGTCCTTCTCACGTGCCAATCAGGCGCCCTGGCTTTCCTCGCCATCGAACATCTGAACCGGCTGGCTCGGCATGATCGTGGAAATGGCGTGCTTGTAGACGAGCTGAGAGTGGCCGTCGCGGCGCAGCAGGACACAGAAATTGTCGAATGAAGTGACGACGCCGGTCAGCTTCACGCCGTTGATGAGAAAGATGGTGAGCGGGTTCTTGCTCTTGCGAACAGAGTTCAGGAACAGGTCCTGAAGGTTTTGCGATCGTTCCGCCATTGTTCTTGTCTTTCGCCGATCCCCTTCGGTTTGCAGGCCAATGCGCCAAATTAACCAGCACATGTCAAGCGCGCAAACACCGTCTTGTCGTCAGTAACGACAAGCAGAACGAGATATATTGATGTTCATTCCACCTGTGCGGTTATCAGGCTGGACTTTTTTCCGCAATGTCAAAAAAGGCTTGCCGCAACGAAAGTGTTATCGAGCCGGGGTGGCCGTTGGCGACCGGATCGCCGTCTATGGCCACGACCGGCATGGCGATCGTGGTCGCGGAACTGATGAAAGCCTCCCTCGCCGCCTTTGCCTCGGCGACGGAAAAGCCGCGTTCCTCGATCTTGAGGCCGAGCTTGGCCGCCACTTCAAACATGGTGGTGCGGGTTATGCCGCGCAGAATGCCGTGCTCGGCCGGCCTGGTGACCAGAACGCCGTCCCTGGTGACGATCCAGGCATTCGACGACCCGCCTTCCTTGACGTTGCCGTCCGTATCCACGAACCAGGCTTCCTGCGCGCCAGCTTCCTTGGCCTTCTGCTTGGCCAACACATTGGGCAGCAGGCCGGTGCTCTTGATATCGACGCGATCCCAGCGATTCTCGGGCACTGTGATGACGGCGATGCCGGTCTCGGCCCGTTTGGCCCCAGCAGCGGGATCCAGCTTCCTGGCGGTGATCACCAGCGACGGCTTGGTGTCAGCCGAGGGGAAGGCGAAGTCGCGGCTGGCGACGCCGCGTGTGACCTGGACATAAACCAGGCCGTTGACGACATGGTTGCGGTTGACCACTTCGCGCATGATGAGCGGCAGGACGCCTGGGGTGACCGGCCAGCCGATCGACAGCTCGCCCAGCGAACGCTTCAGCCGGGCAAGGTGACGCGGCATGTCGACGATGAAGCCCCGCGCCACTTCGCAGACCTCGTAAACGCCGTCGGAGAACTGGTAGCCACGGTCTTCGATATGCACGGCGGCATCGGCATGAGCGGTGTAGCGCCCGTTCACATAGGCAATACGCGGCATTTGTCACCTCGGGGGATCTGCTTCGGCTTGTTTAGGCGATTCCGCCTCAACAGTGATGGATAATCGCGTGGGCCACTGAAGCAATTCCAGGAAAAACTTGTAACCGTTTTCCGTCCGCCATTGTGCAGACAAACCCCAAGCGGTCGGCGATCCCTCAAACGCCGAACCCTTCAAGACATCAGGTCAGACGCCGAGCGACTTCAGCTTGCGGTGCAGCGCGGAACGCTCCATGCCGATGAACTCGGCCGTTTTCGAAATGTTGCCGCCGAACCGGTTGATCTGGGCGATCAGATAGTCCTTCTCGAATTGTTCGCGCGCCTCGCGCAGCGGCAGCGCCATGATGTGCTGGTCCGACTGGTTCGGCGTGCGCGGCATGACATCGCCGATTTCGGACGGCAACAGGTCGGCGGTGATCGGCGCATCGACATTGTCGCCGCGCGCCAGGATCATCAGCCGTTCGACATTGTTGCGCAATTGGCGAACATTGCCTGGCCAATTGTGCGCCTGCAGCACCGCCATGGCGTCATCGCCGATGCGGCGCGGCTTGATGCCGGCCTGACGGGCGATCTGCTTCATGAAATTGTCAACGAGATAAGGAATGTCCTCGCGCCGCTCGGCAAGTCCCGGCACCATCACCGGTACCACCGCGAGGCGATGGTATAGATCCTCGCGGAAACGGCCATCAGCGATCATCGCCTCCAGGTTCTGCGACGTCGAGGAGATGATGCGGACATCGACCTTGACCCGTTTGGTGCCGCCGACGCGCTCGAACTGCTGTTCGACCAGCACACGCAGGATCTTGTTCTGCGTCTCGCGCGGCATGTCGGCCACCTCATCGATGTAGAGGATGCCGCGATGGGCTTCCTCCAGGGCGCCGACCTTGCGCTCTACGCCGTTCGATTCGGTGCCGAACAGTTCGATCTCCATGCGTTCGGGCGTGATGTTGGCGGCGCTCAGCGTCACGAAAGGCGCGCTCTTGCGCGCCGACAGCGTGTGGATGGCGCGCGCGGCCAGCTCCTTGCCAGATCCGGAGGGGCCAATGATCATGACGCGGCTGTTGGTCGGCGCGACGCGCTCGATGGTCTGGCGCAACTGGCTCATCGCCGACGACATGCCGATCAGGTCGAAGGTCTCGCCGCTGCGCAGCTTGAGATCGGAAACTTCGCGCCTCAGCTTGGAGGTTTCCAGCGCACGCTCGGCAATCAGAATCAGCCTGTCCGCCTTGAAGGGCTTCTCGATGAAGTCATAAGCGCCGCGTCTGATGGCGGAGACCGCGGTTTCGATGTTGCCATGGCCCGAAATCATCACCACCGGCAGGTTGGGGTGCATGGTCTTGATCTCGTCCAGCAAAGCCAGACCGTCCAGGCGCGAACCCTGCAACCAGATGTCGAGGAAAATCAGCCGCGGCGCTCGGTCGGCGATGGCCGCCAGAGCGGTGTCGGCATCGGATGCCGTGCGGGTTTCGTGACCTTCGTCGCTCAGTATGCCTGCGACGAGCTCACGGATGTCTTCCTCGTCATCGACGATCAGAATATCAGACGCCATTACCGACCTTTTCAGTTTCTCTTTCGTGTTCCGTCCTGCTTTCGCCGCGCGCTGGCGCCACGGCCGCAGGTGGCAGGATGATGCTGATCATCGCGCCGCGCCCGCCATGGAAATCCGCAGGCGCATCGTGGAGCTCCAGCCTGCCGCCATGGTCCTCCACGATCTTCTTGACGATGGCGAGGCCAAGGCCCGTGCCCTTCTCACGCGTGGTCATGTAGGGCTCCAGCAGCCGTTGGCGATTCTCCCGCGGCAGGCCTTTGCCATTGTCGATGACGTCGATGCGAATCGCGCCATTCTGACGTCCGGCTTGAATCCGGATTATGCCGTGCGAACCGTCCTTCTGTTCCAGCCCGTCGATCGCTTCGGCGGCGTTCTTGATCACGTTGCCGAAAGCCTGCGCCAACAGGCGGCTGTCGAAAGTACCCTTGAGCGGTTCGTTGCCGAATATGCGCTCGAACGTGATGTCGGAACGGCTCACCTCGACCAGGAACGAGGCTTCGCGCAGGGCTTCGCGCAGGTCGATGGACTTCATCTCGGGCTTCGGCATGCGCGCGAAAGCGGAGAATTCGTCGACCATGCGGCCGATATCCTCGACCTGCCGGATGATGGTGTCGGTGCACTGGTCGAAGACCTCGCGGTCCTCGGTGATGACCTTACCGTAGCGGCGCTTGATGCGCTCGGCTGAAAGCTGGATCGGCGTCAGCGGGTTCTTGATCTCATGGGCGATTCGGCGCGCCACATCGGCCCAGGCCGAGGAGCGCTGCGCCTGGACCAGATCGGTGATGTCGTCGACCGTCACGACGTAGGATTTCTCCTCCGTGCCGTTATCGCCGGCCTCGATGGTGATCTGTACGTTGAAAGTCCGCTCCGTGCCGGCGCGGAAAAACGTCACCTGCTCGCGATAGACGGGCTTACCCGACTGGCGGCCGATCTCGAAGACGCGGCCGACATGCGGGAGAATGGCGGCAAGGTTCTGCCCCAACGCCGCACTGGCCGAAATGGCCAGCATGGACTCGGCCGAGCGGTTGACGATGGTGACGATGCCATAGGGATCGACGCCGATGACGCCCGCGGTGACACCGGCCAGCACCGCTTCCGAAAAGCGCCGTCGCTCGTCGATCAGATCCTTGGCCGACAGGATCTCGTTGCGCTGCGATTTCAATTCCTGCAGCATCTTGTTGAAAGTATTACCGAGCGAGGCAACGTCGCCGTCGGACGGGCGCACCGGCACGGCGACGTCGAGATTGCCGGTCGCGACCTCGTCGGCAGCGCCGATGAGCTGACGAATCGGCCGCACCAGCCGGTCGGCCACGGCAATGCCGGTCCAGATTGCCGACAGGATGATAATCAAAGTCAACGACAGATAAGGCAACGCGAAAGCCACCTGCGAAGTGCGCCTGTTGTCTTCGAGATTGCGATATTCGTCGGTGTTCGATCTGACGATCTGACGCGCCTTTATCACCTCGGGATCGACCAGCCGGATCGTGTAGAGGTAGAGTCCCTCGATCTCACGCAGCTTGACGATAGCGCCCATGATGTTGCGCGTGCGCGGCTCGATCAGAACCGGCTTGCCATCAGTGGCGCTGGCGACCGCTCCCTCCGGCGGTTCCGGCATGGCGAAGTCGGCATCGGTCTTGGCGCTCATCACGAAGGAGCCGTCGGGCTTGATCAGCGCGGCATGTGCCAGCGAGCGGCCCACCGCTTCCTTGCTCATCAGATCGAGGAAGCCAGTCCGGTCGAGGCCGTACAGCGTGCGCGAGGCGTCGAGGTCATAGGCCATCGACAGCGTCGTGCCCTGCAGGTTGCGCGCGTTTTCCTGCACATAGGCATCGGCGATGGACAGCGACGAATTGACGATCGTCTTGGTGCGAATCTCGAACCAGCGGTCGAGGCCGATATCGAGCGTAATCGACGCAATGATGGCCACCATGATGGCGGGGATGGCGGCGACGAGCGCGAACATGGCCACGATGCGCACATGCAGCCGCGAGGCTGCCTTGCCATGCCGGCGCGCCATGACGATGCGATGCACCTCGCGGCCGATCAGTGCGATCAGCAACAGGACGAAGACGGCGTTGAGCGCGATCAGCGCCCAGGTTGTCCTGGCGTCGGGCGCAATCGGCGTCGCGCCGACCAGAATGGCGAACGAAATGGCAGCCATGACCAGCGCACCGACCACCGCCACCACGCCGGGCAGCGCCAGCAGCCGGCGCCCGTCACGCGTGCCGGGGTCGTTGAAAAGCGGTTCGTTCGGTGTCGGAGCCTGCGAAGCCATGTCGCCGTCTAGAGCCAGTGATTGCGTCGGATCTATGCAACGCATTGTGGCGATTATGCAACAAGTGTGGCCTGGACGGAAATCTTTCGCGGCCAGTCCCCGGAAAAGCGCTTCGGCTCGATCCCGGCTCAGGCCTGGCGTGACGATTTGTAGACGTTGACGCCGAGTTCGCGAATCTTCTTGCGCAGCGTGTTGCGGTTGAGCCCCAGCAGTTCCGCGGCTTTGATCTGGTTGCCGCGCGTCGCGGTCATCGAGGCCAACACCAGCGGATATTCGACCTCCGAGAGAATGCGCTGGTAGAGGCCGGCAGGCGGCAATTCGCCGGCAAACGAGGTGAAATAGCGCTGCAGGAAATGCTCGACCGCCTGGCCGATGGACAGGTCGTCGGGAATGAGGTTGCCGCCGCCCGGCACCACGGGGCGCTCGCCGGTCTTCAGTTCCGCCTCGATGATCTCGGCGGAGATTTCGTCCTGTGAATAGAGCGCGGCGAGCCTGCGGACCAGGTTTTCCAGTTCGCGCACATTGCCCGGCCAGGGATAGCGCTTCATCAATTCGATGCCGCCCGACGAGATACGCTTGGTCTGGAGACCCTCCATCTCGCCGAGCTTGAAGAAGTGCCGGACGAGGTCCGGCACGTCCTCGGAGCGCTCGCGCAGTGCCGGCAGCCTGAGGGGCACGACATTGAGGCGATAGAAAAGATCCTCGCGGAAGAGCCCCTGGTTGATCAGCGTGCGCAAATCCTTGTTGGTGGCGGCGACGATGCGCACGTCGGTCTTGATCGGCGTGCGCCCGCCGACCGTCGTGTACTCGCCCTGTTGAAGGACGCGCAGCAGGCGCGTCTGCGCTTCCATCGGCATGTCGCCGATCTCGTCAAGGAACAGCGTGCCGCCTTCGGCCTGTTCGAAGCGGCCGGTTGAGCGGTTCTGCGCGCCGGTGAAGGCGCCCTTCTCATGGCCGAACAGTTCCGATTCGATCAGGTCGCGCGGGATCGCCGCCATATTGATGGCAACGAAAGGGCCGCCACGGCGGCGGCCATATTCGTGCAGCGCACGCGCCACCAGCTCCTTGCCGGTGCCCGACTCGCCCGAAATCATCACCGTCAGGTCGGTCTGCATCATGCGCGCCAGCATGCGATAGATGTCCTGCATGGCGGCCGAGCGGCCGACCAGCGGCATCGTCTCGGGCTGCTCTTCCGGCCGCGCGTCGATCTTGGGGCGCCGCGGCTCCGACAGCGCCCGGTTGACGATGTTGAGGAGCTCGGTGAGGTCGAAGGGCTTCGGCAGATATTCGTAGGCGCCTGTCTCGGAGGCACGGATCGCCGTCATGAACGTATTCTGGGCACTCATGACGATGACGGGCAGCTCCGGCCGGGCCTTCTTGATGCGCGGCAGCATGTCGAATGCGTTCTCGTCCGGCATCACCACGTCGGTGATGACGAGATCGCCCTCACCCGCCGCCACCCAGCGCCACAGCGTCGAGGCATTGGAGGTCACGCGCACCTCGTGGCCGACACGCGAAAGGGCCTGGTTGAGGACCGTACGGATCGCCGCATCGTCGTCGGCGACGAGAATATTGCCGCGAACGGTCATTTGCGGTCTCCTTCAGCGTATTCATCGGCGCCGAGCGCCGTTTCCTTCCAGGCCGGCATCAGGATGCGGAACATCGTCGCGCGCGGCGTCGATTCGCATTCGATGATGCCGCCATGCTCACCAACGATCTTGGCTACCAGCGCGAGACCCAGTCCCGAGCCGTTCGGCTTGGTGGTGATGAAGGGATCGAACAGGATCGGCAGGATATCCTCCGAGACGCCGGAACCGTTGTCGCGCACGCAGAACTCGAGCGGCAGCGACACGCGGTCCTGGGTGCCTGGAACCGAAACGCGAATGCCGGGCCGGAAGGCCGTCGACAGGACGATTTCACCTTGGGGATCGCCGCCGATCGCCTCGGCGGCGTTCTTGACCAGATTGAGGAACACCTGGATGAGCTGGTCACGGTTGGCGAAAACCGGAGGCAATGAAGGATCATAATCCTCCAATATCTTGATTTTTTTCGCAAAACCGTTCTTGGCGATCGCCTTCACATGGTCGAGCACGACATGGATGTTGACCGGGTAACGGTCGATCGGCCGCTCGTCGGAAAACACCTCCATGCGGTCGACCAGCGAAACGATGCGGTCGGTCTCGTCGGTGATCAGCCGCGTCAGCGCGCGATCCTCGTCGGAAGCGGACAGTTCAAGCAGCTGGGCAGCGCCCCTGATGCCGGAGAGCGGGTTCTTGATCTCGTGAGCCAGCATCGCCGCCAGACCGGTCACCGAGCGCGCGGCGCCGCGATGTGTCATCTGCCGGTCGATCTTGTCGGCCATCGACCTTTCCTGGAACATAACCACGACGGAGCCTGGAAACTCCGGCACCGGGGCGACATAGAGATCGACCACCTTCTCGATGCCGAGACGCGGAGACGACACGTCGACGCGGTACTCGTTGACGGGGGCCCGGCGCTCGCGCACCTGGTCGACCAGTGTCAGCAACGGGCTGCCGAAGGGGATGAGCTTTGACAGCGTGTTACGGGCGAGCATCGTCGCGCTCGAGCGGAAGAAGTCTTCCGCATCGGCGTTGGCGAAGGTGATGAACCCCTCCGGGCTGATCATGATGACCGGACGGCGGATGGTGTTGAGCACGATCTGGGCGGCATCCGCCATTTCCGGGCTCTGGCCGACCGAGGCGTTCATGCGGCGCTCCGCAAGGGTGTTTGCTCGGCGGCCGAAAACACCTCGCGAAGCAAGGTGATCGTCCGCGCGGGATCGAACGACGTGAGAATGGCCTTGCGCTTTTCGTCGGCGCCGGCGCCGGCATGGCGGTCCAGATACCAGCCGAGGTGCTTGCGCGCCTGGCGCAAGCCACTTTCGACGCCGTAGAGCGCAAGCATGTCCTCGTAGTGGGCAATGATGTAGTCGGCCAGTTCCGCAGCGCTTTCCGGCAGATGGGCAAGCTCGCCCGCCGCCGCGGCCGCGATGGTTCCGGCGGCCCAGGGCGCGCCGTAGTGGGCGCGGCCGACCATCACCGCATCGGCGCCGGACTGCTCCAGAACAGCGGCGGCTTGCGCAGACGAAGACACGTCGCCATTGGCGACGACCGGGATCGACACGGCAGCCTTGACGCGGGCTATAGCACGCCAATCAGCCTTGCCCTGGTAGAACTGGCAGCGCGTGCGGCCGTGCACCGTTACCATCTTGACGCCCGCCTGCTCGGCACGGCGCGCCAGGTCAGGTGCGTTGAGCGCCGTTTCGTCCCAGCCGAGCCGCATCTTCAGCGTCACCGGCACACCGACCGCGCCGACCACGGCGTCTACCAGCGACAGTGCATGATCGAGGTTCTGCATCAGTGCCGAACCGGCATAGCCGCCGGTCACCTTCTTGGCGGGGCAACCCATATTGATGTCGATGATATCGGCGCCCTCGCCGGCGGCGATGCGTGCGCCTTCGGCCATGTGTGCCGCTTCGCGGCCGGCAAGCTGCACCATATGGACGGGCAGGCCCGAATGACGTATGCGCAGGTCGCAGCCGGCCCTGCCTTTAGCGAGCTCGCCGCTTGCCACCATTTCGGACACGACCAGGCCGGCGCCATGCGCATGGGCGCGTCGCCGGAACGGCTCGTCGGTAATTCCCGACATCGGCGCGAGGAACACGCGATTGCGGATACTCACGCCGCCGACATCGAGAGGTGCGGCCAATTTGGTCAGGTCAAGCATGCACAAAAACCAAGCATGTTCATTTGCTGCACATTCTCTAGCCATATCGGCCGCAATGTGCAACGCGGAATGACGCCACATTAAGGCGCAATTGGGAAATGCCGAGCTCGGCTGCAGTCCCGAGCATAGCGCCGCGCCTTACACGGACACGCAATGGACGTTTTAGGACTTCATGTTCGCCTACGATCTCTCCGAAAACCGATTACACTTTTGGGGATCGTGCGCTAAGCCAATCGGCATGACTGACGCGAGCGAAAATCAGGTTTTGGAGGCGGACGGCAAGGTCGCGGTGGTTATTGTTGCGGCCGGCCGCGGCGCGCGTGCCGGACAGGCCGACGGCCCGAAGCAATATCAGCAGATCGGCGGTCGCGCCGTCATCGCCCACGTCATCGATATTTTCCTGGCGCATCCGCGTATCGGCCCGCTCGTCGTGGCTATTCACGCCGAGGATCATGACCTTTTTCGACATGCGGTCGGCGTGCACGCCGATCGCGTCACGGCAATTGCGGGTGGCCCCACCCGGCAAGATTCGGTTCGGCTCGGCCTGCTGGCGCTGAGAAGCCACGCACCGGACAAGGTTCTCATCCACGACGCGGCGCGCCCCTTCGTCGACGCGGATCTGATCGACCGCACGATCGCAGCCATCGGCGAGCGCGAAGGCGCGCTCCCGGCGCTGCCCGTTGCCGACACGCTCAAACGCGAATCCGCCGCCGGCATGGTCGCTGAAACAGTGTCCCGGAGCGGGCTTCACGCAGCGCAAACGCCGCAGGGTTTTCCATTCCTGGCGATCATGGCGATGCATGAGGAAGCCTATAACAGCGGCAAAACCGACTTTACCGACGACGCCGCGATCGCCGAGTGGATGCAGATGCCGGTCAAACTCGTTCCCGGCTCGCCGGACAATGTCAAACTCACCTGGGCACGGGACATCGCCATGGCGGACCAACGACTTTCCAGCGAGCGCATGCGCTTTCCCGATATCAGAACCGGCAATGGCTACGACGTCCACGCGTTCGAGCCTGGCGACCACGTCACGCTATGCGGCGTCGCCATCCCGCATGACAAGAAACTGTCCGGCCATTCCGATGCCGATGTCGGGCTCCATGCCCTTACCGATGCGCTGCTGGCGACCTGCGGCGCCGGCGATATCGGCACGCATTTCCCCCCCTCCGACCCGCAATGGAAGGGCGCTGCCTCGCGACTGTTCGTCGAACATGCGGCAAAGTTGGTACGCGCGCGCGGAGGGCGCATCGCCAATGCCGACATCACGCTGATCTGCGAGGCGCCACGCGTCGGCCCGCATCGTGAGGCGATGACGGCTGCCCTGTCGCAGATGCTGGCCATTTCCGCCGACCGCATCTCGATCAAGGCGACAACCAACGAGAAGCTCGGTTTCGTCGGACGCGAGGAAGGCATAGCGGCGATCGCGACGGCGAGCGTGGTGTTTCCCGGCGAGGTGCCGGAATGAGCAACCGCGAACTGGCGAACGCATTGCTGCAAGCCTGCCGGAAGCGCGGCATCATGCTTGCGACGGCGGAAAGCTGCACCGGCGGCATGATCATCGCCGCGCTGACCGACATCGCCGGTTCGTCCGCTGTGGTCGATCGCGGTTTCGTCACCTATTCCAATGAAGCCAAGATGGACATGCTCGGGGTTTCCGCCGCCACGCTGGAGGCTCATGGCGCGGTTTCACGCGAGACAGCGATCGAAATGGCAACCGGCGCGCTGGCGCGCTCCCGCGCCGGGCTCAGCCTCGCCGTTACCGGCGTTGCCGGACCGGGCGGTGGCTCGCCGGAGAAACCGGTCGGCCTCGTCTGGTTCGGGATTGGCCTAAGCGGCCGGCCGGTGACGGCCGAGCGCATGCTGTTCGCCGATGAAGGCCGTGATTTCATTCGCCAGGAGACCGTCAGCCATGCACTTAAGCTGGGATTGCACGCGCTTGGGCATGCTCACGCCGGTTTTGCACCGTAGATGACATCAGCACGCTTCTCGAACGCCTCGGAAAACATGCGGAAAGCACGGTCGAACATCGTGCCCATCAGGGCGCCGAGGATGCGGCTTTTGAACTCGTAATCGATGAAGAAGCAGACGGCGCAGCCGCCGTCGGCAGGGTCGAATCGCCAGACATTGGTCAGATATTTGAACGGACCGTCGATGTATTTGACGTCGATCGCGCGTTCGTCGGGCTTCAGCAGCACCTGCGTCGTGAAGGTCTCGCGGATCGCCTTGTAGCCGATGCTCATATCGGCAACGAGGATGGTACGCCCGTCACGCTCCTTGCGCGAGCGCACCGTCAGCGCCTCGCAAAGCGGCAGGAATTGCGGATAAGCTTCGATGTCGGCGACCAGGGCAAACATCTGTTCCGGCGTGTGGGCAACGCGGCGGGTGGCTTCGAATTTCGGCATGAACCCAACTCTAAAGCGCGTCGCGTCGACACATACTCATGCGACGCGCTTTGGAGTCTTTGTTCTCGTGCATGTCGTTCTCCCAAAACCCGAGGTCACTTTGGGCGACATGCATCAGAGTGATTTCTGGAGCTGCGCTTCGCGCGCGGCGCGCAGCCTGGCGAAGTCGTCGCCGGCATGGTGCGAGGAGCGGGTCAACGGGCTCGACGCCACCAGCAGGAAGCCCTTGGTCCGGCCGATCGTCTCGAAGGACTTGAACTCCTCCGGGGTGACGAAGCGGATCACCGGGTGGTGCTTTTTCGATGGCTGCAGATACTGACCGATGGTCATGAAGTCGACATTGGCTGAACGCAGATCGTCCATCAGCTGCAGGATTTCGTTTCGCTCCTCGCCCAGTCCAACCATGATGCCGGACTTGGTAAAGATCGAAGGGTCGAGCTCCTTGACCCGCTGCAAAAGCCTGATCGAATGGAAATAGCGGGCGCCTGGGCGGACCGTCAGGTAGTTCGACGGCACGGTTTCCAAATTGTGATTGAACACGTCCGGCTTGGCGGCCACGACGATCTCCAGGGCGCCGTCCTTGCGCAGGAAATCAGGCGTCAGGATCTCGATCGTGGTCGAGGGCGTCGCCGCGCGGATAGCACGGATGACGTCGGCGAAATGCTGTGCGCCGCCATCGGCGAGGTCGTCGCGGTCGACAGAGGTGATGACGACGTGGCTGAGCCCCATCTGCTTGACCGCGTGGCCGACGCGGGCCGGCTCATCCGGATCGAGCGCGGTCGGGATGCCGGTCGCGACATTGCAGAAGGCGCAGGCGCGCGTGCAGATCTCGCCCATGATCATGAAAGTGGCGTGCTTCTTCTCCCAGCACTCGCCGATGTTCGGGCAGCCGGCCTCCTCGCAGACCGTTACCAACTTATGCGATTTCACGATCTCGCGGGTTTCGGCATAGCCTTTCGATACCGGCGCCTTGACGCGGATCCAGTCAGGCTTGCGCAGCACGTCCTGGTCGGGCTTGTGCGCCTTCTCGGGATGGCGCAGCCGCGGCGCATTGGCAATCGTGTCGAGGACGGTGACCATCGGAACCCTGGTTTCTTTGCGATCGCCGCCGGCGATCGTCACTTACACGTCATCTAGGACTTTTCAGCACAAAGAAAAAGGCTGCGGCGGAACATGCCGCCACAACCGTTTTCGCATGGCGGAAACGATACCGACTAACGGCGCACCAGACGCCCGGCCCAGATCAACAGGCAGGCGCCGATGAAACCGGTGATCAGGTAGGCGGTCCAGCCGACGCCAAACACGCCGATGTTCAAGGCCCGCAGGATCGCGTTCAGCACCACTGCGCCGGCAATACCCAAAATGATGTTCATCAAGACGCCGGTATTGCTCTTCATGACCATTTCGGCAAACCAGCCCGCCAGGCCGCCGATGATGATGGCTGCGATCCAGCCCACGCCATTCACGTCCATATGCCCTCTCCTTGCTTGAGAAAAAACGCATCCGGAAACGAACTAACTTGCCGTCGAGCTCCTGCGGCTTTCGCACCTGAGTCTCGTGCGGCCAATCTATCATGCGTTCAACGCTCGGCCATAGGCGTCGAGTACGCTTTCCTTCATCATCTCCGACAGGGTCGGGTGCGGGAAGATCGTATGCATCAGTTCTTCCTCGGTCGTCTCGAGGTTCATCGCCACGACAAAACCCTGGATCAGCTCGGTCACTTCGGCGCCTACCATGTGGGCGCCAAGCAGTTGGCCGGTGTTCTTGTCAAAGATGGTCTTGATGAAGCCCTGGTCCTCGCCAAGCGCGATGGCCTTGCCATTGGCGGCGAACTGAAAGCGGCCGACCCTGACATCCTTGCCCTCGGCCTTGGCTTTCGCCTCCGTCAGGCCGACCGAAGCGACCTGCGGATTGCAATAGGTGCAGCCAGGGATCTTCAGCTTGTCGGTGGCGTGCACGCCGGGGAAATTGGCGATCTTCTCGACGCAGACAACGCCTTCATGCTCGGCCTTGTGGGCGAGCATCGGCGGCCCGGCGACATCGCCGATGGCATAAATGCCGGGCACATTGGTCTTGCCGTAGCCGTCGACGACGACGCAGCCGCGCTCCGTCTTTACGCCAAGCGTCTCCAGGCCGAGGCCTTCGATGTTGCCTTGCACACCGACGGCCGAGATCATGCGGTCGGCCGTGATCTTCTCCACCTTGCCGTCCTTCATCTCGACATGCGCAGTGATGGAGTTGGCACCCTTCTCGACCTTGGTCACCTTGGCTTCGAGGATGATCTTCATGCCTTGCTTCTCGAACTGCTTCTGGGCGAATTTCGAGACTTCGGCATCCTCTATAGGCATTACCGCCGGCAGCAGTTCGACGACGGTCACGTCGGCGCCCATGGTGCGGTAGAACGAGGCGAATTCGATGCCGATGGCGCCCGAACCCATCACCAGCAGCGACTTCGGCATTTCCTTGGGCACCATGGCCTCGAAATAGGTCCAGATCAGCTTGCCGTCCGGCTCGATGCCCGGCAGCGCCCGCGGCCGGGCGCCGGTCGCCAGTATGATGTGCTTGGCGGTGTAGGTGCCCTCGCCCTTGACGCCTTTCGGCACAGGCGGCTGCGGCTCCATCGGCTTCTTGGCCGTCTTGGAGACGACGATCTCGCCCGGTTTTGTCAGCTTGGCCTCGCCCCAGATGACGTCGACCTTGTTCTTCTTCATCAGGAAGGCGACGCCGCCATTGAGCCGCAGCGAAACCTTGCGCGAGCGGTCGACGACGGCCGACGTGTCGACGCTGACCTTGCCGTCGAGTTTCAGCCCATAGTCCTTCAGATGATCCGAATAATGCATGATCTCGGCCGAACGCAGCAACGCCTTGGTCGGAATGCAGCCCCAGTTCAGGCAGATGCCGCCAAGATGCTCGCGCTCGACGATCGCCGTCTTGAAACCGAGCTGCGCGGAACGTACCGCGGTGACATAGCCGCCGGGACCGGAGCCGATAATGATGACGTCGTAGTTCTCAGCCACGGTTTTCTCCTTCAATCACAATTCCAGCATGACGCGCACGAGCGGCGTCAACGCCTCGCCGATGTTTCGGGTATTTTCGGCATCGAGATGGACGCCGTCGAGCGGCGTGGTCTGGGCCACCGTGCCCGCATCGAAGAAGCCGCAGCCGGCCTCATCGGCAAGCGCGGAATATTGCGGCGCAAGCTGCTTGGAGGCATCGTCGCCGCCGGCAAACATCGCCTTGAACTCGGCATCTTCGGTGCGACTAACGAGAGGCGGTGAAACGATGAGGATCTGCGGCGGCGGCCAGTCGAACGGATAGTCGTGGCCGCGCACGATGTCGATCAGGCGCTGGATGCCTTGTTTGGCCGCAACGGGATTGCCGTGGATCCAGGGCTTCATGTCGTTGGCGCCGAGCATGATGACGATGAGGTCGATCGGCGCATGCGTGGTCAGCACCGTCGGCAGCGTTCTTGCGCCATTGCGGTCGGCGCCTGCCAGGTGATCGTCGAACGCCGTTGTGCGGCCATTCAGCCCCTCGGCAATGACATGCACGCCGTCACCTAGTCCGGTCTGCAGCACGCTTGGCCAGCGATCCTCGAGCGCATGACGGCCACCCTCGGCATTGTAGCCCCAGGTCAGCGAGTCGCCGTAGCAAAGAACCGTCTTCATCGTGCTCAACCCGCCCTTGCGAGGGTGTATTCTTCCTCGGCATTGGTGACGACGGCGAATTCCTGCGCCTCCAAGCCGCCGGCGAAGAAGCCGGTGAAGAATTTCCGCACCGCCTTGTTCTTCCTACACCAGCATGCCCATCGGGTTCTCGATCAGCTTCTTGAAGGCGACCAGCAGTTCAGCGCCGAGCGCGCCGTCTACCGCGCGGTGGTCGGTCGACAGCGTCACCGACATCACCGTGGCAATTTTGATCTCGCCGTTCTTGACCACCGCCCGCTCCTCGCCGGCGCCCACCGCCAGGATCGTCGCATGCGGCGGGTTGATGACGGCGGCAAAGTCCTTGATGCCGAACATGCCAAGGTTCGACACCGCCGTGGTGCCGCCCTGATACTCCTCCGGCTTCAGCTTGCGGCTGCGCGCGCGGCTGGCCAGGTCCTTCATCTCGTTGGAGATCACCGACAGCGTCTTTTCGTCCGCCTTGCGGATGATCGGCGTGATCAGGCCGCCGGGGATCGACACGGCGACGCCGACATCGGCATGCCTGTGCTTGACCATGGCGCTCTCGGTCCACGAGGCATTGGCATCCGGCACCGCCTTCAAGGCCATGGCCATCGCCTTGATCACCATGTCGTTGACCGAGAGCTTGTAGGCGGGCGCCTCGCCCTTGTCGGTCTTCTTTACCGGTGCGGCCGCATTGAGCTGCGTGCGCAGCGAAAGCAGCGCATCGAGTTCGCAGTCGAGCGTCAGGTAGAAATGCGGGATGGAGGTCTTGGCCTCGACCAGCCGGCGCGCAATGGTCTTGCGCATGTTGTCGTGCGGGACGAGTTCATAGGAGCCTTCCTCGAACAGCTTCAGCACCTGATCGTCCGACATCGCCTTTACCGGCACGGGAGCAGCGGCTGGCGCGCCGGCCGGACCTTTGGCAGCGGGTGCCGCCTTGGCGCCGCCGGCGATAGCGGCATCGACATCGGCCTTCACCACCCGGCCGTGCGGGCCGGTGCCGGTCACGGCAGACACATCGACGCCCGCCTCTTTGGCAATACGGCGCGCGAGCGGCGAAGCGAAGGTGCGCCCTTCCGAGGATTGGCGGAGTTCCCCCCGTGTGGGGGAGATGGCCGGCAGGCCGGAGGGGGGCGCCTCGCGCTGAGAGGACGGCGGGACAGCGCCCCCCTCTGTCGGCTTCGCCGACATCTCCCCCACTTGGGGGGAGATTGGCGCCTTCTCCGGCTTGGCCTCCGCTTTCGCCGGTGCGGCATCGCCATCGCTTTTCGCCGCGGCACTTGCGTCCTCACCCTCGGCGGCAAGCACGGCGATCAGCGCATTGACCTTGACACCTTCGGTGCCGGCGGGAACGACCAGTTTCGCCACCGTGCCTTCATCGACGGCTTCGACTTCCATCGTGGCCTTGTCGGTCTCGATCTCGGCAATGACATCGCCGGGCGAAACCTTGTCGCCCTCCTTCACGAGCCACTTCGACAGATTGCCCTCTTCCATGGTGGGCGAGAGGGCCGGCATGGTGATGTTGATTGGCATTGTGTCCTCCCGCCCGGTTCAGCGATATGAGACGGCTTTGACGGCCTCGATGACCTCGCCGACATTCGGCAAAGCCAGCTTTTCGAGATTGGCCGCATAGGGCATCGGCACGTCCTTGCCAGCAATGGTGATGACCGGCGCGTCGAGGAAATCGAAGGCTCGCTGCGATACCTGGTTGGCGATATGGTCGCCGACCGAGTTCTGCGGGAAGCCTTCTTCCACCACGACCAGCCGGTTGGTCTTCTTCACCGAGGCGATGATGGAGTCGAAGTCGAGCGGACGGATGGTCCTGAGATCGATGATCTCTGCGTCGATGCCCATGCCGCGCAGTTCCACTTCGGCCTTGACCGCATAGGTCATGCCAATGCCGAAGGAGACGATGGTGACGTCCTTGCCTGACTTATGGATGCGCGCCTTGCCGATCGGCAGCACGAAATCGTCCAGCTTCGGCACGTCGAAGGACTGGCCGTAGAGGATTTCGTTTTCGAGGAAGATGACCGGGTTCGGATCGCGGATCGCCGCCTTGAGCAGGCCCTTGGCGTCGGCGGCGGTATAAGGCATCACCACCTTCAGGCCCGGTATATGGCTGTACCAGGCGGCGTAGCATTGCGAATGCTGGGCGGCGACGCGAGCCGCAGCACCGTTCGGCCCGCGGAAGACGATCGGCGCGCCCATCTGGCCGCCGGACATATAGAGCGTCTTGGCGGCCGAGTTGATGATCTGGTCGATCGCCTGCATGGCGAAGTTGAAGGTCATGAACTCGACGATCGGCTTCAGGCCGGCCATCGCCGCGCCGACCCCGACGCCGGCAAAGCCGTGCTCGGTGATCGGCGTGTCGACGACGCGACGCGGCCCGAACTCCTGCAGCAGGCCTTGGGTGATCTTGTAGGCGCCCTGGTACTCGGCAACCTCCTCGCCCATGACGAAGACATCGCCGTCGCGGCGCATCTCCTCCGCCATGGCGTCGCGCAGTGCTTCGCGCACCGTGGTCGAGACCATCTCGGTGCCGGCAGGGATGTCAGGATCGGCGGCGACTTCCGTCTTCGGCGCGGCCGCCACAGGTGCCGCCGCCTCGCTCTTGGCCGTGGCGGGCGCCGGCGACGGCGCCGCTGCTTCAGCCTTGGCGGGCTCTTCACCGATGCCTTCGCCGGCCTTGTCGACGTCTTCGCCATCCACGGCCAGCACGGCGATCACCGCGTTGACCTTGACGCCTTCGGTGCCGGCGGGAACCACGATCTTGGCAAGCGTGCCCTCATCGACAGCTTCGACCTCCATCGTCGCCTTGTCGGTTTCTATCTCGGCGATGACGTCGCCGGCGGCGACCTTGTCGCCCTCGTTCTTCAACCACTTGGAAAGATTGCCCTCTTCCATGGTCGGCGAAAGGGCGGGCATGAGAATTTCGATCGGCATGTCCTTGCCCTCTCGTTACAATACGATGTCGGTCCAGAGCTCGGACGGATCCGGCTCGGCGTCGTGCTGGGCAAACTCGGCGGCATCGGCGACGACGTCGCGAACCTCCTTGTCGATGGTCTTCAATTCGTCTTCGCTTGCCCACTTCTTCTGGATCAGCCGCGCCTTGACCTGCTCGATCGGGTCATGCTCGGAGCGCATCTTCTGCACTTCTTCCTTGGAGCGGTATTTCGCCGGGTCGGACATCGAATGGCCGCGATAGCGATAGGTTTGCATTTCGAGGATCAGCGGCCCATTGCCGGCACGGCACCATTCGGTGGCGAGATCGCCGGCGGCTTTGACCGCACGCACGTCCATGCCGTCGACCTGGATGCCGGGAATCTTGAACGAGGCGCCGCGATTAGAAAAGTCGGTCTCAGCCGAGGAGCGCGATACCGAGGTACCCATGGCATAGCGGTTGTTCTCGATGATGTAGATCACCGGCAGCTTCCACAGCGAAGCCATGTTGAAGCTTTCGTAGACCTGGCCCTGGTTGGCGGCCCCGTCGCCGAAATAGGTCAGCGTGACATTGTTGTTGCCGCGATAGCGGTTGGCGAAGGCCAAGCCCGTGCCGAGCGAGACCTGGGCGCCGACGATGCCGTGACCGCCGTAGAAATGCTTTTCCTTGGAGAACATGTGCATGGAGCCGCCCTTGCCCTTCGACAGGCCGCCTCGGCGGCCGGTCAGTTCGGCCATGACGCCACGCGGCGACAGTTCCATCGCCAGCATATGACCGTGATCGCGGTAGGCGGTGATCATCTGGTCACCGTCGACCAGCGCCATCTTCATACCGGTGACGACCGCTTCCTGACCGATGTAGAGATGGCAGAAGCCGCCGATGAAGCCCATGCCGTAAAGCTGGCCGGCCTTTTCCTCGAAGCGACGAATAAGCAGCATGTGCCGGTAGGCGGCAAGCTCCTCGTCCTTGGTGAATTCCACTGGTTTGGGCGCGGAAAGGCCCGATTTGCCGTCGGATTTCGACTTGGCAGGCGCTTTCCTGGCTGCGGTTGCCATGCATCACTCCCTGTTGGCGTCTCTTCGCGGACATTTCGAGCAAGACGAAATCTGCTCGAGCAAGATGAAATCTGCTCAGGGGAGATCAGCTCTCCCCACTGATTTTGGGAAGGCTAACACGTGAGAACGTGTTCCGCCATGTCGAAATTGCATAGCTGGCATGCGACTAAGCAATTAGAATCATTGAAAATATTGGTGATTAACCTGATATTGGTTACTTTGCCGAGACCGGCAGCATGATGGTGATCTCGTCGGCCTGGGATAAATTCAGCGCCTTACGCGCCTGCTCGTCGAGCATGTCCTTCTCCAGCGTGCCGTCGTGCATCAGCTTGACGCGCCGTTCCAGCTCCATCCTGCGCGCCTTGATCGCATCGAGCTGGGCCTGCAGGGCAACGGTCTCGGCCTCCAGCTGGTATTTCGAATTGATGCCGAACTCGCCGTGATAGGCATGGAAGCCGAAATAGGCCAGGAACACCGCGCAGAGCGAGGGGATGATCAGCCGGCCGGTGTTTCTCTGTTTGTGCTGACGCGTCCACATCGTCCGTTCCCTCGCAGTCGCGAACTCAGGCGACCACGGTCTTTTTCGCTCCATTGTGCTTAACGGACGGTTACGGATGACGCGTCCACAGGCGCTCCAACGAAAAAGGGCGGGAATTCCCGCCCCTCACCGCCATCCCTGTGTCCGATGCTTCGGCTCAGCCCTTCAACATCGACTTGCCGGCGTAGCGCGCCTGCTTGCCGAGTTCTTCCTCGATGCGGATGAGCTGGTTGTATTTGGCCATGCGGTCGGAGCGTGACAGCGATCCGGTCTTGATCTGCCCGCAATTGGTGGCGACGGCGAGATCGGCGATGGTCGAATCCTCGGTCTCGCCCGAGCGATGCGACATGACGGCGGTGTAGCCGGCCTTGTGCGCAGTCTCGACGGCGTCGAGCGTCTCGGTCAGCGAGCCGATCTGGTTGACCTTGACCAGGATCGAATTGGCGACCCCCATGCGGATGCCGTCGCGCAGGCGCGCAGTGTTGGTGACGAAGAGATCATCGCCGACGAGCTGCGTCTTCTTGCCGATCAGGTCGGTCAGATATTTCCAGCCTTCCCAGTCATCCTCGGCAAGGCCGTCCTCGATCGAAATGATCGGATAATCGGCGGCGAGCTTGGCCAGGTATTTTGCCTGTCCCTTCGGGTCGCGTGTCTTCTTCTCGCCTTCATAGACGTAGTTGCCGTCCTTGAAGAATTCAGTCGCGGCGCAATCGAGGCCGAGCGCGATCTCCTCGCCCGGCTTGAAGCCGGCCTGCTCGATCGATTCCATGATGAAATCCAGCGCCACCGGCGCGCTCTTCAGGTTCGGGGCAAAGCCGCCTTCATCGCCGACATTGGTGTTGTGGCCGGCGTCCTTCAGCTTCTTCCTCAGCGTGTGGAACACCTCCGAACCCCAGCGCACGCCTTCACGCAGGGTCGGCGCACCGACGGGCAGGATCATGAATTCCTGGAAATCGATCGGGTTATCGGCATGGGCGCCGCCATTGATTATGTTCATCATCGGTACCGGCAGCAGATGCGCCTTGGTGCCGCCAACATAACGATAGAGCGGCAGGCCGGCGGCTTCGGCCGCGGCCTTAGCCACCGCCAGCGACACGCCAAGAATAGCGTTGGCGCCGAGCCGGCTCTTGTTGGGCGTGCCGTCGAGTTCGATCATGGTCTGGTCGATGTGTATCTGGTTTTCGGCTTCCATGCCGCCGATTGCCTCGAACAGTTCGCCATTGACCGCCTCGACGGCCCGCAGCACGCCCTTGCCGAGATAGCGGGCGCCGCCGTCGCGCAGTTCGACGGCTTCATGCGCGCCGGTCGAAGCTCCAGACGGCACGGCCGCGCGGCCCATCGAACCGTCTTCGAGCACGACATCGACCTCGACGGTCGGATTTCCACGGCTGTCCAGGATTTCACGCCCGACAATGTCGATGATGGCGGTCATTGCGATGTCCCCGATTGATCTGACGAAACGTCGCGCCCGTCTTAGCCAAAGCGGCGCAAAAGGCAATCGGGCCACCGGCAATTATTGCCGCCGGCGAGATTCACGAAGCGCGAATTCCTGTCATCATAAGTCATGCGCCATGGGGTGGCCGCCGGTCTATGATGGCGGTTGCGCGGGGCGAAACAGGAGGAGTTTCGCCATGTCCGAGTTGAGCGGTATCGTGAGTTTGTTCCTGATCGCGGCGGCGTTCCTGACGTCCTGCGACAACCAGCAGCCTCCACAGGGCGCGGTGCAACTGTCGACCCTCCGCAGCGCGGAGTAGGCACGGCAGGCGATCATGTAAAAGGCCCCCGGTGCGTTTGCGGGGGCCTTTTCACGTCAGGCTGGCCGGTCAGTGCCAGTAAGGCTCGACCTTGTAGTAATTGTAGGAGGCGTCACGTGCGGCCTCGCCATCGGCGCCCGTCAGTTCGTTGATCGAATAGGCGGGAGCGGCTTTCAGCTGGTCCTTGGAGAATGGCACGACATAGCCGCCCCGATCCTCATCGTAGTCCAAACTCGCCCATGGGATGGCGTGATATTTTTCACCCATGCCGAGAAAGCCGCCAAAACCGATCACAGCGAA
Source organism: Mesorhizobium sp. BR1-1-2 (assembly GCF_020165435.1). Lineage (NCBI taxonomy): Bacteria > Pseudomonadati > Pseudomonadota > Alphaproteobacteria > Hyphomicrobiales > Phyllobacteriaceae > Mesorhizobium > Mesorhizobium sp. BR1-1-2. The sequence continues at coordinate 40,234 of NZ_JAIUID010000002.1, forward strand.
CATGATGCCGTTGGACAGCTTGTCGAGCATGACGTCCTCGATGCTGCCGATCTTCGTGCCTTCGGTATTATAGACGGATGTGCCGATAACCCGCGAAGCAGCGATAGCCTCTGTGTGTCCTGCCTGGGTTGTCATGATGTGCTCCTCATTGTCGTTGCTCTGGACTTTCACAATGAGGGGCGAGATCGAAGGTTCCCGACTTTTCCGCCGGTCTGTTCGAGTTTTTCCGCCTGTATGAAGGTGACTTCTCGCTGACGTGGCAGGCCGATGCTTTGCCCACCTCGGCGACAACCTTCAACTGCGCCGGGTCAGCGGGCCTTCGCCACCCGGTCGAACGCCATCAACCTTTCCAGAAGTGCCGGCATGTCCTTCAGCGGCACCATGTTCGGTCCGTCGGACGAGGTCGAATTATCCGGATCCTGGTGGGTCTCGATGAAGACGCCGGCAACGCCGACAGCGACAGCCGCGCGGGCCAAGGTTTCGACAAAGCGACGTTCGCCGCCGGAGGAACCGCCCTGCCCGCCCGGCTGCTGGACCGAATGCGTGGCATCGAAAATAACAGGCGCGCCGATGTCGGCCATAATGGGCAGGGCCCGCATGTCGGAGACAAGCGTGTTGTAGCCGAACGAGGCGCCGCGCTCGGTGGTCAAGACATTGGCGTTGCCGGAGCCGGTGATCTTGGCCACCACGTTCTTCATGTCCCAGGGCGCGAGGAACTGTCCCTTCTTGACGTTAATCACCTTGCCTGTCCTTGCGGCGGCAACCAGCATGTCGGTCTGACGCGACAGGAAGGCCGGGATCTGCAGCACGTCGACATGTGGCGCAACGATGGCGCACTGTTCCTCGGTGTGGACGTCGGTCAGAACCGGCAAGGAGAATTCCTTGCGCAACTCGTCGAAGACCGGGAGCGCCGCTTCCATACCGGCACCTCGCGTTGCCGACAGGGAGGTGCGGTTGGCTTTGTCGTAGCTGGTCTTGTAGACGAGGCCTATGCCCAACCTGCCTGTCAATTCCTTCAGCGCGCCGGCCATGTCGAAGGCATGCTGGCGTGATTCAAACTGGCAAGGGCCGGCGATCAGCGACAGCGGTGCTGCGTTGTCGAAGACGACATTGCCGACGGTTACCGATGAATTGGGCGCCAAGGCGTTGCTCATTGTATCTCCCGAAAGATGAAGGCCGCGCCCTGCCCGGATGCCGGCTGCACGACGATATCATTGCCCGACATATCGTATCTGATGGAATTGGCTGCAAGCAGACCTGCCGCGACAGCGGCACGCTGAACCGAAAAGACGACTGCCGCGAAGCGGAGTTGCGTCGGCTTACCGGCGGGCACGCCAAAGCGTGCCGTGAAAGAGGCCGGGTCGAGCACAGTCAAGATAGCGTTAGGTAGACGAAAAATGGAGGCGCGCGCGTCAGCCGTCGGATCGTTTGCTGCCACGGAAATCAGCCGGCGCTGCTCGGCGGGCTCGTCGCTGAGCGCCACGATCTCGACGATTCCCGTGGCACCGTTGGCGTGAGCCTGCAGCGCTGTGCGGTCCACTTCCGGCGCGTTGACGCGCTGGCAAGCGAACAGGAACGCATCGGTTGAACCCCCTGCCGACGCGAAGGCCAGTTTGAATGACGCCATATCGCTTTTGCCGGAGGCATCGGTGAAGGCGCGCGAAAAGCCCAGCATGTCCCCGCCCGACAGGCTCGCATCGACATAGCGTGCATGGTCCGCATCGGCGTCATGCGTGGCCAGGACCACGGCGGAAAAACCTTCATTGCCATTGCGGTCACGATAGAGCCGGTCGCGCGCGACGAAGACATTGCCCTGGCCGGCGGCCTTCATCGCGGCCTGGTCATCGCCGACAGCCAGCGGTTCCAGATAGGTGCCGTCCGCAAGGAAGACGCAGCAATTTTCCGTACCGAATGGATGGATGCCTGTCGGCGCGACGATGAAGCCGAGGGCCGTTAGCCGCGCCCGCGCCACTCCCAGGCTCGAGGTCGGCAGCACGAGATGGTCGAGCGGATGAGTGCCTGTGGGTAGTGTTTGGATCATGCCAGCGCGGTGTGCATCATTCCGCAAAAGGGTTCAAGAGTATCGGATCAGCTCCCCGCCACCACATCGGCGGAATAACGCAATTCACGCAATGGTTTGACCCTGCTGGTGGTCTGCGCATAGAGCGGATGCGCCTTGTAGGCGGCCAATGCGGCGGCATCCGTGAACTCGGCATAGACGACCACGTCGATTTCATCCGACAGCGGATCGACCTTGGTGTTCAGAGTCACCTCGAACAGGCTGGAATGGGGAATGCCGCCGAGCGCCAGCAGCCCAGAGCGCACTGCCTCCACATCCTCGTCACGCCGCGCGCTGAAGAAAACGATATGCCGGATCAACCCCGCCTCCTCGATCAAAAATCCGGGGTCTTTTGTGACGACGAAGCCGTAAGGTCAACCGTTCAGGGTGCCGCGCGTCCTTGCGACGCGCCCGGGATGCATGAGACCTGAACGGGAACTAGGCCTTGCCGGTGACGTAACGCACCACGTGAGAGACATTCCTCACCGTCATATCGAGGTACCGGCCCTGGTTGTAGAGACCGTCCCAGATCAGGAAAAACGCAACGGCGGCGATGACGATGACATAACGCATGGCTAATCTATCGCATAAGCCTGGCTGTGCTCATAGACGTTTCCGCCAGGCAAAGACGGGATCCGTGTCGACCCTCGTCCGGTATGTGAGCTCTCGGCACCTGGAACTGGCAAATCAATGCCGGTGCGCCTTCGATCTCGTCGCCGGGCGACTGGCCGGGCATGACCCCGAAACGGCCCGCGGCCCAATTGCGAGTGGCGATCAGAGAAGGATTCGGTATTTCGCGAATCCTGCCTCGCCTTCGCCCGCCGGCTCGATCTTCAACGACTTCGCTTCGGAGATGAAGTCCTTCGCCTTAGGCCCTGTCTCGAACACGACGCTGGTTCCGGGCAGCGGCGCGAACGACCAGTTGCCGTCCGCCGACGGGTTGATCGTGCCCTGCTTGACGATGTAGCGGACGATGACGTCGCGGTTGGTGTCGGGCGCTTCGTAGATGATCCTGGAAGCATCAATGTCAGGGAAATTGCCGCCGCCGCCGGCCCGGTAGTTGTTCGTCGCAACCACAAATTTCTGATTGGGATCGATCGGTTTGCCGTCGAACATCAAGCCGACGATTCGATTGGCGCCGGCATTGGCAAGCCCGCCCTTGGCATCGTATTTCGGCGGCTGGGACAGATCTATTTTGTAGGTGACGCCGTCGATAACGTCGAAATTGTAGGACGGAAATCCGGTGTTGATGAGCGACTGGTCCGCCTTGCCGGGTTCGATCCGGTTGAAGATGCCGGCCGACATTTCCAGCCATTCCTTGACCTGCGCCCCGGTGATCTCAACGGCCCGCACGGTGTTGGGATAAAGGTAGAGGTCGGCGACGTTCTTGATGGCGATGTCGCCTGCCGGCACATCGGTGTAGTAGTCGGCGCCGTTGCGCCCGCCGGCCTTGAAGGGAGCTGCCGCCGACAGCAGCGGCACGTCCTTCCACTGTGTGTTTTTCAGGATGTCCTGGAGGTACCAGGTCTGCGCCTGGTTGACGACCTGAACCGACGGATCGTCGGCGACCAGCGCGAAATAGGAATAGAGCGGCGCTGCGGTCTTGCCGACGGGACGACGCACATAGGCGAGCGTTGCCTGGTGGTCCTGCTCGAGCGCGGCGATGATGCGGTTGTCGTCCGCGACAGTCGGCTTGTTCTTGTTGTCGACACGCTCGAAGATCGGCCGCGCCTCCGAGGTGGCGGAAACGATCTTCCATTTCGATCCGTCGCGCTCCAGCATCAGGTCGATCAGGCCCATATGCGAGCCCCAGAAGCCGCCCATGACGGCGGGCTTGCCCTGCAGCGTGCCCTTTTGCGCATCGACGCCTTCGAGCGCCTGAAAATCCTTCTTGCCAGGGAATACCAGATGCTGGTGACCGGTGAACACCGCGTCGATGCCTTCAACGCCGGCGACAAAGAACGATGCGTTCTCCATCATATCGCCCTGCTTGATGTCGATGCCAGAATGCGAGAGGGCGATGATAATGTCGGCGCCCTCCTCCTTCATCTGCGGCACCCAGGCCTTGGCGGCCTCGACAATGTCGCGCGTTCTGACATTACCTTCGAGGTTCTTGAGATCCCAGACCATGATCTGCGGCGGCACGAAGCCGATGATGCCGATCCTGATCGGTTGCTCGGTGCCTGAACCGTCCTTGATCTTCTTGTCGAGGATGACGTAGGGCTTGAGGTAGAGCTTGTCGTCGCGCGGGTTCGCGGCAAGCTCGGTGCCGCGGATCAGGTTGGCGCAGACGAAGGGGAAATTGGCGCCGGCCAGAACCTTGTCCATGAAGGACAGGCCGTAGTTGAATTCGTGGTTGCCCAGCGTCGAGCACTCGTAGCCGAGCAGGTTCATGCCTTTCATGATCGGATGGAGGTCGCCGTCCTTCATGCCCTTTTCATAGGCGATGTAGTCGCCCATCGGATTGCCCTGCAAAAGGTCGCCATTGTCGATCAGCATCGAATTGACGGCTTGCTTGCGCACCGCGTCGATCAGGGAGGCCGTGCGCGACAGTCCCATCGTGTCATTCGCTTTGTCGGCGTAATAGTCGTAGGGCAGCACATTCACATGGATGTCGGTGGTCTCCATGATCCGGAGATGCGCCTGGTTGGCCTGGGCGCGGGCGGAGAAAGGGTGAAGCGCAATCAGCGCGCCGGTGGCGGCGGCGCCCGCGAGGAGACCGCGGCGGGAGACGGAATGGAGCAGCTGCGACATGTTTTCTCCTTCTTCGACGACACGAAAGACCCTGCCCCGGAGCGAACTTCGCGCTGAAACATATTCGAGTCCACTCAAGAAGTTGCGCGCGCCGGAGCTGTCAGTCGATCAGCAACAGATGACGCGCGGATGAACGGGCGCAGGCGCGGAAGATCAGCCCTTGTCGTCGTCGCCCTGCGTGATCAGGCGGGCGCTGCGTTGGCCCGTGACATAGATCCATAGCCAGTTCAGGGAAACCGCAAGCCGGTTGCGGAAACCGATCAGAAAATAGATGTGGGCGATGCCCCATAGCCACCAAGCCGGCCAGCCAGTTAGTTTGATCCAACCGAAATCGATCGCCGCCGCCCGTTTGCCGATCGTGGCCAGGTCACCGGCATGCTTGTAGTGGAACGGCCGTACGCTCGTGTCGCCGGCAAGCCTGGCCTCGATGGTCGCGGCAACATGGCGGCCCTCCTGCTTGGCGGAAGGCGCCACGCCGGGAACGGGCCGTCCATCGGGCCGCAGCACGAGGGCGGCGTCGCCGATGACGAAAATCTCGGGGCTGCCCGGCACGGTGAGATCGGGTTCAACCAGCACCCTTCCCGCGCGGTCCGCGGCGGCGCCCAGCCATTCGGCTGCCGGCGAGGCGGCAACGCCCGCCGCCCACAATATGGTCCTCGCCGGCAGATGCGTGTCGCCGAAGATCACGCCCTCGGCGTCGCAACGCGTGACCGCCCGGCCGAGCTCGATCGTCACGCCGAGCCGCTTCAGCGCCTTTTTGGCATAATCGGACAGTTTCGGCGCGAAATTGGCCAATATGCGGTCGCCAGCCTCGATCAGCACCACACGCGTCTCGCGCGTGTCGATGTTGCGGAATTCGCCGCGCAGCGTGTCGTGCGCCAGTTCGGCAATGGTGCCGGCGAGTTCGACACCGGTCGGACCGCCGCCGACGATCGCGATGGTCAGCAGCGCCTGGCGCCTGGCGGGATCGGTTTCCCGCTCGGCCTGCTCGAAGGCGAGCAGAATGCGCCGTCGAATGGTGGTGGCGTCCTCCAGCGTCTTCAGCCCCGGCGCGAACGGCTCCCATTCATCGTGGCCGAAATAGGCGTGTCGGGCACCGGTGGCGAGCACCAGCGTGTCATAGGCGACGGTGCTGCCGTCATCGAGCAGCACGCGTTTTCCGGTTCGGTCGATGCCGGTGACATTGGCGAGCAACGTCGTCACGTCCTTGCGCTTGCGCAGCAGGTGGCGGATCGGCCAGGCGACCTCCGAGGTCGCCAGCGCCGTCGTCGCGACCTGGTAGAGCAGCGGCTGGAAAAGATGATGATTGCGTTTGTCGATCATGGTGATGCGCACGGGCGCACCGGCGAGAGCGCGGGTGAATTCGAGGCCGCCGAACCCCGCCCCTACGACGACGACATGGTGATTGGCTTGATCCATCGCGTTCACCCTGACGAGCAATATCGCCTGCCTTTGATGTAGGAGCTTTTGTGCAATGCAGCAACACAAAGACCGTGCCCGAGACTCGTCGTTCCATGTCGTGAATGCACATGTCGCATCCCGCCGCCGGGTATAGCGTTATGGAAAACAGCGATGAGGTGAAGCATGGCCAACGATCACGGCGACCAGGGTCCCGCGCAATATTCCTCGCCGCCATGCTTCATGCACGAACTCGATCCTGCGTTTCACGCGCCGATATCCGATTGGACCGACGTCAGACGATGGCGCAAGGCCGAACGGGAACGCCTGATCGCGGCGCGTCTCGCGGTTTCCGCCGATGCGCGAACGGCGATGTCGCAGAGCATCGCCGGAGCCCTCGACGCGGTGATCGGCAATATCGCCGGCCGCATGATCAGCCTCTATTGGCCGTTTCGCGGCGAGCCGGACCTGCGGCCATGGATGGCCGCCATCAATGAACGAGGCGGGCGCACCGCGCTGCCCGTCGTCGTCGAAAAGGCACGGCCGCTGATCTTCCGGGCCTATGTTCCGGGCGACCGGCTGGAGAAGGGCGTGTGGAACATTCCAATTCCCGCCGAGGGCGAACCGGTCTTGCCCGACATCGTCATCTCGCCAATCGTCGGCATCGATCCCGGCAATTATCGGCTGGGCTACGGCGGCGGGTTCTATGACCGCACGCTGGCGGCGATGCCGTTCAAGCCGCTGGTCATCGGCGTCGGTTACGAATTGCAGCGCATCGCCACCATCTACCCGCAGCCGCACGATATCCCGATGGACCGGATCGTGACGGAGGCTGCCAAGGCGTAGATGGCTTAAGGCGGAGAAGGCCGATCGAATGATCAGGCCATTTCGGGCTTCAGTCCCATCGCCGTCCGGTCGACGATTTCGCGCAGGGCAAAAGACGAATTGATCTTCGTCACATGCGGCATCGCCGACAGCCACTCCTTGTGGATGCGTTCGTAGTCGGCGAGGTCCTTGGCCGCGATCCTGAGGATGTAGTCGTACTCGCCCGACATCAGGTGACAGGACAGCACGTTGGGGCAGCGCTTGATCGCAGCCTCGAAATCCGACAGCGTCTTCTCGAACTGGCCCGACAGCGATATGTGCACGATCGCCGTCATCTGGTGACCAAGTGCTGCATTGGAAAGCCGGGCATGATAGCCGCGGATGGTTCCGGATTTCTCCAGATTGTCGAGCCGGCGCGAACAGGCCGACTGCGACAGGCCGACCCTTTCCGCAAGGGCGGCGTTCGGTATCCGGCCATCCTTCTGCAATGTCTCCAGAATGGCGATATCAATCCTGTCGAGCGGCATTCTTCGTGATTCCTGCGAATTTTTGCGCATTTTACGCAACAATTATCGAATAGCGAGCCCTCCTGCAAGTGCATTCGCAAACACTTACGCAACGATTCGTGGTTGACTGCGTCAATACAGGGAACGAGCCCCGAAGGGCCGTGTCAGGAGAAAAGAAATGCGCGTCGGCTGCCCCCGGGAAATCAAGAATCATGAATATCGCGTCGGACTTACGCCCGGCTCGGTCCGCGAATATGTCGCCCACGGACATGAGGTGCTGGTCGAGACCGGAGCCGGCGCCGGCATCGGCGCCGACGACAATGCCTATCGCGCCGCCGGCGCCACCATCGCCAAGACAGCGGCCGATGTGTTCGCCAAGTCGGACATGATCGTCAAGGTCAAGGAGCCGCAGCCTAACGAATGGGCCCAGCTGCGCGATGGCCAGATCCTCTACACCTATCTTCACCTCGCTCCGGATCCAGAACAGACCAAGGGCCTGCTCGCTTCGGGCGTTACCGCCATCGCCTATGAAACCGTGACCGACGACCGTGGCGGCCTGCCGTTGCTGGCGCCGATGTCGGAAGTCGCCGGCCGCCTGTCGATCCAGGCCGGTGCCACGGCGCTGCAGAAGGCCAATGGCGGCCGCGGCGTGCTGCTCGGCGGCGTGCCCGGCGTGCTGCCCGGCAAGGTCACCGTGCTCGGCGGCGGCGTCGTCGGCCTGCACGCGGCCAGGATGGCGGCCGGCCTGGGGGCCGACGTCACCATCATCGACCGCTCGATCCCGCGCCTGCGCCAGCTCGACGATCTCTTTGCCGGCCGCGTCCACACCCGCTACTCGACCGTGGAGGCTCTGGAAGAAGAATGCTTTTCCGCCGACATCGTCGTCGGCGCCGTGCTGATCCCGGGTGCTGCGGCGCCGAAGCTGGTCTCGCGCGAAATGCTTTCGGGCATGAAGAAGGGGTCGGTGCTGGTCGACGTCGCCATCGACCAGGGCGGCTGCTTCGAGACTTCGCACGCGACCACGCATGCCGAGCCGACCTACGAGGTCGACGGCGTCATCCACTACTGCGTCGCCAACATGCCAGGCGCCGTGCCGGTCACCTCAGCACATGCACTCAACAACGCGACGCTGCACTATGGCCTTCAGCTCGCCGACAAGGGCCTGAAGGCGCTGGTCGACGACCATCATCTGCGCAATGGACTTAACGTCCACAGAGGCAAGATCACCAACCGTGCGGTCGCCGAAGCGCTCGGCTACGAACTGGTCGAACCGAAGGCGGTTCTCGCGGCCTGATTCTCCTGAGAGGATACCTGCCTCCCGTCAGCCCGCCGGTCATTCCGGCGGGTTTTTTCTTTCCGGATTGAGGGCTGTCAGGCCTGCACCAGGCTCGGGCCTGAAACGTGTGCCGTAACCTGCGTCTCGGCGCCAATTGCAGGTTTAACTGAGCCCTCCAGGCACATAGTCGAAGCCCGTCGGCTTGGCCGGCGGGCCTTTTTCTTTGCGCACAAGTTCCTGTGGGAGGTTCCGGCAAACAAAAAAGCGGAGCCAAGGCCCCGCTTCCTCGAGTCGAGATTTGCCGCCGGTTCATCCGCGGTCGACAAATCGATCGACGGCTACCCGTGTACCGCAATGGTATGACGGAAGTACGACAGCGCTCCGCTATCGCACCGCCACATGCGCCCGTCAGACGCGTTCGATCCGGCACTGGTAGCAATTGTTGCGCGCTGAGCGGACATGCACGTAGGCAATGTCGTCGCGTTCCAAGAGAGCCTCGGCGCGCGCGGGGATCGCATCGGTCGCAATGACGCCGCCGCTGCCATAGACGATGCGGTCATCCCTGCCGTAGCCGCGCACGATGTAATCCGGGCTTTCGAGAATTTCGGGAAGCGCCTGCGCATCGGCGGCGCGTTCGCATTCCTGCGCATGCAGGAAGATCGGTCCGGTCTCGGCGTAGGGCTGCAGCTCGGGGAATGGCCGGTAGGCCAGGATGAGATAGTCGTATCCTGCGGCGATATTCTTCAGGCAATGCCGGCATGGCATGCCGTCGCCGTCGGAAACCTTGCGCTCGGGCGTGTTTCCATAGGCATCGGGTCCGCCGCGCTGCAGCGCGCGTACATCTTGTGTCGGCAAGGCTTTGAACTGGATGGTCATGGCGAAAATCTCCGATGTCGTTGATCGGAAATTATGCGCTTCAGTCCCCGCCTCCCACCCGATTCCTGCCAAGCGTTGGTCTTGAGTTCGCTGTATCGAGCCTTGCCGGGCAATCGCCTGCTTAGTCGGCCATACTAGCCGACCAACATGTGACATCCGGGTAATTCGAGGACCGCTTATGGCCGCATGACGCTGGCCGAGCGCTCAGCGAAAGGCAGGGGGTGCACGGTCTCCTTCTTCTGCGCCACCGGCGCGAAGCCGAGCTTCTGGTAGAGCGGCAAGGCAGCAGGATGGTCGAGCGTGCAGGTCTGCACCGTCACCCGCTTCGGTCCATACGACCAAGCCGCGGCGATCGCCGATCCCAGGAACCAGCGGCCGATGCCTTGCCCGGTGGCGTGTTCCATCATGCCGAAATAGGCAAGCTCGACTTCATCAGGCAGATGCGGCTTGAGGTCGAAAAAACCGGCGGGCGCGCCATCAAGATAGAGCACCCTGATGTCGCGATCCTCGCGGTGGATGCCGGCCGATAGTTCGTCGTCATCCAGCCTCAGCACATTGACCCAGTGCCATTTACGCCCCACCCGATCCATCAGGTACCGATAGAAATGCAGCGGAATGTCCTTGGTTTTCAGGAGTGCGACCTGGCGGTTGTAGGGCAGGGGCGGCGACACGGCCGGTGGCGCATGCATCTCGAGGAACGTCACCGTGACTTCGATGTCCTTCAGCTCGCCGTTTTCCATCGTCATTCCTTGCCTGTCACGACTGGTGTGTCGGAGAGACCGCCCCATTCGGTCCATGAGCCGTCGTAAAGCCTGTTGTCGGTATGGCCAAGCGTTTCCAACGCAAGCGTGATCACCGCCGCCGTAACGCCGGAGCCGCAGGAGGTGACGACAGGCTTCGACAGATCGAGGCCGGCTTCCTCGACCACCTTGCGCAACCGCTCCTTCGGCAGAAGCACGCCGTTTTCCGACAGCGCCGAATAAGGCAAGTTGCGCGCGCCCGGCATATGGCCGGAACGGACGCCCGCGCGCGGTTCCGGCTCCGCGCCGGTGAAGCGCCCTGCCCCGCGCGCATCGGCGATCTGACTTTCCCGGGTTTCGACGATGCGGCGCATATCGGCAAGGCTGGCGACCCGGCCGGCGTCGAAATCGGCGTGGAACACGCTTGGCGCGATTTTTGTCGGTTCGGCCGTCACCGGCCGACCTGCCGCTTTCCAGCCATCGAAACCGCCGTCAAGGATATAGGTCTGGAAGACGCCCATCACCCGGAACATCCACCATGCTCGAGGTGCCGAGAAAAAGCCCGGGCCGTCATAGACGATGATCGTGTCATCTGCCGAAACGCCCATCGCGCCGACATACTGGGCAAAATGCTGCGGCGACGGCAGCGTATGCGGCAGCGCAGCGTCCGGATCCGAGACCGCATCCTGATCCAGGAAGCGGGCGCCCGGAATGTGTCCGGCATCATATTCGGCGCGCGCGTCGCGTTTTTGCGCCGGAAGGTACCAGGATGCATCGACAATCGTCAGGCCAGGCTGACCCAAACGCTCCTGCAACCAGTCCGCGTCGACGGTGAAAGGACTGTCTTCAGCCATTGTGGTTCTCCTGCCGCCATTGACCAGACGTTGCCTTGCCGCATGATCTTGTCGAAAACGTCGCAGCTTTCGAGATCATGTTTGGGGCATTGGGCCGAACCGGATGCGAAAGCGCCGGTTTTCACGCCCCTTCTTCTCGATCTTGCCGATATGGATTTCGCCGATCTCGCCGGTGCTTTTGACATGGGTGCCACCGCAGGGCTGGCTGTCCACCGAAGCGTTCTCGCCGATGCAGACCAGCCGGATTTTGCCGGTACCTAGCGGCGGACGGACATTTTTGGACTTCACCAGACCCGGATTGGCGGCCAGTTCCTCGTCGCTGATCAGCCTGGTAAAGATCGGATGATCGGCCCGCACCAGGCTCATCAGGCTAGCCGTCACCTCTTCCTTGCTGAAGCTGGCGTCAGGGATGTCGAAATCGACACGGCTGTCGTCTTCCGAAACCGCCGCGCCGGTGATTGGAAACGGGCAGACGACGGTGAGCAAATGGCAAGCGGCATGCATGCGCATTAAAAGGTGCCGCCGCTCCCAGTCGATAGCGAGCTTCAGGCGCTCGCCGACCGCAGGCGCGGCTTGTTCCGCCGCCGGCACGTGGATGATCTCGTCCTTCGTCTCCCCGGTGATGGTGGCGGCCAGGACGATGCGGCTGCCATCGGCGCGCTGGAGATAGCCGCTATCGCCTGGCTGCCCGCCCGAGGTGGCATAGAAGATGGTGCGGTCCAGAACGATGCCGCCGCGCTCGTTGACGGCGACAACCACGGCATCGGCCGTCCTGAGATAGACGTCGTCGCGAAACAGCGCTTCGGTCTTGTGCGCCATCACGCAACCTTTTCAAACGGCACGGAAATCTCTGATTTCTCTTCCATCCAGCCGGGCACCGGCAGCTTCTTTTCGCGCAGGAACTCGGGATTGAACAGCTTCGATTGGTAGCGTGTGCCGTAGTCGCAAAGAATGGTCACGATGGTATGGCCGGGGCCGAGTTCACGCGCCAGCCGGATCGCGCCCGCTATGTTGATGCCGGTCGAACCGCCGACGCAAAGGCCTTCCTCCTGGACCAGGTCGAAGACGATCGGCAACGCATCCTCATCACGAATCTGGAACGAGAAGTCGGGCGTGAATCCGTCGAGGTTGGCGGTGATGCGTCCCTGCCCGATGCCTTCGGTGATCGAACTGCCCTCGGATTTCAGCTCACCGCTGGTGTAGAAACTGTAGAGAGCGGCGCCCAGCGGATCGGCGAGAGCGATCTTGACGTCCCTGCTTTTCGCCTTCAGCCCGAAAGCGACGCCGGCCAGCGTCCCGCCCGAGCCGACCGCCGAGACGAAGCCGTCGACCTTGCCGCCGGTCTGGCTCCAGATCTCCTGCGCCGTGGTGCGGATATGCCCGTCGCGGTTGGCGACATTGTCGAACTGGTTGGCCCAGATAGCGCCGTTCGGCTCCGACCGCGCCATTTGCTCAGCCAGCCGCCCCGACAATTTCACGTAATTGTTGGGGTTCTTGTACGGCACGGCCGGAACCTCGATCAGCTCGGCGCCGAGCAGCTTGATCGTGTCCTTCTTCTCCTGGCTCTGCGTCTCGGGAATGACGATGACGGTGCGGTAGCCGAGCGCCTTGGCGACCAGCGTCAGCCCGATGCCGGTATTGCCGGCCGTGCCCTCGACAATGACGCCACCCGGCCTGAGCAGCCCACGCTCTTCGGCATCGCGGATGATGAACAGGCCGGCGCGGTCCTTGACCGACTGTCCTGGATTCATGAATTCGGCCTTGCCCAGAATCTCGCAGCCGGTTTCTTCCGAAGCCCTGTTGAGGCGGATCAATGGCGTGTTGCCGATAGCGTCGATCACGGAGCGGGGCATTCGGGAGTCCTTGTGTAGCTGCGGCGAAACCCTAGAAACCCGAAGCTTCGGTTTCAAGGCAAGAATTTGCCTGGTCCAGTCGCATTTTCCGTACTGCATTTTGCGCAGGCATCTCCCTGGTGCCGGGCGTATCCGCGCTGTTCATTTGCGGCCGCATCGAAAACCGCTCTTTTCATTCGATTTCTTCGCGGTTAGAGCAAAAGCCAAGAACAATTCGACGGGGGCGCAGGATGACACTCTATCGGGCCGACCCGAAGCATGGCGTCGCCTGGGTCACGGGAGGCAGCAGCGGCATCGGCCGTTCGCTGGCCAGGGATCTTGCGTCCCAGGGCTATGCGGTGGCCGTAACGGCACCCGATGGCGATCCGATCGACACGCTGATTGTCGAGACCGCGCAGATGCCGGGCAAGGTGAAGGCTTTTCCCTGCGATGTCACCGACGAGCCGCGCATGGCGAGAACCGTCGCTGCGATCGAGAACGAGCTTGGCCCCATTGTGCTCGCCGTCTTAAACGCGGGCAATTACATTTCCACGCCTGGCGAGGCTCTCGTCGTCAGCGATTTTCGCCGCTCTTTCGAGGTCAACTATTTCGGCATCATCAACGGGCTGGTGCCGGTCGTCGAACGCATGCGCGTGCGGGCGCGCGGCCATGTCGTGCTGGTCGGCTCGGTTACCGCTTATTTCGGCTGGCCGACGACGGCCGCTTATGGCGGCACCAAAGCGGCGATCAACATCCTGGCCGAATCGCTGAAATACGATTTCGACAAGATGAACGTGCGCGTCCAGGTCATGAATCCGGGCTTCATAGACACACCGCTGACCGAGAAAAACATGCTGCCCATGCCAGGGCTGATGCCGGTCAGCCGAGCGACGCGGCGCATGGTGCGAGGTATCAAATCCGGCGGCTTCGAGGTCACGTTCCCGCGCCGGACGAGCTGGCCCCTGAAGCTGCTCAGCCTGTTGCCGAGACCGGTGTACCGAGGCGTGATCAGCCTCATGACGAGCTGGAAGGCACGGCCGCTGAATTACGACCGCAAGCCGCCGAGCGAATAGAAGCTACCGGATCGGCGGCATCATCGCCGGGCCGGTCGTTGCCTGCTCCCGGCCACCCCGGTGGGTTTGTTGTTGTTGCGTTTGGAGTCTGCGATGGGGCGACGAATCGTGCTTGCCGTGCTGGGGTTAGTCGCCATCCTCGCACTGACCTTCGTGCTTGGCCCGCGTGTTCCCGTCGACACCACGATCCGCTTCGATCCTTCCGCAATCGGCGACGATCCGCAGGCCTATGTGGCCAAGGAAGAAGCGGCCATATCCGGAATCCGCGACGGGCTGGAGAAGGAGATCATCTGGGCCAATCCGATGGTGCATGCCAGGACACGGCTGTCCATCGTCTATATCCACGGCTTTTCGGCGTCGAAAGGCGAGGTCCGTCCGCTGCCCGACGAGGTTGCCGACCAGCTCGACGCCAATCTGTTCTTCACCCGCCTCACCGGCCACGGGCAGAATGGCGCGGCCATGACGCAAGGCAGCGTCAATGCCTGGATCAACGATTATGAGGAGGCGCTCGCGATCGGCCGGGCCATCGGCGACAAGGTGATCGTCATCTCCACCTCGACCGGCGGCTCGCTGGCGGCCTGGGCGGCAACACAGCCGGGCGCTTCGGACGGCGTGGCGGCGATCGCGTTCATCTCGCCGAATTTCGGCGTCGAGGCGTCCGGCGCCGAGGTCCTGACGATGCCGTGGGGCAAACAAATCGCCGAACTCGTCGCTGGTAAAGAGCGCAGTTTCATGCCGCGCAACGCGCTGCACGAGACGTTGTGGACCACCAGATATCCCCTTGCCGCGACGCTGCCGATGCAAGCGCTGACGGAGCTTGCCTATGGCGCGCCGGTGGAGAAAGCGAAGGTCCCTGCCCTCTTCATCTTTTCGGATTCGGACAGCGTGGTGCGGCCTGACCGCACGCGTGAAATCGCCGGGCGTTGGGGCGCGCCGCACGAACTGGTTCCGGTCGACGACACCGGCGATCGCGACAACCACGTCATCGCCGGCGACGCCCTGTCGCCATCGACCACGACCTTCCTTGCACAAAGAATTGCCGTCTGGATCGAGGCGGTCGCGAAGTAGCCCGAGCTTCCATACGGAAAGGGCGACCGCAGCCTCACCGCGGTCGCCCTTTATGTTACTGGTGGCCAGCCGGGCACGCAAATGCCCGGCCAATACGAAGCGGCCTGTCTACGCAGCCCGCGCCGCAGGACGCTTGCCGCCGAAGCGGCGTTTATTGTTGCCCTTGAAGGGCTTGGCGCCTTCTGGTTTGCGGTCGCCAGCGAAGGCCGGCTTGTCACCGAAGCGCTTCTTGCCGGAGCCGTTGTTCTGACCGCCCGGCCGCCGGCCGTCGCGACGGCCATTGCGCTCGTTACGGTCATTGGCAGGCTCGAAGCGCTCGTTCTTCTCAGCCGGGTTGCGCTGCGGATCGGGACTGCCGAGATGGTCGGCGACAACAGGCAGCTTGGCGCGGATGATGCGCTCGACCTGGCGCAGCTTGCTGTTCTCGGCCGGATCGCAGAGCGTAATCGCAATGCCGTCCCGGCCATTGCGGCCGGTGCGGCCGATGCGGTGGACATAGCTCTCCGCCTCATCAGGCAGGTCGAAATTCACGACATGGCTGATGCCGGGCACGTCGATGCCGCGCGCGGCGATGTCGGTGGCCACCAGGATGCGCACCGCGCCGTCGCGGAAATCATTGAGCGCCTTCTGGCGTGCATTCTGCGACTTGTTGCCGTGAATGACGGCGGCCTTGAAGCCGTCGCGCTCGAGGTCCTTGGTCACCCGGTCGGCGCCGTGCTTCGTGCGCGAAAAGATGATGACGGACTTCATCGCCTCGTCGGCGAGCATCGTCGACAGCACCTGGCGCTTCTGCTTGGTGCGGGCAAGGACGACGCTCTGCACGATCTCGGCCGCCGTCGTGCTCTGTGGCGCGACTTCGACGCGAACCGGGCTCTTCAACAGACCCTTGGCCAGCTCGGCGATCTCGTTCGGCATCGTCGCCGAAAACAGCGCCGTCTGGCGATCGGGCGCGGTCGCCTTGGCGATGCGCTTGACGTCGTTGATGAAGCCCATGTCGAGCATGCGGTCGCCCTCGTCGAGCACCAGCCATTTGGTGTCGGAGAGGATGAGGTCGCCCTCACGCACCAGGTCGGTCAACCGGCCGGGCGTGGCGATCAGTACATCGACGCCGGGAGCAATCTTCTTCACCTGGCTGAAGCGCGAGACGCCGCCCAGCACGAGCGCCGTCGAGACATGCGCGCCCTTGGCGAGGATCTTGATGGTGTCTTCGATCTGCACGGCGAGCTCACGAGTCGGCGCCAGGATCAGCGCGCGGGTCGTCTTGGCACGCCGTTTGGTGCCGAGCGCGATGATCTTGGAGAGAATCGGCAGAGCGAAAGCCGCTGTCTTGCCGGAGCCGGTCTGGGCGATGCCGAAAATGTCACGGCCTTCCATCTGCGGCGGGATAGCCTGGACCTGGATCGGTTTCGGATCGGCGAAGCCGGCGGCATGGGTGGCCTTGAGCAGCGCACCCGTAATTCCCAGCGCCGCGAAACCGGAGAGTTCTCCAGTGTCGTTGCCGGGCAAAGTGTTTTCGTTGGTCAAAATATTCTTCTTTCACACGGCCTCTGGCCGCAAACATCAATGGCGGCAGGGCGCAACCTGCCGTCGGACAATTGTTATGGAACGACAAGGCGGCGGACGTGTCCGTCCGCGCGGCTGCGCTGTCGTGCCCGCAGGCATCATGCCACGGGGCTTTTTCGCCACCTTGCTAACCAATCGGGGCCGATCAGCAGGAAAGAGGGAAAACAGACGCAACCAGTCTCATTCGAGGAGAAGGCCGGATCAGTCCGGCCCAAGCGCCTATGCCGTGCATATGGCTGAGTTCGCTCTGAAATGCAAGGGCATCATGTTGCAGCGCAACAAAACGCCTCGAAAAAGCGACGCTTGCGCTCGCCTGCGGGCATCATTACCACAAAGCAGCCCGCGCAGGAGATCGAGAATGAAGGACGTGCTGAAGGAACTCGAGCGTCGTCGCGAGATCGCCCGCATGGGCGGGGGTCAGGCCCGAATCGATGCCCAGCACAAGAAGGGCAAGCTGACCGCCCGCGAACGCATCGAGGTGTTTCTCGACGAGGGCTCGTTCGAGGAGTTCGACATGTATGTCGAGCACCGTTCGACCGACTTCGGCATGGAAAAGACCAAGATCGCCGGCGACGGCGTCGTCACCGGCTGGGGAACCGTCAACGGCCGTCCGGTCTATCTCTTCGCCAAGGATTTCACCGTGTTCGGCGGCTCGCTGTCGGAAGCGCATGCCGAGAAAGTCATCAAAGTGCAGGAGATGGCGCTGCGCAACCGCGCGCCGATCATCGGCCTCTACGATGCCGGCGGCGCCCGCATCCAGGAGGGCGTGGCCGCCCTCGGCGGCTATGCCGAGATCTTTCAGCGCAATGTGCTGGCGTCGGGCGTCATTCCGCAGATTTCCGTGATCATGGGACCTTGCGCCGGGGGCGACGTCTATTCGCCGGCCATGACCGACTTCATCTTCATGGTGCGCGATACCTCCTACATGTTCGTCACCGGGCCGGACGTGGTGAAGACCGTAACCAACGAGACGGTGACCGCCGAGAGCCTCGGCGGCGCTTCCGTCCACACGACGAAATCCTCGATCGCCGACGGCGCCTATGACAATGACGTCGAGGCGCTGCTGCAAATGCGCCGGCTGGTCGACCTGCTGCCGGCTTCGAACACATCGGAGATCCCCGAGATCGAATGCTACCAGTCGGTCACCGATCACGATCTGTCGCTCGACCGTCTGATACCCGACAACGCCAACAAGCCTTACGATATCAAGGAGCTGATCCTGAAAGTCGCCGATGAGGGCGATTTCTTCGAGATCCAGCAAAGCTTCGCCAAGAACATCGTCACCGGCTTCGGACGCATCGATGGCCGCACGGTCGGCTTCGTCGCCAACCAGCCCATGGTGCTGGCCGGCGTGCTCGATTCCGACGCCAGCCGCAAGGCGGCGCGCTTCGTGCGCTTCTGCGACTGCTTTTCGATTCCAATCGTCACCTTCGTCGACGTTCCGGGCTTCCTGCCGGGCACGGCGCAGGAATATGGCGGGCTGATCAAGCACGGCGCCAAACTGCTCTTCGCCTATGCCGAAGCGACCGTGCCGAAGATCACCGTCATCACCAGAAAAGCCTATGGCGGCGCCTATGACGTGATGGCTTCGAAACACCTGCGCGGCGACATGAACTATGCCTGGCCGACGGCGCAGATCGCCGTGATGGGCGCCAGGGGCGCGGTCGAGATCATCTATCGCAAGGACATCGGCGACGCCGAAAAGATCGCAGCCCATACAAAGGCTTACGAAGACCGTTTCCTGTCGCCCTTCGTCGCCGCCGAGCGCGGCTATGTCGACGAGGTGATCATGCCGCATTCGACCCGCCGCCGCATTGCCCGCGCGCTGCGGATGCTGCGCAACAAAGACATGCAGAACCCCTGGAAAAAGCACGACAACATTCCGCTGTGAGCTGAATGTCGCGGCCGGTCAGCGCGCGCCGCGAGCCGCCACCAGTTCACGCAGCACAGGCACCAGCGCCAGCGGCAAGTCCTCAGCGATCAGGCCCGGCCCGAACCGGCTGCCGGCCTCGGCATGGATCCACGCCGCCGCGCATGCCGCCTCGAAGGCCGGCATGCCTTGCGCCAGGAAGCCGGCCACGAGCCCTGAGAGCACGTCGCCCGAACCGGCGGTTGCCAACCATGGCGCGCCATTGGAGTTTATCGCAGCCCTGCCATCGGGAGCAGCGATTACGGTGTCCGCGCCCTTGTAGACGACCACGGCGTTGGCACGGGTGGCGGCCATACGGGCCCTGCTCAGCTTGGACGAAACGGCGCCACCCGCAATGTCAGCAAACAGCCTGGCAAATTCCCCCTCATGCGGCGTCATCACCAGCGGCAGTGCGCCCGTCTGGCGCGCGGCTTCGAACAGGACGTCCGGCGCCTCGCGAAACGAGGTGATCGCGTCGGCGTCGAACACCAGGCCATCGACCCGCGCGGAAATGTTCCGGTGCTGGCCAGCGGCGAGCAGCGTGAGCGCAAAATTCTGCGCTCTTTCACCGACACCGAAGCCAGGCCCCAGCACAAAGGCGGAGGGCCGGCGTTCGCCGATGAAGGCCTCGATGTCGGCGCTGTCATTGGCCTTGCGCAGCATGATCGAGGTCAGATGCGCGGCATTGACCTGCATGGCGTTCGCCGGGGACAGGACAGTGACCGCCCCTGCCCCGCTTCGCGCCGCGGCAAGCGCCGCAAGCCGCGCCGCGCCGGTGGCGCTCGGGCCGCCGGAAAAGACACCGACGTGGCCGCGCTTGTATTTGTGCGTATCGACGCCTGGAATCGGAAAGGCGCTGAGCCAAAGCGCCGGCGAGTTCTCGAAGGCCTGGGGCCGAATCCGCGCAATGAGACCATCGGTGATGCCGATGTCGGCGAGCACGATCTCCCCGCACATCTCGCGCCCGGGCAGCAAAAGATGGCCAGGTTTTTTGCGCGCGAAGGTGACGGTGACCTCAGCCCGAAAAGCATGGCCGAGCACTTGGCCGCTGTCCCCGGAAACGCCTGATGGCAGATCGACCGCGACGACCGGCAAGGCCAGGCTTGCCGCAATGCCAACCGTTCTCGCCGCATCACCCGATAGCGGTTTGGACAGCCCTGCGCCGTAAAGGGCGTCGACGACGACAGCGCCGGCCTCGGCCGCGAAATTCGCCAGCGATCGAGGCTTCACCGGACATTCACCGGCGGCGAGCGCGGCATCGCTGCCCGGCTTCGGCGTGCCCGACGCCCAGACCATCGTGTCGACACCAGCGGCTGCCAGGCTGCGTGCCGCGACATAGCCATCGCCGCCATTGTTGCCGGGACCGCAAAGCACATGGACCCGCTTCGCCGCCGGATAGCGCCTGAAAATTTCGGCCGCGACGGCTTCGCCTGCACGGCGCATCAGGCCGATGCCGTCGATTGCGCCGGCGGCAATCGTCAACCGATCCGCCTCGCTCATCTCCCCGGGAGTAAGAAGTTCGTTGCTCATGGATTGCCGATCCGCATTCGATCAAGCATTGTCCAGTTTTCGGCTCGACGCAAACGCAGAGGAGTTGGCGCGGTCCCAGCCAAGCTGAGCAATGCCCACCGAGTAAGCAATAGGCCTAAATATCGGGCAGACATAAACACCGACGCCGCGTAGGTTGCAGCCATCCGTCGCGCGCTGGATGCGGTGAACGATGCGAATTTGCATCTTGGTGCGGCATGGTTCTGGAATCGAATGACACCGCTTGAAATCCCGCCAATTGGCACAATTCGTGCTTGATGGAGGCGCAAGCGGGGGCTCACAACCCGTTTTTTTGGCAGTGGAGGCCACTTTTTACATGAAAAAGATCGAAGCGATCATCAAGCCATTCAAGCTGGACGAAGTGAAGGAAGCGCTTCAGGAGGCCGGGCTGCAAGGCATCACCGTGACCGAGGCCAAGGGTTTTGGACGCCAGAAGGGCCACACCGAGCTCTATCGCGGCGCTGAATATGTCGTCGACTTCCTGCCCAAGGTGAAGATCGAGGTCGTGCTCGGCGACGATGCCGTCGAAGGCGCCATCGAAGCCATCCGCAAGGCGGCCCAGACCGGGCGCATCGGCGACGGCAAGATCTTCGTCTCGAACATCGAGGAAGTCGTGCGCATCCGCACCGGCGAAACCGGCATGGATGCCGTCTGACACCTCGTCCACCTTCCGAAACGTCATTATCAAAAAAACGTCACACAGGGATACACGACATGACGACAGCCAAAGACATCATGAAGCAGATCAAGGACAACGATGTGAAATTCGTTGACCTGCGCTTCACCGACCCGAAAGGCAAGCTGCAGCACGTGACGATGGATGTCATCGAGGTCGAGGAAGACATGTTCGCCGATGGCGTGATGTTCGATGGATCTTCGATCGCCGGCTGGAAGGCGATCAACGAGTCCGACATGGTGCTGATGCCCGATCCTGAAACGGTCCACATGGATCCGTTTTTCGCGCAGTCGACCATGGTCATCCTGTGCGACATCCTCGATCCGGTTTCGGGCGAATCCTACAACCGCGACCCGCGCGGCACTGCCAAGAAGGCGGAGGCCTACATGAAGTCGGAAGGCATCGGCGACACCATCTATGTCGGCCCGGAAGCCGAGTTCTTCGTCTTCGACGACGTCAAGTACAAAGCCGATCCCTACAACACCGGCTTCAGGCTCGATTCCACCGAACTGCCGTCCAATGACGACACCGACTACGAAACCGGCAATCTCGGCCACCGTCCGCGCATCAAAGGTGGTTATTTCCCGGTGCCGCCGATCGATTCGGCGCAAGACATGCGTTCCGAGATGCTGACCGTGCTCGCCGAGATGGGCGTGCGGGTCGAGAAGCATCACCACGAGGTGGCCGCGGCCCAGCACGAACTCGGCATCAAATTCGACACGCTGGTCCGCAACGCCGACAAGATGCTGATCTACAAATATGTCGTGCATCAAGTCGCCAATGCCTATGGCAAGACCGCCACCTTCATGCCGAAGCCGATCTTCGGCGACAACGGCTCGGGCATGCATGTCCACCAGTCGATCTGGAAAGGCGGCAAGCCAACCTTCGCCGGCAACGAGTATGCCGGCCTGTCGGAAAGCTGCCTGTTCTATATCGGCGGCATCATCAAGCACGCCAAGGCCATCAACGCCTTCACCAACCCGCTGACCAACTCCTACAAGCGCCTGGTGCCGGGCTACGAGGCGCCGGTGCTGCTCGCGTATTCGGCGCGCAACCGCTCGGCCTCCTGCCGTATCCCGTTCGGCTCGTCGCCAAAGTCGAAGCGGGTCGAGGTCCGCTTCCCCGATCCGGGCGCGAACCCCTATCTCGCGTTTGCCGCCATGCTGATGGCCGGCCTCGACGGCATCAAGAACAAGATCCATCCCGGCCAGCCGATGGACAAGGATCTCTACGATTTGCCGCCGAAGGAGTTGAAGAAGATCCCGACCGTCTGCGGCTCGCTGCGTGAAGCGCTCCAGAGCCTCGACAAGGACCGCGGCTTCCTGAAGGCCGGCGGCGTCTTCGACGACGACCAGATCGACAGCTACATCGAGTTGAAGATGGCCGAGGTGATGCGCTTCGAAATGACACCGCATCCCGTCGAATACGACATGTATTATTCGGTCTGATTTTTGATCTCCCTGGACCCGGCGCAACCCGGATCCAGCGGCTTCAATTCAGCCTGCAAATGCGGGGCCGGAAGATGAACCTCTTCCGGCCCTTTTGTTTGCACATATCGAGGCTTCCATTCAGCCCAAATCCGCGGACGCCGACGCGTTCGATCGGATGCTGCCCGATCTAGCGGTCACGCCACACGTGTCGATTGCGCTGAGGCACTGGTCGGCTTGAGCCAGCCTAGCTGGGCTGCCAGGCGAGCCGGCACGCGCTTTTTGCAAGGGAAGAGATAAGCCAGGAGCGAGCGGCACACTGCCTCAGGCTGCAATGCCCGCTCGTCCGGCGCCCCCGCCAATGCTGTCGTTCAAGAAACCCCGCCCCGTTCGAACAGCACCGCTTGGCGTATCCCCCAATGCCTGCGAATACGCATGTTGCGCCGCAGCCTGTCAATGTCGCCTGCCGGGCGTCGAGAGGGTCGATTTTGGTGCATGAACAGGGGCTTATGAAAGGATCGCTCGACAGGCATTCTTGTCGGAATGGCCGGATTTCCGGGCTTTTTCGAGGATTTCGAAGCCTGCGGCCCAGCGCCAAGGCATGCTTTCGTCAGCCCAAAGCCGCCTTGTCGGGATGGGTTTGAACCGCCCTTTTCAACCTGACTTTTTTTGGGGGAATTTGCTTTGCCAGGCCCAGGAGCCAGGACGGCGAGGATCGGCGAACGGAACCAGCGGCATGCAATAGTGCCCGCCGTCGTCATACGAAAAAGCCCCGGCAATTCTCGCCGGGGCTCGCGTCATGGTTGTCGGGGATCTTGAGGCCCGACGTGAAATATCAAGCAGCGGCCGAAACCCATGCGCCAGTCGAAACCTGCGAGATCGTCTTCAGGACCTGGGAAGCGATCTGGTAGGGGTCGCCCTGCGAGTTCGGGCGGCGGTCTTCCAGATAACCCTTGTAGTCATTCTTGACGAAGGAATGCGGCACGCGGATCGAGGCGCCGCGGTCGGCGATGCCGTAGCTGAACTTGTTCCAGGGCGCCGTCTCGTGCTTGCCGGTCAGACGCTTGTCGTTGTCCGG
The DNA here is from genome assembly GCF_020165435.1 of Mesorhizobium sp. BR1-1-2. Classification (NCBI taxonomy): domain Bacteria; kingdom Pseudomonadati; phylum Pseudomonadota; class Alphaproteobacteria; order Hyphomicrobiales; family Phyllobacteriaceae; genus Mesorhizobium; species Mesorhizobium sp. BR1-1-2. The sequence goes on from NZ_JAIUID010000002.1 coordinate 63,696, forward strand.
GCCGTACACGGCGATATGGTCCATCAGGTTCTTTTCGAACTGCGCCATCAGGGCCTCGAAATAGGCCTTGCCGCCGACCTCGCGCATATATTTGGTCGAGAAGTTGCAATGCATGCCCGAGCCGTTCCAGTCGGTGTCGCCGAGCGGCTTGCAGTGGAACTCGATATCGATGCCGTACTTTTCGGTGAGGCGCTGAAGCAGGTAGCGGGCCATCCACATCTGATCGGCGGCCTTCTTGGAGCCCTTGCCGAAAATCTGGAATTCCCACTGGCCTTTGGCCACTTCGGCGTTGATGCCTTCATGGTTGATGCCGGCGGCGAGGCAGAGGTCGAGATGCTCTTCGACGATCTGGCGGGCGATGCTGCCGACGTTCGAATAGCCGACGCCGGTGTAGTACGGGCCCTGCGGGGCGGGATAACCGCTCTCGGGGAAACCGAGCGGACGGCCGTCCTTGTAGAAGAAGTACTCCTGCTCGAAGCCGAACCAGGCATCCTCGTCGTCGAGAATGGTCGCGCGGCTGTTGGACACGTGCGGCGTGACGCCATCGGGCATCATGACTTCGCACATGACGAGAACGCCGTTGGTGCGGGCCGGATCGGGATAAAGTGCGACCGGCTTCAAGACGCAATCGGAGCTGCGGCCCTCGGCCTGCTGGGTGGACGAGCCATCGAAGCCCCACAGCGGCAACTGGTCGAGCGTCGGGAACTCGGCATAATCCTTGATCTGGGTCTTGCCGCGAAGATTGGGGGCCGGGGTGTATCCGTCGAGCCAGATATACTCGAGCTTGTATTTGGTCATTATAGAGCCTCTCGTTGCTTGTTCACCGAATACCAAACGGCGTCGACATGCATCAGCCGTCGGCAGCCGGCGCTGCCGATCCCTGAAATGCAATTCGTGTGCCACTCCGACTTCGGCAGGTGCGGCAAAATGCAGTGATATCGCGTCGAATTTTGCTGAGCCGCCTCATCCCTGGGCTCATATCAGTCAAATGCGGATTGCGCATAAATATTAGGCATTTGCTGTTCTTTTCGTAGGCATATTGCCTAAAAGAATCGCAAGGCCTATCTTGTGGGAAGCTGAATCGACACGCTCCTGAAATGAAAGGAGACCGCCAATGGAAGCCACCCTCGTCCGTCCTTCGGCAAAGATCCTGATGTTCCCACTTGCAGGCCGCGTATCTGCCTCAAATTTAGGCGCGAAGGCCAAGTTCGCGGCAGAGCTTGCCTCGCTGCGTAACACGCATGCCGATTTCGATGGCTGGTATCACGAGGCCGCTGTCGAGGAAGAAAACCAGCAGCCGAAGAGCTGAACGCATCTTCAGCCTCGATATGAAAACCCGGCGCGATCGCTCGCGCCGGGTTTCTTATGCATGCCGATTCGATCTGTTACTGCTTGGTGTCCAGGTTCGTGCCCAGCGTGTCCTTGATGAAGATCATGCCGATGACGAGCGACATCGCCGCGATTATCACGGGATACCAGAGGCCATAATAGATGTCGCCCCTGTAGGCACTGAGCGCGAACACGGTCGCCGGCAGCAACCCGCCGAACCAGCCATTGCCGATATGGTAGGGCAGCGACATGCCGGTGTAGCGGATGCGGGTCGGGAACATCTCGACCAGGATGGCCGCGATCGGACCGTAGACCATGGTCACGAACAGGACGAGGACGAACAGGATAGCGATCGTCATTGGCCAGTTCACGGCCGCAGGGTCGGCGAACATGGCGAAGGCACCGCCGCCGGGTATGTTGTAGACGGTGACCTCAGGCGCACCGGCAGCCTCGTCGGCGGTCAAAAGCTTGTCCTTGATCGCCTGATCGGTAGGAACCGTCGCCTTCTCGCCGGCGCGGATGACGGCGGCGTCGAGCTTCAGTTCGGGATTGGCAGCGACAAACGCGTCGAGCTTCTGGTCCGGTATCTTGATCGCAGCACGCTTCAGCGGATATCCGCCGTCCTGCAGCGACATGTTGACGGCCTTGACGAAGGCGGCCTCCTTGGCCTTGGCCTGGTCGCCCGCGGCGACAGAATCGTAGGATGCCACCGTCTCATTGCCGATCTTGACCGAAGCAGCCGTACCCGGTGCCGCCGTGGAAACGACGTCATAGGGCACCGAGTTCTTGGTCAGGAACGAGGTCGCGATGTCGCAAGACGTCGTGAACTTCGCGGTACCCACCGGATTGAACTGGAACCTGCAGTCGCCAGGTGCCGCGGTCACCGTCGCGCGGGTGCTCTGCTGTGCCTCGGCAAGGGCCGGATTGGCGGCCCAGGTCAATGCCTTGAACAGCGGGAAGGTGCAGACGATCGCCAGTGCGAGCCCGGCCATGATGATCGGCTTGCGACCGATCTTGTCGGACAGCCAGCCGAACACGACGAAGAAGATGGAGCCCAGCGCAAGCGCGATGGCGATCATGATGTTGACCGACTGGGCGTCCAGCTTCAAAACGTTCTGGAGGAAGAACAGGGCGTAGAACTGGCCGTTATACCAGACCACGGCCTGGCCGGCCGTAAGGCCGAGCAGTGCCAGCAGCGCGATCTTGGCGTTCTTCCACTGGCCGAAGGCTTCCGAGAGCGGTGCCTTGGAACCCTTGCCCTCTTCCTTCATGCGCTGGAAGGTGGGCGATTCGGAAAGCGACAGCCGGATCCAGATGGAAATGCCGAGCAACAGGAACGACACGATGAAAGGAACGCGCCAGCCCCAGGCGGCATAGGTTTCCTTGCTCATCGAGCCCTGGACGATCAGGATGACGATCAGCGACAGGAACAGGCCGAGTGTGGCGGTCGTCTGGATCCACGACGTATAGTAGCCGCGCCGGTCGTCCGGCGCATGCTCGGCGACATAGGTGGCTGCACCGCCATATTCGCCGCCCAGTGCCAAGCCCTGGAGCATGCGCAGAATGATCAGGATCACCGGAGCCGCGATGCCGAGGCTCGCATAGCCAGGCAGCAAGCCCACCAGGAAGGTCGACAGGCCCATGATCGTCATGGTGACGAGGAAGGTATATTTGCGGCCGACAAGGTCGCCGATGCGGCCGAACAGCAAAGCGCCGAACGGACGGACGAGGAAGCCGGCGGCGAAAGCCAGCAGCGCGAAAATATTGCGCGTCGCTTCCGGAATGGTCGGGCTGAAAAAGGTCGAACCGATAAAGGCCGCCAGCGATCCGTAGAGATAAAAATCGTACCATTCGAAAACTGTGCCGAGCGAAGAAGCGAAGATGACTTTCTTCTCCTCTCGCGTCATGCCGCGGCTCTTTCCGCTGGCGGTCGATGCGATAGCCATTGAGATGCTCCTCCCGTGAGACCCTTGTGCTCGATGCAGCGCCGTTGCGTTCGCATTCTCCTCCGAACGCAGACTCGCGGCAGCAATCACGGGAAAAATGACAGAAAGCGCCTGCCAACGGCAGATGACTTTGGGATTATGACTTTGGTATTAGGTGCGGTGCGGTGGCCGGTCAGCCTTCGAGCGCCTCGATAAGACCGACGGCAGCCATCATGTCGCGCTTGCGGGCGGAGCGACGCGCGACAGCTTCCGCATCCTGTCCCCAATGCTCGATCTGCCAATCCTCATCGACATGGCCCGCAGTCCAGGCCGCCTCACCGCCAAGTTCGCCGAACTCCACGGCCAACGCCAGCAGCGCCGAACCGGTCAGCGAGGTCATGACGTGGATCGCTGCCAGGCGCAGCGGCTCGGCACGCTGGGCAAGATGCACACCCAGCACAGCGATGGTTTCGCGCGGTTGCTCGACGTGGATGATGCCCTCGGCAAGGTTGAAGCGAGCGCCAAGTGCTGCCTGCGCCCAATCGAGGACAGGATCCCACAGCTCGTTCTGCCGCTCGACCAAGCCTTGTGGTGCGTCGGCGCGATAACAGAGCAGATCCGACGAGGCAAAGCGCAGTATGTCCTCCAGCACCGCCTGCGGATCGCTGGCGACGCCGTCGAGCGCGGTGTTGACGAGACGCATCACCGGCATCGATACCGGATCGATGGTCTCGCCCTGGGCGGCGAATTCATCGGCGACCAGCGATGCCGCCTTCTCGGTCGGCAGCGTCAGCAGCGCCTTGCCCGGCGTACGCACCGGCTTGCCGTCGAGATGGACGGCAAAGCCGGCATCGGCGGGCGCGACCGAAACGGTCTTGTAAAAACGCCTCGGCAGCGGCTTCTTCATCTGGATTTGGGCGCGGCGCACCGGATCGGGGTCGGAGAGCAGTTTCCCCGCTTCGAGATCGCTGAGGATATCGCGCATGTCAGCCTCCTTCGGCCGTCTGCTGGCGCGGCGGCCTGTTGACGATCACCAGACCGGCGGCAATGAGACCAAGTGCCAGAAAAATGCGTATGGTCAGCGGCTCGTTCAAGAACAGGGCGCCGCACAGCACGCCGAAGACCGGCGACAGGAACGTGAAACTCGACAGGCTCGAGGCGGGATAACGCCGCAGCAGCCAGAACCACAAAACATAGGTGAAGGCGACGATATAGAGCGCCTGGAAAAGCAGGGCTAACGTCGGCAACAGCGCGGGATCGCGCACGGAGGGGCCAGCCAGAGGCAACACCAGGACGCCGACGATCGCAGCGCCGGAGAGTTGATAGAGCAGCAGCTTTTCGGCGCTCGTCTCAACCAGCTTCGAGCGCTTGATGAGGATATTGGTCAAGGCCCAGACGAATCCGGAGCCAAGGCTCAGCAGATCGCCGAACAGCATGTCCCCGCTGCCGCCGAGCTTGTCGGAAAAGACCGCTGCGAGGCCGGCAAAGGCAAGCAGAAGGCCAAGGGATTTGCGCAGGCTGATCGGCTCGCCGAGCAGGAAATGGCCGCCCAACAGCATCCAAAACGGCATGGTGTTGACCAGCAGCGTGTTGCGGGCGACCGTGGTGTGCTCCAGCCCGACATAGAGGCAGAGGAACTCGATGCCGAAGAGCACGCCCACTGCAACGCCCGCGAGCAATGTCCCGTCTCTCTTGAAAAGCGCAACGCCGCGCCAGCGGCACCAGAGGAAGACGCAGAACCCGCCAATAACCGAGCGTGCGATCGACAGGAAAACCGGATCATAGCCAGCATAGGAGATCTTGGCGGCGACGTAATTCAGGCCCCAGGAGAACGTCAGGCCGACCATTATGGCGGCGGCCGCCATGTCGACCGCATCGCGACGGTCGAGCGCATCGGCAGCGCCGCTCATGTCAATCCTCCGCGCTGGCGTCGTCGAAACCGATCAGGTTCCAGCTCTGGCGCATATGCGGCGGCATAGGCGCGGTGACGTCGATGACGCCCTTGTCGGGATGGGGAATGATGATGCGGCGCGCATGCAGATGCAGGCGGTTCTGGATGCCGCCGGGGAAATCCCAGTTGGTGTCGGCCTCGAAATATTTCGGGTCGCCGATGATCGGGCAGCCGATATAGGCGGCATGGACGCGAAGCTGGTGGGTGCGGCCCGTATAAGGCTCCATCTCCAGCCACGTCATGGTCTGCGCCGCCTGCTCGATGATACGATAGTAGGACACGGCGTGGTCGGCGCCTTTTTCTCCATGCGCGGCGACCCGAACACGGTCGCCGTCCTCGGTCGGCTCCTTGATCAGCCAGGTCGAGATCTTGTCCTCGCGCTTGGGCGGCACGCCCTTGACCAGGGCCCAATAGGTCTTCTTGGTTTCGCGGGCGCGAAACGCCTCGGAGAGTTTCATCGCCGCTAGCCGGGTGCGGGCGACGACCAGCACGCCAGACGTGTCGCGATCGAGCCGGTGCACCAGCCGCGGCTTCTCGCCCTTCTGGTTGCGCCAGGCTTCCAACATGTCGTCGACGTTACGGGTGACGCCCGAGCCGCCCTGCACGGCAAGACCAGCCGGCTTGTTGAACACGAAGACCTTCGGATCCTCATGGATCAGCATTTTTGCCAGGACGTCGGCGTCGCCCTGGTTGCGGATCGAGTGGCCGGTCAGCGGGCTTTCGCCCTTCTTGTCCACCTCCAGCGGTGGAACGCGCACCGTCTGGCCAGGCTCGACTCGGGTGTCGGCCTTGGCGCGGCCGCCGTCGACGCGGATCTGACCGGAACGCAGCAGTTTCTGGAGATGACCAAAGCCAAGGCCCGGGAAATGGGTCTTGAACCAGCGATCGAGCCGCATGCCCGCCTCGCCAGCCTCCACCGTGATCTGTTCAACGCCTGCCATATTGTTTTCGCTTATCCGTTTCCTGGCAGGCCCGGGCCTGCTCTCGGCGCGGCAATAGCATTAAGGCAGGCTTCGTGCGAGCCAAAGACCCAAAAACAGTGCAATGATGGCGCCAATCACGCTGGCCAGCGCATATCCAAACGCCGGCAAGGTGGCTCCCCGCTCCCACAAGGTCGCGAAATCGAGCGAAAAGGCGGAAAAGGTCGTGAAGCCGCCTAAGATGCCGGTGGCGACAAACAGCCTGACTTCGTTAGACCCGCCGCGGCGCGCCAGGGTGGCGATGAACAGGCCCATTGCGAACGAACCGACGATGTTGATCGCCATCGTGCCCCAGGGATAGTTGGGGCCGACAAGGCGCAGCGAGCCCATATTGGTCAGATGGCGAATGCCGGCGCCAATCCCGCCGCCGGCCATCACGAGAAGCAGATTGAACATCGCCGTCTACTGTCCCTGACTGTTCATACCTGTCCGGCGCGCCGGCTACGTTTGAAAACTTGCCAGCTCAGGTGGTTTCGACCTTTTTCGGCTTGGTCGAGCCGATCATCTTCCAATTCTTGTAGAACATCGAATTGATTCGCTCGACGCTCACCGAGACGATGGCGAGAAGGCCGGCGATAAGCCTGGGGACCGGGGACGGCCTGATAATGTCCATGAACACGCAGTAGCGGCGGCCGTCATACTCGTTGACCGAGCGGTGCAGCAGCGTGTCGTCGAAAATGAACAGCGGATTGTCGTGCCAGTAGTTCTTGACGTTGCCGCACTCGACGAAGATCTCTGACTTCACCGGAATGAGGTTGTAGAGGATGCGCAGGCTGAGCCGCAGCGGCCCGAAGTGCCAGGAAGTCGATTCACGCTTGCTGAAGACGGAGACGGCTATGGTCTTGATGTATTTGAAATCCTTGTTGAACTCGGCAACATTGTCGATCCTGTGCTTGCCATACCATTGATAGACATACATGCCGCGCCGGCCGGCGCCGAAATTGGCGTCGATGTCGGCGATGATTTCGGCCTTGCGCGCCTTGAAGACGTCAAGAACCTCGTTGACCTCGCGCTGATAATCCTCCGGGAACTGCTCCAGCTTCCACACGCCCGGATTTCTGTAGCACAGGAGATCGACCAGCAGGTTGAATGGCGAAAGCAGCCAGGTGAAGATGCCGTTGCCCAGGAAATAGCCGCTGAACAAGGACAGATTCTTGCGGTCGTTGCGCAGCACGTCGATCAGGCCACAAACGATAAAAATCGTCGTGAGGATCGGGATGAAATAGAAGCCAAGGGCAAGGAGCGGGATGGCAATGGCGAATTTGCGAAGGGTTTTGCGAAGGTTTTTTGTCATTTTTCCACGCGCCGAGCGCGATCCTGTTGCGAACGAATAGTGCCAAAATCTCGACAACGACCACCGCCCGGCCGTGCGCCTTGATAAGGTCTTTTGGGTTGCCACACAACGGCCACGGCATCGTGGCCGGCTGACTGCCTTGTCAAGTTTGCCAATTGGGGTCAATGCACCGCCGGCAAGCCAAGCTCATCCCATTTTTCCCTGGGCACGGGATCGCCAACGAGGAATTCAAAGCCGACGACGCTTTCGCCGCCCTGAGCCAGTTGGCATCTGAATTTCAGACCATACCATTTTCCGCGACTGCGGAAAGCCGCACCATTTGCGGCGATTGTCGTGCCGGTGACCTTTTCCTGTGCTGTCGCATAAGGCACCACCCGGTCCGGCTGGAAATCCGCGCGCCATTGGCGGATCTGATCCATGGCCTCGAGATTGCACAACTGCACCATGCGCTCATCCGAGGCGAAGGTTTTGAGATCGGCGCGTGCCTGCCGGCTGCGCGGGTCGGCGAGCGTCCTGGCCGGCAGCATCTGCGTCGGGCGGATCATGGCTGGCGCCGAAGGTCGAGGCTGAACAGCGGCGGGAGCGGGCGGGGGCGGTTCAGGCGCTTGCGTGGCCGGCACCTCTGGCTCACGCTGCCGAAGCGGCCTTGTCGAGGCCTCGAACTGTCGCCGGGTCAGGATGTCGACCGTCACCCGCTCTTCCACCGGCCCGCTCGGGGCTTTCGGCATTGGTATCGATATAATCGTGGCCGCCAACACCACGTGCAGAAGAACCGACGTGGAGATGCCCCAAGGCGAGGCCTCGTTTCGGACCGCAACCGCTATCGGTCGCCGCAAGCCGGCTATTCCCGCTCTTTGCGCAGCTTTGCCCAGTAGTCGAGCCGCTTCCTGATGTCGCGCTCGAAGCCGCGTTCGGGTGGGTCGTAGAAGGTCTGGCGGCCCATCTTTTCCGGAAAATAGTCCTGGCCGGAAAACGCGTCCGGTTCGTCATGATCGTAGCGGTAGCCGGCCCCGTAATCTTCGTCCTTCATCAACTTGGTCGGCGCGTTGAGTATGTGCTTGGGCGGCAGCAGCGAGCCGTGCTCCTTGGCGGCACGCGTGGCGGCTTTGAAGGCGGTGTAGACGGCGTTGGATTTGGGCGCGGTGGCGAGATAGACGGTGGCCTCGGCGAAGGCGAGTTCGCCCTCGGGCGAACCCAGATAATCGTAGGCGTCCTTGGCCGCGTTGGCGACGACCAGTGCCTGCGGATCGGCCAGCCCGATGTCCTCCATCGCCATGCGCACCAGCCGGCGGCCGAGATAGAGCGGATCCTCACCGGCGTCGAACATGCGCGCGAGATAGTAGAGCGCGGCGTCGGGATCAGAACCGCGCACGGATTTGTGCAGCGCCGAGATCAAATTGTAATGACCGTCCTGGCCCTTGTCGTAGATCGGCGCCCGACGCTGAATGATGCGCTGCAAGCCTTCGGGGCCGAACATCTCGCCTGCTTTGGCGGCGCGCCACACTTCTTCCGCCAGCGTCAGCGAGGCCCGGCCATCGCCGTCGCTCATGCGAATGAGCATCGCCCGTGCCTCGTCGTCGAGCGGCAGCGCCCTGCCCTCCGTCTCCTCGGCCCTGGCCAGAAGCTTTGCTATGCTTTCCTCGCCGAGCGAATGGAAGACCAGCACGCGCGCACGCGACAGCAGAGCTGCATTGAGTTCGAAGGACGGATTTTCGGTGGTGGCGCCGACGAGCACGACGGTGCCGTCTTCCATGACCGGCAGGAAACCATCCTGCTGGGCGCGGTTAAAGCGGTGGATCTCGTCGACGAACAGCAGGGTCTGGCGGCCATTGGCGCGGCGCAGCTTGGCCGCCTCGAACACTTTCTTCAGGTCGGCCACGCCGGAGAAAACCGCCGAAATCTGCTCGAAGGCAAGGCTCGTTTCACCCGCGAGCAGACGCGCCACCGTGGTCTTGCCGGTGCCGGGCGGCCCCCAGAAAATCATGGAGCCGAGCGAACCGGAATTTATCAGCCGGGTCAGCGCACCATCGGGGCCGGTCAGATGCTCCTGGCCGACGACCTCGCCAAGATTTTTCGGGCGCAGCCTGTCTGCCAGCGGCCGGCCTGGCGGCGCCTTTTCCGGTTCATCGACACTGAACAGATCGGCCATACACTTCTTTTGGTTTGGAGCGCGATCTCAGCGACCGGGCTCAATAACGCAACACCTGGCGCAGTATCTGCCCGCCGCGCTCGACGGTAAAGCGCCACCAGCGTGTATCCTGCTGGGAAGCCTGCGCCAGCGTCGCCGCCGTATCGATTGTCGTGCCGTTGACCTCGCGCACGATGTCGCCCGGCTGGAAACCGAAATCGGCGGCCGGCGAATCGCGATTGATGTCGACCACGGTGACGCCCTTGATGTCGGTGCGCAGGCCGAGCTTCTGAGCCAGCCGCGGCGACAATTCCGCAACCTTGGCGCCCGAGAACGGGCTGCGGCCATGCAGCGTCACCTCCGAGGGTTTTGCACCCTCGGGCGCGCGTTCCAGCGCGATGTCCATCGCCGCCTGCTGGCCTTTGGTCAGCACCGCGAAATTGGCCTTGGTACCGATCGACAGCGTCGCCATGCGATAGTCCAGTGCCTCGATGCTCTCGACCGGCTTGCCGTTTATCTGCAGGACGACGTCGCCAGGCTTCAATCCGGCCTTGCCGGCCGGTCCGGCCTCGTCCACGGACGAGACCAGCGCGCCGGCCGGCTTTTCCATGCCGAGCGATTCAGCGATTTGCGGCGTCACTGCTTCGAACTCGGCCCCGATGTAAGGCCGCTCGAAGAAATCGAGACCGGCCTTGGCGGCATCGGCGAAAGCGCGCACCATGTTGGCGGGAATGGCAAAGCCGATGCCGATCGAGCCGCCGCTGCGGCTGAAGATGGCAGTGTTGATGCCGACCAGCTGACCGCCCATGTTGATCAGCGCGCCGCCGGAATTGCCGGGATTGATGGCAGCGTCCGTCTGGATGAAATAACCCGAATCCGAAACGCCTATATGGCTGCGGGCAAGTGCGGAAACGATGCCGCTGGTGGTGGTCTGCCCGACGCCGAAAGGATTGCCGATGGCCAGCACCAGGTCGCCGACGTCGAGCGCATCCGAATCGCCGATGGCGATGACCGGGAATGGCTTGTCGGATTCGATCTTGAGCACGGCAAGATCGAGCGTCTCGTCCTTGAGCATCACCTTGCTGGTGAATTCGCGCCCGTCGGCGGTCGCGACCTTCACCTCGTCGGCATCCTTGATGACGTGGAAATTGGTGACGATGACGCCGCTCGGATCGACAAGCACGCCCGAGCCCAGCGAGGACTGCGCGCGCGGCTGCGCGCGACCGAAGAATTCTTCGAAGAACGGATCGCCTTCGAAGGGCGAAACGACCTTGGCCGTTTGTGAGGCATAGACATTGACCACGGCCGGCGCCGTCTGCTTGACCAATGGCGCGAACGACAACTGCACTTCCTCACGGCCGAACGGCACGCGCTTGTCGGGGCCTGAGGTGGCGTTTTCACCCTCGACGCCGTGCAGCAGGTCGGTCAGTACATCGGAGAGACCCGGATCGGCCTTGGGGGCATCCTCGGCCAGTGCCTGCCGGACTGTCGGCATGGTTGCGAACACCATGAAGGCGCAGAGCAGAACCAGGGACAGTCTTTTAGCGCGCATTGCGAATCCTCCGAGCGAGTTCGGGCGCATTGTCCCGACGAATGTGCAAAATAAAAGGCTAAGCCGCTGAAATCCGAATATTTTCACGCCGGCAGCCCAGTACGAGCGCGCCTGACACACTTAGACAAGCAAAAGGGGCCCGCGGGCCCCTTTAAATCACTTGGGAAAGACGAAGCCTTACGCGGCCGCGGCTTCCTCGTTGGCGCCTTCGGCTTCGAGGCGAGCGCGGTCGCCGGCACCCTTGGCGTCCGTGTCGCGGTCGACGAACTCGATGACCGCCATCGCGGCATTGTCGCCGTGGCGGAAGCCCGCCTTCATGATGCGCAGATAGCCGCCGTTGCGGGTGGCGTAGCGCGGCGCGATGGTGTCGAACAGGCGCTTGACGACGCCTTCATTGCCGATCTGCGCGATCACCTGACGGCGGGCGTGCAGGTCGCCGCGCTTGCCGAGCGTCACCAGCTTCTCGACGATCGGACGCAGGTCCTTCGCCTTGGGCAAGGTGGTGACGATCTGCTCGTGTTCGAGCAGCGACACGGCGAGGTTGGCGAACATTGACTTGCGGTGGCTTACGCTGCGGGCGAAGCGACGGCCTTTAAAACCGTGGCGCATGGCTCTTTTCCTTCTTCAGTTGTTCAAGAGGCCACGGCCTCTGATGGTTTTCCGCATGACCGTCGGATCGAGCGGCTCACGCCGCCGATCCTTGGAATTCATGCTCAATATTGGTCTTCGTAACGCTTGGCGAGGTCTTCGATGTTTTCCGGCGGCCAGTCCGGCACTTCCATGCCGAGGTGCAGGCCCATCGCCGCCAGGACTTCCTTGATCTCGTTCAGCGACTTGCGACCGAAGTTCGGGGTGCGCAGCATCTCGGCTTCGGTCTTCTGGATGAGATCGCCGATGTAGACGATGTTGTCGTTCTTCAGGCAGTTGGCCGAACGCACCGAAAGCTCGAGTTCGTCGACCTTCTTGAGCAGCGCCGGATTGAAGGCGAGCTCGGTGACGGCTTCGGTGGCGACTTCTTTCTGCGGCTCGTCGAAATTGACGAACAGGCCAAGCTGGTCCTGCAGGATACGGGCGGCGAAAGCCACCGCGTCCTCGCCCGAGATCGAACCGTCGGTCTCAATGGTCATGGTCAGCTTGTCGTAGTCGAGGACCTGGCCCTCACGGGTGTTCTCGACCTTGTAAGAGACCTTCTTGACCGGCGAATAGAGGCTGTCGACCGGGATCAGGCCGATCGGCGCATCCTCGGCGCGGTTGCGGTCGGCCGGCACGTAACCCTTGCCGGTGTCGACGGTGAATTCCATACGGATTTCAGCGCCTTCGTCCAGCGTGCAGATGACGTGGTCGGGATTGAGGATCTCGACGTCGCCCACCGTCTGGATGTCGCCGGCGAGAACCGCACCCGGGCCCTGCTTGCGCACGACCATGCGCTTGGGGCCGTCGCCTTCCATGCGGATGGCGATTTCCTTGATGTTGAGGACGATGTCGGTCACGTCCTCGCGCACGCCGGCGATGGACGAGAATTCATGCAGAACGCCGTCGATCTGTACGGCCGTGACTGCCGCCCCGCGCAGCGAAGACAGAAGCACGCGACGCAACGCGTTGCCGAGCGTGAGGCCGAAGCCGCGTTCAAGCGGCTCGGCCACCAGCGTGGTCAGCGTCTTCTTCTTCGACGAGAACTCGATCTTGTTCGGCTTGATCAGTTCCTGCCAATTTTTCTGGATCATGATGCTTTCCTTCCGTTGACCCGCCACCATCCAATCGTGGCGGGCGACCTGGAAAACCGCGGAGGAACGCTTCTGGCGTTCACGCGGCGTTCGGTAATTCCTTAGACGCGGCGCTTCTTGCGCGGGCGGCAGCCATTGTGCGGGATCGGCGTCACATCACGGATCGAGGTGATGGTGAAGCCGGCCGCCTGCAGGGCGCGCAGCGCCGATTCACGGCCCGAGCCCGGTCCGCAGACCTCGACCTCGAGCATGCGCATGCCGTGTTCCTGGGCCTTCTTGGCAACATCCTCGGCAGCCATCTGGGCGGCGAAGGGGGTCGACTTGCGCGAACCCTTGAAGCCCTGGGCACCAGCCGACGACCAGGCGATCGAATTGCCCTGCGCATCGGTGATGGTGATCATGGTGTTGTTGAAGGTCGAATTGACGTGGGCAACGCCCGACGAGATGTTCTTGCGTTCGCGACGGCGAACACGAGCGGCTTCCTTGGCCATGGTATTCCTTTCAGTTGATCTCTACACCGCCGTAATGCCAGCGGCTCCACCTAGGAAAGGCAGTAGGGGAGTAAGGCAGTAAGGGAATAGGGAAACAATCTCTACTGCCTTACTGCCCTATTCCCTTACTCCCCTAAATTACTTCTTCTTGCCGGCGATCGACTTGGCCGGGCCCTTGCGGGTGCGGGCATTCGTGTGCGTGCGCTGGCCGCGAACCGGCAGCGAGCGACGGTGACGCAGGCCGCGGTAGCAGCCAAGGTCCATGAGCCGCTTGATGTTCATCGACACTTCGCGGCGCAGGTCGCCCTCGACCTGGTAGTCGCGGTCGATCGTCTCGCGGATCTGCAGCACTTCCGCGTCGGTCAATTGGTTGACGCGGCGCTCGGCCGGGATGCCGACCTTGTCGACGATTTCCTGGGCGAACTTCTTGCCGATGCCGTGAATGTACTGAAGCGCGATGACAACGCGCTTGTTGGTCGGAATGTTGACGCCGGCTATACGAGCCATGTTCTTCTCATCTCCATATGGGCCGGACAAGCCGGCGCTGTCTGCGTTGCCCCGCGTCCGGTGGAGGCCGGCCCTTGCGGGAGTTTCCTGGTCAAAAACGGCTGCCCTGCCCTTGCGGGCAAGCAAACTCCATGCCTGACAGGAAGACGGGCCGCCATACCCCAGCGGACCGCTTCAGTCAAGCACAATCTCTATTTGGCCGCGGCGGCCTCTTTCACCGTCGCCGCGAGCACGGCTTCGATCTCCGACGTCACGGCATCGATACCAGCCATGCCGTCCACGCTCTTCAGCCGGCGCTTGGCATAATAATAGCCGATCAGCGGAGCGGTTTTCTTGTAATATTCCCGCAGGCGCTCCTCGAACACCGCCGGATTGTCGTCCTTGCGCACCGGCTGACCGGCTGCCTTGGCCTCATCGGCTCGCTTGACGATGCGGCCGACCAGCGCCTTGTCGTCGACGACAAGCTCGATGACGGTGTCGAGCCCGATGCCACGTTCGTCAAGCATCGATTCAACCGCATCAGCCTGCACCAGCGTACGCGGGTAGCCGTCGAGGATGAAACCATTGGCGCAATCGGGCTGGTCAATGCGCTCGGCCACGATGGCGTTGACGATGGCATCCGAGACCAGTTCGCCGGCATCCATGACCGCCTTGGCGCGCTTGCCGACTTCGGTACCGGCCTGAACCGCGGCGCGCAGCATGTCGCCCGTGGAAAGCTGGGGTATGCCGTGTCTCTCTACCAGTCTTTGTGCTTGTGTCCCCTTGCCCGCTCCTGGCGGCCCAAGCAAAATCAACCTCATCTGGCTTTCTTCCCCCCGCGCAGCTTCGACTTCTTGATCAGGCCTTCATACTGGTGCGCGATCAGGTGGCCCTGAATCTGCGCAACCGTGTCGAGCGTGACACTGACCACGATCAGAAGCGATGTGCCACCGAGGTAGAATGGTACGCCAGTCGCCGAGATCAGGAACTCCGGCAGCAGACAGACCAGCACCAGATAGATGGCGCCCACGACAGTGATGCGGGTAAGAACGTAGTCGATGTAGTCGGCGGTGCGCTCGCCCGGACGGTAGCCGGGGATGAAGCCGGAGTGCTTCTTGAGCTGGTCGGCGGTGTCCTTCGGGTTGAACACGATCGCGGTGTAGAAGAAGGCGAAAAACACGATCATCGCGGCGTAGAACAACATATAGAGCGGCTGGCCATGGCCGAGCGAGGCCAGGACGGTGCTGGCCCAGGCCGGCATGTTCGTGGTCTGCGAGAAGCCGGCGACGGTCGCCGGCAGCAAGAGCAGCGACGAGGCGAAGATCGGCGGGATCACGCCCGATGTGTTGAGCTTGAGCGGCAGGTGCGAGGTGTCGCCCTGGAACATGCGGTTGCCGACCTGGCGCTTCGGATACTGGATCAGCAGACGCCGCTGGGCACGCTCGAAGAAGACGATTAGCGCGATGACGACGATGGCCAGCACGATGATCGCCAGGATCAGGCCGGTCGACAGCGCTCCGGTGCGACCGAGCTCCAGCGTGCCGGAGATGGCATGCGGCAAGCCGGCGACGATGCCGGAGAAGATGATCAGCGAAATGCCGTTGCCGATGCCGCGCGCGGTGATCTGCTCGCCGAGCCACATCAGGAACATGGTGCCGCCGACCAGCGTGACGACAGTCGAGATGCGGAAGAACATGCCGGGATCGCTGACGATACCGTTGCCGCCTTCAAGCCCGACAGAAATACCATAGGCCTGCACCAGCGCCAGGAGCACCGTGCCGTAGCGCGTGTACTGGTTGATGACCTTGCGGCCCTGCTCGCCTTCCTTCTTCAGCGCTTCCAGCGACGGGATGACGGAGGTCATCAGCTGCATGATGATGGAGGCGGAAATGTAAGGCATGATGCCGAGCGCGAAGATCGCCATGCGTTGCACGGCGCCGCCAGCGAACATGTTGAACATGCCGAGCACGCCCTTGCTCTGCGAAGAGAAGGCCTGGGCGAAGGCGTCGGGATTGATGCCGGGAAGCGGGATGTAGGTGCCGAGGCGGTAGACGAGCAGCGCGCCGACGGTGAACCAGATTCGTTTCTTCAGGTCCTCCGCTTTGGCGAAGGCCGAGAAATTCAGATTCGAGGCTAGTTGTTCAGCAGCCGAAGCCATGCCCGATTCTCCGCTTGGTCACGCTTGATGGCCCTAAGGTCAGGCGGCGCGTGTCACCGAAGCTCACGAGATAAGCTCCGGACTGTAAACATGCAAGCGGCCGCGTTGACGCGGCCGCCATATTGAACAGGTCGAAGCGCGATCGAAAGCAAAACCGGATCCGGCCTTGCCGACCGCGCTTCAAATTGCTGTTACTCGGCGGCCGCCTCTTGCGGCAGCTTGACCGAGCCGCCGGCCTTTTCGATCTTCTCGATCGCGGCCTTGGAAGCGCCGGCCACGTCAAAGGCGAGCTTTGCCTTGAGATCGCCGTCCGACAGCACACGCACGCCGTCCTTCACGCGACGGATGACGCCGGCGGCGACCAGCGCCTCGGCCGTCACGGTCGCCTTCGCGTCGAGCTTCTTGGCGTCCACAGCGGCCTGGATACGGGCCAGCGAGACGACGGTGAAGCTCTTGGCGAAGATGTTGTTGAAGCCACGCTTCGGCAGGCGCCGATAGAGCGGCATCTGGCCACCCTCGAAGCCGTTGACGGCAACGCCGGAGCGCGCCTTCTGGCCCTTGACGCCGCGACCGGCGGTCTTGCCGGAACCGGAGCCGATGCCGCGGCCGAGACGCTTCTTCGAATGCGTCGCGCCGTCCTTGTCACGCAGATCGTTGAGTTTCATCTTGCTTCTCCTGCGCCTGTGCTCAGCCCTCGTCCACGACGCGGACGAGATGCTGGACGGCAGCGATCATGCCGCGCACGGAAGGCGTATCTTCCAGCGTGCGCTGCTTGTGCATCTTGTTGAGGCCGAGGCCGACCAGCGTCGCGCGCTGCTCCTTCGGGCGGCGGATCGGCGAACCGATCTGCTCAACGGTGATGGTCTTGGTTGCTTTCTTGGCCATGGTCAAAATCCCTGGTCAGATCGACTATTCTTCAGCCGCGACGGCGGTGCCGCGGCGGGCCTGAAGGGTCGAATACTTGATGCCGCGCGCGGCAGCCACATCCTTGGGATGCATCTGGCTCTTCAGCGCGTCGAAGGTGGCGCGAACCATGTTGTAGGGGTTCGACGAACCCATCGACTTGGCGACCACATCATGCATGCCGAGCGTCTCGAAGACGGCGCGCATCGGGCCGCCGGCGATGATGCCGGTACCCTGCTTGGCGGCGCGCAGCAGAACGCGGCCGGCGCCCCAGCGTCCCTCGACGTCGTGGTGCAGCGTACGGCCCGAGCGCAGCGGCACGAAGATCATGTCGCGCTTGGCCGATTCGGTCGCCTTACGGATGGCTTCCGGCACTTCGCGCGCCTTGCCGTGACCGAAGCCGACGCGGCCCTTCTGGTCGCCGACGACGACGAGTGCTGCAAAGCCGAAGCGGCGGCCGCCCTTGACGACCTTGGCGACACGGTTGATGTGGACGAGCTTGTCCACCATGCCGTCATCGCGCTCTTCACGATCGCGGCCGCGGCCGCCATCCCTACGTTCCTGTGCCATATCCTGTTCCTTGTTCTTTTCCGGAAGCACGGGTTTCTGAATGCCGACGCCTCATTGCGGGTCGCCGACGGTGAAAATCATCACTCCCTTGCATGATCCTTTCCGAAAAGTCTGCAACTTTCTGCCGACCTTCGGTCCGGACCAGGCTTAGAAGCTCAAGCCGCCTTCGCGAGCGGCCTCGGCCAGCGCCTTGACGCGGCCGTGATAGATGTACGGGCCGCGGTCGAAGACGACTTCCTTGATGCCCGCCTTGGCGGCGCGCTCGGCGATCAGCTTGCCAATCGCGGCAGCGGCAGCGGTATCGGCACCGGTCTTGAGCGAACCCTTGAGGTCCTTCTCAAGTGTCGAGGCAGCAGCGATGGTGTGGCCCTTGGCGTCGTCGATGACCTGGACGTAGATGTTCTTCGACGTGCGGTGAACCGACAGGCGCGGACGCTCGCCGGCGACCTTCTTGATCTGGCGGCGGACGCGCTGCGCGCGGCGCTGAGTTGCTTCCTTGGTACCCATGATGGTCTTCCTTGCCTTCAGAAAACGGGGGCCGCCCTGTGCGGCAGGCGAAAGCGCCTCCCGCGACCGCTCCCCGCGGCGTTACACTTCCTGGCTTGGCCCCCTTCCGAAAAGTCTGCACCTTCCCGGGGCCAAACCCACTACTTCTTCTTGCCTTCCTTGCGGACGATCTTCTCGCCTGCGTAGCGGACGCCCTTGCCCTTATAGGGCTCGGGACCACGGTATTCGCGGATCTCCGCGGCCACCTGGCCAACCTGCTGCTTGTCGATGCCGGCCACGGTGATTTCGGTCGGCTTCGGCACGGTGATGGTGATGCCTTGCGGCGTCTCGTAAACGACATCGTGGCTGAAGCCGAGCGCCAGCTGCAGGTTCTTGCCCTGCAAGGCGGCGCGATAGCCGACGCCGGTGATCTCGAGCTTCTTCTCGAAGCCGTCCTTCACACCCTGCAGGATGTTGACGATCTGCGTGCGCGACATGCCCCACTTGGAGCGGGCGGTCTTGGACTGGTCGCGCGGCTCGACAGCGATCTCGCTGCCTTCCATCTTGACCAGCACTTCGTCGTTGACCACGAACTTCAGCTCGCCCTTGGGGCCCTTCGCCGTCACGGTCTGGCCGTTGACGGTCGCGGTCACGCCCTGCGGCAGCGAAACGGGTTTCTTTCCAATACGAGACATTTTGTTGTCCTCGTCACTTCTCTTGTTTCAGGTCTCTGTCTTCGGAACGATCCGAAGACCGGATTCCATTTTTTCGGGATCACGCTGCCGGATCAGAAGATCTGGCAGAGGATCTCGCCACCGACGTTCTGTTCGCGCGCTTCGTGGTCGGCCATCACGCCCTTGGGCGTCGAAAGGATGGCGATACCGAGGCCGTTGGCGACATGCGGGATCGACTTTGCCGAAACGTAAACGCGGCGGCCCGGCTTCGAGACGCGGGCGATTTCGCGCACCACCGGCGCTCCGTCGAAATACTTCAACTCGATCTCGATTTCGGACTTGCCGTTGTCGAAATCGGTCTGGCTGTAGTCGCGGATATAGCCTTCAGCCTTCAGAACGTCGAGGACGCGGGTGCGCAGACGCGAGGCCGGCGTGGACACACTCGACTTCTTGCGGCCGTAGGCGTTGCGGATGCGGGTCAGCATATCGCCGAGAGGATCGCTCAATGACATGTTATGTCCTCCTTACCAGCTCGACTTGACCAGGCCCGGGATCTGGCCGTTATTGCCGAGATCACGAAGCGCGATGCGCGATACTTTGAGCTTGCGATAGTAGGCACGCGGACGGCCGGTGACTTCGCAGCGGTTGCGGATGCGGATCTTGGCCGAGTTGCGCGGCAGGGCAGCAAGCTTGAGCTGAGCGCGGAAGCGCTCTTCCATCGGCTTGGACTGGTCCATGATGATCGCCTTCAGGGCAGCGCGCTTGGGACCGTACTGGTCGGCAAGCTTGCGGCGCCTGTTGTTCTTCTCGACTGAGCTGGTCTTTGCCATTTCAGATTTTTCCTTTTCTCGCTGCCGTTACTGGCGGAAGGGGAAGTTGAAGGCCTTGAGCAGTGCCCTGGCTTCGTCGTCCGTCTTCGCAGTCGTACAAACGATGACGTCCATGCCCCAGATCTGATCAACCTTGTCGTAGTTGATCTCCGGGAACACGATGTGTTCCTTGATGCCCATGGCGTAGTTGCCACGGCCATCGAAGCTCTTCGGATTCAGGCCGCGGAAGTCGCGGACGCGCGGCAACGCGATGTTCACGAGGCGGTCGAGGAACTCGTACATGCGTTCCTTGCGCAGCGTGACCTTGGCGCCGATCGGCATCTTCTCGCGGACCTTGAAGCCAGCGATCGAATTGCGGGCGCGGGTGACGACGGCCTTCTGGCCGGCGATCATCGCCAGATCCTCGGCCGCGATCGAAGGCTTCTTCGAATCGCCGGTCGCTTCACCAACACCCATGTTCAGCACGATCTTGTCGATGCGCGGAACCTGCATCTCGTTCTCGTAGCCGAACTGCTCCTGCAGGGCCTTGCGGATGGTCTCGTTGTAGACCTGCTTGAGGCGCGGCGTGTTCTGGGCGGTCGCCTGCTTGGTTTGAGCCTTAGCCATTGATGACTTCTCCCGAGCGCTTGGCGACGCGCACCTTCTTGCCGTCCTTCTGGAAGATGAAGCCGACGCGGGTCGGCTTGCCATCCTTGGGGTCGGCCAGCGCGATGTTCGACAGCTGGATCGGCGCTTCCTTGGTGATGATCCCGCCCTCTTGGGACTGGGACTGCTTCTGGTGACGACGGATCATGTTGACGCCGCGCACCAGCGCGGTGTCGTCCTTCGGCTGCACCGACAGGACTTCGCCCGAACGGCCCTTGTCCTTGCCAGCCAGCACGACGACCTTGTCGCCTTTTCTAATCTTCTGCATTGGTCCGGCTCCTTACAGCACTTCAGGCGCGAGCGAGATGATCTTCATGTGGTTCTTGGCGCGGAGTTCGCGCGGAACCGGTCCGAAGATACGCGTGCCGATCGGCTCTTTCTTGTTGTCGACGAGAACGGCCGCGTTCTTGTCGAAACGGATCACGCTGCCGTCCGGGCGGCGGATGTCCTTGGCCGTGCGAACCACGACCGCCTTCATCACATCGCCCTTCTTCACGCGGCCGCGCGGGATGGCTTCCTTGATCGACACCACGATGATGTCGCCTACGGAAGCGTATTTCCGCTTCGAGCCGCCCAGCACCTTGATGCACATGACACGACGGGCGCCGGAATTGTCCGCGACGTCGAGGTTTGTTTGCATCTGAATCATGACTGGCCGCCTTCTTCTTTTCTAACGGGACGGGTTCTTCACCCTTCCCCGGTCTGTCCAAAATTCGTTTGTTTACGTCCAGAGATCAGGCTTGGTCCGAAGACACGACGATCCAGCGCTTGTCCTTGGAAATCGGCTTCGATTCCTGGATGAACACCTGATCGCCGACCTTGTGGGCGTTGTTCTCGTCGTGCGCCTTGTACTTTTTGGTCATGCGCACGGTCTTCTTCATCACGGGATGCGTGAAGCGCCGTTCGACCTTGACGACAACCGTCTTCTCGTTCTTGTCGCTGACGACGGTGCCCTGCAGAATGCGCTTTGGCATGGTTTTCGTCCTTAAGCCTTCTTAGCCGCGGACTTTTCCGCAGCGATGGTCTTGATACGCGCAATGTCCTTGCGGACCTGCCTCACGCGCGCGGTCTTTTCGAGCTGGCCGGTCGCCTTCTGGAAGCGCAGGTTGAACTGCTCCTTCTTCAGGCTGGCCAGGTCGTCGGTCAGCTGGTCCTGGGTCTTGGTCCGGATGTCTTCGGCTTTCATGATCAGCCCGTCCTTATTCTGCGATGCGCTGTACGAAGCGCGTCCTGACCGAGAGCTTGGCCGCGCCGAGACGCAGTGCCTCACGGGCGGTTTCTTCATTGACGCCGTCGATCTCGAACATGATCCGGCCCGGCTTGACGCGCGCCGCCCAGTAGTCGACCGCGCCCTTGCCCTTGCCCATGCGGACTTCGGTCGGCTTCGAGGTGACCGGCAGATCCGGGAAAATACGGATCCAGACACGGCCGGCGCGCTTCATCTCGCGGGTGATCGCGCGGCGAGCCGCCTCGATCTCGCGCGCGGTGACGCGGTTCGGCTCAAGCGCCTTCAGCCCGAAACCACCGAAATCCAGATTGGTGCCGCCCTTGGCGGTACCGTGGATGCGGCCCTTGAACTGCTTACGGAACTTTGTGCGCTTTGGCTGCAGCATCGTTCTAACTCCAAATTCCTAAATGTCTCAGGCGTTTTCGCGACGACGACCGCGTTCGCGATCACCACCACCACCGCCATGCGCATGATCGCCCTCGGTCGCGCGGCGCTCCGAAGCCATCGGGTCGTGCTCGAGGATCTCGCCCTTGAACACCCAGACCTTGACGCCGCAGATGCCGTACGCCGTATTCGCCTCGGCCGTGCCGTAGTCGACATCGGCGCGCAGCGTGTGCAGCGGCACGCGGCCTTCGCGGTACCATTCCATGCGCGCGATTTCGGCGCCGCCGAGACGGCCCGAGCAGTTGATGCGGATGCCTTCGGCACCGAGGCGCATCGCCGACTGCACGGCACGCTTCATGGCGCGGCGGAACGCGATGCGGCGCTCGAGCTGCTGGGCGATCGACTGGGCGACCAGGGTCGCGTCGATCTCCGGCTTCCGCACTTCGACGATGTTGAGGTGCGTCTCGGACTTGGTCATCTCCATCAGCTTCTTGCGAAGCTTCTCGATGTCGGCGCCCTTCTTGCCGATGATCAGACCCGGGCGCGCGGCATGGATGGTGACGCGGCACTTCTTGTGCGGACGCTCGATCACGACCTTGGAGATGGCAGCCTGCTTGAGCTCCTTCTCGAGGTACTTGCGGATCTTGATGTCCTCATGCAGCAGCTTGCCGTACTCGCCGGTGTTCGCGAACCAGCGCGAATCCCAGGTGCGGTTGATGCCGAGGCGAAGACCGATCGGATTGACTTTCTGGCCCATTATGCGGCCTCCCCTTTTTCTTCGACTTCACGAACGACGATCGTGAGGTGCGAGAACGGCTTCTCGATACGGCTGGCGCGACCACGGCCCCGGGCATGGAACCGCTTCATGACGATCGACTTGCCGACATAGGCTTCCGCCACGATCAGCGCATCGACGTCGAGGTCGTGGTTGTTTTCCGCGTTGGCGATCGCCGATTCCAGCGTCTTCTTGACCGTGCCGGAAATCCGCTTGGCCGAGAATTCCAGGTCGGAAAGCGCTGTCGCGACCTTCTTGCCGCGGATCAGCGCGGCAACCAGGTTCAGCTTCTGCGGGCTGATACGGATCGTGCGCAGAACGGCGCGCGCTTCGTTGTCAGCAAGCCTGCGCGGAGCTTTGGCCTTGCCCATGATTATTTCCTCTTCGCCTTCTTATCCGCGCCGTGACCGTAATAGGTCCGCGTCGGAGCGAATTCACCGAACTTGTGACCGACCATGTCCTCGTTCACCGAGACGGGAACATGCTTCTGGCCGTTGTAGACACCGAAGGTGAAGCCGACGAACTGCGGCAGGATGGTGGAGCGACGGCTCCACATCTTGATCACCTCATTGCGGCCACCTTCACGAACCTTGTCCACCTTCTTGAGAAGGTAGCCGTCGATGAAGGGGCCTTTCCAAATAGAACGAGTCACTTTGGCGTTACCTCTTCTTAGCTCTTGCGCTGATGGCGCGAGCGCAGGATGAACTTGTCGGTCGCCTTGTTGGACCGCGTCTTCTTGCCCTTGGTCGGCTTGCCCCACGGCGAGACCGGATGGCGGCCACCGGAGGTGCGGCCTTCACCACCGCCATGCGGATGGTCGACCGGGTTCATGGTCACGCCGCGATTGTGCGGGCGCTTGCCGCGCCAAACCGTGCGGCCGGCCTTGCCGTCGTTGATGTTGCCGTGGTCCGGGTTGGACACGGCACCGACGGTGGCCATGCAGGAGCCGTGAACGACACGCTGCTCGCCCGAGTTGAGGCGCAGGATCGCCATGCCCTGGTCGCGGCCGACGAGCTGGGCGTAACCGCCAGCCGAACGGGCGACCTGGGCGCCCTTGCCCGGCTTCAGCTCGATGTTGTGGACGATCGTGCCGACCGGCATCGAGGCCAGCGGCATCGCATTGCCCGGCTTCACGTCGACCGCTTCGCCGGACACGATCTTGTCGCCGGCGGCAAGGCGCTGCGGAGCGATGATGTAGGACAGCTCGCCATCGTCATACTTGATCAGCGCGATGAAGGCGGTGCGGTTCGGATCGTATTCAATGCGCTCGACCGTGCCGACGACGTCGAACTTGCGGCGCTTGAAATCGATGATGCGGTACGAACGCTTGTGACCGCCGCCGATGAAGCGGGCAGTGATGCGGCCGTAATTGTTACGGCCGCCCGACTTGGTCAGGCCCTCGGTCAGGCCCTTGACGGGCTTGCCCTTGTAGAGGCCCGAGCGGTCGACGATGACCAGCTGACGGGTGCTCGGCGTTATCGGGTTGAATTTTTTAAGTGCCATTGTCCTGTCCTCGCGGCCTTGCTCAGAGACCCGTCGCGACGTCGATCGACTGGCCATCGGCCAGCGTCACTACCGCCTTCTTGACGTCGCTCTGGCGGCCGATCGTGCCGCGGAAGCGCTTGATCTTGCCCTTGCGGACAAGCGTGTTCACGGCCATCACCTTGACGCCGAACAGCGCTTCGACGGCGGCCTTGATTTCCGGCTTCGACGCCTTCTTGGCGACGTTGAAGACGACCTGGTTCTGCTCGGAAGCCATGGTCGACTTTTCGGTGATCGCCGGGCTGACGATTACGTCGTAGTGACGAAGGTCGGTCATTTAAAGCGCTCCTCGAGAGCCTCGACGGCGGCCTTCGAAAGGACCAGCGTGCCGCGGCGCAGAATGTCGTAGACGTTGATGCCCTGGATGGGCAGCACGTCGATGTTCGGGATGTTGGTCGCGGCCAGCTTGAAGTTCCGGTCGAGCTCGGCGCCACCAATCACCAGGGCGTTCGTCAGGCCCAGGGTCGCGAAATTCGCGATCAGCGCCTTGGTCTTTGCCTCGGTCAGCTTCAGCTCGTCGATGACGATGATCGACGCGCTCTTGGCCTTGGCCGAGAGAGCATGCTTGAGGCCGAGCGCCCGGACCTTCTTCGGCAGTTCGTGCTCGTGACTGCGGACGACCGGGCCGTGAGCCTTGCCGCCGCCGCGGAACTGCGGAGCGCGTGCCGAATGGTGACGGGCGCGGCCCGTACCCTTCTGCTTGTACATCTTGGCGCCGGTGCGCGCGATCTCGGCGCGGCCCTTGGCCTTGTGCGTGCCCTGCTGCTTCTTGGCGAGCTGCCAGCGCACGACGCGCTGCAAAATGTCCTCGCGCGGATCAAGGCCGAAAATCTCCTCGGAGAGTTTCACCTTGCCGGCGTCCTTGCCGCCCAGCGTTGTGATCTTGAGATCCATTATTCCGCTCCCTCTGTGGCCGGAGCCTCATTCTTCGTGCCCATGTCGGCAGCAACTGGGCGGATCGCGGCGGGCTTCGGCGCATTGGCCGGAAGCGCCACCTTGGCGGCGTCGCGAACCAGGATCCAGGCGCCCTTCGACCCGGGAACCGCGCCGCGGATCAGGATCAGGCCGCGGTCGGCATCGGTCGAGACGATCTCGACGTTCTGCGTGGTGACGCGCGTGTCGCCCATGTGGCCGGCCATCTTCTTGCCCTTGAACACCTTGCCGGGGTCCTGGCGCTGGCCGGTCGAGCCGTGCGTGCGGTGCGAGACCGAGTTACCGTGGGTCGCGCGGCCACCACCCATGTGGTGGCGCTTGATGACGCCCTGGAAACCCTTGCCGATCGTCGTGCCGGTGACGTCGACCTTCTGGCCGGCGACGAAATGCTCGACGGTGATCTCGGCGCCGACATCGATCATGTTGTCGGCAGAGACGCGGAACTCGGCAAGCTTGGCCTTCGGCTCGACGGAAGCGGTCGCGAAATGGCCGCGCATCGCCTTCGACGTGTTCTTCACCTTGGCAAGGCCAACGCCGAGCTGAACGGCGGTGTAGCCGTTCTTCTCCTGCGTGCGCTGCGCCACGACCTGGCAGTTCTCCATCTGGAGAACGGTGACGGGAACATGTTCCCCGGCATCGTTGTAGATGCGGGTCATTCCCACCTTCTTTGCAATCACACCTGAACGCATCGGTTCAATTCCTTTAGAGTTCCGGGCCAGGGGCACCGCCCCTTACCGCGCTCTCATTCCCTTAGAGCTTGATCTCGACGTCGACACCGGCGGCCAGATCGAGCTTCATCAAAGCATCGACGGTCTGCGGGGTCGGATCGACGATATCGAGCAGACGCTTGTGCGTGCGCATCTCGAACTGCTCGCGGCTCTTCTTGTCGACGTGAGGCGACCGGTTGACCGTGAACTTTTCGATCCGCGTCGGCAGCGGAATGGGGCCGCGGACGTTGGCACCGGTGCGCTTGGCCGTCGACACGATTTCGCGCGTCGAGGCGTCGAGCACCCGGTGATCAAACGCCTTCAGGCGGATGCGGATATTCTGTCCGTTCATGCGTCACTTCCTTGTTCTGGCGCGGCGCGGGCACCCGCGCCCGCGACAGATCGGTTTAAGTCTAAATTACTCTTTGATGGTGACGACGATGCCGGCACCGACGGTGCGGCCGCCTTCACGGATGGCGAAGCGCAGCTTCTCTTCCATGGCGATCGGCACGATCAGCTCGACGTCGACCGTGATGTTGTCGCCAGGCATCACCATCTCGGTGCCGGCCGGCAGCGACACGATGCCGGTCACGTCGGTGGTGCGGAAGTAGAACTGCGGACGGTAGTTGGTGAAGAACGGCGTGTGACGGCCACCCTCGTCCTTGGTCAGGATGTAGGCTTCGGCCACGAACTTCTTGTGCGGCTTCACCGAACCGGGCTTGGCCAGAACCTGGCCGCGCTCGACACCTTCACGGTCGACGCCGCGCAGCAGCGCGCCGATGTTGTCGCCGGCCTGGCCCTGGTCGAGCAGCTTGCGGAACATCTCAACGCCCGTGCAGGTCGTCTTGGTGGTCGGACGGATGCCGATGATCTCCAGCTCCTCGCCGACCTTGACCACGCCGCGCTCGACGCGACCGGTCACCACCGTGCCGCGGCCCGAGATCGAGAACACGTCCTCGATCGGCATCAGGAACGGCTTGTCAAGCGGACGGACAGGCGTCGGAATGTAGGCGTCGACCTGAGCCATCAGCTCGCGGATCGCGTCCTCGCCGATCTTCTTGTCCGAATCTTCCAAAGCCGCCAGCGCCGAACCCTTGACGATCGGAATGTCGTCGCCGGGGAACTCGTTCTTGGTCAGCAATTCGCGAACCTCGAGCTCGACCAGCTCAAGCAGCTCGGCATCGTCGACCTGGTCGACCTTGTTCAAGAACACCACGATCGACGGCACGCCGACCTGGCGGGCCAGAAGAATGTGCTCGCGGGTCTGCGGCATCGGGCCGTCGGCGGCCGACACGACCAGGATCGCGCCGTCCATCTGCGCGGCACCGGTGATCATGTTCTTCACATAGTCGGCGTGGCCGGGGCAGTCGACGTGGGCGTAGTGACGGTTCTCCGTCTCGTACTCAACGTGAGCCGTCGAAATGGTGATGCCGCGCGCCTTCTCTTCCGGTGCCGCGTCAATCTGGTCATAGCGCTTGTATTCGCCAAAATACTTGGTGATCGCTGCCGTCAAAGACGTCTTGCCATGATCAACGTGGCCAATCGTGCCGATGTTCACATGCGGCTTGGTGCGCTCGAATTTACCTTTTGCCATGTGATGTCTCCATTCCTGCTCGCCCGTACGGGCTCTTAATTAAGTTGCCGCAGCACCCCTGCCGGGTTACGCGTATTTCTTCTGGACTTCCTGGGCGACCGCGGTCGGGACCGGCTCGTAATGGTCGAACTGCATCGTGTAGGCCGCGCGGCCCTGGCTCATCGAGCGCAGGTTGTCGACGTACTTGAACATGTTGGCGAGCGGCACCATCGCGTTGATGACGACCGCCACGCCGCGGGCTTCCTGGCCCTGGATCTGGCCACGACGGCCGTTGAGGTCACCGATGACACCGCCGACATAATCTTCCGGCGTCACGACCTCGACCTTCATGATCGGCTCGAGCAGCTGCACGCCGAGCTTCGGCGAAGCTTCCATAAAGCAAGCGCGGGAAGCGATTTCGAATGCGAGCACCGAAGAGTCGACGTCGTGGAAAGCGCCGTCGATCAGGGTTGCCTTGACGCCGATCATCGGGAAACCGGCAAACGGGCCGGAACCCATCTTGCTCAGCAGGCCCTTCTCGACACCCGGGATGTATTCCTTCGGCACAGCGCCGCCGACGATCTTGGATTCGAACACGAAATCCTCGCCCTCGGGGTTCGGCTCGAACACGATCTTCACGCGGGCGAACTGCCCGGTACCGCCGGTCTGCTTCTTGTGCGTGTAGTCCTGCTCGTGCCTGCGGGTGATCGTCTCGCGATAAGCCACCTGCGGCGCACCGACATTGGCCTCGACCTTGAACTCGCGGCGCATGCGGTCGACGATGATGTCGAGGTGCAACTCGCCCATGCCCGAGATGATGGTCTGGCCGCTTTCCTCGTCGGTCTTGACGCGGAAGGACGGATCCTCGGCAGCCAGGCGGTGCAGCGCGAGGCCCATCTTTTCCTGGTCGTTCTTGGTCTTCGGCTCGATGGCGATCTGGATGACCGGATCGGGGAACTCCATACGCTCGAGGATGACCGGATGCAGCGGATCGCACAGCGTGTCGCCGGTGGTCGTGTCCTTGAGACCTGCGAGAGCGACGATGTCGCCGGCATAGGCCTCTTCAACGTCGGCACGGGAATTAGCATGCATCTGCAGCATGCGGCCGATGCGCTCTTTCTTGCCCTTCACGGTGTTGTCGACCGAGATGCCCTTGGTGAGCTTGCCCGAATAGATGCGGGCAAAGGTCAGCGAACCGACGAACGGGTCGTTCATGATCTTGAACGCCAGCATCGACAGCGGCTCGTTGTCATCGGCGTGACGCTCGATCTCGGCGTCGGTCTTGGCATCGACACCCTTGATCGCGGGCACATCGGCCGGCGACGGCAGGTATTCCACGACGGCGTCGAGCAGAGGCTGCACGCCCTTGTTCTTGAATGCCGAGCCGCAGAACATCGGGAAGAACTTGACCGCGATGGTGCCCTTGCGGATCAGCGCGCGGATCTCGTCATTGTCAGGCATCTTGCCTTCGA
This sequence comes from Mesorhizobium sp. BR1-1-2, assembly GCF_020165435.1. Lineage (NCBI taxonomy): Bacteria > Pseudomonadati > Pseudomonadota > Alphaproteobacteria > Hyphomicrobiales > Phyllobacteriaceae > Mesorhizobium > Mesorhizobium sp. BR1-1-2. The sequence goes on from NZ_JAIUID010000002.1 coordinate 92,436, forward strand.
GGTAGTTTTCGAGCGCCGTCTCGTCCATCTCGACGGCGGCCTCGATCATCTTCTCGCGGTATTCCTCGGCGCGGGCCTTGAGGTCGGCCGGGATCTCGACGACGTCCCAGGCAGCGCCCAGCGTCTCGTCGCGCCAGACAAGCGCGTTCATCTCGACCAGGTCGACGACGCCCTTGAACTCCGTCTCGGCGCCGATCGGCAACTGCATGACGACAGCCTGCGCACCGAGGCGCGAGCCGATCATCTCGACCGAGCGGTAGAAGTCGGCGCCGGTCTTGTCCATCTTGTTGCAGAAGATCATGCGCGGCACGCGGTACTTGTCGGCCTGACGCCAGACGGTTTCCGTCTGCGGCTCCACACCGGCATTGGCGTCGAGCAGCGCGATGGCGCCGTCAAGCACGCGCAGCGAACGCTCGACCTCGATGGTGAAGTCGACGTGTCCGGGCGTGTCGATGATGTTGAAGCGGTGCATCTTGCCGTCACGGCCCTTCCAGAAGGTCGTGGTCGCGGCCGACGTGATCGTGATGCCGCGCTCCTGCTCCTGCTCCATCCAGTCCATGGTCGCGGCGCCGTCGTGCACTTCGCCGATCTTGTGCGACTTGCCCGTATAATAGAGGACGCGCTCGGTGGTCGTCGTCTTGCCGGCGTCGATATGCGCCATGATACCGAAATTGCGGTAGTCTTCGATTTTATATTCGCGGGCCATCGTAACTGCCTCTCAGTCTCGTTCGCGCTTTACCAGCGGTAGTGCGCGAAGGCGCGGTTGGCTTCAGCCATCTTGTGGGTGTCTTCACGCTTCTTCACGGCGGTGCCGCGGTTGTTGGCCGCGTCCATCAGCTCGCCGGAGAGGCGGTCGACCATGGTGGTCTCGTTGCGGTTGCGGGCAGCGGCGATCAGCCAGCGGATGGCCAACGCCTGACGGCGCTCGGGGCGCACGTCGACCGGAACCTGGTAGGTGGCGCCGCCGACGCGACGCGAACGCACTTCCACATGCGGCGCGACATTGTCGAGCGCCTGATGGAAGACGGTGACCGGCTCCTGCTTGGTCTTCGACTGGACCTGGTCGAGCGCGCCGTAGACGATGGTCTCGGCAACCGACTTCTTGCCGTCATACATGACGGCGTTCATGAACTTGGTGACGATCAGGTCGCCGAACTTGGGGTCCGGATTGATCTCACGCTTTTCTGCACTGTGACGACGGGACATGGCTTTTGTCTCTCAATCTCTCATAGCCCGGCGCAGTCAAAAAAGCGCCGAAGCCGGAAAACCTTACTTCGGACGCTTGGCACCGTATTTCGAACGGCGCTGCTTGCGGTTCTTCACACCCTGCGTGTCAAGCACGCCGCGGATGATGTGGTAACGGACACCCGGAAGGTCCTTGACGCGGCCGCCGCGGATCATGACCACGGAGTGCTCCTGAAGGTTGTGACCTTCGCCGGGAATGTAACCGATCACCTCGAAACCATTGGTCAGGCGGATCTTGGCCACCTTGCGCAGCGCCGAGTTCGGCTTCTTCGGCGTCGTTGTGTAGACGCGCGTGCAGACGCCCCGCTTCTGCGGGTTCTGCTGCATGGCCGGGACCTTGTTGCGCTTCACCGGCGCAATGCGCGGCTTGCGGATCAGCTGGTTGACGGTAGGCATTAAACCCTCTTGTCTCTCAATTCCGTGTCTCGTGCCGGTCAAGGCTCGCTCAAAGCGTCATTTCCATACGCAAATTCGGGCCACAAACCGCGCCTTGCGGTCTTGCCCGAACAAATCGCAGAGGAAGCGGAAACCGCTTCGTGCACGCCGGAAATGTCTTTTCGCTCGTAAAACGAACCCTGTTTGAGGCAAACTCCAAAGCGTGTCGCTTCGGAAGGGAGAGCCTCACATCGGTTCTGACTGGGCGGCTTCTACTCGCAAGCCCGCGTACCGTCAACCCCGGAGCGGCAAATATTGCAATGAAGCCGGGGCTTGGCAGCCATGCGTAAACCGCATGTAATTTTCTTTCGTCATTTTGCAAGGGCGAGGAAGAAAATGCCAAACCTTTAGCAAAGTGAATGGCTTTTGGCTGTTGCGCGGCGCGGCTTCATGCGAAAAAGCCGCATGAACAACCAAAGCCCCTCGCCGCGAAGGAATCGGCCCGTGAACGACAACGAGGAACGCCCGGTCACCATCATCACCGGCCGGGTGTGGAAGAGAAAAGGCGGCAAGCCGGAAGGCGTGCACGTCATGCTGGTTGCGCCCGATGACGATTCGGCGGTGCGCCGTGCGCTCGAATCGCTGGCGGCGGAGGGTTACGCCGAAGCCGAGCTCGACCAGATCGGCGACATGGAGGGCGAGCCCGACGAGGAGCCGCATCTTTCGGCCTTCCAGGGCGCGCTCGAAGGCGAAGTGTCGATCGTGACCTTCGACGTGCCAATCTGAAGTCATGCCGGCCCTCGCCTTTCGAATCGGCGCTGAAGCCCTCCAACGGTGAGAGGCTGGCGTTGCGGTTCCAGCAAAGCCGGAGTTGACCTTTCGACTTCGGCTTGCCCGGGGCAAGTGTTCTGATAAGAAGCGCTCACCATCATCCAACAGACGGAGCGGCCGTGTCCCAGCCCATCAAGATAGGCATTGTCGGTGTCGGCAAGATCGTGCGCGACCAGCACCTTCCGGCGCTCGCCAAGGACCGAGACTACCGGCTGATCGCGGCGGCCAGCCGCCACGGCAAGGTGGACGGCATCGCAAATTTTCCCGATATCGAGACGATGCTTGGCGCGGTTCCCGAGCTCGACGCCGTCTCGCTCTGCATGCCGCCGCAATTCCGCTACGACGCGGCGCGCGCCGCACTCGAGGCGAAGAAGCACGTATTCCTGGAAAAGCCGCCCGGCGCCACGGTCAGCGAGGTCGAGGACCTGAAGGCACTGGCGACGAAACAGGGCGTGTCGCTGTTCGCCAGCTGGCATTCGCGCTATGCGCCGGCGGTGGAAGCGGCGCGGACATTCTTGGCCTCGACGAAGATCAGATCAGCGGCAATCGTCTGGAAGGAAGATGTGCGCCGCTGGCATCCGAACCAGGACTGGATCTGGCAGCCTGGCGGCTTCGGCGTCTTCGATCCCGGCATCAACGCGCTGTCGATCGCGACCTACATCCTGCCCGCCATGTACATCACCTCGGCCGCGCTCGATTTCCCGGAGAACCGCGACGCGCCGATCGCCGCCCAGGTCGCCTTCCGCGCGGCGAACGGTTCGGCGGTGACGATGGATCTCGACTGGCTCCAGACCGGACCGCAGAGCTGGGACATTCTCGCCGACACGGAGGCCGGCAAGATGGTGCTCTCGGGCGGTGGCTCGAAACTCGCCGTCGACGGCCGCGTCGTCCATGAAGAACCGGAAGCGGAATATCCGATGCTCTACAGGCGTTTCGCCGAAATCGTGCGCGCCGGTATCTCCGATGTCGACCTGGCACCGCTGCAGCATGTCGCCGACGCCTTCATGCTCGGCAAGCGCAATGTGGTCGAGGCGTTCTTCGACTGAGCAGCGACTGTCGCCCGGATCTCGGATCCGGCCGCCATCGCAACAACTCAATCGACAATCGCTATGGCAAACCCGTCATAGCCCTTGGTACCGACAGTCTGGATCGCGGTGCCGTCCAGGCGCTTGTCGCCGGCGATGAAGGCGAACGCCGCGCGTGCACCTTCGACGTTGGCGTCGTTGCCATCCTCATCGAGCACCGCGCCGTCACGGATGACGTTGTCGCAGACGATGACCGTCCCCGAGCGCGACAGCCGCATGGCCCAGGAGAGATAGTTGGGGTTGTTCGGCTTGTCGGCGTCGATGAAAACGAGGTCGAACGGCCCGGCATTCTGGGCACCCAGCGCAGCGAGCGATTGCAGCGCCGGCCCGACCCGCAGATCGACCCGTTCGGAAACCCCTGCCCGCTCGAAATTCGAACGCGCGACCTTGGCATGGTGCGGATCGAGTTCGAGCGTCACGATCCTGCCGCCGGCTGGCAATCCCCGCGCCATCCAGATGGTGGAATAGCCGCCCAGCGTACCAATCTCGAGCACCTTTTTCGCACTGCTGATGCGCACCAGCAGCGAAAGCAGCTTTCCTTGCGCCGCCGAGACGTCGATCGCCGGCAGGCCATGGTCGCGGTTGGCCGCCAGGACCGCGTCGAGAACGGGATCCGCCTCGAAGAGCGAGGAAACGATGTAGTTGTCGACAGCCGTCCAGGTTTTCGTGTTCATCTGCCTTCCTCTCTCGTTCGTTGAAACGAAAAAGCCGCCGGGTTGCCCCGGCGGCCTTGTTGCCTGAGATTTCTTGCCGCCGCGCTTATTGCGCGGCGGTTGTCATGTCGGCCAGCATCGGCTCCGCGACTTCGACACCGGAGGCCTTTCGGCGCTCGTCGATGATCAGTTCGTCGCGCGAGGTGGCGATGCGGCGGATCTGGCTCATCGTGCCGCCGGTACCGGCCGGGATCAGCCGGCCGACGATGACGTTTTCCTTCAAGCCCTGCAGCATGTCGGTCTTGCCGGCAACCGCGGCTTCCGTCAGCACCCTGGTCGTCTCCTGGAAGGAGGCGGCCGAGATGAAGGACGGCGTCTGCAGCGAGGCCTTGGTGATGCCGAGCAGCACCGGCTGGCCTTCGGCCGGCTTCTTGCCGTCCTCGATCAGGCGCTCGTTGACCTCTTCCAGTTCGATCACGTCGACGTGGTCGCCCGGAATATAGGTCGAGTCGCCCTGCGTGGTGATCTCGACCTTCTGCAGCATCTGGCGAACGATCACCTCGATGTGCTTGTCGTTGATCGACACGCCCTGCAGACGGTAGACCTCCTGGATCTCGTTGACGAGGTAGGACGCAAGCGCCTCCACGCCCTTGATCGCCAGGATGTCGTGCGGCGCCGGATTGCCGTCGAGGATATAGTCGCCCTTCTCGATGACGTCGCCGTCCTGGAGATGGAACGGCTTGCCCTTCGGGATCAGGTATTCGACCGGCTCAAGCGTCGAGTCATGCGGCTCGATGATGATGCGGCGCTTGTTCTTGTAGTCGCGGCCGAAGCGGATCGTGCCATCGATCTCTGCGATGATGGCGTGATCCTTCGGACGACGAGCCTCGAACAGCTCGGCAACACGCGGCAGACCGCCGGTGATGTCCTTGGTCTTGGCGCTTTCCATCGGGATACGCGCCAGGACGTCGCCGGGGCGAACCTGAGCACCCGGCTCGACCGAGAGAATGGCCTCGACCGAGAGCAGGAAGCGAGCATCGCCGCCCTTCGACAGCTTGCCGACCTTGCCCTTGGCATCCTGAACCACGATCGCCGGCTTCAGGTCGTTGCCGCGCGGCGTCGAACGCCAGTCGATGACCTCGCGCTTGGTGATGCCGGTCGACTCGTCGGCCGTTTCCTGGACGGAAATGCCGTCGACCAGATCCTCGAACGCCACCTTGCCCTCGATTTCGGTGAGGATCGGGCGGGTGTAAGGATCCCACTCGGCGATGCGCTGGCCGCGCTTCACCTTGTCGCCATCGTCCACGAAGATGCGCGAACCATAGGTGACGCGGTGCGTGGCGCGCTCCTTGCCGGCCTCGTCGAGGATCAGCACCGCCATGTTGCGGCCCATGACCATCTGCTGGCCGTCCGAGTTGCGCACCACGTTGCGGTTGCGGATCTCGACCTTGCCCTCATAGGAGGCTTCAAGGAACGAGCTATCCACCACCTGCGCCGTACCGCCCATGTGGAAGGTACGCATGGTGAGCTGGGTGCCCGGCTCGCCGATCGACTGCGCCGCGATGACGCCGACGGCCTCGCCCTGGTTGACCGGGGTGCCCCGGGCCAGATCGCGTCCGTAGCAGACCGCGCAGACGCCGACCCTGACTTCGCAAGTCAGCGCCGAGCGGATGCGGACCGACTGCACGCCGGCCTTCTCGATCTGTTCCACGTCGCGCTCGTCCATCAGCGTTCCGGCCTTGACCAGCAATTCGCCGGTCACCGGATGGTTGATGTCGTCGAGCGCGGTGCGGCCCAGCACGCGCTGGCCGACCGAAGCGACGACCTGACCGGCATCGACGATCGGCTGCATGGTGAGGCCCTTGTCGGTGCCGCAGTCCACGGAGTTGACGATGCAGTCCTGCGCCACGTCGACCAGACGACGGGTGAGATAGCCCGAGTTCGCCGTCTTCAAGGCGGTGTCTGCCAGACCCTTGCGGGCGCCGTGGGTCGAGTTGAAGTACTCGAGCACGGTCAGGCCTTCCTTGAAGTTCGAGATGATCGGCGTCTCGATGATTTCACCCGACGGCTTGGCCATCAGGCCGCGCATGCCGGCGAGCTGGCGCATCTGGGTGGGCGAGCCACGCGCACCGGAGTGCGACATCATGTAGATCGAATTCATCGGCTTCTGACGGCCATTGTCCTCGAACTCGACCGCCTTGATGCGGGCCATCATTTCGTCGGCGACCTTTTCCGAGCACTTGGCCCAGGCGTCGACGACCTTGTTGTACTTCTCGCCTTGCGTGATCAGGCCGTCATTGTACTGCTGCTCGTATTCCTTGGCCAAGGCCTCGGTGTCCGACACCAGCTTGATCTTGGTGTCCGGGATCAGCATGTCGTCCTTGCCGAACGAAATGCCGGCGCGGCAGGCATGAGCGAAACCGAGCGCCATGATGCGATCGCAAAAAATGACCGTCTCCTTCTGACCGCAATGGCGGTAGACGGTGTCGATCATCTTGGAGATGTTCTTCTTGGTCATCTCCTGGTTGGCGGTCTCGTAAGGCACGTTGACGTTCTTCGGCAGAAGCTCGCCGATGATCATGCGGCCAGGCGTGGTGTCGTAGATCTTCGACACGACCTTGCCCTCGGCGTCGACCGAGCGGAAGCGGCCCTTGATCTTGGCGTGCAGGGTCACCGCCTTGGTCTCGAGCGCGTGCTGGAGTTCGCCCATGTCGGCAAACACCATGCCCTCGCCCGGCTCGTTCTGGTTGACGATCGAGAGATAGTAGAGACCCAGAACCATGTCCTGCGACGGCACGATGATCGGCGCGCCGGAAGCCGGGTGCAGGATGTTGTTGGTCGACATCATCAGCACGCGGGCTTCCAACTGCGCTTCCAGCGACAGCGGCACGTGAACGGCCATCTGGTCGCCGTCGAAGTCGGCGTTGAAGGCCGTGCAGACCAGCGGGTGCAGCTGGATCGCCTTGCCTTCGATCAGGATCGGCTCGAACGCCTGGATGCCGAGGCGGTGCAGCGTCGGCGCGCGGTTCAAGAGCACCGGATGCTCGCGGATGACCTCGTCGAGGATATCCCAGACTTCCGGACGCTCCTTCTCGACCAGCTTCTTGGCCTGCTTGACGGTCGAGGAGTAACCCTTGGCGTCGAGGCGGGCGTAGATGAAGGGCTTGAACAATTCGAGCGCCATCTTCTTGGGCAGGCCGCACTGGTGCAGCTTGAGCTCCGGACCGGTGACGATGACCGAACGGCCGGAATAGTCGACGCGCTTGCCGAGCAGGTTCTGGCGGAACCGGCCCTGCTTGCCCTTGAGCATGTCCGACAGCGACTTCAGCGGACGCTTGTTGGCGCCGGTGATGACGCGGCCGCGGCGGCCGTTGTCGAACAGCGCGTCCACAGCTTCCTGCAGCATGCGCTTTTCGTTGCGCACGATGATGCCGGGGGCACGCAGCTCGATCAGCCGCTTCAGACGGTTGTTGCGGTTGATGACGCGGCGATAGAGATCGTTGAGGTCCGACGTCGCGAAACGTCCGCCGTCCAGCGGGACGAGCGGGCGCAGGTCCGGCGGGATCACCGGAACCACCTTCATGATCATCCATTCCGGACGGTTGCCGGACTCCATGAAGTTCTCGACGACCTTGAGCCGCTTCAGATACTTCTTCTGCTTCAGCTCGGACGTGGTCGAAGCCAGCTCCGAACGCAGGTCGCCGGCGATCTTCTCCAGGTCCATGCCGGCCAGAAGGTCATGAATGGCCTCGGCGCCGATCATGGCGGTGAAGCTATCCTCGCCATATTCGTCGACGGCGATCATGTACTCTTCCTCGCTGAGCAGCTGGTGCTCCTTCAGCGCGGTGAGGCCGGGTTCGGTGACGATGTAGTTCTCGAAGTAGAGGACGCGCTCGATGTCCTTCAAGGTCATGTCGAGTAGCGTGCCGATGCGCGAGGGCAGCGACTTCAGGAACCAGATATGGGCGACGGGCGCCGCCAGCTCGATATGGCCCATGCGCTCGCGGCGAACGCGCGACAGCGTGACTTCGACGCCGCACTTTTCGCAGATGACGCCCTTGTACTTCATGCGCTTGTACTTGCCGCACAGGCATTCGTAGTCCTTGATCGGGCCAAAAATGCGCGCGCAGAACAGACCGTCACGCTCCGGCTTGAAGGTGCGGTAGTTGATGGTCTCCGGCTTCTTGATCTCGCCGAACGACCAGGACAGAATCTTCTCAGGGCTGGCGAGCGATATCCGGATGGAATCGAACACCTGCGCCGGCGCCTGGGGATTGAAGAGATTCATGACCTCTTGGTTCATGCCGTTCTCCTTTCGGGGTCCTCGAAAACCCCTTGCATCTGATGCGGGGCGAATGCCCGCTGAGTGGTCGGCCCACCGGCCGAAGAATTTGGTGCACCCGGTCGCGGAAGCCTCTCCCGCGACCGGGTGTCTTGTTTATTCCGCTGCGTCGGGCAGCCGCACCGGGGCTTCGTCGAGCTTGGTGTTTTCCAATTCGACGTTGAGGCCGAGCGACCGCATCTCCTTGACGAGAACGTTGAAGCTCTCGGGAATGCCGGCCTCGAAGGTGTCGTCACCGCGGACGATCGCCTCGTAGACCTTGGTGCGGCCGGCGACGTCGTCCGACTTCACCGTCAGCATTTCCTGCAGCGTGTAGGCGGCGCCGTAGGCTTCCAGTGCCCAGACCTCCATTTCGCCGAAGCGCTGGCCGCCGAACTGCGCCTTGCCGCCCAGCGGCTGCTGGGTGACGAGCGAGTACGGACCGATCGAGCGCGCGTGGATCTTGTCGTCCACGAGGTGGTGAAGCTTGAGCATGTAGATGTAGCCCATCGTCACCTTGCGATCGAACGGCTCGCCGGTGCGTCCGTCATAGAGCTGCGACTGACCGCTGGTGTGCAGGCCCGCCTGCTCCAGCATGACGTTGATGTCGGCCTCGTGCGCGCCGTCGAACACCGGTGTCGCGATCGAGACGCCGCGGCGCATCTGCTCGCTCAGGCGAACGATGCTCTCGTCGTCATACTCGCGGACCGGCTCGTTGCGGTCGTTGGCGGGCATGAAGCTCTCCAGCGTCTTGCGCAGCGGCTTGATGTCGCCGGCAGACTTGTAGGCGTCGATCATCTCGCCGATCTTCCTGCCCATTCCGGCGCAAGCCCAGCCCAGATGCGTTTCCAGGATCTGGCCGACATTCATGCGGCTCGGCACACCCAGCGGGTTGAGCACGATATCGGCATGCGTGCCGTCCTCGAGGAAAGGCATGTCCTCGACCGGAACGATGCGCGACACGACACCCTTGTTGCCGTGACGGCCGGCCATCTTGTCGCCCGGCTGCATCTTGCGCTTCACCGCCACGAAGACCTTGACCATCTTCATGACGCCCGGAGGCATTTCGTCGCCGCGCTGCACCTTCTCGACCTTGTCCATGAAGCGCTGTTCGAGCGCCTTCTTGGAATCGTCGTACTGGCCGCGCAGGGCTTCCAGTTCGCTCTGGAGCTTTTCGTTCTCCACGGCGAACTGCCACCACTGCGAACGCGGATACTCGTCGAGCGTGTCCTTCGACAGCGTCGAGCCCTTCTTGAAGCCCTTCGGTCCGGCGATCGCTTCCTTGCCGACGAGCACATCGGAAAGGCGCGCGTAGACGTTGCGATCCAGGATCGCCTGCTCGTCGTCACGGTCCTTGGCGAGGCGTTCGATCTCCTCGCGCTCGATCGCCATGGCGCGCTCGTCCTTCTCCACACCGTGGCGATTGAACACGCGTACCTCGACGACGGTGCCGAAGGTGCCCGGAGGCATGCGCATAGAGGTGTCGCGCACATCGGATGCCTTTTCGCCGAAGATGGCGCGCAGAAGCTTTTCTTCCGGCGTCATCGGGCTTTCGCCCTTCGGCGTGATCTTGCCGACAAGGATATCGCCCGGCTGAACTTCGGCACCGATATAGACGATGCCGGCTTCGTCGAGGTTCTTCAGCGCTTCTTCCGAGACGTTCGGAATGTCGCGCGTGATTTCCTCCGGTCCGAGCTTGGTGTCGCGCGCCATGACCTCGAACTCCTCGATGTGGATCGAGGTGAAGACGTCGTCGGCGACGATGCGCTCGGACAGGAGGATCGAGTCCTCGTAGTTGTAGCCGTTCCACGGCATGAACGCGACCAGCACGTTGCGGCCGAGGGCCAGATCGCCGAGCTCGGTCGAAGGACCGTCCGCGATGATGTCGCCCTTGTTGACCCGGTCACCCATGCGCACCAGCGGACGCTGGTTGATGCAGGTGTTCTGGTTCGAACGCTGGAACTTCATCAGCCGGTAGATGTCGACGCCGGACTTGCCCGGATCGAGATCTTCCGTTGCGCGGATGACGATACGCGTCGCGTCCACCTGGTCGACGATGCCACCGCGGCGGGCGCCGATGGCGGCGCCCGAGTCACGAGCGACGATCGGCTCCATGCCGGTGCCGACGAACGGCGCTTCGGCGCGCACCAGCGGCACGGCCTGGCGCTGCATGTTCGAGCCCATTAGCGCGCGGTTGGCGTCGTCGTTCTCAAGGAACGGGATCAGGGCCGCGGCCACCGATACCATCTGCTTGGGCGAAACGTCCATCAGGTCGACGTTTTCGCGGGGCGCCATCATCACTTCGCCGGCACTGCGGCAAATGACGAATTCGTCGACAAAGCGGCCATCCTTGTCGAGCTCGGCATTGGCCTGCGCGACATGGTGCTTGGCCTCTTCCATCGCCGACAGATAGACGACGTCATTGGTCAGCTTGCCGTCGACGATCTTGCGGTACGGGCTCTCGATGAAGCCGTACTTGTTGACGCGCGCGAAGGTGGCGAGCGAGTTGATCAGGCCGATATTCGGGCCTTCCGGCGTCTCGATCGGGCAGATGCGGCCGTAATGCGTCGGGTGCACGTCGCGCACCTCGAAGCCGGCGCGCTCGCGGGTCAGACCGCCCGGTCCAAGCGCGGAGAGACGGCGCTTGTGGGTGATCTCCGACAGCGGGTTGGTCTGGTCCATGAACTGCGACAGCTGCGAGGAACCGAAGAACTCGCGCACGGCGGCAGCCGCCGGCTTGGCGTTGATCAGGTCCTGCGGCATGACCGTGTCGATCTCGATCGAGGACATACGCTCCTTGATCGCGCGCTCCATGCGCAGCAGGCCGACGCGGTACTGGTTTTCCATCAGTTCGCCGACCGAACGCACGCGGCGATTGCCGAGATTGTCGATGTCGTCGATCTCGCCCTTGCCGTCACGCAGTTCGACCAGCGTCTTGACCACGGCCAGGATGTCGTCCTTGCGCAGCACGCGCACGGTGTCCTCGGCCTTGAGTTCGAGGCGCATGTTCATCTTGACGCGGCCAACGGCGGACAGGTCGTAGCGCTCGCTGTCGAAGAACAGCGAGTTGAACATGGCTTCGGCGGTTTCGAGCGTCGGCGGCTCGCCCGGACGCATGACACGGTAGATGTCGAACAGCGCGTCCTGGCGGCTCTCGTTCTTGTCGACGGCGAGCGTGTTTCTGATGTAGGCGCCGACATTGACGTGGTCGATGTCGAGGATCTGGATCTCGTCCTCGCCGGTGCCGAGCAGCACCTTCAGCGTCTTGTCGTCGATCTCGTCGCCGGCTTCGAGGAAGATCTCGCCGGTGGCGTAATTGACGATGTCCTCGGCGAGATAGTTGCCAAGCAGGTCCTCGTCGGTCGCCTTGATCGCCTTCAGGCCCTTTTCGCCGAGCTGGCGAGCCTGGCGGGCGGTGATCTTCTTGCCGGCCTCGACAACAACCTCACCCGTATCGGCGTCGACCAGGTCGCCGACGGCCTTCAAGCCGCGGAAACGATCGACGTTGAACGGAATGCGCCAGTGATCGCCGGCGCGCTTGTAGGTGATCTTGTTGTAGAAGGTCGACAGGATCTCTTCGCCGTCCATGCCGAGCGCCATCAGCAGCGACGTCACCGGAATCTTGCGGCGACGGTCGATGCGGGCGTGCACGACGTCCTTGGAATCGAACTCGATGTCGAGCCACGAACCGCGATAGGGGATGACGCGCGCGGCAAACAGGAGCTTGCCCGACGAGTGCGACTTGCCCTTGTCATGGTCGAAGAAGACGCCCGGCGAGCGGTGCATCTGCGAGACGATGACGCGCTCGGTGCCGTTGACGATGAAGGTGCCGTTCGAGGTCATGAGCGGCATGTCGCCCATGTAGACGTCCTGCTCCTTGATGTCCTTGATCGACTTCGCGCCGGTATCCTCGTCGATATCGAACACGATCAGGCGCAGCGTCACCTTCAGCGGCGCGGCATAGGTGAGGTCGCGCTGACGGCATTCGTCAACGTCGAATTTCGGTCCTTCGAACTCGTACTTCACGAACTCCAGCATCGAGGAGCCGGAAAAATCGGAGATCGGGAAGACCGACTTGAAAACAGCCTGCAGTCCCTCGTCGGGACGTCCGCCCTTGGGCTCGTCCACCATCAGGAACTGGTCATAGGATGCCTTCTGAACCTCGATGAGGTTCGGCATCTCCGCAACTTCCGGGATCTTTCCGAAGAACTTGCGTACGCGTCTGCGGCCATTGAAAGTCTGGGTCTGGGCCATCGTCGCTCCTTAGCTCTAAACTCGGGGCGAGCCTCGCCGCGGCTCGCCTTGCATCCGAACCGCCTGGGCAGCGGCTCTCTGTCTGTTCTCCGGCCCCATTACCAAACTACTTGGCGGCGGCCGGCTAAAACGGGAGAAAACCCGTTTCCTGAGGGCCGGTTTTCGGCCCTCAGGAAAGAGGTTTTCGTACATCTCGCGCTACGCAGCCTCCCCAGGGTCACCCAAGGGAGTGGCGGACGGCGCGAGGCCGTCCGCCGCTTGTTACGCTTACTTCAGCTCGACCTTGGCGCCGGCTGCTTCCAGCTGGGCCTTGAACTTGTCGGCGTCGGCCTTGGAAACGGCTTCCTTGACCGGCTTCGGAGCCGCTTCGACCAGGTCCTTGGCTTCCTTGAGGCCAAGGCCGGTGATGGCGCGGACTTCCTTGATGACGTTGATCTTCTGGGCGCCGGCGTCGGTGAGGACGACGTCGAATTCCGTCTTTTCCTCTACCGGAGCAGCAGCAGCGGCAGCGCCGCCGGCAGCGGCAACCGCCACCGGAGCAGCAGCCGAAACGCCCCACTTTTCTTCCAGAAGCTTCGACAGCTCAGCCGCCTCGAGGACGGTCAGCTTCGAAAGGTCGTCTACGATCTTTGCGAGATCAGCCATTGTTGTATTCCTTCATAAGGTTCGAACGTGTGTTTGTGATAGCGAGGAACGGCCTCATGCCGCCTCGTCCTTCCGGGCGTAAGCGCCGATGACACGCGCGACCGAAGCCGCGGGCGCATTGACGATCTGGGCGATCCGGGTTGCCGGCGTGGCGATCATGCCAACCAGCCTGGCGCGCAGCTCGTCGAGCGACGGAAGTGTGGCGAGTGCCTTCACACCGTCGGCGTTGAGCGAGGTGGTGCCCATTGCGCCGCCGAGGATGACCAGTTTGTCATTCCCCTTGGCGAAATCGGACGCGACCTTCGGCGCCGCAATCGGATCCTCCGAATAGGCGACCAGCGTCTGTCCCTTGAACAGATCGATGATCGATGCGGAGTCCGTGCCCTGAAGAGCGATTTTGGCGAGACGGTTCTTCGCGACTTTAACGGTGCCACCGGCAGCGCGCATTTTCGACCGGAGGTCGTTCATTTGCGCGACGGTGATACCGGCATAGTGGGCCACGACCACTGAACCCGCGTTCGAGAACGCATCGTTCAGGCCCGTGACGAGTTCGCGTTTTTCCGCTCTGTCCACTGCCTATCTCCAGTTGACCCCCATCCTGCTAACGGGAACATTCCCATTCGCGAGGACAGGCGTCGGGTTGCCTTTTGCCGGCCGGGCCATCCAGTAACGGATCTCCCGAACAGCGCTCGAGGATCCTGCCCCCTTTCGCCACATCGCCGGCAAGCCGGACGATGCGCAGACAAAAGGCAAACACGGTTCGAACCTTTCATTGGAGCACTTGCTCCGCTGTCAGGTCTTCACCCGTCTCATGCAGGCCCACATGAATTAAGGCCCCCTTTTCAATGAAGGCCGGGCCGCCTGCAATCTCGGACAGGATGTCCGGAAGCCTTTCGGCTCCCGGTACCGGGCCCAGAACGATCCGGGCCCGGAATTCACTTGCGGATCGACCTTTCAGCGGCCGATCCAGATCGTCTTAATCAGGACGCTGCGAGCGTCGAGACATCGAGCTTGAGGCCCGGGCCCATCGTCGAGGTGACCGACACCTTCTTGACGTAGTTGCCCTTGGCGCCAGCAGGCTTTGCCTTGGTCACCGCATCGGCGAAGGCGCGGACGTTTTCTTCCAGCGCCTTGACGTCGAACGAGACCTTGCCGACGCCGGCGTGAACGATGCCGGCCTTCTCGACGCGGAACTCCACAGCGCCGCCCTTCGATGCCTTGACGGCGGCCGCGACGTCGGTGGTGACGGTACCGACCTTCGGGTTCGGCATCATGCCGCGCGGGCCGAGCACCTTGCCCAGACGGCCGACGAGCGGCATCATGTCCGGCGTGGCGATGCAGCGATCGAAATCGATCGTGCCCTTCTGGACGATGTCGACCAGGTCCTCCGCGCCGACGATGTCGGCGCCGGCGGCCTTGGCTTCCTCGGCCTTGTCGCCACGGGCGAACACGGCGACGCGGACTGAGCGGCCGGTGCCGTTCGGCAGGTTGACCACGCCGCGGACCATCTGGTCGGCATGACGGGGATCAACGCCGAGATTCATCGCGACTTCGATCGTCTCGTCGAACTTGACCGTGGAGCGATCCTTGAGCAGCTTCAGCGCGTCACCCAAGGTATAAGCCTTGTTGGGATCGATGCCTTCGCGGGTCTTCGATACACGCTTTGCAATCTTTGCCATGATCTCAGCCCACCACTTCCAGACCCATCGAGCGGGCGGAGCCCTCGACCATGCGCATGGCCGCCTCGACGTCGTTTGCGTTCAGATCCTTCATCTTCTGCTCGGCGATGGCGCGCACCTTGTCGCGGCCGATCGTGCCGGCCTTGACCTTGCCCGGCTCCTTCGAGCCCGACTTCAGGTTCGCGGCCTTCTTCAGGAAGTAGCTCACCGGCGGCGTCTTCATGACGAAGGTGAACGACTTGTCCTGGTAGTAGGTGATGACGACCGGAATCGGCGATCCCTTTTCCATTTCCTGGGTCTGCGCGTTGAACGCCTTGCAGAACTCCATGATGTTGATGCCGCGCTGACCAAGCGCCGGGCCGATCGGGGGCGACGGCGTAGCCGAGCCCGCGGCAACCTGGAGCTTGAGCTGGCCTGCAATTTTCTTAGCCATCTCTATTCCTGCCTTTGTCTATGCCGGTCCCACGATCTGGGAAAGCACCGGCTGTTGCAGTCTGGTGGTGCGGTTCCTGCGGCCGGCTAAAGCCGCATTCGCCTCCCACCGTTCTCAGGCCGCGCGTTGCCGCGCCGCCTCCCCTGACCACCGGAACGGCGCCAGGGATTTCGGATCAGCCTTTTTCGACCTGTCCGAATTCCAGATCGACAGGCACGGCGCGCCCGAAGATCGAAACTTCCACCTTGAGCCGCGCCCGCTCCTCGTCCACTTCCTGGACGAAGCCGTTGAAGGACGCGAAGGGGCCATCCGAAACGCGGATCGCCTCGCCGATCTCGAAGGTGACCGAGGGCTTTGGCCGCTCGACGCCTTCCTGCACCTGGTTCAGGATGCGCTGCGCCTCGGCCTCGGTGATCGGCACCGGCTTGGAGTCGCCCAGGAAGCCGGTGACCTTCGGCGTGTTCTTGACCAGCGAGAACACGGCGTCGGTCAGGTTGGCCTTCAGGAGCACATAGCCCGGAAAGAACTTGCGCTCGGCATCGACCTTGCGGCCGCGACGAACCTCGACGACCTTCTCGGTCGGCACGACGATCTGCTCGATATCGGCGGACAGGCCCTTCTGCTTGGCCTTGTTCTCGATGTCCTCGGCGACCTTCTTCTCAAAGTTCGAATAGGCGTGGACGATGTACCAGCGCGTAGTCATTTCACGACTTCTCCGTAATCGCCGGACTTAGCGTCCAATGCCCAGAATCTGTTCGACCGCGAGGCCCATGAGCTGATCGGCGGTGAAGAAAAAGATCATCGCGATCACAGCGAAGGCCAGAACCATCACCGTCGAGATCATCGTTTCGCGCCGCGATGGCCAAGTCACCTTGGCGGTCTCCGCGCGAACCTGCTGGAGAAAGACGAAAGGATTTGTGGTTTTCGAAGCCATATGCCGCTCTGTCTTCAAGACCCGTTGGCCGGGTCTCCTGGATGATCCCACTGGCCGGGACGTGCCGCCTGGGTCCATTTTCGCGCCGAATCAGCGCAATCATTTCGCCCATGCAAATCAGACGCGTAAAGCCGGCTTCCCAGCTCCACGCGTCGCGTGTCTGTTTCGTCTACATAAAACCGATTCTTGATCCACGCAAGTGGCAAGTGTCCGCTTTATGACCAAACGCCGCCTCGGAACCATCCAGTCGTTCCGTCCCGGCTATGGCGCCCTTATGCCTCAATCAGCCTAATATGGCAAGCCGGTCGCCGATTTTCAAAGGGCAGCCCTCAGAAATATCGTTTCTGATGGCCATTTAGGAAATGGCTGAGTTTTTGTTTTGACGTGCCATTTCTCGAAATGGCACGGGCAGCAGGGCTCGAACCTACGACCTGCGGTTTTGGAGACCGCCGCTCTACCAACTGAGCTATGCCCGTACACGTGCGCCTCGGCGCAGCAGGGGCTTCCTAAAAGCTTCCGCGCGCTCTGTAAAGAGCGGTTTGCAAGCAAAAGCGCCTTCATCCCCTTTGCCGGAAATCGGGATGGCCGACGGCCAGCCCGCCGCCATCGATCGCCGGTTCACGCACGAGTGCGTCGGCATGCCATTCGCGGAGATCTTGCCTGCCGGCCGGTGTATCCGTTGGCCGGCTATTTGGTGTCCGGGACCCGGTACGGCCCGCCAGGCACGCCCCAGCCCCAGGCCGGCATGGGCTCGGTCTCGGGGTCGCAGGTTTCGCCGAGATTGGAGTTCATCTTGGCGAGCCGCGATCCCCATTCGACATAGCCCATGAAGGCGGAACGGAACTCCGGGTCGTCAGGCAGGCCGACCGCATCGGCGGCATCGGCCAGCAGACTGATCCAGCGGCGGCGCTGCTCTTCCGTCAAATGCTTGCCCAGGTGATGCATCACCATCTCGCGGTGGCCGCCGAATTTTTCGCTGTAGGTTTTCGGGCCGCCGAAAACCTCGCCGATAAAGGCCGCGACATGGGCGGGGTGGTCGGGCGACATATGCTTGAACACCGGCCCGACGACCGGATCCTGCGCCACCTTGTCATAGAAGGTCTGCGTCAGCCGGTTCAGCGCTTCGCTGCCGCCGGCCCATTCATACAGTGTCGGAACATCCTGGCTCATACTCGACCTCCGCCCAGCGCCGCCTGCAGCGACGATAGCGGAAAAATGGAGCGGGCCTCAACCTGCCTCGATGGCCAGTTCGATGACGCGGCTACCGTTCGACTGCGTGTCGGCCCCGGCATGCCAATGGCTGATCTTCGGTCGCCAACAAAAAAGGGCGGCCCGAGGACCGCCCTTCCTTCTCGATCCGGCTGATGCCGGTGTCGACTATTCCTTGATGGTGACGACGATGCCGGCACCGACGGTGCGGCCGCCTTCACGGATGGCGAAGCGCAGCTTCTCTTCCATGGCGATCGGCACGATCAGCTCGACGTCGACCGTGATGTTGTCGCCAGGCATCACCATCTCGGTGCCGGCCGGCAGCGACACGATGCCGGTCACGTCGGTGGTGCGGAAGTAGAACTGCGGACGGTAGTTGGTGAAGAACGGCGTGTGACGGCCGCCCTCGTCCTTGGTCAGGATGTAGGCTTCAGCCACGAACTTCTTGTGCGGCTTCACCGAACCGGGCTTGGCCAGAACCTGGCCGCGCTCGACACCTTCACGGTCGACGCCGCGCAGCAGCGCGCCGATGTTGTCGCCGGCCTGGCCCTGGTCGAGCAGCTTGCGGAACATCTCGACGCCCGTGCAGGTCGTCTTGGTGGTCGGACGAATGCCGATGATCTCCAGCTCCTCGCCGACCTTGACCACGCCGCGCTCGACGCGACCGGTCACCACCGTGCCGCGGCCCGAGATCGAGAACACGTCCTCGATCGGCATCAGGAACGGCTTGTCGAGCGGACGGACAGGCGTCGGGATGTAGGCGTCGACCTGAGCCATCAGCTCGCGGATCGCGTCCTCGCCGATCTTCTTGTCCGAATCTTCCAAAGCCGCCAGCGCCGAACCCTTGACGATCGGAATGTCGTCGCCGGGGAACTCGTTCTTGGTCAGCAATTCGCGAACCTCGAGCTCGACCAGCTCAAGCAGCTCGGCGTCGTCGACCTGGTCGACCTTGTTCAAGAACACCACGATCGACGGCACGCCGACCTGGCGGGCCAGAAGAATGTGCTCGCGGGTCTGCGGCATCGGGCCGTCGGCGGCCGACACGACCAGGATCGCGCCGTCCATCTGCGCGGCACCGGTGATCATGTTCTTCACATAGTCGGCGTGGCCGGGGCAGTCGACATGGGCGTAGTGACGGTTCTCCGTCTCGTACTCAACGTGAGCCGTCGAAATCGTGATGCCGCGCGCCTTCTCTTCCGGCGCCGCGTCAATCTGGTCATAGCGCTTGTATTCGCCAAAATACTTGGTGATCGCTGCCGTCAAAGACGTCTTGCCATGATCAACGTGGCCAATCGTGCCGATGTTCACATGCGGCTTGGTGCGCTCGAATTTACCTTTTGCCATAGTCTCTTTCCTTGGACGGCCTGGACCTTCAGTTCAGTCGAATGCGGGGCGATTAGCGACAAAGGCCAAAAAACACAAGCGTCTTTTGCCTGGGCGCCGTCTCACTCGGTCCGAACCCGTGATCCGATTGCGGGGATATGCCGCTGATATAGGAACGTGCCGCGCGAAATGGAATGGCCTAAACCCCTGCGCAATGGCGCCGGCATTGCGCGCGCCGCTCGTCGGTTGCTGTCGGATTGGTCGGCGCTCCATGGCCCATTGCGGCGGCGTTCCCGCTCTGATTTCCTGCACCGATGCATTTCATCCCGACAGCCGTTCGCGGCCCCCTGTTCATGATCGTCTCGACCGGTTCGTATCTCGTCAACGATACGATGATGAAGCTCGCCACGGCGGGCCTGCCGTCCTACGAAGTGCTGTTCCTGCGCGGCGCCGCGGCGGCGCTCTGGGGCTTTCCGCTGCTGTTTGCGCTCGGTTATGGCAAACAAATCCCGCTGATCTTCGACAAGCGCGTGCTGCACCGCAACCTGCTCGAACTGGCCGCCATCCTTTGTTATGTCGTGGCGCTCGCCAACATGCAGATCGCCGATTCCACGGCGCTCGGACAGGTCACGCCGCTGTTGATGCTGGTCGGCTCCTCCATCCTGTTCGGCGAGCGGATCGGCGGCCAGCGCATGGCGCTGATCGGCCTCGGCTTCATCGGCGCGCTGATGGTGGCGCAACCGACCATGCAGGGCATCTCGGTCTACGCCTTGCTGGCGCTCGGCAACGCGGCATTGTCGGCCGCGCGCGATCTCACCGGCAGGCGGGTCCCGGCCGAGGTGCCCGGAATGATCGTGGCGATTTCCGCCGTCGTGGTGGTGCTGATCGGCGCCGGTGCGGCACACCTGGTTTCAGAGCGCTGGATCATGCCCGAAGCGCATCATTTGCTGCTCATGGCCGGAGCCGGGTTTTTCCTGATCTTCGGCCATTTCTTCATCTTCATGGCCTATCGCGTCGGGCCGACCAGCGCGGTGGCGCCGTTCTACTACTGCTTCACCGTCTGGGCGGTGATTTCGGGCCTGCTGGTGTTCGGACAATTCCCAAATGCGCTGGCGGTCTGCGGCATCCTTCTGGTTGTCGGCAGCGGATTGGCCATCGTCTCGCTCGACCAGCGCAAGCGCCGGCTGACCGTCGTCGCATAGGCCTGGCGCCCTGGCAGGCGCCCGCATATGCCCTTTCAGCTGATATTGCAGTAGCCAGATTGATCGTCTAATCGGCGAAGCATCGTCTGATCGACGAAGACATGATGATCAGCCAAGGGAGCTTCCCCATGACCGATTTTGACCAGAACAAGCACTCCGACGCCGAGCACAAGGCGGCCATCCGCAAGTCGCTTGTCGGCTGGGCGGTGTTCATCGCGGGAACGCTGATCTTTTTCGCCGCGGCCGACGCAATCCTGATGCCATAGGCAGGCCTGCCGGGCATGCCGGCCGGCGGCCGGTGTTGCCTCGGCGGAATTCGAAGTATCAGACAGTTCGGCGCCGGCGCTTAAATCGTGCGCTTGCCGGCGAACTGGTGGTAGGCCCACAGCACGACCACAGCGCCCACCACGGCGACGATCAGGCTGTAGATGTTGAGGCCCGTGACGCCCGACGCGCCGAAAGCGCTGAAGATCAGGCCGCCGACAATGGCGCCGACAATGCCGAGCACGATATCCATGATCATGCCCTGGCCGCTCTTGTTGACGATCTTGCTGCCAAGAAAGCCGGCAATGACGCCCAGAATAATCCAGCTGATGATTGACATTTTCCTCTCCAATCCCCTGCCGCGTCCATCATTTTCATATGATTGTCAAAAGCTCAAGCCAGCTTGAAATTCCGCCCGTTTGCGCCATTGTGAGGATGGGGCGGGCTTGGCTGACAAGGAGATCCACGATGGGACTGTTTGACAATGCCGTTCCAGGCGGCAACATCACCAAACCCCTGATGATCGCGCTCGGCGCGTTGCTGGTCGGAAAGATGCTGAGCGGCAGGAGCGCCGAACAGCCGGAGCAAGCCCAGGCTCCCGTACCGGCCGAGCCCAGTGAAGCCACGGCAGGCGATGGCGGCCTTCTTGGCGGGCTGGGCGGCCTGCTCGACAAATTGAAGAATTCCGGCCACGGCAACGTCGCCGATTCCTGGGTCGGAACCGGCCAGAACCAGCCGATCAACCCCAATGACCTGGGCAATGCGATCGGACCGCAGGTCATCCGGGAAATCGCGCAGCGGACCGGGCTCGACGAGCAGGAGCTGCTCAAGCAACTGTCCGCAGCCCTGCCGGGCATCGTCGACAAGCTGACGCCGAACGGCCAGGTGCCGCAGCAACACCAGGTCGCATCGGCCTTCAACAGCTGAAACGAGTGGACAGCCATCCTCTGGAGCGCTGCGCGACCTGGCCGCGCAGTGTTTCAGCTTACCGATGGCGCGGTTGGAAATCTGGAGCGGGTAGCGGGAATCGAACCCGCATATTCAGCTTGGAAGGCTGCTGCTCTACCACTGAGCTATACCCGCGCCTTGCACTGAAGTATCGGATTTCCTGGAAAAGCGCCATGCGCTTTTCGCCTCCGATGCTTTCACGTTTCAGGGCTTCCGGGCCGGCAGTGGTGGAGAGGGTTGGATTCGAACCAACGTAGGCTAAGCCAACGGATTTACAGTCCGTCCCCTTTAACCACTCGGGCACCTCTCCAGTCTGCCGCCGGAGCCATGCAACGAGGCATTCTTGCCGATCCGGACCCGAGTATCACTTCTCCGAAATCAGCGAAGCGCCTTATGGCGGCAAGGCCAGTGGGTGTCAACCGCGCGGGAAGGGTTTTTCGATGTTGTTCGCCGGCTGCGGCGACGGACCATATCCCTGGCCGCCGGAGACCGCTATAGAAGCCGGCCATGAGCAACAAGACCGGCACCCCGAAAGACACCCACTACGCCAAGCTGCGCCGCGCGCACCGCGACGAGAAGAGCGGCGGCGCGCCGGCGTTCCGGCCGCGCCAGCCCGTGCCGCCGGGAGAGAACGCAGCCGACGGCCTGGTGCGGCTCTATGGCCTGCATACGGTGCGGGCGGCACTCGACAATCCGCGCCGCAAGGTCAAAAAAATGCTGGTGACGCGCAATGCCGCCGAGAGGCTGGGACTGGCCGACCTCGCGGCCCTGCCCTTCAAGGCGGAGCTGGCCGAACCCAGGGACATCGACAAGATCACGGGTTCGGATGCCGTGCACCAAGGCGTGCTGATCGAGGCCGAGCCGCTGAAGCCCAAGCGCCTCGACGCGCTCGGCGATACAAGACTGGTGCTGGTGCTCGACCAGATCACCGATCCGCACAATGTCGGCGCCATCCTGCGCTCGGCGGTCGCCTTCGATGCCGGCGCGCTGATCACCACGGCGCGCCACAGCCCGCAGGAATCGGGCGTGCTGGCGAAATCAGCCTCGGGCGCGCTCGAACATATCGACCAGATCGAGGTGAAGAACCTGGCCGACGCGCTCGGGCAACTGCATGAGGCCGGCTTCCAGACAATCGGTCTCGATTCGGACGGCCCGGCCGAACTCGAAACGAGCTTTGCCGGCGACAAGCTTGCGCTGGTGCTGGGTGCGGAAGGCAAGGGCCTGCGCCAGAAGACGCGCGAGACGGTGACGACACTGGCCCGCCTCGACATGCCCGGCGCCATCCGCTCTCTCAACGTGTCGAACGCGGCGGCGGTAAGCCTTTATGCGGCACGGAAATTTTTAGCGAGTAGCGAGTAGCGAGTAGCGAGTAGCGAGTAGCGAGTAGCGAACTCCAATCCCGGCTCTCCGCGGCTGCAACCCCTATTCGCTATTCCCTACTCGCTATTCGCCTCTGCCTACCTCATGCCCGGCCATCCGCTCCAGCGCCCTGACCAGGGCCGAGTGATCCTCCCTGGCGCCGCCATTGGCGGTGCAGGAATTGAACAGTTGCTGGGTGGTCGACGTGTTGGGCAGGGAGACGCCGAGCGCCCTTGCGCCTTCCAGGGCGAGGTTGAGATCCTTCTGGTGCAGTTCGATGCGGAAACCCGGCGCGAAGGTGCGCCTGACCATGCGCTCGCCATGCACTTCGAGGATGCGCGAGGCGGCCAGCCCGCCCATCAGCGCCTGCCTGACCTTGGCCGGGTCGGCGCCGGCTTTTGAAGCAAAAACAAGCGCTTCGGCGACGGCTTCAATGGTCAGCGCGACGACGATCTGGTTGGCGACCTTGGTGGTCTGGCCGACGCCGTTCGGTCCGACCAAAGTGATGTTCTTGCCCATCTTCTCGAAAACGGGCCTGGCGCGCTCGAAGGCCCTCTCCTCGCCGCCGACCATGATGGTCAGCGATGCGGCCTTGGCTCCCACCTCGCCGCCCGAGACCGGCGCATCGAGATAATCGCAGCCCAGCTCGTTGATTTTTCCGGCGAAGGTCTTTGTCTCGATCGGCGAGATCGAGCTCATGTCGATGACCAATTTGCCTTCGGAAAGACCTGATGCGACGCCGTTCCCGCCAAACAGCACCTCGGCCACCTGCGGTGTGTCGGGCACCATGGTGATGATGATATCGGCGGCCTTCGCGACGGCGGCGTGGCCGGTGACCGACTTCAGGCCCCTGGCGACGAGATCGGCCGGCGGCTTGGAGCGATGGTCGCTGGCGATGACCGTGCAGCCGGCGTCCAGCAAATGTCCCGCCATCGGCGCGCCCATGATGCCGAGGCCGATGAAGCCGATGGTTTCCATAGTGGTTCTCCATTGTTGAGGCCGAGTTCCGTCGCGCCCCCCTCTGTCCTGCCGGACATCTCCCCCACGAGGGGGGAGATTGGCAGTTCCGGCACCGGCCTCAACTTTCTCGGTTCAAAAAATTTGGCGAAGCCGCCGGTGACATCCGATCTCCCCCCTTGTGGGGGAGATGGCCGGCAGGCCAGAGGGGGCGCCGTAGAGCGCGGGTTCAAATTCCTACTGCTAAGCCGCCGCGCTCCCTTGCCCGGCCAGTTCCCGAAACCAGCCCAATCCCGCTGCGGTCCCCGCCTTCGGCTTGTATTCCGCCCCGACCCAGCCGGAATAACCGATGCGGTCTATGTGCTCGTAAAGGAAGGGATAGTTGATCTCGCCCGTCCCCGGCTCGTGACGGCCGGGATTGTCCGCAAGCTGGATATGCGCGATGCGGCCGAGGTTTGCCTCGATGGTACGGGCGAGATCCCCCTCCATGATCTGCATGTGGTAGATGTCGTATTGCAGGAACAGGTTCTTCGAGCCGACACGGTCGATCAGCGCCAGCGCCTGGTCGGAATAGTTGAGGAAGAAGCCCTCGATATCGCGCGTGTTGATCGGCTCGATCAGCAATTTGATACCGGCCTGCTCCAGTTTCTCCGCAGCGAAGGCGAGGTTCTCGGCAAACACATCCTCGAGCACCTTGCGGTCGACACCGGCGGGCGCGATGCCTGCCAGGCAATTGACCTGTGAGCAGCCGAGCGCCTGCGCATAGGCGATCGCCTTGGCGATGCCCTGGCGGAATTCCGGCACGCGGTCCGGCAAAACGGCGATACCGCGCTCGCCCTTCCCCCAATCGCCCGCAGGCAGGTTGAACAGCACCTGTGTCAGGCCGTTCTTCTTCAGCCGCGCGGCCACCACCTCGGGGGCATGGTCGTAGGGGCCTATATATTCGACGCCTTTGAAGCCCGCGCGGGCAGCTGCATCAAAACGGTCGAGGAAGTCATGCTCGCCAAAGAGCATCGAAAGATTGGCTGAAAAACGCGGCATTCTCTTTCTCCTAGTCCAGCATCACGATCGCCGTCGGGGCATCCTCTTGATGTTCGGCAAGGTCTTCGAATTCAGTGATCTTGTCGATCTCGGTGCCCATCGAGATGTTGGTGACGCGTTCGAGGATGAATTCGAGCACCACCGGAACCTGATGCTCCTTCATCAGCCGCTGCGCCTCCTTGAAGGCACCGGCGAATTCTTCCGGTTTGCGCACCCTGACCGCCTTGCAACCCATCGCCTCGGCAACAGCGACGTGGTCGACGCCGTAGCCGGCCTCTGGGTCGTCTGACCGGTTGATGTTCTCGAAGGCGAGGCTGACCTCGTAATCCATCGAGAAGCCGCGCTGCGCCTGGCGGATCAGGCCGAGATAGGCGTTGTTCACGACAACGTGGATGTAGGGCAACCTGTGCTGCGCCCCGACCGCCAGTTCCTCGATCATGAACTGGAAGTCATAGTCGCCCGACAGCGCCACGATGGTGCGGTCGGGATCGGCGGCGCGCACGCCAAGGGCTGCCGGCAGTGTCCAGCCGAGCGGGCCGGCCTGGCCGCAATTGATCCAGTTGCGCGGCTTGTAGACATGCAGGAACTGTGCGCCGGCGATCTGCGACAGGCCGATCGTGGTGACATAGGTGACGTCGCGCCCGAACGCCTTGTTCATCTCTTCATAGACGCGCTGCGGCTTGAGCGGCACCTGGTCGAAATGCGTCTTGCGCTTCATTGTCTTCTTGCGGCCCTGGCATTCCTTCGCCCAACCTGACCAGTCGCGCAGCTTCCCGGCCGTTTTCCATTCGGTGGCGACGTCGAGCAGCATCTTCAGCGCGGCGCCCGCATCCGAGACGACGCCGAGATCGGGTGCGAACACACGGCCGATCTGCGTCGGCTCAATATCGACATGGATGAACTTTTTTCCCTTGGTGTAGACATCGACGGAACCGGTGTGGCGGTTTGCCCAGCGGTTGCCAATGCCGAACACGAAATCGGCTTCTAGCATCGTCGCGTTGCCGTAGCGGTGCGATGTCTGCAGCCCGCACATGCCGGCCATCAGTCGGTGGTCGTCGGGGATCGCGCCCCAACCCATCAGCGTCGGGATGACGGGCACGCCGGTAATCTCGGCGAATTCTATCAGCAGGTCCGACGCATCGGCATTGATGATGCCGCCGCCGGCGACGATCAGCGGCTTCTCGGCGGCGTTGAGCATCGCAAGCGCCTTCTCGGCTTGGGCGCGCGTCATCGCCGGCTTGAACGGCGCCAGCGGCTCATAGGCGTCGATGTCGAACTCGATCTCGGCCAATTGGACGTCGACCGGCAGGTCGATCAGGACCGGTCCCGGGCGCGAAGACCTCATCAGGTGGAATGCCTTCTGAAGCGCCATCGGCACGAGATAGGGCTCCATGACCGTGACCGCCCATTTGGCGACGGGCGAAGCGATGGCGGCGATGTCGACGGCCTGGAAATCCTCCTTGTTCAGCCTCGCCCGTGGCGCCTGGCCGGTGATGCAGAGGATCGGGATGGAATCGGCTGCGGCCGAGTAGAGCCCGGTGATCATGTCGGTGCCGGCCGGGCCAGACGTGCCGATGCAGAGCCCGATATTGCCCGCCTTGGCCCTGGTAAAACCCTCGGCCATGTGCGAGGCGCCCTCGACATGGCGGGCCAGCACATGGCGGATGGTGCCTCTCGCCTTCAGGGCCGCGTAGAACGGATTGATCGCCGCGCCCGGGACGCCGAAGGCGCAGGCGATGCCTTCCTTTTCGAGAACGAGAACCGCCGCATCGACAGCGCGCATCCTGGCCATTTTCCGGCCCTCCACAGGGTTGTCATTGTTGGATGGCCGAGAATGTCAGCAAGCCGGCTATTTTTCAATTTTTTCAGAATATTTTTTCATTTCTAAGAAGCTGCCGTTGTATGTTGATTTCATTCCTCTTTTTGTTTTCCAAAATGTGGCAATGCAGAATGCGTGAAAAACTTTTTCATTGTCCGTTCGGAAAAATCGGGCATGATGGCGCCATGGATACCGCTGAAAAACGCCAGCGCGGTCGGCCGCGCGCCTTCAACGGCCCGACGGAAGCGGCTTCGGTTCAGTCGTTGGATCGTGCCTTGCGCATCCTGGCCATCGTTGCCGAAGGCAGCGGCCTGTCGCTGAGCGAGATTTCAGCGCGAAGCGGTCTCGCTGCCTCTACTGCATACCGCATGCTGACGACGCTCGAAAACCACGGCATGGTCGAGTTCGACAGTTCGGACCAGCTTTGGTCGATCGGCGTCGAGACCTACCGGATGGGAGCAGCGTTCCTGCGCCGCCGCAAGCTGGTCGACCGCGCCCGCATCGTCATGCAGGAACTGATGGAGAAAACCGGCGAGACCGCCAATCTCGGCGTCGCCGAGGACGATTGCGTGGTCTTCGTCGGCCAGGTCGAGACGCACCAGGCGATCCGCGCCTTCTTCCGGCCGGGCACGCGCAGCCCCTTTCATGCTTCAGGCATCGGCAAGGCGGTGCTGGCGCATCTGGAACCGGAGCGCGTCGGAACCATCCTGCGCAAGGCCGGCCTGCAGCGCTTCACCGACAGGACGCTGTCCGACATCCCTGCCCTCGCGCGCGATCTCGCGACGATCAAGCTGCGCGGCTGGTCGGTCGACGACGAGGAACGGCATCCAGGCATGCGCTGCGTGGCATCGGCCATCTTCAACGAATTCGGCGAACCGATCGGCGGTGTCTCCGTGTCGGGCCCGACGGTCCGGGTGACGCCTGAGCGGCTGGCCGAGATCGGCCCGCTGGTGCACAGCGCCGCGGCCGAGGTGACCAAAATGATCGGTGGCGTGCAAACCGGATGATCAACCTGCCCCGGGCAGCGCGCTCCTCGCCGCAATATCGAAAAAATCGAGCAGGATCGCCATGCCGACGCCGCAGGCCGTGAAGATGAGGCCGGCGATGAAGATGCGGTTGGCGCGCTCGAAAACGCGCCGCTGCAGGCACTTTGTGTCGAGCAGAAGCCACAGTGCCCGCATCTGCAAGGCGATGCCGGCCAGGATCGGTAGCACGGCGGTCAGGTGATAGGTCTGCCACGGGATCGGGTTGGCGGCCCAATGAGTGATGAAGCCCAGCGAAAACGCCAGCAGGATGCCGACGGTCGTGACCGTGCCGTTGCGGAAAATCGTTTCGACCTGTTCCTCTTTCGGATCCTGCTCGTCCAAGGGTCACCCTCCCCCATCATCGCCAAAGCAGATTAGGCCTTCGGGAAATGCCTGTACATTGCCGATCGCGTCGACAAAGGCCGATGACCGTGGGTTCAGGCATCTCCTTGAAAGTCCGCCAATCCAACAGGTGGCCCCACCGTCCAAGCAACAGAAAAGGGGCTCGCCTGAGCCCCTCTTCCGGTGCTGAACGGTGCTCCTCCTTTTCAGAGCCGGCAGTAGTGACGATAGCCGTCGTAACCAATGTAGGTGTCAGAGTCCGGATCGTAGCTCGAATAGCGATCGAAGCAGCGGCGGACGTGCCACGAACCGCCGTCCTCATCGACGTAGACGGTGCGAGGCTGGGCAAGCAGGCTGCCCAGGACAAAACCGCCGACGCCGGTGGCGATGCCAATGCCGAGGCCATGGTGGTGGTGATGCGAATGAGCCGCCGAGGGCTGAACGGTGCCGACCAGAGCGGTGGCGGCGACGGTGGTTGCGATGAGGCTGGAAACGAGTGCACGCTTGAACATGATGATCTCCTTGCTTCGTTTGGAGAGGCGACCCATCCGCCTCTTGATCATCTGTCGTTCGGCACAAGAAAAAGGTTCGAATCTTTTTTGAACGTGAACCGAGGAGGTCGTGCTGACGGCGGCCTGCAAGGGGCTGGCTAGACATTGATCGCCCGCCCCTTTTGCCCAACGAAAAAAGGGCGGCCGAAGCCGCCCTTTCGGGAGAATTGGGTCCCTCCATCAAAGGAAAATGATCACCTTGCCGTGCTTGTGGTGATGATGGTTGTGGTGCTTCCACCAGAACTTCTTGAAGTGCTTCTTGTGATGGTGGTGGTGATGATGATGGTGGCCGTGCATGCCGTGGGCCGACGACGTGCCGACGGTGCCGGCGAGCGCGCCGGCGGCGACGAAGATGGCAACGAGGCCTGAGACGAGAGTGCGCTTGAACATGATGATCTCCTGGATCTTTTGATCGAGGCGACCCATTCGCCTCTGACCATCAGTCGGCGCAGCGCGGGAAAAGGTTCGAAAGGGGGAGGAGATTTTTTCGGGGGAGTGGGAGTAGTGAGTACCGATGTCGGTCGTGCGGTTCACTACTCACTACTCACCACCCCATGCCCGTGACATGGCGCAGCCAGAAGGCAAGCGCGATGAAGCCGATGATGGTGGTGACGCCGGTCCAGTCGACATTGGCGTTCTTGACGCTTCTGATAAGCTTCACCAGCAGCATCCAGGCTATGACGACGATAGGCAGGATGATGACGAATCTGATCATGCGACAGCCTCGCCCAAGCGATTGCACCTGCCGTAGGATATAGGAAGCGAATTGGCCATTTTCAGGATGCCGTGTCTGTCGCCCGGCAGCGTTCATGAGCGCCTCAAAACCGACATTTGTCTTTACTGGCGCCGCAAATATGGCTAACCGGTGCCGCATGCCCTTGTAGCTCAGCTGGTAGAGCAGCGGTTTTGTAAACCGAAGGTCGCGGGTTCGATTCCTGCCGGGGGCACCACCCTTCGCTCTTCGAGCTTCGGGTGGCAGGCCACCCACCTTTTGGGGCTCAGGGTTGATTTCATTGCGAACTCGCCGTGGCCTGTGTGCAGCTAGCCTCTGTTTGAATGTTTGCTGCTCTAGAACCAGCCTTGATGCAGCATGACAACGCTATCGTTCATCCTCGCCTTCTTCATACTTCGAACAGCGAATTTATCTAGGGTCGAGCTGGCGTCTGTTCGGACAGCCGCTGCTCAGAAATCGACAGTGGCATGGTGCGCCGCACCGCTCTGTCTCATATGTTGCCTTGTGTCGGGTACCACGCGGCGGAATAGTCTTGTTTGAGAGCTTTGACGATTGCGCCAAGCTTCGGATCGCCAAGGCTCGGCCATGGCAGCTTGCCATTCGGGTCCTCGGGTTCGAGTTGGCCGATTTTCCTCACTATGCCGTCCGTTTCTTCCCGCGTGAGAGGAACACCGGTGCAATCAGCCAACAGCCGCACCGCCCAAGCCCGTATCCCTTCCGGCGTCGTTTTGTCGTTGACATAGGTAAGGGCGAGCTTCGCCATTTCGACGCGGTTCGCTGCTTTCGCCGCGTCGATTGAGGCTTGAGCCGTTTGCTTTGCTGTCTGTACCGCCGCATCGGCCTGTGTCTTGGCTGACGCTATCGCGGCATCTGCTTGCTGTTTCGCAACGGCAACCGCGCTCGTGGCTGCATAGTTCGCGGTGAAATAAGATCCAACGAGCGCAATTAAGGCTGACCCAATGGTGACAACCCAGCCGGGACCATTCGCTTTTTCACCGGCCATTCGATCCCCCCTTCGGCACCTATATTTATGCCGGAATCAAGCAAGCCAACACGACAAGTATCAACGGACCGATGTCCGCTAAAACAGCATAGTCGAATATGCGCCTTGTGAACAGACACCCGAGAAGAATGGTAGGTCAGTTCGGACCACTGTTGCCGATGCGCTGTGGTTGGAAGCTTCGGGCGGCAGACCGCCAACAGCAACACGATTTCGCCGCAGACAGCCAATGGGCCATTTGGCAGCAGCAAGAGTTGCCGGTAGCCCTCGCTCGACGAGAACAGGTCGGCCAGCGTGCGGAATGGTGCCAATGTTTGCCCGATAGCCAACAGCATCAGCCAGCCGCCGAAACCGGCAAGCTGCTCCGGGTTCTGCGATGGCTTGCTGGCTGACCGGACGGCAAAGAAAACAGGCACGCCGATCAGCAACAGCACGATTGCCCAATGCCAGATAGAAAACTGCATCCAACCCCTCCCCTTGATACCCCTATAGGTGGTAGCAGATTTAAATCTCAACCCAAGAGGGGATTTCAGCGCGTTCGTTGCCTAAGCGATCAGCTCCTGCCTCTTGCTGACAGGGCCGCCCTCACACCCCGATCGCGGCGACGAGAATCCGGTTCTGCCGCCTTATCGCCGCGCGCAGCTCCGGTATCCTTGCCTCGTCGCGCTTCACGAACTCGATGAACATCATGTTCATGTTGTTGAAGACCAGCTCACCCACCGCCTGCCCGTCGATGTCGCGCCGCACCAGGCCGATCTCCAGCAGCCTTGCGATCAGGGCGCGGATCTGTTCGGTCAAGGCGCGATCGAGCGCGGTGTAGGCCTGACCGAACGGGCTGTCGGGCAGTTGCGTCGAGATCGCCATCGCCTGACGCCACATTTCCTTGCTGAGATAGTGCAGCGAGTGCTCGATATAGATGCCGATCAGCGTGTCCAGCGCATCGCCGACATTGGCCGGTGGGCTGTCCACCACGCCTTGCCCAGCATTCAGCACCTCGTTGACTTCCATGGAGACGATGGCGCCGAGGATGTCGCCCTTATTCTGGTAGTAATTGTAAATCGTCCCGATCGACACTTCGGCCTGGGCGGCGATCGTCTCGATCTTCGCGCCTTCATAACCGGCCTCGCGGAAAAGCTCGGCCGCCGCCTCAATGATGCGGCGGTGCCGGTCGGCCTTTTGCCTTGCCCTCAATCCACTCATGCCGGCTGTCTGCCACAAAAACAGAATTGACTCAATTTTAGAATTGGTTCAATTTTTTGCAAGAAGCCATAAAGGCAAGGGAGAACACTCGATGTCCGCACGATCCAACAATCCGCTTTCAACACTGAAGAGGCATCTGCGCGCGGCTTGCGGCGCCACGGCACTGATGCTCTCAGCAGCCGGCGCCAGCCAAGCCGCCGATCTCAACGCCCTGATCTGGTGCGATCACGCCGACCCGGCGCTGCTGCAGCCCTTCGAAGAGGCCAACAACATCAAGGTCAACGTCAAGGAATTCGAGGGCACCGGCGCGGGGCTCGCCATCGTCGAGCAGTCGCAACCCGGCGATTGGGACGTGATGGTGATCGACAGCATCGATGTGCCGCGCGGCGTGGAAAAGGGCCTGTTCGAGCCGCTGCCGGAGGACAAGCTGCCGTTGGGCGACCTCTTCCCGCAGGTGAAGATGGACAGTTCCACCGTGGTCGCCGGCAAGCGCTACGGCATCACCGAAAAGTTCGGCTACAACACGATCGGCTTCAACAAGACCAAGGTCGACCCGGCCGACATGCAATCCTTGGCGTCGCTGACAAGCGACAAGTACAAGGGCAAGGTCGCCATCTACGATTATTACCTGCCGGTCATCGGCATGGCGGCACTCGCCATCGGCAAGAAGACGGCTGAACTCACGGAGGCCGACCTTCCCGCCCTCAAGGCCGAGCTGCTCAAGATGAAGGCCAACGCCAAGCTGGTTGGCGAGGTGACCGCCAGCCAGACGGCGCTCGCCACCGGCGAGGTCGACATACTGGTCGGCGGTGGTGAGTGGGTGACGGCGGGCCTGGCCAAGGAGAACCCGGCGCTGGACTTCTCGATACCCAGGGAGGGAGCCGTGCTGTGGTCGCAGTCGCTGGCCATGTTCAAGGATTCCAAGAACAAGGACATGGCGTTGAAATTCATCCAATACATCATGAGCCCGGAGGGTCAGGCCCGGCTTGCCACCTCGTCCTGCTACTGGGGCATGCCGGCGAATAGCAAGGCGGCGCTCACCGACGACCAGAAGAAGATCCTGCGCTTCGACGAGCAGCCCGAATTCCTTGCCCGCGCCCAGGCCTATCCGGCGCCGAATGCCGACCTCGACAAGAAGATGCAGGACATGTGGACCGAGATGCTGCAGGCGCAGTAGACGGGCGTCGTGAGCAGCACCGCGAACAAGGCCCTGCCGTGGGCGCTGGTTACGCCGGCGCTCGGCTGGACCTTGCTGTTCTTCGTTTTGCCCTTCATCGCCATGGGGCTTTCCAGCCTGACGTCGCATGAGGGCGGCGGCTTCACATCAGCCAACTACAGCCAGTTCTTCACCAATCCTGCCTATTGGCAAGCGATGGTGAACTCGCTTCAGGTGACGGCAATCGTCACCGTGGTCTCGCTGCTGCTCGCCTATCCTTTCGCCTGGATCCTGGCCGAACAGGTGCCGGAACGCTGGCAGCGGCTGGCGCTGATGCTGGCCGTGCTGCCGTTCTGGACGTCCTATGTCGTGCGCTCCTATTCCTGGCTTCTGGTGCTGGCGCAGAACGGCGTCATCAACCGGACGCTGACCGGTATCGGCTTGACCAGCGAACCGCTGCAGCTCGCCAACACCCGCTTCGCCACCGTGACCGGCTTCGTGCATTTCTTCGTCATGCTTTTGACGCTGACGATCTTCGCCAATTTGAAGCAGCTCAGTCCGAGCTACCGCAAGGCCGCCGCCGATCTCGGCGCCGGGCCGGTGCGGACTTTCCTGCATGTCATCCTGCCGCTGACCTTGCCCGGCATCATGGTCGGCGCCTTTCTCACCTTCGTGCTGTGCATCGGCGACTACATCACGCCGCAGATTCTGGGCGGCAACAACGAGTTGGTCATGCCGCAGCTGGTGATGATGCAGATCGGCAGGCGCGGCGACTTTCCGCTGGCCTCGGCGCTCTCGATCATCCTGATGGCGGTCGTGACCATCGCCTATCTCGCCTGCGCCCGCTGGCTGAAGATCGAGCGGGCCTGAGATGCGCCGGATCGTCCGAATCGCTTCCTGTCTCTACGCGATCGCCATCTATGCCTTCATTTTCCTGCCAGTGGTCGTGCTCGTGCTGTTCTCGCTGCAAGCAACCTCCTTCCCCATCCCACCCTTCACCGGCCCGTCGCTGCGCTGGTACCAGGCCGTCCTGTCCGATACGCGGCTGACATCGGCGCTGACGAACTCGCTGCTGGTGGCCGTCCTTTCGTCGCTCGCGGCCGTCACGCTTGGCTTCCTCAGCGCCTGGGCGTTCGCGCGCTTCGTGCTGCCGGGTTCGGCCCTGCTGCGGGGATTGATCACGCTGCCGCTGACCGTCAGCTATCTCATCATCGGCATGGGGCTGCTGGTGCTGTTCAACTGGGCCGGTGTGCCGAAATCGCTGATGGCCGCCGGCATCGGCCATGTCGTGATCAACCTGCCGCTCTGCTTCGCCATCGTCTACAGCCAGATGGGCGACCACCAGATCAATATCGAGCGCGCCGCGCGCGACCTCGGCGCGCCGGAATGGAAAGTGCTGCTCTTGATCACCGTGCCTGTGATGTCGCCGGCCATCTTCGCCGGCTTCTTCCTGTCGATGACCTTTTCCTGGGACGAATTCGTGATTTCCTTCCTGCTGACGCGCTTCGAAACCACGCTGCCGGTCGAAATCTGGAATCTCTTACGCTCCGGCCTCAACCCCAAGACCAACGCAGTCGGCTCGCTGGTGTTCGCCGTCTCCATCGTGCTGGTCGTGCTGTTCGAACTGACATTGCTGCGGAGAAAGCCGGCATGAGCGCGCCCCTGGTCGATATCCGCGGCGTCTCGCACCGTTTCGGCCATCTGGCGGTGCTGAAAGACGTCTCGCTGGGGATCGAGCCCGGCAGCTATACCATCCTGCTCGGACCTTCGGGCTCCGGCAAGACGACGCTTTTGTCGATTTTGGGCGGCTTCGTCACACCGAGCGAAGGCAAGGTGTTCATACGCGGCGAGGACTGCACCGCGGTTCCGCCGGCGAAGCGCCCGACAACGACGGTGTTCCAGGATTATGCGCTGTTTCCGCATATGAGCGTCGGCGCCAATGTCGGATTCGGCCTGCGTATGCAAGGCGTCGACGGCGCGACACGCGCCGCGAAAGCGCGCGAGGCGCTGGCGCTCGTCGGACTGGCTGCCGCCTTCGACAAGAAGCCGCACCAGCTTTCCGGCGGCCAGCGGCAGCGCGTGGCGCTGGCGCGCGCATTGGTGATCGAGCCGGCGGTGCTGCTGCTCGACGAGCCGCTCGGCGCGCTCGACCTCAAGCTGCGCCGGCAGATGCAGGATGAGCTGAAAGCGATTCAGAAGCGCGTCGGCACCGCCTTCATCCACGTCACCCACGACCAGGAAGAAGCTATGGCGCTGGCCGACCACTGTGTTGTCATGAATGATGGCCGCATCGAGGACGAAGGGCCGCCCGAGCGCGTCTATGCGCGCCCAAAGACACGCTTTTCGGCGACGTTCATGGGCGAGAGCACCATTCTTGGCGGAACGGTGATGGAGATCAAGGACAGGACAAGCACTGTCGCGACACAGGTCGGGCCGGTCTCGGCGTCCGGAGCGTTGCCGGTGGGATCGGCGGTTGCCTTGGCCATCCGGCCGGAGCACCTTACCCTGGCCGAGACCTCAGGCGCCACCAAGCTGGGAAAGGCGCAGGTCAGCGACGTCGTCTTCCAGGGCAGCTTCAAGCGCGTGCTCGCGGTCTCCGCTGAAGACGCTAAGCTGCAATTCATCGCCAAACTGCCCGCGACGTCCGCCGTGCAGCCGGGCGACACGATCTCGGTTTCCTGCGATACAGACAAGATCATCCTGCTGGCGGATTGAACATGGGCATGCTTGCGGTCGTCGACGCACCTGACTGGTACGAAACCATCCGCGTGGGCGACGGTGTCACGCTGATCCACGAACCATGG
Source organism: Mesorhizobium sp. BR1-1-2 (assembly GCF_020165435.1). Classification (NCBI taxonomy): domain Bacteria; kingdom Pseudomonadati; phylum Pseudomonadota; class Alphaproteobacteria; order Hyphomicrobiales; family Phyllobacteriaceae; genus Mesorhizobium; species Mesorhizobium sp. BR1-1-2. The sequence continues at coordinate 127,824 of NZ_JAIUID010000002.1, forward strand.
ATCAAACCATTCTTCCGCTGCAATATGTGGCATGTGCGCGGCCGCGACCGCGACCTGCTGTTCGATACCGGGCTTGGCCATTTCAGCCTCAGGCGCCATGTGCCGCTGGTCAGCGAGCGCAGGCTCACCTGCGTCGCCAGCCACACGCATTTCGATCATATAGGCTGCCACCATGAATTTCCCGAACGTTGCGTGCATGCGGCCGAGGCTGAAATCCTCGCCGATCCGCGCAACGAATGGACGGTGGCTGACCGCTACGCCAATGAAGAGATGTTCGATCGCCAGCCGGAAGGTTGGGACACGGCGCGCTATCGCATCGTGCCCGCCCCGGCGGACCGCCTGCTCGAACATGGCGACATCGTCGACCTCGGCGATCGCGCCTTCGAGGTGATCCACACGCCCGGCCATTCGCCAGGCGGCATCGCGCTGTACGAGAAGAAGACCGGCATCCTGCTTTCCGGCGACATCATCTATGACGGCCCGCTGATCGACGACGTCTACCATTCCGATATCGGTGATTATTTGGGGACGCTGTTTGCCATGCGCGACCTCGACGTCTCGGTCGTGCATGGCGGCCATTTCCCGAGTTTCGGCAAGGCGCGCTATCGCCAGCTGATCGACGAGTATCTGGCACAGAAACGCCAAGCCGGCTGCCATCTGCAACCACGCTCCTAGCAATCAGCTAGTTTTGATCTATAGCGCCCTTTGCGGACAAGGCGTTCCCACGGCGTCGCCGCAACGCGAGGCCGTGGGCAATGGCCTGAGGCTTGTTTCTTCCGAGTGGCGCACCAGTTCGGCGAAGACAAGCGCGAAGCTTCCCAGTACGATGGAGATGATGATCAGGCGTGTTACCAGCAATATGTTGGTCCCGGCTGGCGCGTGTCCCCGAAATCGGGCTCGACTCTCGAAGGATTCACGCACGATCAAAAGTGCCACAGCGTCTTTCGTATCCTGAAAGGCATAAATTCGCTGCGGGCGCCCCCACGCCACCCATGCCGGCTAACATGATCGATGCGGCTTTACGAGAGTTTAAGCCCGGCCTTAACCATCACATTGGCTCGTTCCCTGATATGATTCGCGACTGCCGGTTCGAACCACACGGCTGCGAGCTCTCTTTGCACACAGGCCCGCCCATGCTACCCCGGCCCAGCCGCCAACCGGTCATCGTCGGAGAGCCATGAGCAAAGCCGCCAACAGCATCGCCTTCGTCTCGTCCGGCACGCCTGACGCCAAAGCGGCGCTGGAAAGCCTGTCGGCGCGCTATGGCCAGCATTCGGTCGCGGAAGCCGAGGTCGTTGTGGCGCTCGGCGGCGACGGTTTCCTGCTGCAAACTTTGCGCGATACGATGGGAACCGGCAAAAAGGTCTACGGCATGAACCGTGGCACCATAGGCTTCCTGATGAACGAATACCGTTCCGGAGGTCTCGCCGAGCGCATCGCGGCAGCGGTCGCCGAAACGATCCGCCCGCTGGAGATGCAGGCTGTTACCTCCGATGGCGAAACCGTCTCGGCGCTGGCCATCAACGAAGTGGCGCTATGGCGCCAGTCCTATCAGACGGCCAAGATCCGCATCACCATAGACGACCAGGTACGGCTCGAGGAACTGAATTGCGACGGCGTGATGATCGCCACGCCAGCCGGTTCCACCGCCTACAATCTTTCGGCGCATGGGCCCATCCTGCCGCTCGACGCGCCGCTGCTGGCGCTTACCCCCGTCAGCCCGTTTCGCCCGCGCCGCTGGCGCGGCGCTTTGCTTTCCAACAAGGCGACCGTGCGCTTCGACATATTGGAGGCGGAAAAGCGGCCGGTGAACGCCGCCGCCGACCATACGGAAGTCAAGGCCGTGGCTTCCGTGACGGTGCGGGAATCAGCGAGGGCGACCGCAACTTTGCTGTTCGATCCCAATCACTCGTGGAACGAACGCATACTGGCGGAACAGTTCCGTTATTGAGCCGATATTGAGCCGGCGCGCGGATAAGCGGCCGGATCAGACATAGCAATTAAGGTTACGACTTCACAATCGAGCCATTCCCGGCCGTTTGTGTTGACAAATCGCGGGCTTGCGCCTAGTTGCAGTGATGATCTTGCGGGCGCGCGGCGCCTGCCGCGACGGATGCCGTTGCGCTTCCCCGAACAGCCAAAGACAGCCAGAACTTGTCCTCAGACACCCAGACCGCTCAAGAAGCGTTGACTTTCGCGGACCTCGGCCTATCGCCGAAGGTCCTTTCCGCAGTCACCGATGCCGGCTACCTCAAGCCGACGCCGATCCAGGCCGGCGCCATTCCGCACGCGCTTTTGGGCAAGGATGTGCTGGGCATAGCGCAGACCGGTACCGGCAAGACGGCCTCCTTCGTGCTGCCGATGCTGACACGACTGGAGAAGGGCCGCGCCCGCGCCCGCATGCCGCGCACGCTGATCCTGGAGCCGACCCGCGAGCTTGCGGCGCAGGTCGAGGAAAACTTCATAAAATACGGCAAGAACCACAAGCTCAACATCGCGTTGTTGATCGGCGGCGTGTCGTTCGACGAACAGGACAAGAAACTGGAGCGTGGCGCCGACGTGCTCATCGCGACGCCCGGCCGCATGCTCGACCACCGCGAGCGCGGCAAGCTCTTGCTCAACGGCGTCGAGATCCTCGTCATCGACGAAGCCGACCGCATGCTCGACATGGGCTTCATTCCCGACATCGAGCGTATCTGCGAGATGATCCCCTTCACCCGGCAGACGCTGTTCTTCTCGGCGACGATGCCGCCCGAGATCACCAAGCTCACCGAAAAATTCCTGCACGCGCCGGTGCGCGTCGAGGTTTCAAAGGCTGCCTCTACCGCCACAAACATCACCCAGCGGCTGGTCAAGTCAGGCTCGAAACCTTGGGACAAGCGCGAGACGCTGCGCAATCTGATGCGCGCCGAGGATGCGGAGCTGAAGAACGCCATCATCTTCTGCAATCGCAAGATCGAGGTGTCGGAGCTGTTCCGCTCGCTGCTGAAATATGATTTCGACGCCGGCGCGCTGCATGGCGACATGGACCAGCGCGCACGCATGCAGATGCTGGCGAATTTCCGCGACGGCAAGCTTCGGTATCTGGTGGCCTCCGACGTGGCGGCGCGCGGCCTCGATATTCCCGATGTCAGCCACGTCTTCAACTACGACGTGCCGATCCATGCCGAGGATTATGTCCACCGAATCGGCCGTACCGGCCGCGCCGGGCGCTCCGGAAAATCCTTTACCATCGCGACCAAGTCCGACACCAAGTACATCGACGCCATCGAACGCCTGATCGGCACCAAGATCGAATGGCATGACGGTGACCTGTCGACGGTGGTGGCCAGCGAAGGCGAGGACGAAGCTCCGCGCCGTGGCCGCGGTGCGCCGCGTCGCGCCGGCCGCAAGGACGACGACCGCAAGGACAGGGGCGAGCGCAAGAGAGGCGGACGCCAGGCCAAGCACAGCGAAGACGCGGCGCCGGAAACCGTGCGCGATGAACAGCCGGTCGTGGCCGAGGAGACGGTCGCCGACATCGGTGAGCGGCGCACGCGCAAGGACGCTATCCGCTCGGAAAATTCCGGGCGCAAGGCCTCCGCGGCGCGCAGCGAGCAGCGTGCACCGGAGCGCGGCGACACCAGGCCTCAGCGAGATGACCGTCGCCCTGCCCGCAACCGAGACGACGAAAACGACGGCACCGTCGGCTTCGGCGACGACATGCCGGCCTTCATGCGTATCGTCGCCAAGGGCTGACCGACGACTAGTTCCAGGCAAGACGGCCATCCGGCTTGCCCTCCCGGCAAGCTCCTGGCTGGGCTGGCCGCTACATCGGCCCAGGCATCATCTTGGTCGGCTTCTCCAACATCGGAAACTCGGCCTTGTTGCATTTCACGTTCGGGTTCGTCGGACTGAACATGCCGTTCGGATTATCACCCAGCCAGGCGTGAAGATCGTAGTGGACGAACTCCCTCGGGATGAGCGGATAGTGTCCCTCCATCGGACCCATGAAGGTTTGGCCAAACAGCTTCGGCGGCTCTTTGAGATCCGGCGTCAGCGGCACCAGCCATTCCGCCCCAACCAGGCGCAGACCGTTCTTCGTCGGCTCGTAGATCAGCACATTGGGGCGCATCGGGTCGAGTTTCTGGCCGACACTTGGGACGTTGACGAAATGGATGCCCATGGCGCCTTTCGGGTAATACATCGCTCCGGATATCTTTTCTCCGCTATAGTAGACGCAGCCGACCGTCGACAGATAAAGGTCGCGGACGGCGGCGGTGTAGTCCTCATATTTGGCGAGCGACTTTTTCAAGGCCTCGATGTCAGCTTTGTTGGCGTCCTCGGCCCGAGCCGCCGCGACGCCCAACCATGCGCTCACAAGACCTGTTAAAGCGAGGACGCCGCAGCGCCCAAGGCCGGCTGTTCTTGTCATGCATTCCTCCCAGATTTTTCTGATCTGGCCGTGCAAGACCGAGGCTGAAAAATGCTTATTGCGCGGCCGGGTGTACCGCCTCATCCCCTCCGGAACAGCGACGATGCTATTCCTTTCCATGGCTGCGGGAAAGCGGTTATTTAGGACTAGCTAATTCTCTGGCATGCCAATCTCAATCTGAGAGCGGCCGGTCGCGGCCGGCGAAGCTGTTGCCGTAATCGCCGAGCCATGCGACCGTTGGCTTCGGCGACGACACACCGGCCTCATGCGCATCGTTGCCAAGGTCTGATATCGTCGTGTGTTGCAAGGACGCACGGCGTCGCCGAAGATGGCGTGATGAAGCGTCTGGTGGAAGATTGGGTCTATGGTGGCGTGCTTGCCGGCCTCACTCTGTGCGTGGTGGCGATCGGGCTGGCCGCTCGATTAAAGACAGCCGAGTTCGCCGTCTTCCTGCTGATCCCGATTTACATGCTCCACCAATACGAGGAGCATGCGGACGACCGGTTCCGGCTTTTTGTCAACAAGATGCTCGGCGGCGGGGCGCCGCTGCTTACGCGTTTCGATGTCTTTGTGATCAACGTACCGGGTGTATGGGGCATCTACTCCCTGGTTTTCACCCTCGCTGTCACGGTCAATGCCGGGATAGGGCTGATCGCCGCCTACACCACCCTGATCAACGCTTTCGTTCACATCGCGCAGGCAATCAGGATGCGCAGCTATAACCCGGGGCTCATCACCGCAACTGTCTTGTTCTTACCCACATCCATCTGGTCGATCCTGACGCTTTCCGGTTCGGGAACGGGCTTCCATGTCCTTGGATCTGCGGTCGGGCTGCTCATTCATGGACTGATCGTTGCCCATGTCGTCCGGCGGCAGCGCCTGATCCAATGAATGACGGTCGATAAGCCGACCCCACCGCAACATTATAGAAGAACCCGGGGCCGCAGGCCTCCATCGGTCGCATTTTGCAAATAAAAAACGGCCCCTTGAGGAGCCGTTTTTGCATTCTGATCGATGCTGCTCAGGTGAGCGGCGAAAGCTGGATCTCGACGCGGCGGTTTTGGGCGCGGCCCTCGGCCGTGGCATTGGACGCGATCGGACGGGTCTTGCCGAAGCCGGTGACGGCGAAGCGGCGCGAATCGACGCCCTGGCCGGCCAGGTAGTTGGCGACCGCTAGCGCGCGGCGCTGCGACAGATCGAAATTGTGCTGGTCGCCGCCGGTCGAATCGGTATGACCGAACACGTCGACCGTGGTCTGCTTGAACTTCTTCAGCACCAGCGCGACCGAATTCAGCACCTGGTAGAAGCCGGGCTTCACCGCGTCCTGATCGACGTTGAAGGTGATATCGGACGGCATATTGAGGATGATCTGGTCGCCGGAGCGGGTTACGCTGACGCCTGTGCCCTCCAACTGCCGGCGCAGTTCGGCTTCGTTCTGGTCCATGGTGGCGCCGATGGCGCCGCCGGCCAGCGCGCCGATGCCGGCGCCGATCAGCGCGTTGCGGCGATCATTGCCGCCGGCAAGCAGGCCAAGGCTGGCGCCGGCCAGAGCGCCGAGGCCGGCACCGGCCGCGGTGTTGGAAATCTTCTGGTCGCCGGTATACGGATCGGTGGTGGTGCAGGCGCTCACCAGCACAGCCGTCGCCACGACGACGAGCACGGTCTTCTTCATAGGATTGTCCCTCTCCAAGTCACGCCTTGCGGTGGCGCCAAATCAGCCCTTCGCGCGACTTGTACCATGAAATGCGGCGAAAAACGGAACGGGAAAAGCGCCGGCCACGGCTTTTCCCCGGGGCACAAATTTCCCGATTGGGCATCCGGGAATCTACCAGAGATTCTTGCCGTCGATGACCACCACTTCCACCTTGTCCAGATCGAAATCGTCAAACAGCCGCGAGTTGACGCTGATCTTGGGATTGTCGAAATCCGGCTCACCGCTCGACCAGTCCGGTGTTTCGGTGAAGGTCCCGCAGCCGCAGGTGTCGCAAAAGCCGTGCTTAACGGTCTTCGATCCCCACAGATAGAAAGAAACATTCTTCTGCGGCGTGAGGAGCTTGAACTGCGCCGGAGTGTAGTAGGCCCAGAGCGAACCGCGCTTCGAACAGAACGAACAGGTGCACTGCGTCAGCGTCTGCGGTGCTTGCGAAACCTCGAATATCGTGGCCTTGCAGTGGCAGCTTCCCTTGATGGTCATGGACGTTACCTCTCCCTTGTCCGCCGCCCGCAGGCAGCGCAACACAAAGGAGCCGTCCTGGCAACCGTCCTTCAGCAGGCGGCCCGCCGCCCATCGCCCCGGGCCGGTCGCCGCCGCGCCTCTCCGGCTCAGTAGGAGCGCGGCGGCACGAACAGGCAGATCGTCTTACCGGCGTCGAGACCCGCTTGATGCGCGCACCAGTGGAATTCGCCGTCCGGGCTGTCCTTCACACGCTTGTCGGTCATCGGGACAACTTCCCCTGTCCCGGCGATCACATAACCCTCGGGTTTTTCCAAAACCTCGCCTGTATGGGCCGTGCGGCAGTCGTAATTGGCACAACATGCGAACGGATAGCTCCAACCCAGCGGCTTCGCCGCTGTAGGCTTGGCATCGTGGGCGAAGGCAGGCGCCATCGGCAACGCAATCGCTCCGATTGCAAGCAGGCAGAGCATGAGTCGGCCCACCGCGGCCCGAGCCGATCTTGATGGGGCAGCAGACATGGAAGCGCTCCTTTCGACGAGCATCAAGCGTTTCGCTTGCCCGTTCCTGAAACGTGTCTTCCCAGCGGCCGGATCGTCAGCGGGTAGTTCTGCCGCGCCCGGCCATAGATGCTTTTGTCTCCCCTCGACCATGGATGGTGAGCCGATTTGTGAGTCGGCGCAAGAAACCACTGCATGCCGACGTCGCAGGCTGAATCCGGCGCATCGGCAACAGAAAACAGGCGCCGTCTCTCGATTGGATAGGCAGGCACAGCCATGCCCAGAAGACGGGATCGCAGATAACGAGATTCAGCGAGAGAAGTTCCGGCCTATTCGCCGGCAGGTCCTGCGATCACGTGTTCGTCATACTGCGGCAGGCCGTCGTTGATCGTATACCACCGCGCCTTGGAACCGACGAAGATATGCTCGGTCGGACGGATGCTCGGGTCGTCGACGAGCGTTCCCATCGCGACATGGACGAAGGCGCCCTCACGCACGACCGAATAGAGCAGCGAACCGCACCGCTTGCAGTGCGCGTCATGGCCGTTGTCGTCGCCGAAGACCAGCAACATGTCGTGGCCCTTGGTCAGGACAAGCTTGGCGCGTTCGATGCCCGCGAAGGGCTTGAAAGCCGAACCTGTCGTGCGCCGGCAGTTCGAGCAATGGCAATTCGCCGCGTACAGGAACTCGTCAGCGACCGCATAGTGCATCGCGCCGCAGAAGCACTTTCCAACAAGCTTGCGAGCCATCATCCAATCCAAATGTGTGGCGCTGTAGGTGCCGGCCCTAATCCAGGTCCGCCACTGCTTCTCCAGAACCACCCTCGATGCGTTGCGACAGCGAGGCTTCCATGAAGTCATCGAGGTCGCCGTCGAGCACGCTCGACGGGCTGGTGCTTTCCACGCCAGTACGCAGATCCTTCACCAGCTGATAGGGCTGCAGCACGTAGGAGCGGATCTGGTGACCCCAGCCAATGTCGCTCTTCGATGCTTCGGTGGCGTTGGCGACGGCTTCGCGCTTTTTCAGCTCTTCCTCGTAAAGCCGCGAGCGCAGCATCTCCCAGGCCTTTGCCCGATTTTTGTGCTGCGAGCGTTCGGCCTGGCAGGCGACCGCGATGCCGGTGGCGAGATGGGTAATGCGCACCGCCGAATCGGTGGTGTTGACGTGCTGGCCGCCTGAACCGGACGACCGATAGGTGTCGATGCGCACGTCGGATTCGGAAACGTCGATCTCGATCGTATCGTCGATGACAGGATAGACCCAGACGCTGGCGAAGGACGTGTGCCGGCGCGCGTTGCTGTCATAGGGTGAAATGCGCACCAGGCGATGGACGCCGGACTCCGTCTTCAGCCAGCCATAGGCATTGTGGCCCTTGATCAGCAGCGTCGCGGACTTGATGCCGGCCTCTTCGCCGTCATGCACTTCCAGCACCTCTACCTTGAAGCGGCGGCGCTCGGCCCAGCGCGTGTACATGCGCAGCAACATCGAGGCCCAGTCCTGGCTTTCGGTGCCGCCGGCGCCTGCGTGGATTTCGAGATAGGTGTCGTTGGCGTCGGCTTCGCCCGACAGCAGCGTTTCGACCTGGCGGGCCTTAGCCTCGCCTTGCATCGAGCGGATCGCGGCCTCAGCCTCGGCAACGACGCTCTCGTCGCCCTCTTCCTCGCCGAGTTCGATCAGGCCGATATTGTCTTCAAGCGCCTGGGTCAGGCCCCTGACCGCCGCGATGCCTTCTTCGAGGCCCTGGCGCTCGCGCATCAGCTTCTGCGCTTCCAGCGGTTCGTTCCAGAGGCTGGCGTCCTCGGCGCGGACATTCAGGTATTCAAGCCGCTTTATGGCCTGATCCCAGTCAAAGATGCCTCCTCAGCAGGGTAATCGCCTGCCTGATCTCGTCGACAATATTCTGCGTTTCCGCGCGCATGGCCTGGTGGTTTATCCTGTTGCTGAAAGTGACGCCTGGTCGGCGCGATACATAGGGACGGCGCCGCCGCCTGTAAAGCAAATTGGACCGGCCTGGGGCCGGCCCAACCCTGCATTTTCATCCCCGTCAGTAGAGACCGCCGCCGCCCGACTGGATGGCCTGGTTGGCCTGAGGCGACAGCGCGCCGCCGGAGGCATTGGACCCGTCGGCGCCCATGCCGATCACCCAATAGCTGTCGGCTGGCCCGGTGCCCGGCTTGAAGGCTTCGATGATGGTACCGGGATCGCCCGAATTGGCCCGCATGCCTGTCTTGCGGTTGATGGCGACCAGATTCATGCCTTCGGGAACCTTGAAGTCGACATTGGGCGTGCCATCCAGCGCCACGCGCATGAAGTCCTTGAAGATAGGAGCGGCGAGGCCGCCGCCGGTGGCGCCATGGCCAAGGCCGCGCGGCGTGTCGTAGCCCATATAGAGGCCGACGACGAGGTTCGGCGTGTAGCCGATGAACCAGGCGTCCTTTTCGTCGTTGGTGGTGCCGGTCTTGCCGGCGATGTGGCGTCCGAGCTCGGCGATGGTGGCGCCGGTGCCGCGCTGGACGACGCCTTCCATCATCGACGTGATCTGGTAGGCGGTCATCGGATCGAGCACCTGTTCGGAATTATCGACAAGCTCGGGTTCCGGCTGGTTCTGCCATTCGGCCGCGTTGCAGCCTTCGCAGCCGCGTTCGTCCTGCTTGAAGACGGTCTTGCCGTAGCGGTCCTGGATACGGTCGATCAGTGTCGGCTTGATCGACTTGCCGCCATTGGCCATGATCGAATAGGCCGAAACCATGCGCATCACCGTCGTCTCGCCGGAACCCAGCGCCATGGGCAAATACGGCGCCAGATGGTCATAGACGCCGAAGCGCTCGGCATATTCGACGACCAGCTTCATGCCCATGTCGTTGGCGAGGCGCACAGTCATCAGATTGCGCGACTTTTCGATGCCGGAGCGCAGGGTTGCCGGACCGGCAACCGTGCCGTCGTAGTTCTTCGGCGTCCAGGTCGTGTTGCCGCTCTGGATGGTGATCGGCCCGTCCATGATCACCGACGCCGGCGTGTAGCCATTGTCGAGCGCGGCGGAATAGACGATCGGCTTGAACGAAGAGCCGGGCTGGCGCATGGCTTGGGTGGCGCGGTTGAACTCCGACTGCGCGTAGGAGAAGCCGCCGACCATGGCCAGCACGCGGCCGGTGTGCGGATCCATGGCGATCAGGCCGCCTTCCACTTCGGGGACCTGGCGCAGGCTGTAGGCGGCGTCGGAGCCTTCGTTCTTCTGGACGAAGATGACGTCGCCCGGCTTCAGCACATCGGCCGGCGACTTGGCCCTGACCGTCTTGCCGCCGACCACATGGCGCATGGCAAAGCCCATGTCTTCCTTGCTGACGGTGCCTTCGACGCGCTCCTTGACGATGTCGCCCGACGCCTGGCGTGCCGGCTGCAAGCCAATCGACAGGCCGGATGCCGAACTGTCGAGCACCACCGCGAGCTTCCATTCGGGAACGTCTTCCAGCCCCTTCACATTGCCCAGCGGCACACCCCAGTCGCCGGACACGTCGATCGTCTTTAGCGGCCCACGGTAGCCGCGCAGCGTGTCGTATTTGATCAAGCCGTTCTGCATCGCCTTGCGGGCGATGAGCTGGATCTTCGGGTCGAGCGTGGTGCGGACGGACAGGCCGCCTTCATAGAGCGCGTTCTCGCCGTAGCGGGCGATGATCTGGCGGCGCACCTCCTCGGTGAAGTATTCGCCGGCGAACAGATAGGTGCCGTTGCGGCGCGGCGTGACGCCGAGTGGCTCCGCCTTGGCCTTGTCGCCTTCCTCGCGCGTGACGTAGCCGTTCTCGACCATCTGGTCGATGACCCAGTTGCGGCGCTCAAGCGCGCGGTCGGCATGCTTGAAGGGGTGATAATTGTTCGGCCCCTTGGGCAGCGAGGCCAGATAGGCGGCCTCGGCCACGGTCAGTTCGTTCACCGACTTGTCGAAATAGGTGAGCGCGGCACCCGCAACGCCATAGGCGCCGAAACCGAAGAAGATTTCGTTGAGGTAAAGTTCGAGAATGCGGTCCTTGGAATAAGCCTGCTCGATGCGGAAGGCGAGGATCATTTCCTTGATCTTGCGCTCGTAGGTCTGGTCCGAGGTCAGCAGAAAATTCTTCGCCACCTGCTGGGTGATCGTCGAGGCGCCAACCTGACGCCTGCCCGAGCCGAAATTCTGCAGGTTGACGATTATGGCGCGGCCGAGGCCAGTCACATCAATGCCGGGGTGGTTGTAGAAGTTCTTGTCCTCGGCCGACAGGAAGGCCGCCTTGACGCGGTCGGGGATGGCCTGGATCGGCAGGTATAAGCGCCGCTCGCGCGCGTACTCGGCCATCAGCGCGCCGTCCGAGGCATGGATGCGGGTCGTCACCGGCGGCTCGTATTTGGCCAGCACCTCGTAGTCGGGCAGATCCTTCGACAAATGGCCGATATAGATGGCAACGCCCGCCGCGACCAGCAGGGCCAGCGTCGTGCCGATGCCGAAGAAATAGCCAATGAGACGAATCATGCCCGCTCCAGTCCTTGGTTCGGGAATTTCCTAGACGAAGCCGCCTTCCGCGCAAGCTTTCGAGCCGGTCCCAACCCGTAATCGAAAACCCATGTCGCCGCCATGTGGGCAAAATACGGCAAGGCCCGATTTCGTGGCCGAAAGCAGCAAATAAAAGCGTCGGGTGTTGTCGTTGCGCAACGCTGCCTGTGGTTGCAGGCGTCGTCAGGCATTTCAGCCCCCGGTTCCCGTTCCGGCACGCGCGGAAGCAAACAGCGCGACGGCGTTGGTGATGCTCTGCGCCGCCTTGCCGCGCCAGTCGGCGTCGAGCAGCTGCGCCTCGTCCTTGGCATTCGAGAGATAGCCGAGTTCGACCAGCACGGACGGGACGTCAGGCGCTTTCAGCACCTTGAATCCCGCGGAACGCTGCGGATTGTTGATGAGGCCGACACTGGTCGACAGCTGGCCGACCAGCGTGTGGGCGAAACTCATCGAGAAGGTGTGAGTCTCGCGGCGGATCAGGTCGATCAGGATATCGGTAACTTCCTTGTTGTCGTCCTTGATCTCCATGCCGGCGAACTGGTCGGAGAGATTTTCACGATCGGCAAGCGCCTGTGCTTCCGGATCCGAAGCCTTGTCGGAAACGGTATAGACGGTCGCGCCCCGGATACCCTTGAGGCTGATGGTGTCGGCATGGATGGAGATGAGCAGGTCGGCCTCATGCTGACGAGCGATGCGCACGCGGTCGTCCAGCCGCAAATATTCGTCGGTGTCGCGCGTCATGAAGACATCGTATCTGCCGACGGCGGCGAGCTTGTCGCGCAGTTCCGTGGCGAAAGCCAGCGTGACGTTCTTTTCGACTGTGCCGTTCAGGCCCTCGGCACCGCCATCGACGCCGCCATGGCCCGGATCGATGATGACGGTGAAGCGATGACCCGGATTGGAGACCGGCCCGGTGCCGACCCGCCCGCCCTTGTCGGTCGAAACCGTGGAACCGGTGGTCAGCGCCTGATTGGCAAGGGCAGTGTCGAACTCGCGTTCGGAGGCCGCCGACATGTCGATGGCGATGCGGTAGCCCGCGCCGTCCTCGTTCTTGAGAACATCGAGCTTGTCGACCGCGAACGGCCCCTTGCCGGTGAGAACCAGCCGCGACACGCCTGCCTCCAACTCACCCAGGCGCACGCCCTTGACCAGCCCGCGAGGCTTCAAATCCTTGGCATTGATGGCCAATCTGGTATTCGCCAGATCGATGACCAGACGATTGGGCCCGCGCAAGAGGAACCATTTGACGTCGGGCTCACGGTCGAAATTCATGACGATGCGCATCTTGGTGGCATCGCCCGCCATCTTGTAACCGGTTGCCGTGAGCGGGGCATCGGCGGCGTTGGCGACCAACGAAATGGTCATCGACAGCAGGAGGCAGAAGATCGCGAGCAAACGGCCGCCGGCACGACTGCCCTTGTCTGTGAAGCCTGCCAATCCCATCTCTTTGCAGTCGCTCCCGGTTTGGCGCCAAGGCGCCCGGTCATGTAGTCGAAGTGCCGGTTAGGCCGCGAACTCGATTAACGATTGGTATCCAGAGAAGGTTAACCAAGCCTTTTCACGCGAGGCCCGGACCCATGCTTCCGTGCCGGAACCGCTTTTGCCGGCGTCGGAAATCGGGGTTGCCTTCCAACCCGCCAAATCATAAAAGCGATAGTGGATCACTGCAATCCTGGAACCGCCCTCCTCCGCAGCTTCCCGCTACAGGTGAGACGAAAGGCGGCTCCTTTCGCTCCATGCGAGAAGGGTTCAGGTGATCGCGACGAATTTCGCAGGTGTGCGCCCGTGGCGGGGGAATCGCCTGCGTGAGGAAAACGGCCGGGTTTGTCCCGCGCCGGCTCTGTATGAGCAAACAAGCTGGTCCGGTTTCCGGGCTTTGGTTCAAAAGGTTCTGCTGGTGACGATGGCTTCAAGCGCAATCATGGAAAGGTCCGCATCAAACCGCGCCAATATGGCTGCGGGCGGCACCGCCATGGCGCGCAGGCACCGTCCGGCGGACATTCAGACATCCGGCACCCACATTCATCCAGACACACAGCAGCGGCCTTTGCGCCGCAAGCTGCGGCTGACGGCTGCCGGGGGGAAACGAAATAATGCCCAACAAAATGCTGATAGACGCCTCCCACCCGGAGGAAACACGCGTTGTCGTCGTACGCGGTAATCGTATCGAAGAATTCGACTTTGAATCACAGGACAAGAAGCAGCTCAAAGGAAACATCTATCTCGCCCGCGTAACGCGCGTCGAACCCTCCCTTCAGGCAGCTTTTGTCGAATACGGCGGCAACCGTCACGGTTTCCTCGCCTTCAGTGAAATACACCCCGACTACTACCAGATCCCCGTCGCCGACCGTCAGGCGCTGCTGCGCGCTGAAGCGCAGGAAGCCGAGGACGAGGACGATGAGGACGGCGAAGGCGACGACCGCCAGAGCCGCGATCGCGGCCGGCGCGGGCGCCGGCGCGGCGGCAAGGGCCGCGACCGCGCAGAACACAAGCGCGATGCGAGCGGGGCCGATGCCGACGAGGCAACCGAAACGGCCGGCGAGGCAGGCGGCGCCGACAATGGCAACGACGCCGTCTCGGAGAACACTTCCCACGGTTCGGAAACCATCGAACATGCGGCCGATATCTCGGAACGGGCCGCGGATGTATCCAATCCTGGCGAAGCCTCCCCCGAGCTGAGCGAGGAATCTTCTGGACAGAACGAAGGCGAGACCCGCGAGGGCGGTCCGACGTCGATCGCCGCCTCCGTCGACGCCGAAGTGATTTCCGAACCTGTCCCGCAGACGGAACAGGGCAGTGAATCCAGTGACGATGATCGCGGCATGCTGGAAGAGGTTCAGTCTTCGCATCCGGACGATCACGAGGTCGAATCGGTCGGCGCCGAGGATGCCCTGGAGGAAGCGCGCAACCGCCGTAAGCCGATGCGCCGCCAGTACAAGATCCAGGAAGTGATCAAACGCCGCCAGATCCTGCTGGTGCAGGTCGTCAAGGAAGAGCGCGGCAACAAGGGCGCAGCGCTCACCACCTATCTGTCGCTTGCCGGCCGCTATTCCGTGCTGATGCCGAACACGGCGCGCGGCGGCGGAATTTCGCGCAAGATCACCAGTGCTGTCGACCGCAAGCGCCTCAAGGAAGTGGTCGCCGATCTCGAAGTGCCGCAAGGCATGGGCGTCATCCTGCGCACCGCAGGCGAGAGCCGCACCAAGGCAGAGATCAAGCGCGATTATGAATATCTGATGCGGCTTTGGGAGAACGTGCGCAATCTCACGCTCCAGTCCACCGCCCCTGCCCTCGTCTACGAGGAAGGCAGCCTGATCAAGCGTTCGGTGCGCGACCTCTATAACAAGGACATCGATGAGATCCTCGTCTCCGGCGAAGAGGGCTACCGCGAGGCCAAGGACTTCATGCGCATGCTGATGCCGAGCCACGCCAAGGTGGTTCAGCCGTTCCGCGATACGACCCCGATCTTCGTGCGCAACGGCATAGAGGCGCAGCTTGACCGCATGCTGCAGCCGCAAGTGACGCTGAAGAGCGGCGGCTACATCATCATCAACCAGACCGAGGCGCTGGTCGCCATCGACGTCAATTCGGGCCGCTCGACCAAGGAGCACTCGATCGAGGACACCGCGCTCCACACCAATCTGGAAGCAGCGGAGGAAGTCGCCCGCCAGCTCAGGCTGCGCGACCTTGCCGGCCTGATCGTCATCGACTTCATCGACATGGAGGAGAACCGCAACAACCGCGCCGTCGAGAAGCGGTTGAAGGATCACCTCAAGAACGACCGCGCGCGCATCCAGGTCGGCCGCATCTCGCATTTTGGCCTGATGGAGATGTCGCGCCAGCGCATCCGCGCCAGCGTGCTGGAATCGACCATGAAGCCTTGCCCGCATTGCGGCGGCACCGGCCATGTGCGCTCCGATTCGTCTGTCGCACTGATGGTGGTCAGGGCGATCGAGGAGTTCCTGCTCAAGGATTCGCGCAGCCACATCACGGTTCGCACGCCCGCGGCGACCGCGCTCTATGTGCTCAACCACAAGCGCGGCACGCTGGTGGAACTGGAAAGCCGCTTCGGCCTGACCATCACACTTGAGGCCGACGACACGGTCGGTTCGCAGCATTATGCGATCTTCCGCGGCGCGCTGGCCGAAAAGCCGGAAGGCTTCGTCGAAGCGCGCACCCTGCCGGCCTATGTCGAACCGGAAGAGCCGGAGGATGAGACCATCGCCGAGGAGGAAGACGAGGCACCGGCCCAGGCCGAGCAGCCGCGTCAGCCGCAGCAAGGTCAGCACCAGCAGAGGCCCGGCGAAGAGGGCGAAGGCCGCGACCGCAAGCGCCGCAAGCGTCGCAGACGCCGCGGCGGCAAGGATCGCGATCGCGAACATGGCCACACCGACGGTGCTTCCGTGTCCGTGCAGGCCGACGATCTGTCCACGTCGGAAAGCCCGGTGAGCCGTGACGAGGCGCAAGCCGGCGACGAGGCGCCGGTCCCCGCAGCCGGAACGGCCGAAACGGCGGAAGCATCCGACGAGGGCCAGGGCAAGAAGCGTCGCCGCGGCAAACGCGGCGGCAAGCGCAACCGGCGCGAGGATGGCGAAGGCGAGGCCGAGGCGAGCGCCGATGAAACGACCGAGCCTTCCGGGGTCGATGCTTCCGAAAGCGAGCCTGCGATCGAGCCGGCAGCAATCGCCGCGGTCGAAGAGCCCGTGGCTCCGGTGAGCGACGAGGCGGCGACCGCCGAGAAGCCCAAGAAGCCGCGGCGTGCAGCCAAGCCGAAGAAGGCAGCCGTCGAGGCCGTCGCCGAGGAGCCGACTGCTGAACTGGCCGTTCCGGCACCCGCCGAGACGCCAGCCACGGCATCGGACGAGGCAGCGGCAGCGACCGCCGAAGACACACCGAAGGCCCGTCCGTCGCGACGCAAGCCGGCGGCCATCGATGCTCCGGTCGTGCCGGTGGTTTCCTCGACCGTCGCCGAAGAGCCGGAAACCAAGACCGAAGAGAAGCCGAAGCGCGCCGGCTGGTGGCAGCGGAAAGGCTTCTTCTAGGATTTCAGCCCTTTGAACTGATTTTCTGAATAAAAGAATCCCGCGCGGTCGAAAGACGGCGCGGGATTTTTCATATCTGCCGGAACGTTACGGCGCGAAGATCGACCAGTTCATCATCCTGGCGAGCTTTTCCAGGGCGATCGAGCCCAACTTGGAATTGCCGTTGGCGTTGAGGCCGGGCGACCAGACGGCGAGCGAGGCGACGCCGGGCACGATGCCCAATATGCCGCCGCCGACGCCGCTCTTGCCCGGAATGCCGACGCGGAAGGCAAAATCACCGGAGCCGTCATAGTGGCCGCAGGTCAGCATCATGGCGCCGATGCGGCGTGCCCGCTCGGCCGACACCACGGAATGTCCGGTCGCCGGATTCTTGCCGCCATTGGCGAGGAACCGGCCGGCCATCGCAAGCTGCCGGCAGCTCATGGCGATGGCGCAATGGTGGAAATAGACGCCGAGCGCCAGCTCCGGCGCATGATGAAGATTGCCGAAGGATTTCATGTAATTGGCGAGCGCGAAGTTGCGGTAGCCGGTGGCGCGCTCCGAGGCCGCGACCTCGCGGTCGATGATGATGGTCTCGTCGTCGGCGAGGAACTGGATGAAGCGCAGGATCTCGCCGATCGCCTCGCGCGGCTGATGGCCGGCAAGCAGGATGTCGGAAATGACGATGGCGCCGGCATTGATGAATGGATTGCGCGGAATGCCGTTCTCATGCTCGAGCTGCACGATCGAGTTGAACGGGTTGCCCGAGGGTTCGCGCCCGACCCTTTTCCACAGCGCATCGCCGACATTGCCCAGTGCCAGCGTCAAGGTGAACACTTTCGAGATGCTCTGGATCGAAAAGGGCTGGTCGGCGTCGCCCGCCATAAGCACACGGCCGTCATTGGTGACGGCTGCGATGCCGAATTTCTTGGGATCGACCTTGCCGAGTTGCGGAATATAGGTGGCGACCTCGCCGCGATCGGTGCGTTCGGCCATTTCGGCCGCGACTTCGGCCAGGGCCTGCTCGAGTTCCGGCATGGATCTATCTCAGCCAGCGTTCGATGCGCGCCAATGCCTCGACCATGTCGTCATGGCTGCCGGCATAGGAGAACCGCATGGTGCGGTGCCCGGCCTGGGTGTCGAAATCCCGGCCGGGCGTGGCCGCGACATGCGCCTCGGCCAACATCTTGCGGGCGAAGGCCATGCTGTCATTGCTGTGCCGGGTGACGTCGCAAAAGGCATAGAAGGCACCGTCCATCGGTGCGGCAAGCGGAAAGCCGAGCTCCGGCAGACGCCTCATCAGGAGCTCGCGGTTCCAGGCATAGCGACCCTTGATCGCCTCCAGCTCCTCGGTAGCGGCAAAGGCCTCGATTGCGGCGACCTGCGACAGTTCCGGCGGCGAGATGTAGAGACTCTGCGCAATGCGCTCGATGGGCCGCACCAGCGCTTCAGGCAGCACCATCCAGCCGATGCGCCAGCCGGTCATGCAATAATATTTCGAGAAGGAGTTGATCGCTGTGACACCGGTGCCAAAGGCGAGTGCGGTGGTGTCGGGCGCCGCATAGGCCAGCCGATGGTAGATCTCGTCGGAGATGACGGCAATGCCAAGCGCCTCCGCCGTCCGGACCAGGTCCGCGAGATCATCGGCCGGGATGACCGCGCCGGTCGGGTTGGCCGGACTTGCGAACAGCACGCCCTTCAGCGGCTTTTCGCGATGCGCGGTCTCCAGGTGAGCGGCATGAAGATAGGCCGCATCGCCGAGCTCGATCTCGATCACTTCGATGCCGAGCGCCGCCATGATATTGCGATAGGCGGGGTAGCCCGGCGCTGCGATGGCGACGCGGTCACCAGGATCGAACATTGCCAGGAAAGCGAGATTGAAGGCGGCCGAGGATCCCGTGGTGACCGCGATCTGGTCGGGCGCGACATCAAGCCCGTAGTGATCCCCATAGTGTTCGGCGATCGCCTTGCGCAATCCAGCCAGGCCCAGCGCATCGGTATAGCCAATGCGCCCGTCCTGCAAAGCTCTGGCCGCCGCGGCACGAACGCGGGCCGGAGCCGGATCGGACGGCTGGCCGACGGCCATGGAAATGACCGGCGCGCCCGTCGCTCTCAGCCGGTTCGCCTCGGCCAGCACATCCATGGCGTGGAAGGGTTCGACATTGCCACGGCGTGAGAGCGAAACGACCATTTTGACCTCGATCCGACGATTGAGCGCGCCACATCCTGGTGCATGCGCCGCACAAATGCCCGATTGGTGTGAGGATCACAAGTTGAGGAAGTTTTTCCGGTGCCGACTTTTCATCTTTCGCCCGCTCGTCTACCAGTGGACACGTCATGTTGAGCCGACCCAAATCGATGGTTGCCCGGGCAGCGCGCGTCGTTGCGACGCTTTCGCTTGGCGTCGCCGTCGCGGTGTCTGGTTCCATCAGCGCCTTCGCCCAGAACGTGCCGGTGGTGCGCGATGCCGAGATCGAGGCGCTGGTGCGCGACTACGCCCGCCCGATCTTCAAGGCCGCCGGTCTGGCGAATGACGGCATCGACATCGTCCTGGTCAACGACCAGAGCTTCAATGCCTTCGTCACCGGACGCCGGCTGTTCATCAACACGGGCGCCTTGATGGAAGCCGAAACGCCCAACGAGATCATCGGCGTCATCGCCCACGAGGCCGGCCACATCGCCGGCGGCCACCAGCAGAAACTGCGTGACCAGCTCGAGCGCGCCAAGACGATGGCCATCATCGCAACCTTGCTGGGCGCCGGGGCCATGGTCGCCGGAGCGACCACCAACAGCCGCGGACTTGCCGGCGCCGGCGTGGGCGTGGCGGCTGGCGGCGGCGAGATGGCGCAGCGCAGCATTCTCGCCTATCAGCGCACAGAGGAGATGACGGCCGACCGCTCGGCGATCACCTATCTCAACGCCACCGGCCAGTCCGGCATGGGCATGCTGAAGACGTTTCAGCGTTTCCAGACGGCCTTGTCGCTGTCGGGCGCGCAGGTCGATCCCTACCGGATCAGCCATCCGATGCCGCGCGACCGAATCTCCAACCTCGAAGTGCTGGTCAAGCAGAGCCCCTATCTCGACAAGGTCGATGCGCCGGCTCTGCAATTGCGCCACGACATGATGCGGGTGAAGATCGCTGTCTACATGGAAGGCCAGGCCGCCGCGTCGCGGCTGATGCGAAAGATGCAGGGCAGCCTTGCCGCGCAGTATGGCGAGGCCCAATCGGCTTATCTTTTCGGCAACATCGCCACCGCACTCGCCAAGACCAACGCCTTGATCAAGGCCCAGCCCGGCAACGCCTATTTCCAGGAATTGCGCGGCGATATATTGATGAAGGCGAACAAGCCCAAGGAAGCTGCCGATGCCTACGCCAAGGCAGTCAGCCTCGACAAGGCGCGATCCGGATTGCTGCCGGTTTCGCTCGGTCAGGCGTTGATGGCGACGGGCACTCCCGACGCCTTGAAAAAGGCCGTGGTGCAGATCAACAACGGCCTGCGACGCGACAAGGAAAATTCCGTGGGATACCGCTATCTGGCGCAGGCCTATGGCGAATTGGGAGACATACCGGGCGCCGAACTCGCCACGGCCGAGGGTCATTTCTATTCCGGTAACTACAAGGATGCGAAGATCTTCGCCATGCGAGCGCAGCAGCAACTCAAACGCGGCGAGCCGCGATGGATTCGCGCCCAGGACATCATAAACTACAAGCCGTCGGGCAAGGTATAATGAACCTTCCGGCCGTGCGCTGCGACGCAGCCAGACCGGAAAACAGGCAAAGGAACGGAACGATGAAAAAGGCACTGTTGCTGGGCACCACGGGAGTTGCGATAGCCCTTGCCATGCTGGCGTTCGGTTTCGTGGCCGGCAGCCCGCAAATCGCGGAAGCGGGTGCGGCGCAACCGCTTCAGACGGCAGCGGCCGATACCAAGATCGACCGCACCGAGGTCGAAGGCATCATCCGCGATTATCTCCTGAAGAATCCGGAACTGCTGCTGGAAGTCCAGGATGCGCTCGAGGCCAAGCAGAAGGAAGAGCAGCGCATCGCCCATCTCGGCGTCATCAAGGGCGCCAAGGAGCAGATCTTCAACTCCTCCTTCGACGGCGTGGTCGGAAACCCGAACGGCAAGGTCACGATCGTCGAGTTCTACGACTACAATTGCGGCTTCTGCAAACGCGCCATCGAAGACATGCAGGCGCTGACCAAGGCCGATCCGGACCTGCGTTTCGTGCTCAAGGAGTTCCCGATCCTCGGGCCGGATTCGCAGAAAGCCAGCGTCGTCTCGATGGCCTTCCACCTGATGATGCCGCAGAAGTACGGCGAGTTCCACAATGCGCTGCTCGGCGGCCAGGGACGCGCCACCGAGGCGGCGGCGATCAAGGTCGCGCTTTCGCTCGGCGCCGACGAAGCGACGCTGCGTGAAAAGATGAAGGACCCGTCCATCACCGAAGCCTTCTCCAAGACCTACGATCTCGCCAACAAGCTGGCGATCACCGGAACACCGTCCTATGTCGTCGGCAACGAGGTGGTGTTCGGGGCGCTCGGACAGGAAGTCCTGGCGGAGAAGATCGAGGCGGCGAAAGCCGCGCTTTGATCGGCCGCGGGTTTTCTTCACGGGCGCATTTCCGCCTGTTGTGGACAGTGAAAGAACGCACTTGCGCTCTTTCCGCGGGCGTCTATGCCCATTATAGAGGGCCCAGCGCCGGTTTGACGCCGGTGCCGGAAAAGGTCGGCATTTTTTGAAAACGGTTTTCGTCCTGAACGGTCCCAATCTCAACGCGCTCGGCAAGCGCGAGCCTGGCATCTATGGCGGCAAGACGCTTGCCGCCATCGCGGACGACTGCAGAGAGGCGGGCACGGCGCTCGGGCTCGAAATCGATTTCCGCCAGTCGAACCACGAGGGCGACCTCGTCGACTGGATCCAGGAAGCCGGCGACAAGGCCGCCGGCATCGTCATCAATCCCGGCGCCTATAGCCACACCTCGATCGCGATCCACGACGCCATCCGTTCCGTGGCGCCGCTGCCGGTCGCCGAGGTTCATCTTTCCAATATCCATGCGCGGGAATCATTCCGCCACGTCTCCATGGTCGCGCCGGTCGCTGTCGGCATGATCTGTGGCTTTGGGCCGCTCGGCTACACGCTGGCGCTGCAGGCGCTGGCCGCACGCCTATGACCGGCCAACAAACAGAAGGCTCGAAAATGTCGATAAAGAAGACCGGTGTTGACCAGCAGCTGATCCGCGACCTGGCGGGCATACTGAACGACACCAATCTCACCGAGATCGAAGTCGAGCTGGGTGACCTGAAGGTGCGCGTATCGCGGCAGGCACCGGCGGTTCACGCGATAGCCGCGCCGCAGCCGGCCTTTGCGCCGGCGCCGGCGGCCCAACCTGCCACCGCAGCCGTTCCGGCCACGGCCGACGTGTCGAAAAACGCCGTTGCCTCCCCCATGGTCGGCACCGCCTACCTGGCACCCTCGCCGGATGCTAAGCCGTTCATCGAGATCGGCCAGAACGTCAAGGAAGGGCAGACGCTGCTGATCATCGAAGCGATGAAGACGATGAACCAGATCCCCTCGCCGCGCGCCGGCACGGTGACGGCGATCCTGTTCGAGGACGCACAGCCGGTCGAATACGGCATGCCGCTCGTCGTGATCGAGTAGAGCGGCCCTAATGTTCCAGAAGATTCTCATCGCCAATCGAGGCGAAATCGCGCTTCGGGTGCTGCGTGCCTGCAAGGAGCTCGGCATCCAGACGGTGGTGGTGCACTCGACCGCCGACGCTGACGCCATGCATGTTCGGCTCGCCGACGAGAGCGTATGCATCGGGCCACCGCCATCGCGCGACAGCTACCTCAATATCCACCAGATCGTCGCCGCCTGCGAGATCACCGGCGCCGACGCCGTGCATCCCGGCTACGGTTTCCTGTCGGAGAACGCCAAGTTTTCCGACATATTGGCCGCGCATAACATTACCTTTATCGGTCCGACCGGCGACCATATCCGCATCATGGGCGACAAGATCGAAGCCAAGCGCACCGCCAAGCGCCTCGGGATTCCGGTGGTTCCCGGCTCCGACGGTGCGGTGACCGAGGAAAAGGAGGCCAAGCGCATCGCCGCAGAGATCGGCTATCCCGTGATCATCAAGGCATCGGCCGGCGGCGGCGGCCGCGGCATGAAAGTGGCGCATACCGAGGCCGACCTCGAAGTCGCCTTGCAGACGGCCCGCTCGGAAGCGGGCGCGGCCTTCGGCGATGACGCCGTCTATATTGAAAAGTACCTGCAAAAGCCGCGCCATATCGAGGTGCAAGTGTTCGGCGACGGCTTTGGCCGGGGCGTGCATTTCGGCGAGCGCGACTGCTCCTTGCAGCGCCGCCACCAGAAAGTCTGGGAAGAGGCCAACTCACCCGCCCTCAACGCCGAGGAACGCTCGCGCATCGGCGATATCTGCGCCAAGGCCATCGCCGATCTCGGCTATTCCGGCGCAGGCACGATCGAGTTCCTCTACGAGAATGGCGAGTTCTATTTCATAGAGATGAACACGCGCCTGCAGGTCGAGCATCCCGTGACGGAGGCTATCACCGGCATCGATCTGGTGCATGAGCAGATCCGTGTCGCCTCGGGCGGCGGTCTTTCGGTCAAGCAGGAAGACATCCGCTTCCAGGGCCATGCCATCGAGTGCCGCATCAATGCAGAGGATCCGCGCACCTTCACGCCCTCGCCCGGCACGATCACCCATTTCCACACGCCAGGCGGTCTTGGCATCCGCGTCGATTCCGGCGTCTATTCCGGGTACAAGATCCCGCCCTATTACGACAGCCTGATCGGCAAGCTGATCGTGCACGGGCGCAACCGCGTCGAATGCATGATGCGGCTGCGCCGGGCGCTGGACGAATTCGTCGTCGACGGAATCAAGACGACGTTGCCGCTGTTTCGCGACCTCGTCGGCAACGCCGACATCGCCAATGGCGACTATGACATCCACTGGCTGGAAAAATATCTGGCCAAAGGCGAATAGCCCCCGACTTGCCGCTATAATGAAGCGATGACTCGCCCCTACGCGCCAGGCTATCGTATCCCGACCGACCTTCTGCTCAAGGCCTACGCCTCGGGCGTCTTCCCGATGGCCGAAAGTGCCGCCGACCCGGAAGTGTTCTGGGTGCGGCCGGAGACGCGCGGCATCATCCCGCTCGACCGCTTCCACACGCCGAAAAGTCTGAAGAAGGCGCTTCGGCGAGAGCTCTTCGACATCCGTTTCGACTTCGATTTCGAGGCGACGATCGATGGTTGCGCCGAAAGGCGCGAGGAGCGCCGTTCCACCTGGATCAACGCGCCGATCCGCGAGGCCTATGTGCAGTTGCATCGCATCGGCCATTGCCATTCGGTCGAGGCCTGGCGCGAGGAACGGCTGGTCGGCGGCCTCTACGGCGTATCGCTGGGGCGGGTGTTCTTCGGCGAAAGCATGTTTTCCCGGGAAACGGACGCTTCGAAGATCTGCCTGGTGCATCTCGTCGAACGCCTGCAGGCGCGTGGTTTCGCGCTGCTCGACACGCAGTTCACCACCGAACACCTCAAGCGCTTCGGCGCAATCGACGTGCCGCGCGGCAAATACGAGAAGATGCTGGCCGACGCGCTGAAGGGAGAAGCGGTGTTTTTCCCCTGATGGTCCAGCCCGTCAGCAGACCTTCGTTTCCAGCGGAGCCTGCGAATGGAACATCATCTTCCAGCCGTTGACGCGATGGACATAGCCGGTGCTGACCAGCGCCGCGTAGGCTTCGCCATTGCCCCTCACGGCATGCGCTTCATAGGCCAGGATGACGATGTCGCTGCCTGGTTCCACGACGCCCTTGAGATCGATCTCGAGATCACGCCATCGCTTGGGATCGGCGGCGGTTTCGGCGAGATCGGCATTGCTCATGGTCTGGGCCATCCGCGGAAATGCCACAAGGCACTCGGTGTCGGCATTGGCCGCGAAAAATGCCGAATCTCCTGTCCAGAAGCCCTTTTCGAGCTCAAGCAGTTCCTTGATGCTGGCGGTGATCCGCTTTCTGGCAGACATCGGAAAATCCTCCCGGCGCGCATCGTATGGCCGTCAGGGCCCAACGCGTTGCCGTCAAGGCGGTTCCGAAGGATCAGTTGGTGCTGGTCGTAGGCGGTTCCGTGGCTTCCGGTTCGGCCGCAGCCGGAGCGGCCGTGGCATTCGGCTGGGCCGTATCGGGCTTGGCCGCATCGGTCTTGGCCGCATCGGGCGCTGGCACATCCGACTTCTGCTTGCAGGCCTTCAGCCAGACGTCATAGACGGCATGCTCGACGGCATTGAGACCAGGGCTTTCGGCAAACATCCAGCCGGTGAAGATGCGGCGGATCTTGCGGTCGAGCGTGATCTCGTCGACTTCGACAAAGGAATCGGTCTTCGGCTCCTCGTTCTGCGGCCGGGAGTAGCAGACGCGCGGCGTCACCTGCAAAGCACCGAACTGCACCGTCTCGTCGATATAGACATCGAAGGTGATGATGCGGCCGGTGATCTTGTCGATGCCGGCGAATTCGGCGACCGGGTTGGTGATTCGATCCGACCCCGGCGCGGGTGCGGCCGGCTCTGGCGAAGCGGCAAGTGCCACGGTGCTAACGGTGAGCCCGGCGGCTACCATCAGTGCGCCCATCGATGTCAGGCTGGAAATGCTCATGCAGGGATACCGGTGGTTAGCGCCCGGGTGATTCTCTCTATCACAAAGGCTAGTCGCCGTTTTTTGATCAGCAAGCAGCTAAACACCAATTGTGGCGATAAAGGACCGACGCCCGCTTACGATCCGGGCGTCCAGGCGTCGTAGTCGCCGGTGACCTGCGGACGGTGCTGGTTGGTCAGCACCGAGCCCTTCGGACGATAGGCCGAGGGCGAGCCGGTCAGGTTCGGTTGATGCGGCTTCTGCCAGTCGCGCGGCTTGTAATCGTCGCTCGGCGGCGCGACGTCGACGCGGTGATGGATCCAGCCGTGCCAGCCGGGCGGGATAGAAGAAGCCTCGGAATAATCGCGATAGATGACCCAGCGGCGCGTGCGTCCCTCGGAATCGACACCGCCTTCGTAGTAGACGTTGCCCACCTCGTCCTGCCCGACCTTCCTGCCGTAGCGCCAGGTGTGCAGGCGAGTGCCAAGCGTCTGGCCGTTCCACCAGGTGAAAAACTGCGTAAGGAAAGTCTTCATCTTCAAAACCCTCGCGCCCGTGGCGCCCGTTTCCTGCTTATGGCGTCAGCCCTTCGGGAAGGCAAGGGTCTTGCCGCCTGGCGGGCGCAAATGGCGAGCCGGTAAGGCGACACAAGCCTGTGATGCATTGGCCCGCGCCGTATGGTGCTTGCCAAGCACCCTCAGCCTTTCTAAAGCTCTGCGCGCGCCCGCCCCGTGTGGGTATCCGGCCGACGGTTGGCCGAAGGAGGTGACGATTGGCCACGGAATCGCCGACCACCGACATTCGCATCGGCGCCGACGCCATTCGCCGCCGCAAGCATGGCGTGCCGATCGTCTGTCTCACCGCCTATACCTACCCCATCGCCCGGCTGCTCGATGAGCATATCGACCTGCTCCTGGTCGGAGACAGCGTTGCCATGGTCCTGCATGGCCACAAAACGACGCTGGGCGCCTCGCTGGAGATGATGATCGCGCATGGGCAAGCGGTGATGCGCGGCTCCGCCAAGGCTTGCGTTGTCGTCGACATGCCGGCCGGCAGCTATGAGGATTCGGCGACCCAAGCGGTTGCCTCGGCGCGGCGTATCGTTGGCGAAACCGGCTGCCAGGCAGTGAAACTCGAGGGCGGCGTCGGTATGGCCCGGCAGATCGCCGCGGTCGTCGATGCGGGCATCGCGGTCATGGGCCATATCGGCCTGTTACCGCAATCCGTCGAGAAGGACGGCGGCTACAGGATCAAGGGCCGGACCGACGAGAATGCGGCAGCGCTGTTTGCCGATGCGCGCGCCGTCGAAGAAGCGGGCGCCTTTTCGGTGGTCATCGAGGGCACGGTGGAGGCGGTCGCGGCCGAAATCACCCGCCGCATCGCCATCCCGACCATCGGCATCGGCGCGAGCGGCGTTTGCGACGGCCAGATCCTGGTCATAGACGACATGGTCGGGCTCACCGTCGACCGCGTGCCGAAATTCGTCAAGAAGTACGCCGATTTGCGCAGCGTGGTCTCGCATGCGGCCGCACGTTACGCCAGCGAGGTACGAGACCGGACATTCCCCGGCCCCGAAAATGTCTTTTCGGCCACCTTGGGCAAGGACAACAGATGAGCCGGCCCCTCGTCGTCGACACGGTCGCCGGCCTTCGCGCGCGGATCCGCGACTGGCGGCGCGACGGCCTTCGCGTCGCCATGGTGCCGACAATGGGCGCCTTGCACGAAGGGCACCTGTCGCTGGTCAGGATCGCGCTTGAAAGAGCCGAGCGCTGCGTCGTCTCGATCTTCGTCAACCCGACGCAGTTCGCGCCGAGCGAGGATCTCGACAAATATCCACGTCAGCTCGCCCGCGATCTCGACCAGCTGGCTTTGGCCGGAGCCGATCTTGCCTACACGCCCGGCGTTGGTGAGATGTATCCTGCCGGCTTTGCCACCAAAATCTCGGTCGGCGGTCCCTCCGCCGGCCTCGAATCGGATTTTCGACCGACTTTTTTCGACGGCGTCGCCACCGTCGTGGCGAAGCTGTTCCTGCAGACGTCGCCCGACGTCGCGGTCTTTGGCGAAAAGGATTATCAACAGTTGTGCGTCGTCAGGCAGCTCTGCCGCGACCTCGACC
This sequence comes from Mesorhizobium sp. BR1-1-2, assembly GCF_020165435.1. Lineage (NCBI taxonomy): Bacteria > Pseudomonadati > Pseudomonadota > Alphaproteobacteria > Hyphomicrobiales > Phyllobacteriaceae > Mesorhizobium > Mesorhizobium sp. BR1-1-2. Next base: position 155,232 of record NZ_JAIUID010000002.1, read on the forward strand.
TGCCCGTCGAAATCATCGGCGCGCCGACGATCCGAGACGCGCACGGCCTCGCCATGTCATCGCGTAACGCCTATCTCGGCGAGGCCGAACTCCAGATCGCCCGCCGGCTCAACGTGGTCCTGCGCAAGGCAGCCGCAGCGCTTGCGGCCGGCGCCGACCAGAACGGCGCGACAGGCGAAGCCAGCCGCGCCCTGCTTTCGGCCGGTTTCCAGAAGGTCGATTATGTCGAAGTTCGCGAGAGCCGGACGCTGGGCCCGTGGCGCCGCGGACAGGAGGGCCGCCTGCTCGCCGCCGCCTGGCTCGGCAAGACCAGGTTGATCGACAATGTGGATGTTTCCGCCAGTTAGGCCGCGGCTCGATCGCTGAATTCGACCCGCCGGATTGCGCACCCCGAAAAGGTCCGCCGCTATGCGGCAAGCGGCCTTTCATAAACGAGCGCCGGGATAGCGGATTGGGCCGAACCGCAATTGTCGGTGCGGCCGGTCCGGACGAAGCCGTTCGCCTGGTAGAAGGCAATTGCGCGCGTGTTCTTCTCTTCCACTTCCAGCCGGATGGCGCGGGCCTCCGGGAAACTTTCGATGATCTCGTCGAGAAGCATGCCGCCGATGCCTCGGCCCTGCAGGCCGGGCTGCACGTAAAGCTGCTTCAGCATGATCAAGCCGCCGCCATCGACCGCCTCGGCAAATGCCATGCCGCCAATGCGCCGGCCATCGTCGGCGACGAGGAACTCGCTGTTCGGCTTTGCCAGCCGCGCCGTGAGCGAGGCGATCGAATGCCACTCATCGGTGATCTCGGTCACCCGTTCGGCGCCGTAGATGGCGTCGTAGGTCGCATGCCAGGTGTCGACCAGCAGCGCCCGGATGGCGGCGAGGTCGCGATCCCCGGCGGTGCGCACGAACATAGTCTACTCGATGCCCAGCTTGGCCTTGACCAGGTCATTGACGGCCTGCGGGTTGGCCTTGCCGCCGGTCGCCTTCATCACCTGGCCGACGAACCAGCCGGCCATGGTCGGCTTGGCGCGCGCCTGCTCGACCTTGTCCGGGTTGGCCGCGATCACCTCGTCCACCACCTTTTCGATAGCGCCGGTGTCGGTAACCTGTTTCATGCCGCGGCTCTCAACCAGTTGGCGCGGGTCGCCGCCCTCGTTCCAGACGATCTCGAACAGGTCCTTGGCAATCTTGCCGGAGATGGTGCCATCCTTGATCAGATCGATGATGGCGCCGAGCTGGTCTGGCGAAACCGGAGCGTTTTCAATGTCCTTGCCAGCTTTATTCAATTGTCCGAGCAGGTCGTTGATGACCCAATTGGCGGCGAGCTTGCCGTCGCGGCCAGCGGCCACCTTCTCGAAATAGTCGGCGATCGGCTTTTCCGACACCAGGATCGAGGCATCGTAAGTCGACAGGCCGAGCGAGGAGATCAACCGCGCCTTCTTGTCATCAGGCAGTTCCGGCAACTCCTTGGCCAGCGCTTCGACATAGGCCTGGTCGAACTCCAGCGGCAACAAGTCGGGATCTGGAAAATAGCGGTAGTCGTGCGCCTCTTCCTTGGTGCGCATCGACCGGGTCTCGCCCTTGACGGCGTCGAACAGCCGCGTTTCCTGGTCGATCGTGCCGCCATCCTCGATGATGGCGATCTGCCGGCGCGCCTCGAAATCGATCGCCTGGCCGATGAAGCGGATCGAATTGACGTTCTTGATCTCGCAGCGCGTACCGAATTCGCCGCCCGGACGGCGCACCGAAACGTTGACGTCGGCTCGCATGGAGCCTTCGTCCATATTGCCGTCGCAGGTGCCGAGATAACGCACGATGGTGCGCAGCTTGGTGACATAGGCCTTGGCTTCGTCGGCCGAACGCATGTCCGGTTTCGACACGATTTCCATCAGCGCCACCCCGGAGCGGTTGAGATCGACATAGGACATGGTCGGATGCTGGTCGTGCATCGACTTGCCGGCGTCCTGCTCCAGATGCAGGCGCTCGATGCCGACCTCGATGTCCTCGAACTCGCCCTGGCGATCGGGACCGACGGAGACGATCACCGTGCCCTCGCCGACGATCGGCTGCTTGAACTGCGAGATCTGGTAGCCCTGCGGCAGGTCCGGGTAGAAGTAGTTCTTCCGGTCGAAGACAGACTTGTGGTTGATCTGCGCCTTCAGCCCGAGGCCGGTACGGATCGCCTGCTTGACGCATTCCTCGTTGATGACGGGCAACATGCCGGGCATTGCCGCATCGACCAGGCTGACATTCGCATTGGGGGCGGCACCGAACGACGTCGAAGCGCCGGAAAACAGTTTTGCTTCCGATGTCACCTGCGCATGGACCTCGAGCCCGATGATGACTTCCCAGTCGCCGGTGGCGCCGGGGATCAGGCGTTTCGCGTCGGGCGTGCGGGTGTCGATGATGCTCATGGTAGCCTGCGAATTACGGGACCGAACTCACGTTCGGACGTGAGTTTCACGTTAAAAATGAAAGTCATTCGCTAGTGCAAACCGCCTCGCGAGACAAGCGTAAAGCCGCCCGCTGGCCTTTTCCGCCGCTTTCGCCTATAGGCCATCCATCCCAATGGAGAGTGGATGTCCACTTACGCTCAGTCCCGGTAAGGCCCTGACCTCGTAACGAGGCAGGGCAGAAAACCTGAAACCCCGTGCCGCGAAGCTTCGCGGCGGCGGCTTTTGTTGTTTTCCCGGAACTCTCTCCATGGATATTTCGCGTATTGAACAACGCGTTCTACACCTGCTCGCGCAGGGCGGACGCATCGAAATCGAAAAGAGCGAGAAGAAACGGATCGCCTCCGTCAAATGCCTGACCCGCGACGGCTGGCACTACCCCGGCGTCGACCTCGACCTGTTTCGGAAGCTGAAACGCAAGAAGGCGGTTTCGTCGTCGGACGGCGGCCCCTACCGCATCACGCGGCGCGGGCTCCAACTCGTCCGCTCCGAACTCGACAACAGGTAGCTATCGCCCCGCCGGCCGTTTGCGCGGCCGGCGGTTGCTTACCGCTCAGGCGGTCGCGATATAGGCGCGGATTTCCTCAGCCTCGCGCTCGACGTCCTCGATACGACGCTTGACCACGTCACCGATCGACACGATGCCGTCGAGCATGCCGTCCTTTTCCACCGGAAGATGGCGGAAGCGGCCCCGGGTCATGATCTCCATCACCTCGTTGACGGTGTGGTTCTCGTTGCAGATCTTCACTTTCGGCGTCATTGCGGAACGAACGGCTATGTCGAGCGCGGCTGCGCCTTCCCTGGCGACGACGCGCACGATGTCGCGCTCGGACAGGATGCCGACGATCTTGCGGTCTCCATTGGTGATGACCAACGCTCCGATCCTGTGTTCGGCAAGGATGCGGATGGCTTCGCTCAGTTTTTCGTTCGGCCCGAGCGTCAACACGTCGTGGCCTTTTTGCTCAAGAATGGCCTTAACCGTCATGGCGTCCTCCTCTACTTTGCCAACCGGTTCCTGCCCTGACCGGCTTTCACGTAAGAGTGAACATCGTGCGCCGCGATCGGTTGCATTTCAAGTGCGGTGGTCGGTCGTCTCCCAGTCGAGCGGCTGCCAATTTCTGTCGAACCAGCGCAAGCCGAAGAAGCCGGCGACAAAGCCGCCAATATGAGCCTCCCAGGCGATCTGGCTGTCGACGCCGGGGGCGAAGCCGACAAGGCCGGTGACAAGGTTGATCACCATCCAAACGGCAAGGAAGATCATCACGCCACGTGAACGCAGCACCATTGCTATCGGCAGTACGGGGCCGGCGAATGCGGCTTTGCCCGCCGAACGATCCGTACGGAAGCCAAAGCGTGCCGCCGCTCCCATCATGCCCGATATCGCACCGGAAGCACCGACCAGCGGCGCTTCGCCATATGGATGCATGGCCCAGAAAAGCGCCACTGAAGCCAGTCCCGTCGCGGCGAAGAACAACGCGAACCAGAAGGCTCCGAGCCGATTGGCCAGCGGCGAGCCAAAGGCAGCGAGCCAGACCATGTTGATGGCGATATGGGCAAATCCACCATGCATGAAGGCATAGGTGAAGGGCCGCGTGAACAGGAACCAGTCGAAGCCGTATTGGCCGGTGTAGAGGACAGGGATGAAGGCTCCGTCGTAAAGCAGTGTCATTTGCTGAGCATCACTCAGCACGTATTGCTGCAACAGGTAGATGGCCACGCAAATGGCGATCACCGCCAGCACGATCGGCGGCAGGTTGAAGACCGGCTCGCGACGCGGCTCGGGCTCGCGATCCGCCTGTTCCATTTCCGGTGGGCTTACAGGTTCACTCATGCGCACTAGCACTCGGTCCAGGATTCGTTGTTGCGAGCATCTAGACCACTGCCCGCCGGACCACAAAGGGCGAATCGCCGAGCGCGAATCAAAAGTGCCGAATCAAAAGAAAGCCGTCCAAGGTTTCCCTTGAACGGCTGTCGAGTCCCCCTGTTCCCCCGAACTCTTGACTGAAGTGCTGCCGATCGTCGCGAAACGACCGCTTCTGGAGTGGTTTTTGTGTGCCACGCGGCTCGCCTGGGTGCAACGTAAACCACTTGTTAACCTTAACGGCCCCGACCCGTGAACAAGTGTTAACGACGCTGGCACGCTTCCTGCTCCGCAACGCATGTAGGTCATCGGAGGGCGCCCTTCTGTTCACCGATGGGACATCAGACGACAGAATGCGCGGAGCTGCTTAGCATGAAACAGAACGGATCGATCACGCTGTTCCAGTATTGGAACCGCTTGCGTGATGGACGCCCTGCTCCGAAGCGCTCGGAAGTAGAGCCGGCCGACATCAAGTCGCTGCTGGCCGACACGTTCATCCTGGAAAGGGACACGCGTGGGCAAGCTGTGTTCCGGCTGGCCGGCACAAGGCTCTGCGCCTCCTACGGCCGCGAACTCAAGGGGTTCTCCTTCCCTTCGCTGTGGCGCGAGAAGGACCAGCGGCTGGTTTCGAAGCTGATCCATGGCGTGTTCGACCAGAAATCCGTCGTGCTGATCATGTTCGAGGGCTTCAGCCGCAACGGCCGTTCCAACAAGTTCGAACTGCTTGCCTTGCCGCTGGACGGCGGCGTCGAAAACCCGCGTTGCCTCGGCGTGATCAGCGCTGTGGAGAAGCCGTTCTGGCTGGGCGCCGACCCGATCACGGATGCGTTGATCGATTCGATCCGTGTCATAGATCCGGAAAAAGAGCTGCTGGCGAGCCGCCCGGCGATCGATGTTCCCTCGCTTGTTCCCGCCGAACTGGAGGCGCCCGAAACCATCTCCGCGCTCGGCCGCGCGCGCCGCATTCGCCACCTCGTCGTCTTCGATGGCGGGCGCGAGGAATAGTTGACGATCCTACAGCCCCGCCGGCCCGTTTTTCCCCTTTGTTAACCCGCTTTGCTGTAGTTCTGGGATGAAGTCCCTGGCATCGGAGCGCGGGGATGCCAAACGGGGTGTAGGCAGTCATGAGGTCAGCGGCGGTCGACTATGCGCCGTCCCAAGCTGAGAGACGTAACTTTCAGCGCGTCCGGGTCAAGATATACGGGCGCTTCATGCTGGAAGACCGCACCGAACATCCTTGCCAGGTCGTCGATATGTCGCCGGGTAACGTCGCGCTTCGCACGGACCGCATCGGCATGCCCGGCGAAAAGGTCATCGCCTATATCGACCATATCGGCCGCATAGAAGGCGTCGTCACCCGCACCTTGCAGGATGGTTTCGCAATGACGGTGATTGCGTCGGACCGCAAGAAGGACAAGCTCGCCGCGCAATTGACGTGGCTCGCCAACAAGCACGAGCTCGATCTGCCGGAAGACCGCCGCCACGAGCGCGTCGCCCCCCGCAACCCGACCAGCATCCTGCAGCTCACCGACGGGCGTCAGTACCAGTGCCGCATCATCGACCTGTCGCTCTCCGGCGCGGCGATCGAGATCGACGTCAAGCCGGCGATCGGCGTCCAGGTCATGCTCGGCACCATGCGCGGACAGATCGTGCGTCATTTCGAGGATGGCGTCGCCATCGAATTCGCCGTCATCCAGCGGCCTGAGACGCTCGATTCGGAATTCAACACGCCGCGCGCCTGAAGGCGCAACAGCGTCCAAATCAAAACTGGCCTTCGCGGCCGGTTTTTGTATTTCACGACAGCGCAATTCGAGGCACTTCAGTCCCCGAAACGTTAAACGATTGACCGTTCAAAAGTTTCAAATTTGATACTTATTCTAGGGGCGTTTTACTCAATATCTACTGCGCGCTTTTGCGTCGAATAAATCCACCTGTGGCAATGTCTCCTTCGAACGGGGAGACAAGAACAATGAAGAAAACGAGGGGCAAGCTGTTGCTGATGGCAATGGCGATGCAGCTTTCCGCTTGGGGATCAGCATATGCCGCGGGACCGGCCTATATGCACACCGGCGGCCGCACCACACAGCCTGTCGGCCACTATGAATTCTGCCGGCGCATACCGGGCGAGTGCAGCGAGCGGACACCCAAGGGGGCGCCGGTCGAATTGACCCGCAAGCTGTGGGCGACGATCGTCAGCATCAACAATTCGGTCAACACCCGCATCAAGCCGCGCACCGACATGGAAAACAACGGCGTCGAGGAATATTGGGCCTATCCCGACAATGGCTATGGCGATTGCGAGGACTACGCGCTGGAAAAGCGCCGCGAGCTGATGGACGCCGGCGTTTCGGCCGGCAACCTGTTGATGACGGTCGCGCGCCAGCCGAACGGTGACGGCCATGCGGTGCTGACCGTGCGCACCAGCCTCGGCGAGTTCATCCTCGACAATCTGGAAACCAAGGTCCTGTCCTGGACGGACACCGACTACACCTACCTCAAGCGACAGTCGGATACCAACTCCGGCGTATGGGTGACGATCAACGACGGCCGCGCCGACGCGGTCGCCAGCGTCCGCTGAAGGCGTCGATCCATGGCGACCAACGCGCAGCTTTGGGGGACCGGCACGCGTGAACCAGAGACCAGGCGCTACGCATCAACGCGATGCGCCTAAGGAGAAACCCGGTCGAGTCCCCACCCTCCCCGTCCCAACGACCGGGTCTAAGGAGCCGGCCCCGTCCCCGGGCCGGCTCCGCCATTTCTGGCGGAAGCCTAGACCTTCTTCAACCCCGCCTTGAACCGCTTGCCGTTGGCGACATAGTGCGCGGCCGAAGCTCGCAGCCTCGCGATCGCCGCCTCGTCGAGCACCCTGATCGCCTTGGCCGGCGAGCCGACGATCAGCGAATTGTCAGGGAATTCCTTGCCTTCGGTGACCAGCGCGCCGGCGCCGACCAGCGAGTTTTTGCCGATCCTGGCGCCGTTGAGCACGATTGCGCCCATGCCTATCAGGCTGTTGTCGCCAATGGTGCAGCCATGCAGCATGGCCCGGTGTCCAATCGTGCAGCCTTCGCCAATGGTCAGCGGGAAGCCTGGATCGGTGTGCATGACCGTGTGCTCCTGCACGTTGGTGTCGGCGCCGATCACGACAGGTTCATTGTCGCCGCGAATGACGACGCCGAACCAGAAGCCGGCATTGCGGCCGATGCTGATGTCGCCGATCAGGGTCGCATCGGACGCGATCCAGTTTGAATCCGCATCCGCGAAGCTTGGTTCTGTGCCATCGATCGCATAAAGCGGCATTTCCGGTCTCCGATTCGTTTCAAGCCTGGAAGTCGAAAGACCCTAGGTTGGCAGCCCCCCAACACGCAATGGCGACGAGGACGATGCCGAGCGCCAGCATCCAGGCCACCGCCGTGCAGCCGCAGGAGACCAGCGCCACAGACGAAATGCGCCCCTCGCGGCGGGCGTCCAAGGCATCGTTGAGCAGCATGAACGGTCCGGCGCACGCCGTGGCGGCGAGCGAACGCAGTACGTGCGCGGAGGACACATAAGGCTCGGTGAACGCGACCTTGCGCCCGGCAACCAACTCCATTGCCGATCCGGCCAGCCCACAAGCCGTCAACCCGACAAGAAAAGCGAGCGCAGTTAGCTCAACCGGACCCATCTTTACCTTCCGTTTACCATGAAATCGCACAGTCGCTGGAAGGACTGCAAGAGCCGTGCCGTGCGATGCGTGCCGTCACGGGACAGGAATCCGGGGACAGAGATGAAGCAGGCAGCGATAGCCGACGACCCCGAATTCACCGTGGTCGATTCCACGCTGATGAAGCGGGTATTCTACGCCTTCGCGGCACTCGCCCTGCTGTCGGTCGCAATCAGCCTTGGCGGCAAATGGGCCGGCCATTCGATCGCCATGGCCGGCTACACGGATGATGCGACGATGCGCAAGGTGGTGATCGGCAACAATGTCATCGCCGTGCCCGCCAATTTCATCCGTTTCGAGCAGGCGCGGCGCGACGGCATCGCCTCGCGGCTCGACCTCTATCTGCGCTACCCCCAGATGGATGGCTACAGCGAAGCTGCCCGCAGCGATTTCAATCACACGGGGCCAGCCAAAAGCATCGTCTTCCTGTCCTTCGAACAGCAGATGATGTCTCGCGACATGAGCGGACGTTTCGGGCCGATCTACAGCGCGCTGATCGTGCAGCCCGGCACGGCAGGTCCGGGCGGCACGACGATTTACGGTTTCAACGCGAAATCAGGTTACCTCAACGAGGTGCTCGTTGTCGGCAACCGGCCCGGCAAGGACCCATTCGTGGCCCGCTGCCTGAGTGGGCCGGCAGCCGAACAATCGCTGGCGCCTTGCGAGCGCGACATCCATGTCGGCGAGGATCTCAGCCTCACCTATCGCTTCCCGAAAGAATTTCTGGGGGATTGGCAGGCCCTTGACGCGGCAATCACCGCCGAGGCCGGGCGTGTCCTGAAGACGGGACATTGAGGGGAAGGCCGGCCGCGTTTGCGTCCGGCACCGCCACGGGATGGTGGGATCAGCCCAGATCGATGTCGAGGATCGCCATCGAGAAATTATAGTCGCCGTCATCCTCGTCCTTGAAGACGATGCCGAGGAATTCGTCGCCGACGTAGACTTCGGCCGAATCCTCTTTGCGCGGCCGTGCCTTGACCTCAAGCTTGGGGTTCTGGAAGACGCGCTTGAAATAGGCGTCCAGCTTTCTGATTTCGTCAGGCTTCAACAGTCTTCTCCGATCATCGGCTTGCTCGTTTGAACGGCGCTTCTGACACGTCGACGATGGCGATGTAAAGGCAAGCTCGCCGTATTGCACGGCAATCGGACCCGTCGGCGCGAGCAGTGCGAAACTCCGCGACGCCCCGCGGTGAAAATCAGATGTCGAAGCTGACGACCTGGTCCATCGTCTGCGACGGCAGAAGCTGGTCCATCTGGCGCGACGGCTGGTCACAACCGGTCTCGCCGACGACGCGAGCCGGCACGCCCGCGACCGTCTTGTTGTGCGGCACCGGCGAAAGCACCACCGAACCGGCTGCGATCTTGGAGCAATGGCCGATTTCGATGTTGCCGAGGATCTTGGCGCCGGCGCCGATCAGCACGCCACGACGGATCTTTGGGTGACGGTCGCCGCCGGCCTTGCCGGTGCCGCCGAGCGTGACACCGTGCAGGATCGACACGTCGTCCTCGATGACCGCTGTCTCGCCGACGACCAGACCGGTGGCGTGGTCGATGAAGATGCCCTTGCCGATGCGGGCCGCCGGATTGATATCGGTCTGGAAGACCGAAGACGAACGGCTTTGCAGATAGAGCGCAAAATCCTTGCGCCCTTGGTTCCACAGCCAATGCGCCAGCCTGTGGGTCTGGATGGCGTGAAACCCCTTGAAGTAGAGCACCGGCATGATGAAGCGGTCGCAGGCCGGGTCGCGGTCGTAATAGGCCTGGATATCGACACGCACGGTGGTCGGCCAATCCTTGTCGTCGGCCAACATCGACTTGAAGGTCTGGCGGATGAGATCGGAGCCTATGTCCTGGTGCGCCAACCGCTCGGCCAGCCGGTGGATGACTGCCTCCTCCAGGCTCTCCTGATTGAGGATGGTCGAATAGAGGAAGGCGGCGAGCAGCGGGTCGCGATTGACCGCGTCCATCGCTTCGTCACGGATCGAGCGCCAGATCGGATCGACCGGCTGCAACGCGCTGTGTCGGGAAATGCTGATGCTGTTCATCGACGTCGTCCTGCCGCCTTGCCTAATATCGGGCCGCACATATAAGCCAGATCATAGCACGATTGAACTCAATTTTCCTTAGTGCTTTGTCAAATGGATTTGGTTCGCGGGAATTCAAGCCGCCATGGAAAATGAACGCTTGCTCGACAATGCCCTCAAACGCGAGCTTTCCGCCCTCTATGAGGGAGAGGACCGCCATTACCACAACCTTGCCCATATCGAGGCGATGCTGGCGCTCGCCGGCCAATACCGGGAGCTGCTCGGCGATCCCGAAGCCGTCGAGGCGGCGATCTGGTTCCACGACGCCGTCTATGACAGCCGTGCCAAGGACAATGAGGCGCAAAGCGCGGCGCTCGCGGAGAAAAAGCTCGCGCACCGCCTCGACGCCGAGCGCCTCGGCCGCATCAGCGCCATGATCCTTGCCACCGCAACACATCAGCTGCCCGACTTCGAAGACACGGCCGCGGTGCGTGACGCCGCTCTTTTCCTGGACATGGATTTGTCTATCCTGGGCGCAGCGCCGGATGCATTCGATGCTTATGAGCGCGCGATCCGCGCCGAATATCAATGGGTGGAGGAGCCGATGTGGCGGGCCGGACGCGGCGCGGTGCTGAACAGCTTCCTGACACGCCCGCACATCTTCCACAGCGAGGAATTCCGCCGCCGCTTCGAGCGGCAGGCCAGGCTGAATCTCACCCGGTCGCTCGAAGCGCTGCAAAAACCGGCGTGATATTGGGCTTGTGCCTCAGGTTTTATCGGGCTCTTGCGCCGGGTCAAAGCGGATTTTCGGCGTAGAATTCCAGCACACGCCGCTTGAAGGTCTTGTCGCCAACAGCCAGCATGTGGTCGCGGCCCTCGATGTGGAAAGCCCTGGCATTGGGCATCAGCGCGGCAAGCTCGTCGGGCGAGCCGCCAATGTCGTCCGTGGTGCCGACGGCGATCAGCGTCGGCTGGGCGATCCGGGCAATGTCGTCCTCGCTCAGCAACTCGCGGGAGGTGGCGATGCAGGCCGCGAGCGCCCGACGGTCGCTGCGGGTCTGGTCAGCGAAGGCGCGAAACGAACGGCCGCGGGGATGGGTGGTCTGGGCCGGATCGTCGGCAAGAAGGGCTGCAGCGATCGGATCCCAATCGCCGACGCCGTCGATCATGCCGATGCCGAGACCGCCGAAAACCAGCGTCGCCACCTTGTCGGGATCGGACAGCGCCAGGAATGCCGCTATCCTCGCGCCCATCGAATAGCCCATGACATGGGCGCGCCCGATGCCGAGATGATCGAGCAGGGCAGCCGCGTCCGAGGCCATCCGGGCCGGGGTATAGTCTGCCTCTTCATAGCTTTTCGATGACGAGCCGTGGCCGCGATTGTCCAGCGCAATAGCGCGGTAGCCGGCATCGTTCAGCGTCTTGAACCAACCGGGCGAAACCCAGTTGACGTAGTGGCTGGAGGCAAAGCCATGGATCATCAGCACAGGATCTCCCCGGCCCGATCCCGGCTGGCGATCAAGGAAGGCGATGTCGAACCCGTCATGGGAAAAAAACTGCATCGGCTATACCGCCCGCGTCCTCAACCGCCACCGCCGTTCGGCGCATCGCCATTGTCCGATGGCGGCGTGCCGGGGCCCGATACGGTGCCGACGGCCGGATGGAGCACGAGGTCGCCATAGTCGATACCGTTCCTGGCGGCGGTGCCCGCCTTGAGCTCAAGCACGAAGCGCACCGGCACGCCAGGCGAAATCAGGGCCTGGGATTGCGGCTCACCGTGCTTGACCGCCCGGATCTTGCCATCCTGGCCGATAAAAATCAGGTCAAGCGGCATCGGCGTGTTCTGCATCCAGAAATTGACCTGCTGCTGCATATCGAAGACGAACAACATACCGTGATCGTCCGCCATATCCTGGCGATACATCAAGCCAGCCTCGCGTTCAGCGTCGGTGTCGGCGATTTCGATGGAAAAGGAGCGATCCCCGTCTTTCGTCGCCACGACCAGCGGCATCGGGTCGACCGGCAGGATCATCACCCGGCTGTCGGCCGCCGTCGGTGTGGGCGAATAGAAATAGGCGCCCACGGCGACGATGACGGCAGCCAGGACGCACATTGCGCCCGCCGTCAGCCAGTTCCTATGTGTCATGCGAAAATCCTCGGCAACCGCCCTAATGCGCGACCGGCAAGGTTCCCATATCGGGGTGGATTTCGGCAGCCATAAGGCCTTTGTCGCCACGCCCGAAGCGGACAAGCACGACCTGCCCCGGCCGAAGCTCGGTGATGCCGTAGCGACGCAAGGTCTCCATATGGACGAAGATGTCCTCAGTGCCCTCGCCCCGGGTCAGGAAACCAAACCCCTTGGTGCGGTTGAACCACTTCACCAAGGCACGTTCCAGCCCGCTTTCGGGTGTCACCGAGACATGGGTGCGCTGTTCCTGCATTTCGGCGGGATGGACCGCTGTGGTGACATCCATCGAGAGAACCCGAAAAGCCTGCAATCCGCGCTCGCCCTGCTTAACGAGACAGACAACGCGCGCTCCCTCCAGAGCAGTCTGGAAACCATCCCGTCTAAGGCATGTCACATGGAGGAGGATGTCGCCTGAAACGCCGTCATCCGGGAGGATGAAGCCATAGCCCTTGGCTACATCGAACCACTTGATGGCGCCGGATATTTCGGTCAGATCGACGGCATCGCCGCCTTCGTCGCGCTTCATGGCGTCGCCAAGGGTTTCGGACCGCCCCGTCAAAGAGGCCTTTTCCCCCATAAGAATGCCCCCTTTTTTCAAGAACACCGCAACTGATTCTTGACACCAGATTAACACTGCGGCTTCCGGTGTGTGCAAGACCTGACGTGCCTTTTTTCACGGTTCATTATGCGAATACCGGATTTGTTCTTTGGCGGCGCCGGCGGCCGCCTGGGATTTGCCCTTTGGACGGCCCGCGCCTATGTTGCGCCGCAACCCAACAAGTCGAGGAAATCACATGCGCTATCTGCACACCATGGTCCGCGTCGCCGACATCGATGCTTCGCTCGATTTCTACTGCAACAAGCTCGGCTTGAGGGAAGTGCGCCGCTACGAGAACGAGCAGGGCCGCTATACGCTGATCTTCCTGGCCGCGCCGGAAGACGAGCAAAGCGGCATCGACGAGAAAGCACCGCTGGTCGAGCTCACCTACAATTGGGACCCGGAAGACTACAAGGGCGGCCGCAATTTCGGCCACCTCGCCTATGAGGTCGACGACATCTACGCCACTTGCCAGCGGCTGATGGACAGCGGCGTCACCATCAACCGGCCGCCGCGCGACGGCAACATGGCTTTCGTCAGGTCGCCTGACGGCATCTCGATCGAACTTCTGCAGAAAGGTCCGGCGAAGACAAAGGCCGAACCATGGGCGTCGATGCCGAACACCGGAAGCTGGTGATCGATCACCTTTTCGAGCGGTCGGCAGCCGGCCTATGGCGGCGGGCGAGGTTGCGCCTATCTATGCGGCGATAGCGCCCGCCTCGCAAGCGGGCGCCGTTTCGTGCGTTTCACCCTCGGAGATCCCTTCATGACGATCAGCCATGCCGATGTCACCACCGCACATGCAAGCCGTTATCTGCAGCAATTGTGCAAACATTGGGCCCACAAATTCCCCGTGGAATTCGATCCCAATCATGGCGCCATCGACCTTTCGCTCGGCCGCACCATCATGGATGCCGATGGAGCTGCGCTGCACATCACCGTATCGAGCGACGACCCCGGCTCCATCGAGCGCCTCGAAAGCGTCGTCGCCGACCACATCAAACGCTTTGCGTTTCGCGAGGAGCTGACGTTCGACTGGAAACGCGCCGAGGCGGCATAGGCCCTTCTCTGCGCATTACGGCAGGCATCAATCAGCCGCCGCCGGCTTGCCGGCCATCTCCAGCAGCGCCAGCACGGAGCGCCAGTTGCGCGCCGTGCCCGGTACCTTCAGCACGCGTGGAATGAGATTGGCAAACACCGATTTGCCGAGCCCCTCGGGTGCGTGCAGATAAAGCACGTCGCCCTTGACCTCGAACCGCTCCGGACCCGTACATCTTTCGGCCAGCCGCGCCGCCTCCTCGGCGGTCGGCGCGCGCTCCAGCGCATACGCGTGCAGCTTGGTCGGCTCCTCGGCAATCTCCGGATAGGGATTTTTCCGGACCAGCCGTTCGAGCCAGCCGAGATCGCGTACCATGATGCGCGAATGAAAACCCCATTTCTCCTCGAAAGCCGCTTCGATCTGTTTGGTCAGCGCGGCGGCGTCACCTTCCTTGGTTCGGAACACCGCATTGCCGCTCTGCACGTAGGTAGCGACATCGCAAAACCCGAGATCCTCGAAGAACGCCCGCAACTCGGCCATCCTGACGATGCGGTTGCCGCCGACGTTGATGCCTGAAAACAGGGCTATGAAGACGTTTCCGCTCATATGATGAACCCGGCCAATGTCTCGTTGTCGGTGATGTCTTGATACTGGACGCCTTCGGCCTCGAAATTCGCTTTCAGCAGGTCGAAATTGCGGCGAGCCTTGGTTTCGATGCCGATCAGAACCGAGCCGAAATTGCGTGCTGACTTCTTCAGATATTCGAACCGGGCGATGTCGTCGTCCGGCCCCAGCATTTCAAGGAAGTCGCGCAGCGCGCCCGGCCGCTGCGGAAAACGGATGATGAAGTATTTCTTCAGGCCCTCGAAGCGCAGTGCCCGTTCCTTGACGTCCGGCAGCCGTTCGAAATCGAAATTTCCACCCGAAACCACGGCCACGATGGTCTTTCCGCGGATTTCCTTCCTGGAAAAATCCTTCAGCGCATCGATAGCCAGCGCGCCGGCCGGTTCCAGCACCACGCCCTCGACATTGAGCATCTCGATCATGGTCGCGCAGAGCCGGTTTTCCGGGATCAGCCGCACCGTCTCGGCGGCAAAGTCCTTGAGATGCCGCAGGGGCTCACGGCCGATTTCGGCGACCGCCGCGCCGTCGACGAAATTGTCGACCTTGGCGAGCTTGAGCCGTTTTCCCGCCGCAAGGCTCTCGCGCAGGCTTGGCGCCCCTGCCGGTTCGCAAAAGACGAAGCGCGCCTCACGCCCCTGATCGGCGAAGTAGTGCGTCACCCCTGCGGCCAGACCTCCGCCGCCGACCGGCAGCATGACGAGATCGGGCATACGCGCGCCGGGCATCTGGTTGGCGATCTCATAGGCGACCGTCGCCTGCCCCTCGATGATGTCCTTATGGTCGAAGGGCGGCACCATATGGGCGCCGGCGCTTTCGGTGAATTCGATGGCGGCGCGATAGCAATCGTCGAAGAAATCGCCGACTAGCCTGATCTCGACGAAGTCGCCGCCGAACAGCCGCGTCTTGTCGATCTTCTGCTGCGGCGTCGTTACCGGCATGAACACAACCCCCTTTTTGCCGAAATGGCGGCAGACGAAGGCGAAACCCTGCGCATGGTTGCCAGCGGAAGCGCAGACGAACAGTTCGGCCTGGTTGCCCTCGCCCAGTGCCTTGCGGAAGAGGTTGAAGGCGCCGCGGATCTTGTAGGATCGCACCGGGCTCAGGTCCTCGCGCTTCAAAAGCACCCGCGCGCCGGTCTTCTTCGACAGGTAGTCGTTCTCCTGCAGCGGCGTTTCCGGAAAGATCCGGCGGATCGCGGAAGCAGCGGTGGCAACACGGGAAGAGAAGCTGGTCATCGGAAAGCCACCTTGAACGCATGTCGTTTGGGAATGTCTATCATCGATCGGCCGCGGAACGTCCGTTTGCCGCGAGCCTAGCCGTCGAGCATCCCGGTTCCGTCTATTGCACAGGCTGCCCCCTGAAGCCATTGCCCCGTCATTCATGCACCCATGCGGGGGGCGTTCGTGACATGCTTGCAGTCAGTTGGGGGCGTTGGTTCATGCCGTGCATCGGCCAGCTTGAAATCGATGCGGGTGCCAAGGCCCGTCGGGGCCCGCCCTGATGCCAATCTGGCTTTCGTGCAACACTGCGGCGGCGGTCGCTGTACGCCGACCGCTTTTCGGCTGGGCACGACTTACTTCCGCCGCACTTGCGCTGTCGGGGGAGACTTCGCGGAGGCGATTGGCCTTTCGGGCCGGAGTGGAATTTCAGACGTGCCGTTGAAGACGATTTTTGCCATTGGCCTAACCTTGCTTGTCGCGGGCTGCGCGGGACAGCAGACCCAGGAACTGCTCGGCAGCGCCATCGTGGCAGCGCCGGTAACCGAGATCGCCGGGAATCACAGCATCTTCATCGCCACCACGCGCAAGAAGTCCGACGATCCGAACAAGGTCTTCGATGGCGAGCGATCGGCCACGCTGAATTATGCCCGCGTCAACGTTACCGTTCCCGGCATCCACCAGACCGGGCAGATCGAACGCCGCTCGCGCGGCAAGTCGAACGATCCGGCCAAGTATTTCATGGCCTCCGAGGTCGTCGGCTACGACACCCAGCCGAAATTCGCCAATGCGCTGAGTGCTGACATCGCGGCGCGCGGCGACCGCGTCATGGTCTTCGTCCATGGCTACAACACCGGCTTTGACGACGCCGTTTACCGCCTGACCCAGATCGTCCACGATTCCGGCTATCCCGGCACACCCGTGCTGTTTTCCTGGGCATCCGGCGCCAAGACCACCGACTATGTCTACGACAAGGAAAGCGCCAGCGCCGCGCGCGACCAGCTCGAAGTGACGTTGCGCATGCTGGCGCAGACCGGCGCGCGGCGCATCGATATCGTCGCCCATTCGATGGGAACCTGGGTGACCATGGAGACGCTGCGCCAGCTCGCCATCACCGGCGACCGTGATCTCGGCGGCAAGCTCGGCGACGTCGTGCTTGCATCGCCCGACATCGATGTCGACGTGTTCAAGAGCCAGATGCGCCGGTATGGCAAACCCAACAAGCCGTTCATCCTGTTGTTGTCCGATGACGACCGCGCGCTCAGGCTCTCCGGCCTGATTGCCGGCGCACGGCCGCGTGTCGGCGACTACAAGGACGCCGCCGACCTTGCATCCTACGGCGTAACGGTCGTCGACCTCTCCAAGATCAAGGGAGCGGACAGTTTCAACCATACGAAATTCGCCGACAATCCCGCGCTGGTGAAGATGATCGGCCAACGGCTGCGCGAAGACGATGGATTTGCCAGCGACCGCGACGTGACCGACCGCATCAGCCTGCTCGGGCAATAGATGCATCGCCGCGGCTTCGCATGGCCCGCTCGGCCTTGCGACGGTGTCGACCAACTTTGAACTGGACCGCGCCGGCCTCTGGCCTTATCGAAATATCCAGCGACGTCACGCGTTTGACGTCCTCCTTTGCGGGAGCCGGCGTGTGACGGTGCATTCGAAGAGTTTCATCGTCATTGCGTTCGCGCTGCTGGTCTCAGGCTGCGCCGGCCGAAACACGCACGATCTGCTGAACAGGACGACGGTTGCCGTACCCGCGTCCGACATCGCGGCCACCCACGAGATATTCGTCGCCACCACCCGCCAGAAGGCGACGAAGAACCCGCGGCAGGTGTTCGACGGCGATCGCTCCTTGACCACCAGCTTCGCCCGGGTCGACGTCACCGTGCCGAAAAGCCATAAGGTCGGCATGATCGAGCGTGTCCGAGGGTCTGCCAACAGCAATCCAGCCAAGGATTTCACCGCCAAGGATGTCGCGTTCTATGCGGATGCGCCGCAATTCGCCAAGGCGGTCGGTGCCGACATCGCCATGCGCGGCGACCGTGCGCTGGTTTTCGTGCACGGGTTCAACAATGGTTTCGACGACGGCATCTACCGGCTGACGCAGATCGCGCACGACACGAAATATCCGGGCACGCCGGTGCTGTTCTCCTGGGCCTCGAGCGGCAAGACGACGGGCTACATCTACGACAAGGAGAGCGCCAACGCGGCGCGTGACGACCTCGAGGCAACGCTCAGGATGCTGGCCAAGACGCGGGCCAAGAGCATCGACATCGTCGCCCATTCGATGGGAACATGGGTGACCATGGAGGCGCTGCGCCAGCTTGCCATCACCGGCGACCGCGATCTCGACGGCAAGCTTGGTTATGTCATCCTGGCGTCGCCCGACATCGACGTCGACGTGTTCAAGAAACAGATGATCCGCTACGGCAAGCCGGACAAACCCTTCGCCATCCTGCTTTCCGCGGACGACCGGGCGCTCAAATTGTCTTCCCTGATCTCGGGCGACAAGCCCCGCGTCGGCGACTATGGCGATGCGGCCGATCTCGCCAGCTATGGCGTGTCTGTGGTCGATCTCAGCCAGACCAAGGGTGGCGACCGGCTGAACCACGCCAAATTCGCCGACAATCCGATTCTGGTTCAGTTGCTCGGCGACCGGCTGCGGGCCCCGGCCGGCCTGGCATCGGACGAACCTCCAGTGCAGCTCAACAATCTCGGCCAAGGCCTCGGCAAGGCCGTAGGCTCGGTTGCCGAGATCGTCATCACCACGCCGTTCAAGGTGCTGACGATCGCCACCGGCGGATGAGCGAAGCGACCGCAACTGCTCTTATACGAAGAGGTCGACCTTCTGGAAGGTCGTCACGTCTATCAGGCCGACATCGGAGATCCTGAGCTCCGGAATGACGACCAGCGCCAGCAGCGAGTGCTGCATGTAGGCGTTGTTCAGCGAGCAGCCCATCTGGCGCATGGCCTCGGTCAATTTGTCGGCCTTGGCCGCGACGATTTCGGCCCGCTCGTCCGACATCAGCCCGGCGATCGGCATTTCGACCAGCGCCAGTTCCTTACCCTTGGAAAACAGCACGACGCCGCCACCGACCTCGCCCAGTCGGTTGACCGCCAGCGCCATATCCCGCTTGTTGGTGCCGACGACGATGATGTGGTGGGCATCATGCGCCACGCTCGACGCCATCGCGCAATCGCCGATGTAGCCGAAGCCGGAGACAAAGGCATTGGTGACGCCGCCGGTACCCTTGTGACGCTCGACCAGCGCGATCTGGCAGACGTCATTGCGGCGATCCATGGCGACCAGCCCGTCCTCGACGGCGAGATCCGCTTCCAGCGCCCGCGTCGGTGCCTGATTTTCGATGACCCCGATAACCCGGACCCGGACTTCGTTCGCGCCCTTGGGTGCCGTGATGTCGAAATCGTGGGCCTTCAGCTTCTTGCCGAGCTTGACGGTGTTCTTCGCCGCCTTGGGATAGTCGTAGACCGGAATGTCGATGTCGAGCTTGCCGGCCCTGGCCAGCCTGACGCCGCGCGCATAGACCTCGTCCATGGTCATTTCGGCGAGATCCGAGACGATCAAAAAGTCAGCCAGCCGCCCCGGCGCGATCGATCCGATCTCGCGCTCCAGCCGGAAATGCTGAGCGGTGTTGAGCGTCGCCATCTGGATCGCGGTCACTGGTTTCAAGCCCTGGCTGATGGCGTGACGGACCACGCGGTCCATATGCCCTTCATGAACCAAGGTGCCGGAATGGCTGTCGTCGGTGCACAGGATGAAATTGCGCGGATCGATGCCGCTCTCGGTGACCGCCTTGATCTGCGAGGCGACGTCGTACCAGGCCGAGCCCAGCCGAAGCATCGCCTTCATCCCCTGCCGCACGCGAGCGATGGCATCCTCGGCGCGCGTGCCCTCATGGTCGTCCTCCGGGCCGCCGGCGACATAGCCGTGGAACGGCAGGCCGAGATCGCGCGAGGCATAGTGCCCGCCGACGGTCTTGCCGGCTTTCACCGTCGCGGCGATCTCGCCCGACATCACTGGATCGTTGGCGGCGACGCCGGGGAAATTCATCACCTCGCCCAGCCCGATGATATTTTCCCAGCCCATCGCCTCGGCGACGTCGGCGACCGTTAGTTCGGCGCCGGCATGTTCGAGCCCGGGGGCCGAGGGCACGCAGGATGGCATCTGGACATGCACGTTGATCGGCATAGCGACGGCCTCGTCATGCATCAGCCGCACGCCGGGCAGGCCGAGCACATTGGCGATCTCGTGCGGATCGATGAACATCGAAGTCGTGCCGTGCGGGATCACCGCGCGGCAGAATTCGGTCACCGTCACCATGCCGCTCTCGACATGCATGTGCGCGTCGCAAAGGCCGGGCACCAGATAGCGCCCGCCGGCATCTACCACCTTGGTGCCCTGCCCGATGGCGTGGCCGGCATTCGGACCGCAATAAGCGAAACGGCCGCCGGCAATGGCGATGTCGGTGCCGGGGATGATCTCGCCCGAATGGACGTTCACCCAGCGTCCATTGCGAATGACGAGATCGGCGGGTTTCCTGCCCATCGCGACGTCGACCAGATGCGTCGCCATTTCGGTCCAGGGTTTCGGTTTCGTCGCATGCGCCGCCGGCTTCTTTGCCATGAAGGAACTCCCGTTTGCGTGACTGTGCCAAGCCGACAGCATTTTGACCAGCCTCACACTTTTCCTAAAATTGCTCCAAGGTTTTACGCAATTCCGAACGGAATGGCGGGGCCTCTGGCCCCTTTATCGAAGGCCGAAGGAGAGCGTAAATCGGCCGCACAGAAATCCGATACCGTTTTGCCGCAAATCGGGCTACCGTGCCCGCCAGGATCTTTCCAGCTCTTCGTTCGGGGAGTTCGATGCGCCGCCTAGCGCTTGTAAGTGCTGGTTTTCTTGCCGCTCTGGCCGCCCCGGCTTTCGCAGCCGAGCCTGTGGCCGATGTGCCGATGACCGCGCCCGGTTTCGACTGGACCGGCGACTATGCCGGCCTGCAAGGCGGTTATGGCTGGGGCAGTTCCGACATTTCGGGAACCGAGGGCGAGCCGTTTGCCGCCTCGCCAGACCTCGACGGCGGTTTCGTCGGTGGCCATGTCGCCGGTCTGTGGCAATTCGACCAGGCGGTGCTCGGCGCCGAAGCAGAGCTCAACTATTCCTCGGCAAAGGGCGCCGAAGAACTGGGCGCGGGAAATCTGCTCGGCACGGATGTCAAGTGGTTCGGTTCCATCAATGCCAAGGCCGGCTATGCGATGGACCGGTTCCTGATCTACGGCATCGGCGGCATCGCCTTTGCCGGTATCGAAACCTCGCAAAATGCCGGCACCTCGTTCGACAACACGCGAACCAGCGTCGGTTGGACGGTTGGCGCCGGGGTCGACTATGCCCTTACCGACAAGTTCGTCGTCGGGGCGCAGTATCGCTACTACGATTTCAGCAAGGAGCACTTCGATGCTCCGGACGATTTTCTCGACCGCGACCAGAATGTGAAGCTGAACACGGTCGGCATCAATCTGAGCTACAAGTTCTGAGCCCCGGCAGGATCTGGTCCGATGTCGCAGGTCCGCGACGGCAATTCGGAAAACTGAGGGGCCGGCGTCCCCCAGTGGGCGGGGGGATGGGTTGGGGCTGGTGGACGCCGGCCTGGACGGATCAGATCCGCCGCGCAAACACCCTATCATTGCTCGCGGCGCGCGGAATTGCGCGATCGCACCAGTATCGTCACGCCCGCTTGTCTGAACGCGACCGCGCAGGAGCTTGACGCCGCGTGCGGTCATGCTCCTGCCCTCGCGCAAAGGCGCGCATCGCCCATGGCAACGCCCTCGCCCGATTGCACGGCGCACCCTTTGAGGAATTGCATCGAGAAGAGGGCCGTCGAGCCGCAAGTGAGGACGAAGGTCCAAGAACATCCGCCAGACCTTGGTCTGAATACCTACAGCAGAGGTCCGATCCGCTCTCCTGCGAGGAACGTACTCGCACGCCTTCCATTTGTTGGACGGGTGCAGCAACGGTCCCTTCATGCGCCCATGAGAGCAGGGGTCACCGATCAAACCGTACCCCAAACAGTTGGCGGCCCCTGCTCATTTCGAAGGCAGAAAGCTCAATCGAGATCTCGTGCGGCTTGGGCTGCCGTGAACGTAGCCGAGGGATCCGAAAGATGGAGAACACTGATGAAAGCGACTCTTTTGACAAGTGCCATGGCGCTCATTTTCGTTGCGATGCCGATCGTCGCTTCGGCGGCAGAGGCCGATGTCGTCATCAAAACCCACCGCCACCATCACCGCCACGTGGCCGTGATAAACGATCAAGGGCAGCGCCTCCATCATCGGCGCCATGGCACAGTGGCTTTCTATGACCAAGGTCGTCGGCATCATCATCGCCACGACACCGTCGTCGTAACGGGCTCTATCGAACACCGTCACCATCGGCATCACCCGGTGGTGATCGACAACAGCGACTACTAATGTTGTGCAGTTCGGCCCGGCTGATCGCCAACCCGCCGGGCCGTCCAGGAAGCGGCGGGCTGACAACAACGGGATGCGGCGCTCGTCCCCACAACAACGCCTCGCCAGCCTGGGCTAGCGGAGGTCGAGGCTGAAGAAGCGAGGCCGCCTTTCCTATCAAGTGGGCGCCAGTAGAAAATAAAGGCTGGCGACCAGCGTTGATGTCCAGCAAATCGCCATTACCACGACCATCTTGGTCGCGAAGCGCTCCGCTCTCGCGCAAAGCGCGTTGGCGACGTCGTCGCTCTCGATAACGTCCAACAGCGGGTCGGTGAAGATTTCGGCGCCAGCCATGTGATTGTCATTGGCAGGGATCTCCACACGATCGTGGCCATCAGTTTTGATGGAGCCAGGGGTCATGCTTAACCTCACGAAGCGTCGGATTGACATCAGCCACCGTTCGACGGAGCGGCGGGCGTTGCCGGCTTCGCCGGTGCGGGCGTGGGAGGTACCCCGACTTTGGGAGCATCAAACTTGACGTCGATGTCTTTTCCGCCGCCACCGACATTTATCACGCCCATGAAGATGAGCAGGACAACAATCGCAACAATCGCGAGTACTAGGGCCACGGCAGCGCCGCCACCGCCAGATTTACCACCGTGGGGCGAGCTGCCATGATCGGCCTCCTCTGGAAGATCAGCAGCAAACGCAACGCACGCTTCCTACCGGCAGTTCCACTGCTAGGGCTTCGGTCCTATTGGACATGCGACTAAAGGTCAGGTCATAGCGCGCAAAAGCCCCAAACTTACGGTTGTTCGGAACCCACCCGTCTAAAAGCGATTGCCTGACAGGCCATCGAACGATGGTTCCTGATCGATGGCCTGCATTGGGAGCCCCTGCCAAATTCCTGGCAATCCGCCGGGCGCCCACCGCTCTTCGCGCCAAGCTCAACGAGAAAGAAAGGAAGCAACAATGAGAACCGATCTTGCAACCATCGCAGCGGGAATTCTGCTGCTTACCGGCATCGGTGCCGCCGCCGCACAGGATGTGGTCATTCAGCCGCAGGACGAGACAGTCATACAGGAGTACGTCAAGAAAGAGCCTCTGGCCTCGGTCAAGGTTCCCGGTGTGGAACTCAATGTCGGGACCGCCCTGCCCGACACGGTCGAGCTCCATGAAGTTCCCAACGTCAAATATCGCTATGTCGTCGTGGACAATCGCACGGTTATCGTGGATCCCGGCACGCGCAAGATCGTAAAGATCCTCCAGTGAGCGATTGAACGCACGGTCCGCCGCTTCAAGGCGGCGGACCGTGGCGACATTCGCCGAGAACCTATTGCCGGACGGCACGCCTCGGTGCGCGCTCGCCGAGCCGAAAAGACCCGCCAGGCAGTTTCCGCTGATGGCGCCTAGGCCCTGCCGACCGCTCAAGTAGAGCCAAGGTTGGTGCGGACGACGGGAATCGAACCCGTACGATCAGAGATCGAGGGATTTTAAGTCCCTTGCGTCTACCAATTCCGCCACGTCCGCGCGCCTTTCGTTTCAACTACCTAGGCGATCTCGTCAATCGGTGTCATGCAGTCCCGAAAAAGCGTTGTGCAAAAAAAGTTCGTTTTCATCCGCCCCGCACCCGATTCTTTGTCCCGCAGGCGTTCAACGCCCCCGGGCGCCGAGGGCGACCGAAATCGGTCAAGCAGCGATCGGATTGAGCTTCAGATGCTGGATCAGGATGATGGTCTTGGCGTCGATGATGCGGCCATCGGCGATGCCGGCCAGGGCCTCCTCGAGCGGCATTTCCAGCACCTCGATGTCCTCGCCTTCGTCGGCGGCGCCGCCACCGGCCGAAATGCGGTCGGCGGGCGAATAGAGGGCGGTGAAGAACCAGAGCCGCTCGGTGACGCTGCCCGGGCTCATATAGGGCGAGAACAGCCGCTCCACATGGTTCAGCCTATAGCCGAGCTCTTCCTCAGCCTCCTTGAGGATGCAGGTCTCCGGATCGTTTTGATCGAGCAGCCCCGCGCAGGCCTCGATGAGCGGCTCGCGGTGCCCGGTGACGTAAGCGGGATAACGGAACTGGCGCACCAGAAGCACGGTCGAACGCTGGGGATCGTAAGGCAGGATCACCGCGCCATCGCCGCGATCGTAGGTCTGGCGGATTTGCGTCTCCCATTGTCCGTCGCGGCGGCGATAGTCGAGGACGGTCTTCTTCAGAACCGCCCAGTCGTCGGACAGGATCTCTTCAGAACGTATGCGGATACGATCTTCCATCGGCTGCCTCCATGTTGCCCGCGAGGCGTAGCCGCGAACCGGCGTTCGCGCAATCGGGGCAGCGATTGGTCCAGCAGGCGTTTCACTCTCTCGTGTCTGGTATGGAGGCGATCGATCGCCTAGATAGCGCGTTCCCCTCCCGGAGTTTCTTTCATGACGACATCGCTTTTCCAGCCGATCACGCTCGATGGCTTGAGCTTTCCCAACCGCATCGCCGTCGCGCCGATGTGCCAGTATTCGGCCGAGGACGGCTCGGCGAGCGACTGGCATCTCCACCACTGGATGAACCTGGCAATGTCCGGCGCCGGCATGGTCACGGTCGAGATGACCGATGTCGAGCGGCGTGGCCGCATCAGCCATGGCTGCCTCGGCCTTTAT
Source organism: Mesorhizobium sp. BR1-1-2 (assembly GCF_020165435.1). Taxonomy (NCBI): domain Bacteria; kingdom Pseudomonadati; phylum Pseudomonadota; class Alphaproteobacteria; order Hyphomicrobiales; family Phyllobacteriaceae; genus Mesorhizobium; species Mesorhizobium sp. BR1-1-2. The sequence goes on from NZ_JAIUID010000002.1 coordinate 180,040, forward strand.
TCCGAAGACAATGAAGCCGCAGCGCGGCGGGCGCTGGACGCAGCAAGGCGCGTGGCCGCACCCGGCACCAAGTTCGGCACTCAGCTTGCCCATGCCGGGCGCAAGGCCTCCAACCGCAAGCCCTGGGAGGGCGGCGGACCGCTGCAGCCGGACGAGGATCCCTGGCAGACCGTCTCGGCCTCGGCAATCGCCTACGATACCGGCTGGAACGTGCCGCGAGCGCTGGAAGACGAGGAGATCCTCCAGCTCATCGAGCGGTTCGCCGAGGCGGCAAGGCGGGCCGAACGCGCGGGCTTCGACTTCATCGAGCTGCACGCGGCGCACGGCTATCTGATCTTCCAGTTCCTGTCGCCGCTCTCCAACCAACGCACGGACCGCTGGGGCGGCTCGCTGGAAAATCGCATGCGTCTTGTCGTCGAGATCGCCAGGGCGGTGAAGAAGGCAGCGCCGAAACTGATGCTGGGCGCCCGGCTGTCGGTCAAGGATTGGGTCGATGGCGGTTTCGACGTCGAGGATGCGATCGAAGTGGCGAAAGCGCTGAAGGCCGAAGGCGTCGCCTATCTCTGTTGCTCGAGCGGCGGCAATTCGCCCCTGCAGAAACTGCCCTCCGGCCCGGGCTACCAGGTGCATCTGGCTGAGGCTGTGCGCAGGGGCGCCGGCATCCCTACCCGCGCGGTCGGTCTGATCGACGATCCCAAGCAGGCCGAGGCGATCATCGCCGAAGGCCGCGCCGACATGGTGGCGCTGGCGCGCGCCTTCCTCGCCGACCCGCGCTGGGGATGGCGAGCGGCCGCCACCTTCAACGAGACGATCCATCCGGCGCCGCAGCTCGCGCGCTCGGTGACGACGATGCAGCACTGGATGAAGGCGACGGGCTGACATTTGCCTGGTCTGGCGGGCCATCGAGCCCGCCGGCCCCGCTCTTGAGACGTTTGGGCGCAGGCTGAGGACACGGTTGCAACCAAATTGGCTGCTTTGCGTTGCGGCCATGATGGACAACAAGCCTTTTGAAACACCGGTCGTGGTCGAACTCGGCCATGTCGGCAAATATCGCCATATCCGCAGCGCCCAGGAGGCGGCGGAGTGCCTGATGACGGTTTGGCCGCTCAATCGCGGCCCTCGTCATCGTGATGCTCTCGACACTTGCCTCAAAGTGCTGGAAGGTTATCGTTCGACAGCGGATGCGCGTCGGGCACTTATCGAAGCCGCCAGGGAATCGGACGTGCTGGTGCCGGACGACAAGCTGTCCGACGACCGGCTGCATTAAGCGGACGGACCTTTAAACCGGAGGTTTTTGATGGCGAAGCTGACTTACAAGATCGTCGAGCATGACGGCGGCTGGGCCTACAAGGTCGGAGCGACCTTCTCGGAGACGTTTCCCACGCATCAGGACGCGCTGCGGGCCGCCGAGATCGCTTCGGCCGAGCAGCAGGTCGCTGGGTCGACGGACGGCATCCAGTACGAGGATGCCGACGGCAAATGGCACGAGGAACTGGCCGATGGACGCGACCGGCCGCAGACCGAGGTTTCCGACTGATCTTGCAGCCCAAAGCCCGATCGCCCCAAAGGCCGGCCGCCCCGGAGCGCCGACCGCGGACGTCGGGAGAGAAAACGTCCTACGGTCAGCAGGGAGCCTACGGCTGATTATTTGCCGCAGTACTGGTCATTGACGTTGCCTTGAGCATTGGCGTCCGGGCCTGGAGTGTTATGGGCACATGGGCCCATCGCACCGGTATAGCCTTGGGTGCTCAACCCGGAGCCGTATGCATTGATGCTCCCGGTGGTGCTCCGGTCGATGCCTGATGAATCCTCATTGCTGAACAGCGACCAATTGTTCCACCAATTGTCATGGTTGTAATATCTGCCGTCCGTCGACTGCGCCATCGCCGATGTGGCAAGGCCGGCTGTCAGAACGAGTGCCGCGAGAAGTTTTTTGTACATTGTATCACTCCGTTTTGTCGTCGTCGCCTTGGGTGCGACACGGGGCAAACCAGTCATCAACCGAATGGTTCCTTGAATTCCTTGTGAAGCGTCGGTGAAGCCGATCCCAAATGCGCGAGCCACTATGCCTTGGATGAAGGCGGCGACCCGTATGGCGAACGTGATGCATTTCAGCGCCAAGCCCGTTCAGGAAGACGAGCGCCTCCCGCCCATGTTCGCCGCGGGCCGCCGAAAGGTTGAAGTGCGGGGACAGGCGCGTATGCGGGCACAGATTGTTCACCGGTCGGGTGGCATTGCCGCTGGCCGCTTGCCGCGCTATTTCAGGCGACCCGTTTGCCGGAGCCTTCAATGTCCGAAATCGTTACCGCCGCCATGCTCGTCATCGGCGATGAGATCCTGTCCGGCCGCACCAAGGACAGGAATATCGGTCATCTGGCCGACATCATGACGGCCATCGGCATCGACCTGAAGGAGGTGCGCATCGTTCCCGACGAGGAAGACGAGATCGTCGCCGCGGTAAATGCAGTGCGGGCCCGCTACACCTATGTGTTCACAACCGGCGGCATCGGCCCGACCCATGACGACATCACAGCCGATTCGATTGCCAAGGCCTTCGGCGTGCCTTGCGAATACGATGCCAAGGCCTATGCCCTGCTGGAAGCAAGCTATGCCGCGCGAGGCATCGAATACACCGAGGCCCGCAAGCGCATGGCCCGGATGCCGCGCGGCGCCGACCATATCGACAATCCGGTGTCGGTCGCGCCTGGATTCCGCATCGGCAATGTCCACGTCATGGCCGGCGTGCCTTCGATTTTCCAGGCCATGCTCGACAATGTCGTGCCGACGCTGAAGGCCGGCACGAAAATGCTGTCGGCGGCGGTGCATTGCCCGTTCGGCGAAGGTCTCGTCGGCGGGCCGCTGGGCGAGATCCAGAAAGCGCATCCGGATACGATCATCGGCTCCTACCCGAAATACGGCGACGGCAAGTTCTGGACCGAACTGGTGGTCCGTGCCCGCAGCCAGCAGGCCCTGGACGCCGCGCGCGCCGATGTCGAGGCGATGGTGGCCGGCTTTGCCGGCAGCGCGAGCTGATCCGGTCCAGGCCGGAACCAAGCACAACGCTGCGACGTTTCCTTGCCGCGGGCGGATCGCTCGCAAAATGAGGGGATCACCATGCGCTTCAAGACGATCGTCGCCATTCTGCAGAACGAGCAGGACGCGGAGCGCGTGCTCGACTTCGCCATTCCGCTTGCAAACCGCTTCCAGAGTCATCTGATCGGTATCCACGCCGAAGCGCTTCCGGTGCCCTACACCTCGGCCACCGGCTTTCCCGACACCGAGTTCCTGCAGGTTTCGGCCGACATGAACCGTGAACGGGCCGAAAAGCTGCGGGCCGCGTTTCTCAGGCATATCGAGAATTCCGGCCTGTCCTTCGAATGGCACAGCCTGGAGAGTTTTTCCGGCGACAGCGCCTTGACCGGCATTTCAAGCGTGCGTGCCGCCGACCTGATCATCGCCGCGCAGCGCGAGACGGGCGGCGATGCGAGCGCCGACGTCGACACGCTGGTCTACGACGCCGGACGGCCGGTGCTGGTGGTGCCGCATCTGGGTCCGCTGATCACCACCTTCAAGCGTGTGCTGCTTGCCTGGAACGGCAGCAAGGAGGCCGCACGCGCCGCCTTCGATGCGCTGCCCTTCATCATCGAGGCCGAGAAAACCGACATTCTGGTCATCGATCCGCCGGACACGCTCGATGAACGCCCCGAAGCCGCCGGAGCGGAAATCGCTTCCGCTTTGTCGCGTCATGGCGCCAGCGTGAGTGTCTCGGTGCAGAGGTCGGGCGGCACCTCGGTCGACGAGGTGATCCAGACCAGGATCGCAGAAACCGGCGCCGACCTGCTGGTCCTCGGCGCCTACAGCCACTCGTGGCTGCGCCAGCTCCTGTTCGGCGGGGTGACGCGCTCCGTGCTGCGCACCGCGCCGGTCGCGGCTTTCCTGTCGCGGTAAGTCCACAAGGATCGTTTGCGCCGCCCTTGCCAAGCGCGAGGTTTTCCAGTTACTTCCGCGCGCAATTCCCTGTTTTTTGCGCGCGACCGCGCGTGCTGCGGAGTGCGCGAAGAATGTCCCTTCCCGAAAAAGCCTTTCCGGTCTCATGGGACCAGTTCCACCGCGATGCGCGTGCGCTCGCCTGGCGGCTTGCCGGTACCAACAAGGCGCAATGGAAAGCCATCGTCTGCATCACGCGCGGCGGGCTGGTGCCCGCGGCGATCATCTCGCGGGAACTCGGCATCCGTGTTATCGAGACGGTCTGCGTCGCCTCCTATCACGACTACAGCAGCCAGGGGCAGTTGCAGGTGCTGAAGGAGGTCACGCCGGCCCTGCTCGCCGACGACGGCGCGGGCGTGCTGATCATCGATGACCTGACCGATACCGGCAAGACGGCGGGCATCGTGCGCGCCATGATGCCGAAGGCGCATTTCGCCACCGTCTATGCCAAGCCGAAAGGGCGGCCGCTGGTCGACACTTTCGTCACCGAGGTCAGCCAGGATACCTGGATCTATTTTCCCTGGGACATGGGCTTCACCTACCAGAAGCCGATCGCCGACGATCACGCCGGCTGATTCGCGGCAAGCAACCTGCTGCAAATCGAGCCGCAGGGAAGTCTCATCCACTAGGCAAAGGGGTCTCGCGAGGCAGGCTGGCGCGCGGAATCGGCGTCTATTGGTGAAAATCGGCCATCCTGATGAAAGTTTTTACTTTTATTGCCGATAATTGGCCGTAAGATTCGTGAGACGGCAAACGATTCTGGAGGCTGGGGCTAGCTTCTCCGATGCTGACGAGGCCAACGACGCACAACCATCTGGCCGAAAGGGTCCGGCGACTCTTCGGCACCGCGCCGTGCCGTCTGCAGGTAGCCGCCCTGCCCTGGCGCGAAACCGGAAACGGTGTCGAGATCATGCTGATTACCAGCCGCGATACCGGCCGCTGGGTGCTTCCGAAGGGCTGGCCTGAAGCCAGGGAGCCGCTTTGCGAAGCCGCGGCGCGCGAGGCTGTCGAGGAAGCCGGACTGCGCGGGACGATCTCGCATCTCGAGGCCGGCCGCTATTTCTACGCCAAGGCCCTGGCCTCCGGCGAGGAAGTGCCGTGCGAGGTGCTGGTGTTCCCGCTGCATGTCGACAAGGTCGCCGATCATTGGAAGGAAAAACGCTCCCGCACCCGCAAATGGGTCAGCTCGGGCGAAGCGGTGCGCATGGTCAACGAACCGGACCTCTGCCAGATCATCGCCTATTTCTGCGCCGACCCGCACCGGTTTACCTGAACCGGGATTGACCGTGCGACCAAGCGACCCGGAGGGTCGTGCCCGCCGGCGTGAATGCTTTGCTAATGAAGACGCAATAGGATCTGATCCGATCCTGGCGTTTCACCGATGACAAATCCCGCAAATCCCATTCCAGAGCGATCCGACGAGCACAAGCGGGAGCATCGCCAGCGCGTGCTCAAGGGCGCCACGATCATTACCGGCATCTCGAATTCGGAAGTTGGCTGCACGCTGCGCAATCAAAATGATAGCGGCGCCGAACTCAAGATTCCCCCCGAAGCAAGAATTCCGGATCGCTTCCTTCTCTATGTGCCCGTCGACGGCATCGGCTATCGATGCGAGGTCCGCTGGCGCCGCAACGGCCGGATCGGGGTGCAGTTCACCGGAACCGAGCCGAAGCCCAGGACGCACTACGGCTGATCCGCGACGCCGGATGTGCCAGGCAGTCGGTGCCTGGATGACGCCCCCACGCCATCGCGGAGCCTGACAAGCGCACCTTTTTCCCCTCGGCGAGCGGCGACTGCCGCACCTTCATTCTATCCCCGTTATCCACATGTGTGACACACAAGATGTTGGGGTCATAAAAGCTACGCAAACGAATCCTTGACGGCGCAAAACGAGTCGCCTTTTATAGGCCATGCGCTCCTGTTGAGAGCGCGACCGGAAAGTTCTGAGCCCGGTCTTTTTCCCGGATTATGTGCGTTTTTCCCCACATTTCCGCCTGTTTACGAGGCTGGCGGAAGCGTTGGGATTGTGGGGGCCTGGGCGATAAAGGGAGAATTGTCGGACTGGAATAAATTGTCTGTTAACACTATATTTAGTGTTTGCAGGCAGGTTCGACGCTAGATAATGTGAATTTCCCTCGAGTGAGGGAATCGGAAAAAATCAGTTTTGAGGGACCCGCGGGTTCGTCGGTGAGCTGGACAGGCGCTTCGCGAGAAGTTTGACCAGCAAGTCGGACAGAGACCGCGAAAATGGAGAGCCGGCCGTTTTCGAACGCCGGCAGACGGCGGAGTGCGCGTTTCACCTTTGGGGCAGAAATCCCTCGGGAAAAGCGCTATATATAGACAAAAGGGACCGGACCAATGCGCATCGAGCGTCGTTTCACCAAGCTAGGCCAATCTGCTTATGCGGAGATCGAATTCCGCAAGGCGCTTTCCGAGATCAAGAATCCGGATGGCTCGGTGGTGTTCCGCTTGGACAATATCGACGTGCCGGCGCAGTTCTCGCAGGTCGCCGCCGACATCCTGGCGCAGAAATATTTCCGCAAGGCCGGCGTCCCCGCGCGGCTGAAGAAGGTCGAGGAGAACGATGTTCCCTCCTTCCTGTGGCGCTCCGTCGCCGACGAGGCCGAACTTGCCAAGCTGCCGGAAGCCGAGCGCTACGGCTCCGAGATCGATGCCCGCCAGGTCTTCGACCGTCTGGCCGGCACCTGGACCTATTGGGGCTGGAAGGGCGGCTATTTCAAGTCGGAGGAAGACGCGCGCGCCTTCCGCGACGAGCTCGCCTACATGCTGGCCACCCAGCGCGTGGCGCCGAACTCGCCGCAATGGTTCAACACCGGCCTGCACTGGGCCTATGGCATAGACGGCCCGAGCCAGGGCCACTTCTATGTCGACCCGTTCACCGGCAAGCTGACCAAGTCGAAATCCTCCTACGAGCACCCGCAGCCGCATGCCTGCTTCATCCAAGGCGTGCAGGACGACCTCGTCAATGAGGGCGGCATCATGGATTTGTGGGTGCGCGAGGCGCGCCTGTTCAAATATGGCTCGGGCACCGGCTCCAATTTCTCGCTGCTGCGCGGCGAGGGCGAAAAGCTGTCCGGCGGCGGCCGTTCGTCCGGACTGATGAGCTTCCTTAAGATCGGCGACCGCGCTGCGGGCGCCATCAAGTCGGGCGGCACGACGCGCCGCGCCGCCAAGATGGTCATCGTCGACGCCGATCACCCCGACATCGAGGAATTCATCGACTGGAAGGTCAATGAAGAGCAGAAGGTCGCCTCGCTGGTGACCGGCTCCAAGATCGTCAAGAAGCATCTCGAAGCCATCATGAAGGCCTGCGTCAACTGCGAAGGCCATGACGACGACTGCTTCGACCCCGCCGTCAACACCGCACTGAAGCGCGAGATCAAGGCGGCCAAGAAGTCCGCGGTGCCGGAGAACTACATCTACCGCGTCATCCAGTTCGCCAGGCAGGGCTACACCTCGATGTCGTTCAAGACCTACGACACCGACTGGGATTCCGATGCCTACCTCACCGTGTCGGGCCAGAACTCCAACAATTCGGTGTCGCTGAAGGACAATTTCCTGCGCGCCGTCGAGGATGATGCCGACTGGCATCTCACCGCCCGCAAGGACGGCAAGGTGCTGAAGACGCTGAAGGCCAGGGATCTCTGGGAAAAGATCGGCTACGCCGCCTGGGCATCCGCCGATCCGGGCCTGCACTTCAACACGACGATGAACGACTGGCACACCTGCGCGTCCGCCGGTGCGATCCGCGCCTCCAACCCGTGCTCGGAATACATGTTCCTCGACGACACGGCCTGCAATCTCGCCTCGATCAATCTGCTCCCCTACCGCAATGCGGACGGCACGATCGACATCGCCGCTTACGAGCACACCGTGCGGCTGTGGACCATCGTTCTCGAGATCTCGGTCATGATGGCGCAGTTTCCGTCGAAGGAGATCGCCAAGCTCTCCTACGAATACCGCACGCTCGGCCTCGGCTACGCCAATATTGGCGGCCTGCTGATGACCTCCGGCATTCCCTATGATTCCGATGAGGGCCGCGCGATCTGCGCTGCGCTGACCGCCATCATGACCGGCACCGCCTACGCCACTTCGGCCGAAATGGCGTCCGAACTCGGCGCCTTCCCCGATTACGACCGTAATGCGCAGAACATGCTGCGCGTCATGCGCAATCATCGCCGCGCCGCCTATGGCGACAAGGACGGCTATGAGAAACTGGCCGTCAATCCGGTGCCGCTGGTCGCTTCCGACCTCAAGCAGCAGGACCTGGCGACGCACGCCAAGGCTGCCTGGGACCGTGCCATCGAACTCGGCGAGGAGCATGGCTATCGCAACGCGCAGGCAACCGTGATCGCGCCGACCGGCACGATCGGTCTCGTCATGGATTGCGACACCACCGGCATCGAGCCCGACTTCGCCCTGGTGAAGTTCAAGAAGCTCGCCGGCGGCGGCTACTTCAAGATCATCAACCGCGCTGTGCCGGAAGCGCTGCGCACGCTGGGTTATTCGGAAAGCCAGATCGCCGAGATCGAGGCTTACGCCGTCGGCCACGGCAACCTCAACCAGGCGCCCGGCATCAACCCCGGCTCGCTCAAGGCCAAGGGTTTCACAGACGACAAGATCGCGGCGCTCAATGCCGCGCTGAAGTCGGCCTTCGACATCAAGTTCGTCTTCAACCAGTGGACGCTGGGCGCCGACTGGGTGAAGGAGACCTTTGGCTTCACCGACGAGCAGCTCAACGACTTCTCGTTCGAGATGCTGCCGGCATTGGGCTTCTCCAGGAAGGACATCGAAGCCGCCAACATCCATGTCTGCGGTGCGATGACGCTTGAGGGAGCGCCCTTCCTCAAGGCCGAACACCTCCCCGTGTTCGACTGCGCCAGCCCCTGCGGCAAGATCGGCAAGCGTTCGCTGTCGATCAACAGCCATATCCAGATGATGGCGGCCGCACAGCCCTTCATCTCCGGCGCCATCTCCAAGACCATCAACATGCCGAACGACGCGACGGTGGAGGACGCCAAGGGCGCCTACATGCTGTCGTGGAAATTGGCTCTCAAGGCCAACGCGCTCTACCGCGACGGCTCGAAGCTGTCGCAGCCGTTGAACTCCTCGCTGCTCGCCGATGGAGAGGACGACGAGGACGAAGCCATCGAGCAGCTGATCGCCGCCCCAGCCGCGCAGCGTGCGGTGCAGGTCACCGAAAAGATCGTCGAGCGCGTCGTGGAGCGTCTCTACCGCGACCGCGAAAAACTGCCGAACCGCCGCAAGGGGTATACGCAGAAGGCAGTCGTCGGCGGCCACAAGGTCTACCTGCGCACCGGCGAGTTCGACGACGGGCGTCTCGGCGAGATCTTCATCGACATGCACAAGGAAGGCGCTGCCTTCCGGGCGATGATGAACAATTTTGCCATCGCCATCTCGCTCGGCCTGCAATATGGCGTGCCGCTCGAGGAATTTGTCGAAGCCTTCACCTTCACCAAGTTCGAGCCGGCCGGCATGGTGCAGGGCAATGACGCGATCAAGAACGCCACGTCGATCCTCGATTACGTGTTCCGCGAACTTGCCGTGTCCTATCTCAACCGCCACGACCTCGCCCATGTCGACCAATCGGATTTCGACAAGACGGCACTCGGCCGCGGCATCACCGAAGGCAAGGCCACGCCCTTCTCCAAGGGACTCTATCGCGGTGCCTCGCCGGTCAAGCTGGTGTCGGGTGCCGAGCCCAAGGGATTTGGCGGTTCTGGCCCGGCAACGGCCCCTGCCCGCGTGGCGCCGACGGCCTTCTCCGGCTCCAACGTGCTGGCGCTGAAGCCGGCGAGCGACGAGGCCATCGCTTACAAGCGCGACTATGAGGAACGCGCCAGGGAACTGGTCGAGGACATCGTCTACGAGGAAGCCGAAGCCTCCGGCGTCGAGGGGCTGTTCACCGACACCGCCGCGCACGAGGCCGCGGAAGCCAAGGCGCTTGCCGCCACCCGGCGCCAGCAATCGCTGATGCAGGGCTACACCGGCAACGAATGCTCCGAGTGCCATAACTTCACCATGGTGCGGAATGGCACCTGCGAGAAGTGCGATACGTGTGGAAGCACCAGCGGGTGTAGCTGAGGGCTGATGCCGCCTCGGCTTACAGTCCGCGACGTCATTCGCTTGCTGGAGACCGATGGCTGATATCTGGTTGCAACCAAGGGCAGCCATCGCCAGTATAAGCCATCGCCAGTATATAAGCACAGTGCCAAAGCCGGCCGCGTCCCCGTGGCCGGCAAGCCGTCTGAAGAGGTTGCGCCAGGAACCCTGAACAGCATCCTCAAGCAGTCCGGTTTAAAGGAGTGACGACATGCGTTACGCGGTCGTGATTGAGAAAGCAGGAAATAATTTTTCTGCTTATGTGCCGGACCTACTCGGCTGCATCGCGACTGGCGCGACGGTGCCCGAGGTGGAAACCGAGATTCGGGACGCAATACGCTTCCATATCGAGGGCTTGCGAGCCGATGGGCTGGATGTGCCCGAAAGTGTGAGCTTGGCGGAATATGTAGAGGCATAGTCTATATCCAGGCACTGCTCAACACGGTGCTTGGGGGCCCTTTCGCGGAGCGAGGGGTCAACGGCAAGAGCAAGCAGCTCAAACAGACGCTAGGACGGGGCGAATGGCGCCGCCTCAATCCGCGTCGGCCACCATTTGGCGGCCGCCGGCCCAGGCGCGCCATTGCCGCTCGTCGCCGTGGAAGACGTTGAGGTCGATGCGGCCGGTGACGCCATGCGACAGGCCGGAGCCGGAATATTGCCAGAACAGCCATTTGCGGCCGGGATAGACTTTTGAGGGGTGCTGCGCCACAGCGCGCAGCCAGAATGAATAATCGAGGAATTCGCCCCGGAGATTGTCGCGGTAGAAATCGGGCGCGGTGTAGATGATGGGTCGCTGGCCGTAGTGGCGTTCAAGCTTGTCCATGAACACCTGCATCTTCTCCAGCACCTTTTCACGCGACGGGCGCCGTTTGCAGCTGGATTCGCCGTTCCACTCGACGTCGATCACCGGCGGCAAGGCACCGTCGACCTTCGGCACGTTGCGGATGAACCAGTCGGCCTGCTCGCCGGCGGTGCGGCACCAGTAGAAGAAGTGATAGGCGCCGCGCTTCAGTCCGGCGGCGTCGGCGTTGCGCCAGTTTTTCATGAACAGGGGATCGAGATGGTCGCCACCGTCGGTGGCCTTGATATAGGCGAAGTTGGCGCCCTGTGCGCGCAGCTTCTCCCAGTTGACGTTGCCTTGCCAGCGCGACACGTCGACACCATGCACGGCAAGGTGGCGGGGCGAGGAGCGGCCGAAATTGATCGGCTTGGCATCGCGAAAGCCGTAGCGCGTGACCGGCCCGGCAAGCATCGCAGGGGCTGCCCGCGACAAGAGCTTCGGCGGCGACACCAGCGCCGCCGGCTCGACGACCGGCGGCTCCACGCTGTCCGGCAGGTCGGTCGCCGGAAACGCCACCGTCTCTTCCTCGGCCAGGCCGTAAGGCCGGACATTCTCGTCCGCCGGCACGGCTTCCGCCACTCTGCGTTCAGCCTTTCTCACTGGGACCGATGCGATCGGCGCGCTGGGCCGCACGACCGAGCTGGTGATCTCGTTCGATGGTTTCTGCATGTCCAGCGCGTCCATGCCCGATGTCGATGAGCAGCCGGCAAGGCACAGGGATGCGATCACGAAACTGACGGCGCCTGGTAACCGCATCTGGACCTGTACTCAAACACAACAGACCGAAGGCGACGGCCGACGGACAAACCAGGTCTAGTTATGAACGGGAAATTACCAATAAAGATTGAATCAAGTTTTTAAGCATGTTGGGCACGGTTCCGAGTGTCGGCCGTGCGCGGTCAGAAGCACAATCTAGGCCTGCCGATCCTATCGCCTGAAGACGCCGATCATCGGCCCCAGATTCCAGTAGTCGTCATTGCGGCCGATAGCCGGCGCGAGCAGGCTCGATATCGACCCGTCGAGGAACAGCGCATTGTCGCAGCCGAGCCCGTCGCGAAACAGGCGTGCGAATGCATGGAATGTCACCGTGCCATTCGAAATGGCGAAGACGGCGACACCGTCCCTTCGCACCCCGACACCGTCGCGCGTCTTGCGCGAGGTGCTGTCGGCCCGGAATTTCTGGTGCAATCGGCCGTCGATCACCAGCATCGGCCCGGACTGCGTGGCATAGTCGGTGGGCGGACGCTTCTTTAGGAAATCCCTTGTCGCGCGGACCGCGGCCTTGCCGTCTCTGATGTAGAAAATACCGTTGGGCTGGAGCGAAAAATTGCCGCTTCCCGACCCGACCTTCGCCGAGGCCAGTTCCTGCCCGCGCTCGACATACAGGCCGACCGGCGCGAGATTTGGATGGTACATTCCGGCATTGATGGCGAACAGCATCGTGCGCCCGGCCCGCCGCTGGGCGTCGTCGAGATTGTGCAGCGACTGATAGGGCTTGCCGGCGGGGTCCTTCCAGAACAGTTCGATCCGATAGTGTTTGGGATCGACCTCACAGACGAGATAGCTGGTGGCCTCGAAGGCGAAGTCGCGGCACGGCGGCAACGAGGCGAGCCACTGGCCGAACCCCATGCCGATCGCCGCCGCCGACGGCAGCGCGGTCTTGATCAGCGCGAGCAGCAAAGGCGCGGATTGGAGGACAGTCAAAAGATCCATGTGCGCACCGGATTGCCAGTCCAACGAGCCGCTGCCAGCATTCGCCGGCACGACGCAAGACCGGTCCCAAGCGGGAATGGATCAGACGGCCAAGGTCGAAGTGCGGCTGCCGATATCAGAAAGCGGCGACATCATTGAACAGAGCTGACGAGCCGCTCGTCGCCGCCAAGGATGGAAACCCAGCGACCGCTGTTGTCGCTCGCCTGTCTCTTCAGGTAGCGATAGCCTGTCTGGTTCCAGAGGCGAACCTTGTCGCTGAGATTGTCGAGGATGAAATCGCCCTTGTCGGTGCGCACCGTGAGCACGGCGTGGCCTTCGCCGTCCGGCTTGCGCACCACCGTCATCAGCAGATTGGCGATGGCAATGCCGGCGGCCTTGAGCTCGCGCTGCTTTTCAAGCGCGTAGTCTTCGCAGTCGCCAAAGCCGTTGTCGGGATAGGCCCACCACTCGTCCTTGCCGTAATTGTCGATGTCGCTCATCGGCTTGACGCGGGTGTTGACCGAGAGATTCACGGCGGAAATTTCCCGCAACAGCTGGCCGGTCATGCTCTCCGGCGCGTTGTCGGGCGAGCGGATGGAGCATTCGGCGGAATGGATCTTGCAAAAATCATAGTGCCCGATCGGCTGGGAGGTTTGCCCGCCGATGGTCATGGAAAGCGGTCCCGCATTCGCCAAACCCGCGGCCGAACAAAAAGCCGTCAGCGCAAACGCGAACCCCAAACCCGTCGCCTTGCGGCGCCAACCCACCGAGGATGCCATACGGCCCCACCCATCTATTTTTGTTAACAGAACGTTAAAGATGGATTTTGCCCGGAGTCAATGAAGGCGGCCGATCACATCTTTGGCGATCGACGCATGCCCGACCAGGGTTGCGCCGAAGCAACACCGGCAAGCACATTCCTGGAAGTGCCTTTTAGTCCTTGTGTGAAGCCGGCGGAAAACCGCTACGCACTTTCCTGGAATGCTTTAGGCAAACCATCCCATCGCCAGCCCCAGCAGCAGGGCGATGCCGAGCACGCCACGATAGATGACAAAAGGCCAGGCTGAGAAGCGTTCCAGCACGCGCATCAGGCTCCATATAGCAAAGAAGGCGGATAGCGAGGCGACGACCAGGCCGACCGCGAGGATCGACCAGCCCTGGGCATCGAGATGAGCCTTGTGCAGTTCCCAGAGCTCCTTGAGACCGGCGAGCGCGATGGCCGGCAGCCCCAGCAGGAATGAAAAGCGCGCCGCTTCTTCCCGCTTGAAGCCGAGCCCCAGTGCTGCCGTCAAGGTCGAGCCGGACCGCGAGACGCCCGGGATCAATGCGCCGATTTGGGCGACGCCGACGAGCAGCGCATCGGCCATGGACGCCTGGCCCATGGTGCGCGCATGGCGGGCACGGAGTTCGGCCAGCGCCAGCAGCAGTGCCATAGCGATGCAGGCCCAGCCGACGACCCCGAGGCCGCGCAGCGGTGAATTGCAGGCGTTGAGCACGCCGGACAGAGCCACGCCCGCGACGACGATCGGGATCGTCGCCAGCATGATCCAGAGCGCCAGCCGGAAATGCCGGTCGGCGAAATCGCGCCGTTTCAAGGCGCCGAGCGAACCGGACAGGATGTCCCTGACATCGTTCCAGAAGTAGCTGATCACCGCGGCGAGGGCCGCAAGCTGCATGGCGGCGGAGAAAGCGGAGCCGGGATCTTGCCAGCCCAGCACCGCCGGGACGACGCGCATGTGGGCGGTCGAGGAAATCGGCAGCAGTTCGGTGATGCCTTGCACCAAGCCGAGAAATGCGACCTTGGCGTAGCCCAGGCCGACAAAGCCCATGTCCATGCCTTGCATGCAGCTGTCGGCCATGTCGAATTCCATGTCGGAGAGATCGGAGTTGCGCGGAGAACGACTGGTGACAATCGGCCCGAGGCAAGCCATACCGCCATGGGGCGGAAAATCAATTTACGGATTTGTGAACTGGCGCCCGGGAATGGACGCCACCGGTGCGGAGGCGTGTTCGAATATCAACACCGCGCCGCCTCGGCGCGCTGGCAGCGCCAGGCAGTCAAGACCGGCCCGTTGGGTCGGTCTGCAAAAACTGGAGGAAATCACGATGCGATCGGGGGCACAGCCGCGATCAGGGGCACAGCCAGAGTTTCTGGCACGCCCTGGCGATCACGTGCGCCGGCGGGACAACCGGCTCCTCGACGGAAGGCCGACGCGCCCGTTCGAGCAGCATGCGCACCTGTTCCGGGCGCACACGATCGCGCTCCATCACAAGCAGGACCATCGGATCGCTCAAAAGCTCGTCCAGGGTACTGATGCTGTCGTTCATCCGTCGTCTCCTCGAATGCCGGCCCGCACCGGTTAAATAGGGAGACAATGATGGCTCGCCAATGACGCTTTGCCGGCTTTCGCGTGACTGTTTCGATTATTTCGTGACTGTTTCGATTAATTTTTGTCATGGTCACGTGACTTCATCCCTCTGTTGGCCCGAAGGGTGGATGCGTGGCAGTGCCACACTTCATCCAGCACGCCTCAACCGTCTCGGCGCTCGATCCCCGATCCATCTTCTTTCATAAGTCGAAAAGGGAGGCCGGAGGCCTTAGGCAGGCGGCGCGCCTTCGTGCTGCGGCAAGCCGTCATCGAGCACCACCCAAGGTTGCTTGGAGGCGGTCCAGATGTGCATCTGCGGCTTGAAGACGGACGGATCATCGAGTGAGCCGGTGGTGACGCCTATGATGCCGGCGGCATCGCGCCGCGAAAACATCGTCGTGCCGCAGCTGGGGCAAAACCCGCGCTTGATATCCGGCGAGCTGTTCACAATCGCGAACGGCCCTTCGACCGTCACATCCTCGATGCGAAACAGCACACGCGCATTGAAGGCGGCGCCGATCGCTTTTTGACAAAGCCGACAATGGCAGATGCGTTCGTTGACGGGCTCGACGTCGGCGCGATAACGCACCGCTCCGCACAGGCATCCGCCCTGATATTTAGCCATTGCCGTATCCGTTCCCGAGAGGATTTGATGCGAGACTATCGACGCCCGACATTGGGTCAATTCAAAAGCATTGATGCGATCCCATCGACGGCTGCGATGAAACTGCCGGCCGCCTCAAAGGAGACTGCCGGCACTCAATACCCGACAAGCTATTCGGTTTCGCCGACTACCTCGTCCCAGCTCTTCACCTTGGTCTGACCATCGAGGAACGGCAGTGCTGCCGCAGTCAGTTCCGGGGCGAAGAAGACGTCGTAGTGCGTGCGGTTGGGCAGGATCGCCAGGCGGTTCCGCGACAGGTTCTCGCGCATCCAGCCAGCGTCCTTCAACCCGCCGCCGAGCATCTGGTAAAACTTGATCTCGTGCTCGGGCTTGTACATGTCGCTGTCGCCATAGGCCAGCATGACCGGCATCTTGAGCTTGGGAACATCGGCCGAGTAGTCGTAGTTCTGGCGCATGAAGTTGCCGAGCGTGTCGAGCAGCTTCGGGAACTCCTCGGGATGCGGCGCCACGGCGACGTAGGATTTGTACATCGGCGTGTCCTTCATGAAGGGGGCGGCGGCCGCGCTCACCTGCGCCTGCTGCGGGCGCATCTCGTCGTAGAACCCGTCGGCGGCATAGCCGGTCGAGACCAGCACAAGCCGGCGCACCGCTTCGGGATGCTGGACAGCCATGCGGAAGGCAACGCCGCCACCCAGCGAATAGCCCATGACGTCGACATGATCGTAGCCGAGCGCCTTGACGATATCGGCCATGTCGTCACCCACCGCCTCCAGCGTGAACGGCCGGTCGCCAAGCGCGGTGCGGCCATGGCCTTGCAGGTCGACGGTGATGACAGTGCGATGTTCGGCAAGCTTTGGCAGGATGGGGGCGAACATGTCCGCTGTGCCGAGACCGCCATGCAGCAGAAGCAGCGGCTCACCCTTGCCGTGGACGGCATAATAGTAGTTCAGGCCGTTGATCGGCAGCAGTCCGGATTTTTCAGGCTTCGGCGGTGTCTTCGCTTCGGTCGTCATGGCAGATTTTACCTCGTTTGCGTTGGTGATGCCCGGACAGGCGAGAAGCGCCGCGGCCGAAGCAAGAATGGCGAAAAGCAGGGCTTTGGACATATCGATCTCCTCCAGTCTGTCCGTGTGTCGGTGCGTTCCTGAGCTGGCTGGTCCATCGGCCCCAACCCGCGCGAAAACCGATCAAGAATATTGGTCTGACCCGGCTTCCGTCCCAAGGACGAACCAACGAAATGCAAACCGACATCATCAAGGAGAAATTCTGGGGCTTTCCCGTGGATGGGGAGCAACGGCGAAATCGAGGACGCCTCAGTGGCGCTTGGCTTGCACCAGATAGGCATCAATCTCGGTCTCGCCGAGCCACTTGGCCGCTTCCAGCCGGTGCAGGCCTTCGACCAATATATGCCGTTTGCCGTCGTGGCGGACCTGGATCGGCATCTTCATACCGTTCTCCAATATGTCCTCGGCGAGATGACGGACCGTCTCGGGATGCAGCGTCTTCTTGCGCGCCGTCGGCACGTAGATGTCGTCGACCTTGACCTTCTGCACTCTGAGCACGTCAACCCCCTGGGCGGAACGCCGCCTTGTCCTGAGATAGTCGCTTTGTTGACGAGGGCCAAGGGCATGGCGACGAATAGGGAGGCAAGCGGGTTTGTCTGCCGCCGCACATTCGATATTGCATATCAGCCTTTGTAGATACGGTCCTCGAGCGGCGTTTCGGCGATCAGCGTCTGCAGGCCCGACAGCAACGCCTTCTCGGCGCGGTTCATAGCCTTGTCCGGATTGACCAGCAGGAAGATGTCGATAGCCGGCGGGGCATCGTAGGGCGGCAGCCGCCAGAGCGTGCCGTCGGCCACATCGCGCCGCGCGACATGCAGCGGCAGCGGGCCGATGCCGAGCCCGGCGACGATCATGCGCCGCACCTCCTCCAGGCTCGACGACACGCCCACGACATCCGCGTTCAGCCGTGCTTCGCTGCGCAACAGCGCGACCGGCCGCAGCGCATCCGATATATGGTCGGTCTGGAACGATACCGAGGGCTCGTCGCGGAGATCGGCGAGCCTCAGTCCGGTTTGCCCGTAGAGCCTGTGCCGCGGCCCGCAGAAGAAGCCGAAGAACTCGCGATAGACCATGTCGTATTGCAGCGCCGGATCGCGCTGGCTGACCAGGCAGACGCCAAACGAAGCACGGCGCTCCCTCACCTGCTTGGCCACTTCCGTGCTTGCCGCGACCGAAATGGTGATGCTGGCGCGCGGATAGTTGCGGTGGAATTCCGACAGCGCCCGGTCGAACAGCGGCGAGACCACATGGCTGGCGGTCGCGATCATGACATGGCCGGTGACATCGTCGCTGATGCCGCGCATCAAGAGCGGCAGCTGCGATATGGTGCCGAACACCTCGACGCTCTGCTCGTAGAGAAGCCCTCCAACCTCGGTGAGCTCGAAGCGTGTCGCGTCACGCTCGACCAGCCGCCGGCCGACCCGGTCTTCCAGCCGCCGCAGCGCATTGCTGACGCTTGGCTGCTTCAGGTTCAGCCTCTCAGCGGCACGCGTGATGCTCTTCACCTCCGCGATGACGACGAATGTCCGCAGGAGGTTCCAGTCCAGATCCCAGACCAGCCGTTCGGGGCGCGGCAATGCCATTCCTGATATCTATGCTCCCTATTTCCATTATCTATTTGCGCAATACTGCCGCAAAGGCAATCATTGACCTCAGGAGCGCTCCAACGCCTCCCAAGAACAAGCCGTCGCGCTCCATCCAGAGGACAGGAATCAGATGAACAAAATATTTTCCGGTATTGCCGTGGCGACGCTGCTGTTTGCGTCTTCCTTCGCAGCCGTCTCGGCTCGGGCCGACGACCTCGAGAAGATCAAGGCGGCGGGCGAATTGAAGATTTCCATGAGCGGACAGTATCCGCCTTTCAACTTCGTCAACGATCAGAACGAGGTCGTCGGCTTCGACGCCGATATCGGCAAGGCGATCGCCGATCGCATCGGCGTGAAGGGCACCATCATCACCACCGCCTGGGACGGCATCATCGCCGGCCTGCTCGCCAACAAATACGACACCGTGGTCGGCTCGATGACGATCACGCCGGAGCGTGAGAAGGTGGTCGATTTCGTCGGCCCCTACTACCACGCCGGCCGCGCGGTTTTCGTCAACCAGGATTCCAAGGTGCAGAGCCTCGACGAACTCAAGGGCAAGACCCTTGGCGTGACGCTCGGCGAAACGCATGAGAAATGGGCGCGCCAACAGGGCGGCTGGGACATCCGCACCTATAAGGGGCTGCCGGAATTGCTGCTGGAGCTGAAGGCGGGCCGCGTCGACGCCATCGTCGTCGACAACATTCCGGTCATGGTCGCCGTCAAGGAGACCGGCGAGAAGGTGCGCAAGCTCGATACGCCGGGTATCGAAGGCGGCAGTGTCGCCATCGGCATCGCTATCCGCAAGGACAATCCGGAGCTCAAGGCCGCCATGCAGAAGGCGCTGGACCGCATGATGGCCGACGGCACCTACCAGAAGATATCCATGCACTGGATCGGCAGCGACATCCGCTAACTTCGTCAGGCTTCGGCGGTCAAGGCCGCCTGAAGCCGAGAGCCACGGGCCATTGCATGGATTTCTCCTTGATGCAGCGCGTCTTCCCGTTCTTCGTGGAAGCCGCCTTGGTGACACTGGAACTGACAGCGCTGGCCCTGGTTCTGGGGCTGGTCGCGGCAGCACTGGCCGCGACCGCAAGAATGTCGAGATCGGCGGTCCTGCGGGCCGTCGGCACGCTCTATGTGAGCCTGTTTCGCGGCACACCCTGCCTGATCCAGCTCTTCGTGCTCTATTTCGGCGGTCCGCAGATCGGCATCAATCTGGATCCGTTCGCGGCCGGCGTGATCGGCCTCGGGCTGAACATCGGCGCCTATATGGCGGAATCAATCCGCGGCGCCGTGGTGGCGGTCGACCGCGGCCAGACGGAGGCGGCGCGCACGATCGGATTCGGCCGGTTCCAGACCTTGCGCAAGGTCGTGCTGCCGCAGGCCGCCAGACTGATGATCCGGCCGCTCGGCGTCAACACGGTCGCGCTGCTGAAAGGGTCGGCACTGGTGTCTACCATCTCGGTCGTGGAATTGACCTACACCGCCCAGCGCTTCATCGGCTCCACCTACAAGCCGTTCGAGATCTTCGGCATCGCAGCCCTGCTCTACATGATCATGGTCTATGCCGTCGCCCGTGTCGTCGACTTGCTCGACAAGCGCTTCGCAATCGTCTGAGGGGCGGAAAACGATGCAAGGCCTGGATTTCACCGTCGTCGCGCCCTACTGGGATCTTCTGCTGACCGGCGCCTGGTGGACATCGGTGCTGACGGTCTCGGCGGGAGCGCTCAGCTTCGCCGGCGGCATCTTCTTTGCCGTTGTCGTACTCTACGCACCGGCAATCCTGGCCTACCCCGTGCGCGCCTTCATGTGGGTGTTCATGGGCACGCCGCTGCTGTTGCAGCTCTTCCTGATCTACTTCGGCCTGGTGCAGGTCGGCATCGACATCCCTGCCCTTGCGGCCGGCATTGTCGGCCTTGGACTGCATTTTGCCGTCTACAATGCCGATGTCATCCGCGCGGGAATCGTGGCCGTCGATGTCGGCCAGACGGAAGGCGCGCGCAGCATCGGCTTCGGCAAGTGGCAGACGCTGCGCCATGTCGTGATACCGCAGGCCATCCGCAACACGGCGCCACCCATCGGCAGCAATTTGATCGCGCTGTTGAAGGAATCCTCCATCGTCTCGGTCATCGGCATTGCCGAGTTGGTTCACTCGGCGCAACTGGCGATCAGCGAAACATTCCGCCCCTTCGAATTCTACATCACGGCCGCGGCGCTCTACTACATTCTCAATCTCGTGCTCGAGGCGGCCTTGCATCGGTTTGAAAGACATGTGGAGGTTTCCCGATGAGCACGCAGCGGCCAATGGTCGAGGTCCGCGGCGCACGCAAATCGTTTGGCGCCGTCGAGGTCCTCAGAGGCATCGACCTGTCGGTCGAACGTGGGCAGATCGTCGCCATCATCGGGCCGAGCGGCTCCGGCAAGAGCACGCTGCTGCGTTCCATCAACCATCTCGAGAGTTTGAACGGCGGCGAGGTCTGGCTGGACGGCGTACAGGTCAACCAGGAGCTGCATGGCCATGCGTTCGAAAGGCACATCAACAAGGTGCGTCAGCAGATGGGCATGGTGTTCCAGCACTTCAACCTGTTCCCGCATTTGACCGTGATCGAGAACATCACGATGGGCCCGGTGATCCTGAAAAGCATGCCAAAAGCCGAAGCTCGTGAGTTGGCGCTTGGTCTGCTGTCCAAGGTCGGGCTCGCCGACAAGATCGACGCCTATCCCTCGCGCCTTTCGGGCGGGCAGAAGCAGCGCGTGGCGATTGCCCGCGCGCTGGCCATGCAGCCCAAGGTGATGCTGTTCGACGAGGCCACCTCGGCCCTCGATCCGGAGTTGGTCGATGAGGTCAACGCGGTGATGAAGCAGCTTGCCGCCGAGCATATGACCATGCTCATCGTAACGCATGAGATGCGCTTTGCCGGCGAAGTGGCGGACAGAGTGCTGTTCATGGATGGCGGCGTGGTGGTGGAAGAAGGCCCGCCGGGCGACATCTTCCGCGCCCCGCAAAAAGAACGCACCCGCACCTTCCTCAAAAAATACCTTTCCGCCTGAGTACGACGATGACCAGACTGACCACTGAATTCCCCGATTTCGGACTGACGCCAGAGCAGCGCCGCCACGCAGTGCGCGGCCACTATTATGAGTGGCCGGGCATAGATGGCGAGCGCGGCGAAATCTGGTGCTACAGCGACCGGTTTTCCTATCGCGCCGGCGAGACAGTGACGCTGCATGTCAGTTCGACGGCACCGTCCTTCAGCATGGCGATCGTCCGCGACGGCGGCACGGAAACGAGAATGTTCGAGAAATCGAGCATTGCGGCGCGTTGGCAGGAAAGTCCAGACCAGTGTTCGGCCGAAGGCTGCGGCTGGGAAGCTTCGTTCGAATTCCGCGTCGGCAGCGACTGGCCGTCCGGCGCCTATCGCGTGACGCTGACCGCGGAAGGCCGCGACGGCAAGCCGATCCAATCCCATCATCTCTTCATCGTCGCGCCCCTGCCGGGCAAGAAGCCAGGCCGTGTGCTGCAGGTGGCGGCGACAGGCACCTGGCTCGCCTACAACACCTGGGGCGGCTCCAATCATTATCAGGGCATCACCGGGCCGGACCGCAACCAGTACTCGCCTGTTGTCTCGACGCAGCGCCCCTGGTGCCGCGGCTTCGTCGTGCTGCCGAAGGAGGCGCCGCGCGTGCCGCTGGAGGTCGCTGTGCCACCCAGGACCGTGCCGCGCTATCCGCACATGGAATGGGCGCTTGCGACCGGCCATTCGAAGAAATACGCCTCGTCGGGCTGGGCGAGCTATGACAGCCATTTCTTCCGCTTCGCCGAACGGGCGGGCTACGCCGTCGACCTCGCCAGCCAGCACGATCTGCATTTCTCGCCGGACATTCTCGATGGCTACGACTGCGCCGTCTTTGTCGGCCATGACGAATACTGGACCTGGGAGATGCGCGATGCGGTTGACAGCTATGTCGAGCGCGGCGGCCATGCGGCGCGTTTCGCCGGCAATTTCATGTGGCAGACGCGGCTGGAAGATGAAGGCCGCCGCCAGGTCTGCTACAAATACCGCGCCCGCGCCGAAGACCCCGCCTATCGCGGCGGTGATGTGACCCGCGCCACCAACTCCTGGGAGGCGCCCGAGATCGGCCGGCCGGGTTCGGCGACCTTCGGGCTCAACGCCACACGCGGCCTCTATGCGGGATGGGGCGGCTGCGCGCCACGCGGTGTGCGCGGCTTTCCCGTGTATCGACCCGAGCACTGGGCCTTTGCCGGAACCGGCGTCTACTATGGCGACCTGCTTGGCGCCGACAGTCATGTCTATGGCTATGAGGTCGACGGGCTGGATTTCGAAATCCGCGGCGGCCTTCCCTACCCGACCGCGACCAGCGGCGCGCCGGATGGCTTGGAGGTTCTCGCGGTCGGCATGGCCAGCCAGGTCGAGGAAAGCGCCGATATCCCGATCGAGGATCAGTTTCTCACCGACGAGGATGGCCGCTTCAGCGCCGAGACGCTGTTTGGCGATCGGAGCGACGCCAGCCTGGAAAAAGTCAAACGCGGCAACGGCATGATCGTCAGTTTCCCGCGCGGCAAGGGCGAGGTCTTCCACGCCGGAAGCTGCGAATGGGTCGCCGGCCTGCTGAGGCAGGACCCGATGGTCGAACGCGTTACACAAAACGTCCTCGATCGTTATCTTGGAAAGTCCTGACATGTCGAACGCCCAGACTGCCGTACCGGACGCCGAAGCCCGGCGCCAATCGCATCTGTTCTACCTCTCCAGCCTGCGCCGGCCGCTGATCGACCGCGCCGAGGGCATTTATATGTGGACGCAGGACGGCCGCCGTTTCATCGACGGATCGAGCGGCCCAATGGTCGCCAATATCGGTCATTCCAACCGCAATGTGCTCGACGCCATGAAGCGGCAGATGGATCGCGCCACCTTCGCCTACCGGCTGCATTTCGAGAACGAGCCGGCCGAAGAGCTGGCGCGCGAACTCGCCGGCAAATTGCCCGAAGGCATGGATCGCATCTTCTTCGTCTCCGGCGGCTCGGAGGCGACGGAATCCTGCATCAAGCTGGCGCGGCAGTGGGCGGTGGCCACCGGCCAGGCCAGCCGCTGGAAGGTGATCACCCGCTTCCCCTCTTATCATGGCGGCACGCTGGGTTCGCTCTCGATCACCGGGGACGATGCGCTGGCCGAGACCTTCACGCCGATGATGAGGGTAATGCCGACCGTGCAGGCACCTACCGCCTGGCGCGACCGCGACAATCTCTCGATGGAGCAGCGCGGCATCCGCTATGCCGACATGCTGGAGGAGAAAATCCTGGCCGAGGGGCCGGAAAGCGTGGTCGCCTTCATCATGGAACCGATCGGGGGTGCTGCCACCGCGGCGCTGGTGGCGCCGGACAGCTACTATGCGCGCATCCGCGAGATCTGCGACCGCTACGGCATCCTGCTCATCCATGACGAAGTGATGAGCGGCGCCGGCCGCACCGGCAAATTCCTCGGCGGCGACCACTGGAACTGCAAGCCAGACATCGTCGCGCTGTCCAAAGGCCTGGGATCGGGTTACGCGCCGCTCGGCGCGCTGGCGGCGCCGATGCGGCTGGTGCAGCCGCTGCTTGCCTCCGGCGGCTTCCAGCACGGCCATACCTATGCCGGCAATCCGCTCGCCTGCGCCGCCGGTCTTGCCGTGCTCGGTGAAATGGACCGGCTCGACCTGATCACCAATGCGGCCGCCATGGGCGATGTGCTGATGGAGGGATTGCGGGGGCTCGCCAAGCGCTTCCCGTTCATCGCCGACGTGCGCGGAAAGGGCCTGCTCACCGGTGCCGAGATGGTTGCCGACCCCGAAACGCTGCGGCCGATAGACCAGGGCAGGAAGGCCACCCAGCGCCTGCTCGACCTCGCCTATGAGCGCGGGCTGATCATTTATGGCCGCAAGGTCAAGGGCGGTGTCGACGGCGACAATTTCATGGTCGCACCACCGATGATCGTCACCAGCGAACAGGTCGGCGAGATCGTCTCCATCATCGGCGACTCGCTCGAAGTCCTGGCAGCCGAGCTCGACCTGCCGGTCGAAGGTCAGGGATAAAACAATGGAGCCGAGAAAGGTCATCATCACCTGCGCCGTCACCGGATCGGTCCATACACCATCCATGTCGCCTTATCTGCCGGTAACGCCGGACCAGATCGCGACGGATGCCATCGCCGCGGCCGAGGCCGGCGCCTCGATCCTGCATCTCCATGCCCGAGACCCAAAAGACGGTCGGCCAACGGCCGATCCGGACGTGTTCATGCAGTTCCTGCCGCGCATCAAGCAGGCGACGGCGGCGGTGATCAACATCACCACCGGCGGCTCCTCATTGATGACGCTGGACCAGCGGCTGGCGGCACCTTTGCGGGCCGAGCCCGAAATGTGTTCGCTCAACATGGGCTCGATGAATTTCGCGCTGTTCCCGATGCTCGACAAGCCAAGGGAATGGCAACACGAATGGGAACCGAAGCTGCTGGAAGCCACACACGACACGATTTTCAAGAATACCTTCGCCGACATGGAAGGCGTGCTGGAGAGGCTGGGCAAGGGCTGCGGCACGCGCTTCGAATTCGAGTGCTACGATGTCGGCCATCTCTATTCGCTGGCGCATTTCCGCGACCGGGGTCTGGTGTCGGGGCCGCTGTTCATTCAGTTCGTGCTAGGCATTCTGGGCGGCATCGGCGCTGATCCGGACAATCTCATCCACATGAAGCGCATCGCCGACAAGCTGTTCGGCGACAGCTACCAGTTCTCGGTGCTGGCCGCGGGCCGCCACCAGATGCCGCTGATCTCGATCGGCGCGGCCATGGGCGGCAATGTCCGTGTCGGGCTGGAAGACAGTCTCTACGACGGCCGCCAGCTGGCGAAATCCAACGCCGATCAGGTGCGCCGCATCCGTGGCATTCTCGACGGGCTGTCGCTGGAGATTGCCACGCCGGCCGAAGCACGCGACATGCTGGCGCTGAAGGGCGGCGACAGGGTGGCGTTTTGAGATGCGATTGAGATGGTAGCGCCCACCCCCCTCTGGCCTGCCGGCCATCTCCCCCTCAAGGGGGGAGATCGAACATCGCTACGGCTTTCGCTAATCACCGACATCGCAACACCGGCGGTGACCTCGAAGCTGCCAATCTCCCCCCTTGAGGGGGAGATGTCCGGTAGGACAGAGGGGGGTGCCTTGGCGCCATGCTCTCAATGAACAAGGTTCGCCCATCACAAGCGGTTACACTTCGCCCCGGCCGGATCGACGATGTCGAAACCATCCACGCGGCAATCCTGAAACTCGGAAACAATATCGGCGCGCATCAGGAGATCACCTCGACGCCAGAGGACCTGCGCCGCTACGGCTTTGGCGAAAGACCTGCCTTCTCGACCCTGATCGCCGAAGTCGATGGCGAATTCGCCGGACTGTGCCTCTATTTCCCGATCTTCTCAACCTGGATGGGGCGGCCCGGCGTCTATGTGCAGGACCTCTATGTCGAGGACCGGTTTCGCGGCCGCAGGATCGGCGAGCGCCTGCTGCGGCGCGTCGCGGCCGAGTGCCGCAAGCAAGGCGGTGTTTATCTCAGATTGTCCGTCGATACCGACAATGAGAGCGCAAAGGCCTTTTATGAACGGCTGGGCATCGCCTGGTCGAGCTACGAGCAGACGCAGAAGATCATCGGCGACGCTTTCTTCACCTTTGCCGACGCGCCGGAGGAAAAGGAATGAAAGCCTTCTACGCGCAGGAGCAGAAGCGCCACGACCCCAAGGCTTTCCTTTCCAGCGGCGCCCCGCAGCCCAATCCGGAAAAGCCGGAGCGCGTCGAGAGATTGTTGGCAGGCGCAAAATCGGCCGGCTGCACGATCGAGCGGCCGCGCAATCACGGACTTGGTCCGGTCGCGGCGGTGCACACGCCCGAATATCTCGATTTCCTGGAGCATATCTATACGCGTTGGCAACGCATTGAGGGTGCCTCGGCGGAAGTGATTCCGAACATCCACCCGATCGTGCGCAACGGCTCCTATCCGGCCTCCGCGGTCGGCCAGGCTGGGTACCACATGGCCGACACGGCCTGCCCGATCTCTAGCGAGACCTGGCAAAGCGCGCTGTGGAGCGCGTGGAGCGCGGTTGAGGCGGCGGAAGCGGTGATGGCGGGCGCGCCGGCCACCTATGCGCTTTGCCGCCCGCCCGGTCACCATGCGTTCGCCGACGTCGCCGGCGGCTTCTGTTTCATCAACAATTCGGCCGTCGCAGCACAGGTACTGCGCCGCCAAGCGGCACGGGTTGCGGTCCTCGATGTCGATCTGCATCACGGCAACGGCACGCAAGGCATCTTCTATGCGCGGCCCGACGTGCTGACCGTTTCGCTGCATGCCGATCCGGTGCGCTTCTATCCGTTCTTCTGGGGCCATGCCGACGAGCGCGGCGAAGGGCCCGGTCTCGGCTACAATTTCAACCTGCCCTTGCCACGCAAATCCGCCGACGCGGCGTTTCTGGAAGCGCTTGAGGTGGCGTTCCAGCGCATCCGCGCCTTCTCGCCCGACGCGCTGGTCGTGGCGCTCGGGCTCGACGCGTTCGAGGGTGATCCGTTCGGCGGACTTTCGGTGACGACGCCAGGTTTCTCGCGCATCGGCGAAGCCATCGCCAAGCTCGGCCTGCCGACAGCAATCGTCCAGGAAGGCGGCTATCTCTGCGACGAACTCGGTGACAACCTCACCGCTTTCCTGACCGGGTTCGGCACCAAGGCACGCTGACCGGTCGATCTCGGGTCAGGGCCGCTGCTGCCTGAGCATGGCGATGACCCGATGCACGCTCTCCAGCGTCTCATCGATCTCGCCGGATGTGTTGTAGTGGGCGATGCCGATGCGCACGACGCCTTGTTCGGCCGGAATGCCGAGCTGGTGGACGATCTCCCAGGCGTAGTTGTGGCCGGACCAGAGGAAGATGTTCTCTGCGTTCATCTGCCGGACGATCGTTTCCGGCGCGATCCCGTCGACGGTGAAGGATACCGTCGGCACACGCTCGCCGATCCGGGCGGGGTCGGTGATGCCACGGATCGTCAGCCCCTGGATATCCGACAGGCCTTCGATCAGCCTCCGGGCCAGCACGTTCTCATATGGGATCGACACTTCGAACGCCTTGGCAATGCTTTGCCGCCGTGAACCGCCCTCGCCCGCCGCGGCACCGAGATCGGCGAAATAGTCGATGGCCGCCGTCAAACCGGCCATCAGTTCGATCTGCGGCGTGCCAAGTTCGAACCGCTCCGGCAGGTTGTCTGACGAGCAGCGGCATTTGTAGGGTTGCAAGTCATCGATGACATCCCGACGGCCCCACAATATGCCCATATGCGGTCCGAAGAATTTGTAGGCCGAGCAGATCAGGAAATCGCAGCCGAGGTCCTGCACGTCGATCAGCCCATGCGGCGCGAACTGCACCGCATCGACATAGACCAGGGCACCGGCTTGTTTTGCGAGGCGCGTCAGAGATTTAACCCGATTGATCGAACCGGTCAGGTTCGAGGCATAGTTCAAAGCGACCATTCGAGTCTTCCCGGACAGAAGCCCTGTCAGCGCGGCCTCTTCGACCTGCCAGCTCTTTTCATCAAAGGGCAGCCAGCGCACGACGAGACCAAGATCCTCGGCAAGCTGCAGCCACGGCGAAACATTGCCCTCGTGGTCCATGCGCGTGAGGATGATCTCGTCGCCGGGCTTCATCGTGCGGCCGAGCGTACGCGACATGTGGTAGGTCATCGTCGTCATGTTGGCGCCGATGATGATCTCCTCAGGGCTCGCGGCGCCAAGGAAGTCGGCCATTGCGTGATGCGCTTCGTCGACGACAGCTTGAGCCGCGATCGTTGTTTCGAAATAGCCGCCGAGATTGGCGTTGGTGGTCAACAGGCAGCGCGACACTGCGTCTGCCACAGCCTGCGGCACCTGCGTGCCGGCGGGATTGTCGAGATAGATGCGCCGGCGCCCTTTATCGGTCAGAGCGAGCGCGGGGAATTTTCCACGCACTGTTTCAATCGGAAAATCCACCATCGTCTGCATCCCCCTGTTATTCTTGGTTAATTGCACTCACGAGCCAATCAAGGACAGGGATT
This sequence comes from Mesorhizobium sp. BR1-1-2, assembly GCF_020165435.1. Taxonomy (NCBI): domain Bacteria; kingdom Pseudomonadati; phylum Pseudomonadota; class Alphaproteobacteria; order Hyphomicrobiales; family Phyllobacteriaceae; genus Mesorhizobium; species Mesorhizobium sp. BR1-1-2. The sequence continues at coordinate 208,456 of NZ_JAIUID010000002.1, forward strand.
GCCGACCCGCTGGTGAATGGCGTCCACCGCCTTCTGCATCTCTTCGGTCCAGACGACCTCGACTGAAGACAGCGCCATTTCGAGTTGCGAAATGGTCGTCGCGCCAATGATGTTAGAGGTGACAAAGGGCCTGCTCGCCACATAGGCGTTGGCGAACAGCGCCGGCTCCAGGCGAAAGGAGCGCGCCAGCTCGTTATATTCAAGCTGCGCCTCGGCGGCGTTAGGCGTCTCGTAACGCTGGCCGCGATTGAAGAGCTGCGTGCGCGACCCCTGCGGACGCGCACCGTGATCGTATTTGCCCGAGAGATAACCCTGTGCCAGCGGCGAATAGGCAAGCAGCGAGACCTCTTCGCGATCGCAGACTTCGGCGAGGTTCACCTCGAAGGTCCGGTTGACCAGATTGTAGGCGTTCTGGATCGAGGCGACGCGCGGACCAATGGCTTTGTCAGCCTCTGCAATGAAGCGCATGACGCCCCAGGAGCTCTCGTTCGACAGGCCGAAATGGCGGATCTTTCCTGCCTTCATCAGCTCGTCAAAAACGGCAAGCGTCTCCGCGATCGGCGTTTCCCCGGTCGGCGCCCCGACGGAATCAGTGCGGCGCGCCACAGCGCCGACGCGCGTCGGATTGGCGCCCCAGGGTATGTCCCGCTCCGGCCAGTGGATCTGGTAGAGGTCGATATAGTCCGTGCCGAGCCTGGCCAGCGATTTGTCGACGGCATCGAAGATATCGGCGCGCACCAGCTGCGACGGCCTGTCGCCGCGAAACCAGCTGTTGGCGGTGCGCCCGACGACCTTCGAGGCGAGTATCACCTTGTCGCGGTTGCCCTTTGCCTTCATCCAGCTGCCGATGATCTTCTCGGTCCGCCCCTGCGTCTCCGGCTTGGGCGGGATTGGGTAGAGCTCGGCAGTGTCGATGAAATTCACCCCGCGCGAAAAGGCCAGGTCCATCTGGGCGTGGCCGTCGGCTTCGGTGTTCTGCTGGCCCCAAGTCATCGAACCGAGGCAGATCTGGGTGACAAGAAGATCGGTCCGACCGAGACGGCGTTTGTGCATGGAAGTGTGCTCCGGCGGGAAAAGCTTGCGCGGCTGCGCGGGGAAGGAAGTTTCATCCTACAAGAAAGCAGAGGCGCTCTCCAAGCCTCGGCAAACCGACTTTTGCGTGAACCAGACTGCGCTACCGGCGAGCCCCTGCCAGGGCGCGCCGCTTGGCCTCGTCGATCAGCATGTTGGCCACCTGCATGCGGATCATGGCGCGCTGGCGCAGGTGCGGCGCGACGCGATCGGGATGGTTCGAAAAGGCGAAGCTGCGGCGCATGCGGCCAAAATCGGCGACAGCCTTAGGTGTGTCCAATCCCAATTCCACGGCAATTGATTCGGGATCGATCGGCGGCAGTTTTTCCTCGGGCTTCCTTTCTTCGCCCGCCAGCGCCAGCTTCGCGTGATCGAGCAGGGCCGCGAATTCTGCGGCGAGATCCGCGCCTGCCTCGCGGTACTCCGTGGCAAATCCGCTGCCAGAAACCTTGATACGGCCGGAATGAAGCTCGTCGGCGACGGAAAGATAGTCAAATGGAATCGACGGGCGAGTGGCCGCCTCTTCGCCGTCCTTGTCGGGGGCGACGAAGAGATCATCGAGCAACGAAGCGAAATCCCGCTTGGCGCTGGTAACGATGTCAGCCTCCCCAGTCTCACGGTGTGTTCGAGACATCCACCTTAGGGTCCGCTCGTTAAAAATGCATGCCGCCGATTTAACAATTGAAAGCGTTGACGAGACTGGACCGCAGCCCAATCACTCACAAAAGGCCAGGCCGCACTTTCGGCAGTCCGCAATTCGCCGGAAGCGGAGAGGAAAAACCGGCCAAGTGCCAGCAAGAGGGATACGATTTCGCGATCTGCGAAAATTTCAGGCGATGCAGGATCATGGCAGAAAATTTTGCTGAGCATGGCAGGCATGCAAATGCTGCACTGCACAATTGTCATGAATCCCCTATATTCCAACGCTGGGAGGTCCAACAGGGGCCTGGATTATGGGGTTCTTCACTGAAATGTTCGCGCGGCCACGGCCGCAGGAACATCTGCGTTATCGTGCCGCGCTCGCGCTGCTGCATTCCATGAGCAATGCGGACCGCGCCGACATCGGCATCAAGCCCGCCGATTTCCCGCGCATCGCCCGCGAAATGTCCGTTCGCTAGTTCGGGCAGCCAGGATATTTTCCGCTCCTGATGCGCAACGCCTTGACGGCGTGATCCGTCAACGCGAGCCCAGGAACGTTGCCTTGCCCAGCGGCACACCATTGTGGCGAAGAATGTCGTAGGCGGTGGTGAGGTGGAAATAGAAGTTGGGCATGGCCAGATGCAGGAGATACTGCAAACCGGCCATCGAGACCTCGCGCCCGCCGAGCCTGACCTCGACAATCCGCTCGTCCGAACCTTCGAGATCGGCTGCGGAGAACGTCGCAAGATAGTCAAGCGTCTTGGCGATGCGTGCCTGCAATTCGGCAAAGCTCGCCTCATTGTCCTCGTATTTGGGAACCTCCCGGCCGACGAGCCGCGATGGGGCTCCCTTGGCATGGTCGGTGGCGATCTGCACCTGCCTGGTCAGCGCGAACATGTCGGGCGCCAGCCGCGCCGTCAGGAATACCTGCGGGTCGATCTTGCGCTCACCAGCGTTCTGTTCGGCCGTGGACAGCACGCTGGACAGCGCTTTCAACCGGGTCGAAAACACGACCACCGATACTTCATACATGGATAGGGTCACGCAATTATCTCCCGGGCAGTTGAGGCGCCGTGAGTGCGAACTAGCGCCTTCCCGGGCGATTCTTCAAGCGATACCCGCAAGGCGTCACCACGTCGCCGCAATCACCGTGGTAGAATTTCCGTTACCGCGTGGAGATTCCCGATGAGACACGCTTTTCTCGCAGCTACCGCCTTGTTTTCCCTTGCCTCCATCGCCCAGTCGGCACCTGCCGACGAGGCGCCCTACGTCGATGACAGGTCGAGCGCCGAGGCGGTTGTCCGCTCGCTCTACAGCGCCATCAACCGGCATGAATTCGCGCGTGCCTGGGGTTATTACGGCGATACCAAGCCGGCCAAGGACTTCGACAGCTTCGTCAAGGGCTATGACGGTACCGACAAGGTGGAGGTCAGGACCGGCGCCGTATCCAACGAGGGCGCGGCAGGCAGCATCTACTACAGCGTTCCGGTCGCGATCCAGGCAACCGACAAGAAGGGCGAGGCGAAGGTCTTTTCCGGCTGCTACACTCTGCGCCAGGTCAATGCCCAGATTCAGGCGCCGCCATTCCAGCCGATCTTCATCGACAGCGGAGCGCTGAAGCCGTCGAGCGCGGATTTCGAGCAGGCCGTGCCGGCTAGCTGTGGCGACGGCCCGCCGCCGCCGAAGAAGGATGCAGCCCTGGAGCAGGCCAGGAAGGCTTTCCTGGCCAGCTATAGCGATCAATGCGACAGGGATCTCGCGGCCAAGGAGCCGGAGATTTTTTCCATTAAATACAGGGACAAGGATGCGGCGGCCGGCGATCCCGACAAGGAAACGCGCCTGTTCCATTTTTCCTGCTCGGCGGCCGCATACAATGAAAGCTCGATCTACTACATGACCGACGAGGCGAATGGCGTCAGGCAATTGCAGTTCACCGAACCGGAGATGGACATCCGCTACGTGAACAACGACAGCGAAGGCAAGGTCGAATCCATGCACATCGTCGGCTTTCAGACCACCGGCTGGGCGACCAATTCCAGCTACGACCAGGACGCCCACACGATCACCACCTTCAACAAATGGCGCGGCGCCGGCGATGCCTCGTCAGCAGGCACCTATCTGTTCCGCAACGGCGATTTTTCGCTCGTCCAGTACGACGTCGACGCCTCCTATGACGGCGAGGAAAACCCGCAGACGGTTGTCGACTACAACACCGCTCCGTAGGGAAGACTCAATCAAGAACGCCGCGTTCGACCCGTCCTTCGCATTCACCTTCTCGATTCAGGCCGCGAACGCATCGGCCGAAAGAAGGCGCGAATGTCCTGGACCAGAAGATTGGGTTCCTCCAGCGCAGCGAAATGGCCGCCCCGCGGCATCGGCGTCCACCGCTGCACGTCGAAGACCCTCGCCACCCAGGAGCGCGGCGGCATTGGCAATTCGCGGGGGAAAAGCGCTACCCCAAGCGGCGGCGAAACGCGTTCCTGCGCCTTGAACGCAAGAGGGGACAGCCGATTCTCCTTGTATAGTCGCAAGGACGAGGTGAGCGCATTGGTGAACCAGTAGAGAGAAACGTCCGTAAGGAGCGCGTCCATGCCAAAGGCGCGTTCCACGTCACCGTCGCAATCGCTCCAGGAACGGAACTTCTCGATCATCCAGGCTGCGAGACCGATCGGCGAGTCTGTCAGCGCATAAGCAAGCGTCTGAGGCTTCGTGCCCTGCAGATGGGCATAGGCACCCTCCGTTGCCGTCCAGGCCGCAGCCTTGTCCAGAAATGCCTGTTCCTCAACGGTGACAGGTGGCTCAGTTGCACCCAAGGGTGGCCGATAGCTCCCGGGAATGTAATTGACGTGAATGCCAAGCACGTTTTCAGGAAGGAGCCGTGCCATCCAGGCGGAGACGCCCGCGCCGATGTCGCCGCCCTGGCAAGCGAAGCGGTCATAGCCGAGCCCGCACATCAACTGCACCCATAGCTCCGCGATGCGGCCGGAGTGGAAGCCCGGTTCCGTCGGCGCCTGCGAGAAGCCATATCCGGGCAACGAGGGAACCACGACGTGGAAAGCGTCGGCTGGGTCACCACCATGGGCAGATGGATCCGTCAGCAATGGAATGATGCGTTCCATTTCGATGAAGGAACCGGGCCAGCCGTGCGTGATGATCAGCGGCAGCGGCGCCGGTCCGGTGCCTGGCTGGTGGATAAAATGGACGTCCAGGTTGTTCACCCTGGCCAGATATTGCGGTAGCCGGTTCAGCCGCGCCTCTTGCGCTCTCCAGTCGAAGCGATCTCGCCAGTAATCCGCAAGGCGCTCCATGAACGGCAGGTCGGCCCCATCGTTCCAGCCTGTTTGGATTGGCGGAACGGGCCATCGCGTTGCGTGAAGACGGCCCTGGAGATCCTCAAGTTGTTCGCTCGGAATCTGGATATTGAAGGGGCGAGCGTCCATCGCCGTGCTTCCGAGCCGTGGGATCATATCAGCCTCCACCTGCAAGAGGATATCGGCCGAACGATGATAGCCAAACCCAATGCTCTCTGGCCGACATGCATCAAGGCGCCTTCGACAGCATCCAGTTGAGCGTGCCGCGCCAGTCGGTCATGCGGATCGGCGTACCATGGGTGCCGGTCTCGAAACGGACAAACCGCGTCGGATAGGGATAGGCTTTCGATCTTGCGATGATGGAGCGGAAGAACGCTTCCTGCTTTTCCACGGGGAAAACCACGTCATGGCTGCCCTGGCCGAAGAAGACCGGGACATGGCGCCTGAAGGCAGGACTTGCGAGGAAACTCTCGTCCCATAGCGAGCCGAGCAGCAGCAGCCCGTTGATGCGCCGGCCGGTATCGTTGCGGGCGGCAAGCTTCCAGCACAGGGCGCCGCCCATCGAGCCACAGGCGACAAAGATTTTCGCGGCTGGCGATTGTTCGGCATAGTGATTGATCAGGGCCGCGACCTGCGCCGCGCCGGTGTCGCCGAAATCGGAAAAGTCCGGGCTGAGATAGAGGCCGCCATTGCCGGCCATCAGGTTTTTCAGTCGGTTGAAATTACCGCCGAAGGTGAAGTCGTCGACGCCCTGCTTGCGGCTGCCCCCCTGCCCGTGTAGGTAAAGCACGATGATGCCGGCGCCTTGCGTCTTGCCAACGGCAATGTGCCTGACATCGCCAGCATCGGTCTTCAACAGCAGATCCTGCTGCACCTTGCGTACGCCGGTGTCGGTGTACTGGGCGTGCACCCTTCGCTCCGGCACCTGGTCACGCTGGTTGATGTCACGCATCTCTCGGTAGTCGATGACCGTATAGGCGCCATTGGTGTCGGATGAGAGGGTCGGGGGATAGGCGAACAGATCGTCCTTGAAGGGTTTTAGTTCGAGCGCCTCGGCATAGGCGGCGGAAAACAAGAAAAGCAAGGCTGTGAGGGCAGCGCGGCACGCCCCCCTCTGGCCTGCCGGCCATCTCCCTCTCAAGGGGAGAGATTGGACATATGTTCGGCTTTCGCCAACCTCCACGCTTGCAAGGCGGGAGCCGCCATCGAAACTGTCGATCTCCCCCCTTGAGGGGGAGATGGCCGGCAGGCCAGAGGGGGGTAGAAGCGCAGACGCTGGTGAACTGAAAACCATCACTCAGCCATGCGTAATTCAGCTTCGGTTTGTCAATCCTGCAGCACGCCGCCGGCGCCTTCCAGCGCCTCGCGGGTGTCGACATCAACGGACGCGCCCTCGCCGATCTCCACATCGATGACATCGAGCCCCTCGGCCTCCACCAGATGGCGTGCGCCGGTATCGCCTTCGAGATGGGCGATCGCCGGGAACAGCGCGCGCGGCAGAAGTACCGGGTTGCCGCGTTTGCCAAGGTGCGAGGCGCGGACCACCGAATTGCCTCCTGCCCCGCGAAACGCATCGATCAGCCGGTCGAGATCGCCGGACGAGACACCCGGCATGTCTCCGAGAACGATCATCGCACCGGCGGCGTCTCCCGGCAGATAGGCCATACCGGCTTTCACGGAGGTGGAGAGCCCATCGGCAAAATCGGGATTGTCGGCGAAGGTCACGTCCAGGCCCGACAACGCGCCGCGCACCCGCTCACGTTGATGGCCGGTGACGACGATCGTGGCCGAAGCTTTCGAGGCGAGCGCACGCTCTGCTGTACGGCGGACCAACGGTTGGCCGTCGAAAAGCGCCATAAGCTTGTTCGGCCCGCCCATGCGGCTCGAACGGCCTGCTGCCAAAAGCACGATCCCAACCTTGAGCCGGCTTACGGCCGGCAGCGGTTCGCGCGGCTGCGGGCGTGTGGGGATTTCCATCAGCAGGCCGCCGACGCCCATGCCGGCGATGTCGGTCGCCGTTACGTCGATGCCGGCGATCAGCCGGTCGAGCACCCAGTCGAAGCCGTTCTCCTTGGGGCTGCGGGCGCAGCCCGGCGCGCCGATGATCTGCTTGCCGGCAAGCTTGCCGAGCACCAGCAGATTGCCGGGGTCGACCGGCATGCCGGCGCGGATGACGGTACCGCCCGCTTCCTCGATCGCGGCCGGAACGACGTCGGCGAAATCGCTCATGGCCGAAGCGCCGAAGATCACCACCATGTCGTTATCGCGCGCCAGCGAGGCGGCCGCCTCGGCCACCGACGCAACCTCGTGCGGCGTGCGGCGCTCGGCCGTCAGCCGCCCGCCCGAACGCGCCAGCCGTGCCTCGGTGACGCGCAACGTCTTGTCGAGCACGCTCGGCTTGACGCCCGGCAACACGGTCTGGATGACACCGACACGAATGGGCCGATAGGCATTGACGGCAAAGATCTCGCCGCCGGCGCAGATCTTCATGACCGCATCGACCAGCGCCGACCCGACGGCGAAGGGAATGATCTTCACTGTCGCTACCATCTGGCCCTTTTCAACCGGCGCATGCTGGCCAAGCGTGGCAATGGTAATGGTTGGATCGACGGCATTGATGGCGTCGATCATCGCGCTGTTGACGGTGAAGACGCCAGCGGCTTGGGCATGGAGGTTGACCCGCCCGGTCGCGGCAGGCTTGGCCACGACATTGCGGTGGCGCATACCGGTCGCGATCCGTTCAGCGGCGGCGTCTTCGCCCAGATCGCCGGGAGAAAGCACGGCCGCGACGACTTCGCCGATGCCCGCCGCTTTCAGCACCCCGACATCCTCTGCACTCAGCCGATGCGCTTTGCGGAATCGTCGCTCGCCGACCGTCGTCGCGTGTGCAAGCACGGCGCCCTCAGCCTGTTCGATAGGAACCGGGCCGAATTTCACGCTGCGGCGTCCCTGGCTTCAAGGCCGCGCGAGCGAAATGCGTGAATAACCTGCGCCAGCACGGCGACGGCGATCTCGGCGGGGCTGGCCGCACCGATGTCGAGACCGATCGGCGCCTGGATGCGACCGATCTGCTCGGAACTGGCGCCCAGCGCCAACAGGCGCTCGACCCGCTTGGCGTGGGTTTTCCTGCTGCCGAGTGCCCCGACATAGAAGCACCTGGCGTCGAGCGCCGCTTTCAACGCGAAATCGTCGATCTTGGGATCGTGGGTGACGGCAGCGACCGCCGTGTAGCTGTCGAGTGGCTGTCGTTGCAGGACCTCCGCAGGCCATTCGGCGTGCAACGCGACGTCGGGGAAGCGGTCCGACGTGGCAAAAGCCGTGCGCGGATCGATGATCTCGACTGGATAGCCGGCGATCCTGGCCATCGGCGCCAGCGCCTGGCTGATATGCACGGCGCCGATCACCACCAGGCGCGGATGCGGCAGATGCGCGTTGAGAAAGAAGGTCCGCCCTTCCGCTTCGACCGAGCCGGAATTCCCGGTGCGGAACGCCTTGCTGATCGCCGCACCGAGATCGCCGGCGACCGCATCGCCTTCGCGCACGACACGGTCGCGGCCATCACCAAGATCGGTGACCAGGATCGCGGCGCGGCGCGCGCGACGCTCGGCGTTGAGTGTTTTCAGCGCATAAGGATCCATCGAAGATCAGCCTAGTCTTTCCACATAAACTTTGATGCGGCCGCCGCAGGAAAGGCCCACCTGCCAGGCGGTCTCGTCGGCGACGCCGAATTCCAGCATTCTGGGCTTGCCGGTGCCGATGACGTCCATGGCCTCCGTGACCACGGCGCCTTCGACACAGCCGCCCGAAACCGAGCCGTGGAAATTGCCGTCGGCGTCGATGACCAGATGGCTGCCGGCCGGGCGTGGCGCGGAACCCCAAGTCTCGACGACGGTCGCGATGGCGACATCCTTGCCGTCCTTCATCCAGCCTTCCGCGATGATCAGCGGGTCGCGGGCCTCGTCGAGGTAAATGCTGTCGCTCATCGTTGCTTCTCTCAGGGTCTGTTTTTCCCGAAAATATGTGTCTTCAGCAGCATATGGCTACGCGGCGCGCCTCGCGCCACCCTCCATCCATCGCCGCGGATCGACGGCATATCCAGGCTTCCGGTCCAGCGAAGCGCAGAGATCGGCGAGCGCGTCGAGATTGTGCACGGCACGGAATTCATCGACATGCGGCAGCATCGCCCTGACGCCGCGGGCGCGCGCCTGGAAACCGCCGAAGCGCAGCAAGGGGTTCAGCCAGATCAGCCGCCGGCAGGATTTGTGCAGACGCTCCATTTGCTCCGACAGGCCGTCGACCGCGTCTCGCTCGAGCCCGTCGGTGATCAAAAGCACCACCGCGCCCTGTCCCAGCACGCGACGCGACCATATCAGGTTGAACTCGGCCAGCGTGTCGCCGATGCGCGTGCCGCCCGACCAGTCTTTCACCGCGGCGGAACAATCGGCCAAGGCGGCGTCGGGATCGCGATGGCGCATCTGGCGGCTCAGATTGGTGAGCCTGGTGCCGAAGACGAAAGTGTGCACGCGACGGCGCTTTTCCGTCAGAGCATGCAGGAAATGCAGGAAAATACGCGTGTATTGGCTCATCGAACCGGAAATGTCGGCGAGCACGACCAGCGGCGGATACACTTCGCGGGGCGAGCGGAACTTCGGCAGGATCAGTTCGCCGCCAGTGCGTGCAGCCGAGCGCATCATGGCACGCGGATCGATGCGGCGACCATGCGCATCGGCCTTGAACCGGCGTGTCCGCACCATGTCGAAGGGCAACCGCAGTTCGGCGATCGCTTTCCTGGCGTCGGCCATCTCGGCGGCATTCATCTGAGCGAAATCCTTGGCCCTCAGCACCTCGTTGCCGGAGAAAGTAAAGCGCGCGTCGACCTCGATCTCGGGGATTTCCTGCGCCGGCTGGTTCCTGCTGTGGCCTTCGAACATAGCCTGGCTGACACGGCTTTCAGCCGTGCGTGGCTTCTGCTTCTCCCTGGTATCGGGCGCCACCGGCGAAAGCATCGCCAGCATCTTTTCGACCAGCTCACGCGACTTCCAGAATAGCCGGAAGGCCTCGTCGAAGGTGGCATGGTCCTCATGCCGCGACACCAGCACGGCATGCAGCGTCCAGTAGAAATCGTCGCGCGAGCCGATGCCGGCGGCAAGGACCGCCTCGATGGCATCCTTGACCGAGGCAGGCCCGACCCGCATGCCTGATTTGCGCAAGACACGGGCGAAATAGACGATGTTGTCGGCGATGTGGCCGTCGACAGTCGCCTCCTTGGGTTCCGCGCGAGGCATGGCCATGAGCCCTACTCCGCCGCCGAAAGCTCGGCCTTCACCTCGTCGAGGATACGCCGGCCTTCGCCCTCGCCGATGCGGGCAATGTCGTCCTGGTATTTCAGCAGCACGCCGATCGTATCGGAGACGGTTTCCGGGTCGAGCGCGACTTTGTCGAGTTCGGTCAGCGCGCCGGCCCAGTCGATGGTCTCGGCGACGCCCGGCATCTTGAACAATTCGATCTGGCGCAGCTTCTGGATGAAGGAGACCACCTCGGCCGAAAGCCGGCTGTTCGCCTGCGGCACCTTGCGGCGCACGATCTCCAACTCCCGCTCGGCGCTGGGATAATCGACCCAGTGATAGAGGCAGCGCCGCTTCAGCGCGTCATGGATCTCGCGGGTGCGGTTGGTGGTGATGATGACGATCGGCGGTTCCTCCGCCCTGATCGTGCCGAGTTCGGGCACCGTCACCTGGAAATCGGAAAGGATCTCGAGCAGGAAGGCCTCGAACGCCTCGTCGGTACGGTCGAGCTCGTCAATCAGGAAAACCGGGGCGGCGCCGGCCTTGCCGGTCAGCGCATCGAGCACCGGACGGCGTATCAGGTATTTTTCCGAGAAAACGTTGCGCTCCATGTCGGAGCGGTCGACCTTGCCGGCCGCCTCCTCCATGCGGATCTCGATCATCTGCGCGGCATAATTCCACTCATAGACGGCGGACGAAACGTCGAGACCCTCATAGCATTGCAGACGGATCAGCCGGCGGCCGAGTGCCTCGGCCAGCACCTTGGCGATCTCGGTTTTGCCGACGCCGGCCTCGCCCTCGAGGAACAACGGCCGCTTCATGCGCAGCGACAGGAAAAGCACGGTGGCCAACGACCGGTCCGCCACATAGTCCGCGCCGGTCAGAAGATCGAGCGTCTCGTCGATCGTCCGCGGCACGGGGCGCGGTTTCAGCTCGGTCATTCCTTCTCCGTGGACGCCTCTGCCCCGCTTTCCAGAACGTGGTAGCCGCGGGCGTGATAGATCAGCGGCCGTAAATTATCGCCCATGCGCAGGCCTGTCACCTTGCCAAAAAGCACACGATGGGTGGCCAAGTCCTTGGTGTCGATCAGTTCGCAGTCGAACACCGCCAGCGCGCCCTTCAACGTCGGCGCGCCGGTGGAGATCACATCCCACTCCCCGAGCGCGAAACGTTCCTCGACCGGCAAGCCGGTCATGCCGGAAAAGCCCACCGACAGCGGCTCCTGGTGCGAGGCAAGCGTGTTCAAGGCAAACCTGCCGTTTTTCACGAACGGCTCATTCTTGGGATTTTCGCGGTTGAGGCAGACCAGAATGGTCGGCGGCGTGTCCGACACAGAACAGGCCGCGATCACCGTCGCGCCGCGCCTGCCGGCCGGACCGTCGGTGGTGACCACATGGACGTGGCCGGCAAAATGGCTCATCGCGTCGCGATAGGCTTGCGGCCCAATGTCGTTCTTCTTCAACACCGGAGATTTTCCATAACCAGAACCCTACCGCTATATATGGCCAGATATGACATGCCACAAGCGAAGCGCTTGGCCCATATCCCGATATTCGCGTGTTGCGCCAAGACCGGGCAGCCTTTAGGTCTTGGCGGGAGTGGCGCCGGGACCATCCGGACTCGCTTGGAGGAAGTCTTCGACAGGATGCGACCCGGGGGAACGATATCTGCCGCGCTGGCCTGGCTGCTGCTGACCGGCGCCGCCAGCGCCCAGACGGTGCTTGTCGGCGTTGCCGCGCCGCTCTCCGGATCCTCGGCGATCCTCGGCAGGCAGATCGAGGCGGGCGCCGAGATGGCGGCCCAGGTGAACGGCATCGAGTTCAAGACGGTCGACGATGCCTGCACGGCCGAGGGGGGTGCCGCGGCAGCCCGGGAATTCGCGGCCGCGAAGGTCAATGTCGTGGTGGGGTTTCTTTGTACGGAAACGATCGAGGCGGCGATGCCGATCCTCAAGGACGCGGGCATCCCCGTCATCACTGTTGGCGTGCGAACCGAAAGCCTGACGGACCGCCGCTCCAAGACCGGCTGGCCGGTCTACCGGCTCGGACCGAGGGGCGACGACGAGCGCAACGCCGTCGCCGCCACCCTCACACGGCTTTGGCAGAACGAACTGTTCGCCGTCATCGATGACGGCACCATCTATGGCCGCGAGATCGCCGAGACGTTGCGGGCGGCGACCGAACAGGCGGCGCTGAAACCGGTGTTCGTCGATACGTTCCGGCCGCAGCTCGACAACCAGATCGGTCTGATTGGCCGGCTGAAGAAGGCCGGCGCAACCCATGTCTTTGCCGGTGGCGATGGCGACGACATCGCCATCATGGGTCGCGACGCCGCGCAACTCGACGCCGGCATCGTATTCGCCGGCGGCGAGAACCTGCGCACGCCGCCCGGCGCAGTGCCCTATGCCACGGGTACACTGATGATCGCTCCCCCCGAATGGGCCGATGTCGCCGATCCCAAGGTGCTCGAGGCGTTCGCCTCGCAAAAGATCGTGCCGGACGGGTATACGCTGCCGGCCTATGCGGCGGTAGAAACCGCCAAGGCGGCCATGGCGGAAGCGGCAAGCTCCGGCAGGCCGCTTGCCGAAGCGCTCATCGGGCATGATTTCACCACGGCGATCGGGCCGGTGCGCTTTGACGCAAAGGGCGACCTCAGCCGGAAACCGTACCGCGTCTTCCGTTTCGATGGCGCCCGCTTCGTACCGCTGGAAAGCAACTGATGTTTCGCACCGGCCCGCGTAACCTGATCACCGATGTCGCCGGTCTCAGCGTCGGCAATGCCTCCGATGCCCGACTGAAATCCGGCGTGACGACCGTCCTTTGCGACGAACCGGCTGTAGCCGGCGTCCAGATCCTGGGCGGTGCACCGGGCACGCGCGAGACGGACCTGCTCGAACCCCACAATTCGGTCGAGACGGTCCATGCCGTGGTGCTGTCGGGCGGGTCGGCTTTCGGCCTCGACGCAGCGTCCGGCGTACAGGCAGCGCTGCGCGAGCGTGGCATTGGCTTCGAGGTCGGCGGCTTTCGCGTGCCGATCGTGCCGGCGGCGATCCTCTTCGACCTGCGCAATGGCGGCGACAAGGACTGGGGCCGCTATCCGCCGTACCGCGATCTCGGCTACGCGGCGGCGCAGGCCGCCGGTTCGGATTTCCAGATCGGCACGACCGGCGCCGGCACCGGCGCGCTGACCTCCGGTCTCAAGGGCGGGCTTGGCTCGGCTTCGACGCTGCTTGACAATGGCATCACGATCGGCGCGCTTGCGGCGGTCAATCCGACCGGTTCGGTAACCGTCAGCCGAAGCCGCCATTTCTGGGCGGCTCCGTTCGAGATCGGCGATGAATTCGGCGCACTTGGCTATCCCTCGCCGATGCCGGACGACGCCAAAAGCATCCTCTTGAAATTTCGCGACAAGGAGTTCACGGGCAAGACGGACACGGGCGGCAACACCACAATCGCCGTCATCGCCACCGACGCCGTTCTCACCAAGGCTGCTGCAAAGCGCCTGGCCATGTCGGCGCATGACGGTTTCGTGCGGGCCATATGGCCGACGCACACGCCGGCCGATGGCGATCTGGTCTTCGCGCTGGCGACGGGCAGGAGCGGTATCCGGCTCGAAGCCGACACGGCAATCGACCTTTATGCCGCGGCAGGCGCCACGATGGCGCGCGCCATCACTCGCGGCGTTTTCGCCGCGACGCCCGCCGAGGGCGATCTGTTTCCGGTCTGGTCGTCGCGCTGACGGCGGTTACACGCGATCAGGTGGGGTCGGACTTTTCTTCCTCGAAAGTGACCGCGACGTCGGAATTCGCCGACAGCCAGACCTTCTTTCCCTCGACCTCCGCAACAAGGCTCAAGGGAATGAAATGGTGGTGCCCCTTATGCGCGCCCATGCCGCTGTCGGACTTGGTCAGCTTGATCCGCTGCCCCTCGACCTTGTCGACGGTGCCGACATGGACGCCATCGGCACCGATCACTTCCATATGCTCACGAATTTTGCTGGTGTCGGTCATGGTGGTTCTCCATTGGGACTGCCGACAATAACAGACGAGGCCGCGATTGGATGCATGGCGCTTGCTTTATCGGACAGCGCGACGCCGGCGTCTTGCCGTGATAGGGAATGGCGATATCGTTGGCCCGGCGGGAAACGTCATGCAAAACCGTCTTCTGTTTGCCGTTTGCCTGCTTGCGCAGTTTTGCGCGCTCGTCGCCGCCCGGGCCGGAGATGTCGCCGAGCTTGAAATCCTGGGCTTCACCAAGGACGGCGGCGTCTTCGCGTTCGAAGAATATGGCGTGCAGGATGGATCGGGATTTCCCTGCGGCAATCGCTACAGTCTCAGCGCCTATGCGGTGCTGATTGCGGTGCGCCAATATGGCTTCGAAGGGCCGGATTATCGCTGGATCGCGGTGACGGGTCACCTGTGACACCGCTCGTCCAACCCGCCAGGCGTCTCCGCACCCTGGGCCGCCTCCGCCATGCCATACCTGCGCTGCGCACGGCGCTGCTCGGCGCTGTGGTGTGGGCCGCCACGATGGGCGCCAGCGCGCTCCTCAACCTGTTGCTGGAAAGTTGGGTGACGCCAGATAAAATCCGCACCGTGACGCTGCTGTTTGCAGGCGGCGGCGCTCTGGCCTTTCCTGTTGGCCTGTTCGCGGCACGGCTGGTCTCGCTCGGAAGGAGCCGGGAAGTCGCCTTCGCGGCGGCGTTCGTGGGTCTCGCTGCGGCGACGATCGGCCTGACCGCCGGGCTGTATGCCTTGCAGTACCGGTCCTACTATGCCGAATGGCATGCACCCACCTTCACCCTCACCTGGGGGCTTCAGTTCGTCTTCACGATGGCGGTGGCACTCTACCAGTTCGCGGTGCTGGGCATCCGGCTCTATTTTCCGCTCGGCTTCGTCGCCTTGTTTGCCGCCAGCCTCTGGTTTGCGCGGCAGCGGCGTTGAGCATTTTGTCCGCCTCTGTTAGGACGCAGGCAAATTTCTCGACACGTCAGGACTGACCGATGATCCCTCGCTACTCCAGGCCGGAAATGGTCGCCATATGGTCGCCCGAAACCCGGTTTCGCATCTGGTTCGAGATCGAGGCTCATGCCTGCGACGCGCTGGCCGAACTCGGCGTCATCCCGAAACAGGCGGCGAAGACCATCTGGGAAAAAGGCAATGCTGCGAAGTTCGACGTCGATGCGATCGACGAGATCGAGCGCGTCACCAAGCATGACGTCATTGCTTTTCTCACCCATCTCGCCGAATTCGTCGGACCCGACGCCCGCTTCATCCATCAGGGCATGACGTCCTCGGACGTTCTCGACACGTGTTTCGCGGTGCAGCTCACCCGCGCCAGCGACATGCTGCTGGCCGACATCGATGCGCTGCTTGCGGCGCTGAAGCGCCGCGCTTTCGAGCACAAGGATACCGTTACCATCGGCCGCAGCCACGGCATCCACGCCGAGCCGACCACTTTCGGCGTCAAGCTGGCGCAAGCCTATGCCGAATTTTCGCGCTGCCGCGAGCGGCTCGTGCACGCTCGCGAGGACATAGCCACCTGCGCCATTTCGGGAGCGGTCGGCACCTTCGCCAATATCGAGCCTTATGTCGAAGAGCATGTCGCGGCAAAGCTCGGGTTGAAGCCGGAGCCGATATCGACGCAGGTGATCCCGCGCGATCGCCATGCCATGTTCTTCGCCACGCTCGGCGTCATCGCATCGTCGGTGGAGCGGCTGGCGATCGAGATCCGGCATCTGCAGCGCACCGAGGTGCTGGAAGCCGAAGAGTATTTTTCGCCTGGCCAGAAAGGTTCGTCGGCGATGCCGCACAAGCGCAACCCGGTGCTGACAGAGAACCTAACCGGCCTTGCCCGCATGGTGCGCTCCTTCGCACTGCCGGCGATGGAGAATGTGGCGCTCTGGCACGAGCGCGACATTTCGCATTCCTCCGTCGAGCGCATGATCGGGCCGGATGGGACGGTGACGCTGGATTTCGCGCTGGCGCGGCTGACCAGCGTCATCGACAAACTGCTCGTCTATCCCGACAACATGCTGAAGAACATGAACAAGTTTCGCGGCCTCGTGCATTCGCAGCGCGTGCTGCTGGCATTGACGCAAGCCGGCGTTTCGCGTGAGGACGCCTACCGCCTGGTGCAGCGCAATGCCATGAAGGTGTGGGAACAAGGCGCTGATTTTCTTGAAGAATTGCTGGCCGACAAGGACGTCATCGCGGCCCTGCCGGAAGCCGAGATCCGGGAGAAATTCGACCTGGGCTATCATACCAAGCATGTCGACACGATCTTCCGGCGGGTGTTCGGAGAGGCGTGAGACGGGCTTTCCTTCTCCCCCTCGCTTTACGAGGAGAGGGTACCGCAGGACGTAACTGCCGATCACGCTTTGCCGGGAACGGTCCTGATCACCGTGCCCCACGGATCTTCGCGGGTCGTTTCATTGGCCACGTTGTCGGAACGCATCTCGACCCAGGCAAGGCCCGACCGGGCCGGGTCGCGGCGGCCGGCGCCGGCGCTCTGCCACGCATTGGCGCCGATATGATGATGGTAGTGGCCTGACGACAGGAACACAGCCTGGCCGCCATACTTCGCCACCGTGTCGAAGCTGAATTCCTGATTCCACCAGGCTTCCGCCTCTTCCGGCCGGCCGACGCGCAGGTGGACGTGGCCGACAATGCTGTTTTCAGGCGCACCCTGCCAGCCGGCGTCACCGGCCGGCACGTCGGCAACGACGGACGGGATGTTCAGCCGCTCGGTCGCCATCGCGATCTTGTCGCCGTTCCATTTCCAGTCCTGCGGCCGGCGATCGGCGTAGATCTCGATGCCGTTGCCTTCCGGATCGGTCAAATAAAGCGCTTCGCTGACCAGATGGTCGGAGGCGCCTTCGATGGCGATCTTGCTGGCGATGGCATGGTTGATCCAGCGGCCGAGATCGGCGCGGCTGGGCAGCAGGAAGGCGGTGTGGAACAGCCCGGCGCTGCGCGGATCGTCAGGCTTGGCCGAGGCATCCGGCTCCAGCACGAGCAGCGGACGGTTGGCGGCGCCCAAGGTGATCACGCCATCGGCGCGGCTCAACTCCTGCAGGCCGACAACGGCACGATAATAAGCGGCCAGGCCTTCGGCGTCGCGCGCCTTCAGCCCGACCCGGGCGACGCTCACCGGCGTGGTGGCGGCAAAAGGCAGTTCACTCATCAAAGTCTCCGCTCGGCCGGCGCCAGTCGACACCCAAGGCAAGGAGCCTTGCGCCACCGATCATCTTGCGTCGTGTCAGATCCAAAAGCCCGGCTCTCACACGGCTGTTTCGTTTCACCACGGTAGATCGTCGATCGCGATCGTTCACACAAGGCGGGAAAAATCGAACAGGTTGTTCACAATTGTGACGTGCCGTGCCTGCCGAGATAGTTGCACGAAACAGAGACGCTCGCTACATGCGCGCCATGAAGGTCAAGGACACAGATATTCTCATCATCCCGGGCTATACCAATTCCGGACCCGAGCACTGGCAAACCCGCTGGCAATCCAAGCTGTCGACCGCGCGGCGCGTCGAACAGGCGGAATGGTCCAAGCCCGTGCGCGAGGACTGGACGGCGAGCGTGGCCAGCGCCGTCAACGAGGCCGAGAGACCCGTCGTCCTTGTCGCGCATTCGCTGGGCGTTGCCGCGGCGGTACAAGCCATCCCGCGGTTCCGCAAGCCGGTCGCCGGCGCATTCCTCGTGGCGCCGCCCGATGTCGCCAATCCGGAGATACGGCCAAGGCACCTGATGACGTTCGGCCCCTACTCACGCGAGCCGTTGCCCTTCCCGTCCATGGTGATTGCCAGCCGCAACGATCCGTTCTGCGCCTTCGACGTCGCCGAGGACATTGCGGGCGCCTGGGGGTCTCTCTTCATCGATGCCGGTGAAGCCGGTCACCTCAACGCAGATTCAGGCTTCGGCCCATGGCCCGAAGGTTCGATGACCTTCGCCAAATTCCTGACCGACCTGAAGGCCTGACGACCCCCACCGGATCGTTGCTCTCAATCAGGCGCCGATCGAATCCTTGATACCCCTCAAAAGCGTCTTCGCCCCCAGCGAAATCAGCGAGTGCTCGGACCCTGTGGCCAGCAGCCGGTAGCCCATCGCCACGACGCGGCCGGCAATGGCCGGTTCGATGACGTAGATCGCCGCATGCTTGCCGGCCTTGCGGGTACGCTCAGCGATCGAACCCACCGTTTCCATCATGCTTTCGAGCGTCGAATTGACGGTCGTGCCGTTCGACCAGGCAATCGAGAAGTCCGATGGCCCCAGGAAAATGCCGTCGATACCGGGTGTATCGAGGATGCCGTCCAGCGCATCGAGCGCCGCCCGCGTCTCGACCATGGCGAAGGCCATGGTGCGCTGGTTGCTGTCGCGCAGCCATTCGGCATGATCACCCTTGCCATGGCGTGGGAAGGCATAGGTCGGGCCCCAGGAGCGCTCGCCCACCGGCGGGTATTTCATCGCCGCAGCGAACAGTTTTGCATCCGCCACCGAGTTGACCATCGGCGCGATCACCGCCTCGGCGCCAAAATCGAGCGCCCGGCTGGCCATGTCAAAACGGCCGACGGGAATACGCACCAATGCCGGCTTGCCGGTGGCAAGCACGGGCGCCAGGCCGCGCAACACGCTGTCTTCATGATGGCCGCCATGCTGCATGTCGAGCGTGACCGCATCGAAGTCCTGCCTGGCAAGGATTTCGACGGTCAGCGCGTCCGGCACGCCCGACCACGCGGTGACCAGCGTTTCATCGGCCGCAAGGCGGGATTTCAGGGACATCGGCTTTTTCCTCGCTAAGGATCGCAGTTTCAGCCGGAAACGCCGGGAAACGCAAAGAAAAACCGCCCGGCTGGGCCGGGCGGTCGATTGGTCCAGTCATTCTTTTGTGTGCCGCAGGTTCCGTCGCAAATGGTGGGACACTTTCGCAGAACCTGCTTCAGCCGGATCAGGTGTTCTTGATCTGCTCGATCGCCTGCGCCATCAATTCGTCCATGGTGCGGCGGATCTGATGGTCCGACTGGCTGACGCCGGCAGCGTCGAAATCCTTGCGTATCTTGCGGAAGACGTCGTGATCGCCGGCTTCCTCGATATCGGAAACAACCACTTCCCTGGCGTAGGCGTCGGCCTCGGCGCCGGATTTCCCGAGCTTTTCCGCGGCCCACAGGCCGAGAGCCTTGTTGCGGCGCGCCGACGCCTTGAACCGAAGCTCCTCGTCGAACACGAATTTGCGCTCAAAACCCTCTTCGCGATCCTTCATGTTGCTCATGGCATCCCTCCGATGGAAATCGATTCGCTGGCATTGATGAATATGTGATGGCGGAGCACAAACCAAAAGGCTGGCGGCCGGTCAATACGCTTCGTGGTTTGCTGCGCTGCGGCATTTCGGTCCCGAAAGCAGTTGATTGAAAGGATTTGCCGATTGAGCAAACAAGGCGATTACGATAGACACCGGCATTGAACGCCACCGTCGCCACACTAATTTAGGCAGACGGACAGGAACTGGTCGCTTGCCGCCTGCCCGCAAATCCAGAGAAAAATCAAATGAAAAATCGCCGCCGCATTTATGAAGGCAAGGCCAAGATACTTTATGAAGGCCCTGAGCCCGGGACGCTGATCCAGTTCTTCAAGGATGACGCCACCGCGTTCAACAAGAAAAAACACGAAGTCGTCGATGGCAAGGGCGTGCTTAACAATCGCATTTCCGAGCACATCTTCAATCATCTCAACCGGATGGGTATTCCGACCCACTTCATCCGCCGGCTCAACATGCGCGAGCAGTTGATCAAGGAGGTCGAGATCATTCCGCTCGAAGTGGTGGTGCGCAATGTCGCCGCCGGTTCGCTGTCCAAGCGCCTCGGCATCGAGGAAGGCACCGTCCTGCCCCGCTCGATCATCGAATTCTATTACAAGGCCGACGCCCTCGACGATCCGATGGTGTCTGAAGAGCACATCACTGCCTTCGGCTGGGCGAGCCCGCAGGAAATCGACGACGTCATGGCGCTGGCCATACGCGTCAACGACTTCCTGTCCGGCCTGTTCATGGGCGTCGGCATCCAGCTCGTCGATTTCAAGATCGAGTGCGGACGCCTGTTCGAGGGCGATATGATGCGCATCGTCGTCGCCGACGAGATTTCGCCCGATTCCTGCCGGCTGTGGGACGTGGCGACGCAGGACAAGCTCGACAAGGACCGTTTCCGCCGCGACATGGGCGGCCTCGTGGAGGCCTACCAGGAAGTCGCCCGCCGTCTCGGCATCATGAACGAGAACGAGCCGCCGCGTCCAACCGGACCGGTGCTCGTCGCGTCCAGCGAACCGCCGAAGGGCATGAAGCACTAATTGCCCGCAACGGGCCTGCCGGCCACGGCACGCCCCCGGCAGGCCGATACCGATCATTCAGGAGCGTCGATGAAAGCCCGTATCACCGTAACCCTCAAGAACGGCGTGCTGGACCCGCAAGGCAAGGCAATCGAGCATGCGCTGTCGGGGCTGGGTTTTGACGGCATCGGCTCGGTGCGACAGGGCAAGGTGTTCGACGTCGAGCTCGCCGGGACCGACAAGGCCAAGGCCGAGGCCGACCTGAAAGCCATGTGCGACAGACTGCTGGCGAATACGGTGATTGAGAATTATAGTGTGACGCTTACCTGAAGTTGTGTCGGAGGGGTTGGTGGCCGAGATCGATGGAAGCCTGATATTTGAAGTCCTCAAGTCGATCCACTCGCGGTTGGACAGGATGGATTTGACGCTTGGAGAGGTGAAATCAGAGCTTGGCTCCATCCGCGGCCATCTGATAGCCACTGAGAGCGATGTGAAGAATATCTATGGTGTGCTCGCTCGCCAGGATGATCGGCTGGAACATATCGAACGCCGTCTTGACCTGCGCGAACTTGCCGAAACCCAAAGGCCTTACGAACCGAAATGAAATCAGCCGTCGTCCTCCTGCCTGGCCTTAACCGCGACCGCGATATGATCGCGGCGCTGACCAAGATTTCCGGCAAGGCGCCGGCAACCGTCTGGCAAACCGACACCGAAATCCCGGATGTCGACCTGATCGCCATTCCCGGCGGCTTCTCCTTCGGCGATTATCTGCGCTGCGGCGCGATCGCGGCGCGCATGCCGGTGATGCGGGCGGTCGCGGAAAAGGCGGCCAAGGGCGTCATGGTCATCGGTGTCTGCAACGGTTTCCAGATCCTGGTCGAGGCCGGCCTGCTGCCGGGAGCGCTCATGCGCAACTCCTCGCTCAAATTCGTCTGCCGGCAGGTGAAGCTCGAGATCGCCAACGCCAACACCATGTTCACCCGCCGCTATCAGCCGGGCCAGATCATCCGCTCGCCGGTGGCGCATCACGACGGCAACTACTTCGCCGATGCCGAGACGCTTGCACGCCTGGAAGGCGAAGGCCAGGTGGTGTTCCGCTATGCCGACGGCACCAATCCCAACGGCTCGATCAACGACATCGCGGGCATCATCAGCAGCCAGGGCAATGTGCTCGGCCTGATGCCGCATCCCGAGAACCTGATCGAAGCGGCACATGGCGGCAATGACGGGCGGGCGCTGTTCGAAGGCGCGCTCGGCATCGCTGCCTGATATTCCAAAATTCTTTCAGAACGTGGGGGCGGCCTGACCATGAGACTGACGATTGCTCGCTTTGCCCTCCTGGCTGCGACCGGGCTTGCGCTGGCATCCTGCCAGTCGGGCCCGAAAAGTGCGCCGCCACCCTCCGGCAAGAGCGCCGCTCTGCTGGCCATGGAACAGGTGGCGATATCAGCGCATAAATGCTGGATCGCCAGCAAGGACCCGGCCTTCAAATCCTACCAGATGGCCAATGAACTGAATTCGTTCAGCGGCACGCCACGCTTCCTGCTGGTGCCGGCCAAGCATTATGGCGGCAAGCCGCTGCTGGTGGTGCAGGCACAAGGCAATTCGAGCCGTGTCGACGTGTTCGGTCCGCTGATGGCCGAACCGCTCGGCGCGCGCATCGGCTCTGACATCGCGCGCTGGCAGTCAGGCAATCCGGCCTGCGCCGCCGCCGCGTAGCATGGGCCGGCTGCTGCAGCTTCACACTTTCCGGCTCCAGGCAATCCGGATTGAACACTGCATCGCGCCTGTTCATTCCCAGAATGGCCTGATCCCTTCGCGATGGGCGTCGCAGCGGGAAATGCCGATGTCCTTCAACTGATCATCGGCCATGTCCAGCAAGGCAAGCCGGCTGCGCCTGCGCTCCAGCAGGCCGTCGATCCAGCGCCCCAGCGATTTGACCATAATGCACGATGCGGCTGACAAAGCCGCCGCGGCCCACAGGTCGCGCGGCAGGTCCGAACAATCCTGCACCTGTCTGGCTGATTGTCTCGATTGTATCCATTTTCGCTCTACCAAAGCTGCAAATTGCACTGTTTCTTCCACACAATGCATGTGAATTGACTCATCGTTCGACGCAATATACAAAATTGTCACCATGACAAATTGGCTTCCCGACCTCACGGCCAGCTCTGGCCCGCTTTATCAGCGCCTTGCTGACAGCATTGAGTCAGATATCGATTGTGGCGTGATCGACGCCGGGGCAAAGCTGCCACCGCAGCGGGATCTCGCCTATGACATCGGCGCAACCGTCGGCACGGTCGGCAGGGCCTATCAATTGCTGCGCGAGCGCGGACTGGTCAGCGGCGAGGTCGGGCGCGGCACCTATGTCCTCGGCCGGCAGAACGCGAGGCCCGACTTCATAGCGCCGGACGCGCAAGGCACGCGCGACATCGATGCGCCGCGCGGCAAGCTGCGCTTCGACAGCACCGCGGCGCCCGATATCGGCCAGGGCGCCATCGTCACCGAAGTGCTGTCGCGCACGGCTTTGGATCATGCGCATGAGATTTCGAGCTACACGCGTGATTTTCCCGAGCGCTGGTTCGAGGCCGGCGCCAGCTGGCTGTCGCGCAATTCGTTTCGACCGAGCGCCGATACGATCGTGCCGACGCTCGGCACCCATGCCGCTGTCATGGCGGCGATCGCCGCACTGACCACGCCCGGCGATTACGTCGCCTTCGAGCACCTGACCTATTCGCAGATTTCGCGCAGCGCCGACCTGATCGGTCGCCGCACGGCGCTGGTGGCATCGGACCATCAGGGTCTCGACCCCGACGATTTCGAGCGTGTCTGCGCGCAAAAGCATCCGAAGATGATCTTTCTGATGCCTACTGTGCAGAATCCGACGCTGGCGATCCTGCCGGCAGCGCGACGTGAGGCAATCGCGCGGATCGCGCGTGACTACAATGTCGTCCTTATCGAGGACGATCTTTACGGCGGCCTGACCGAAGATCCGACGCCAATGCTGGCCGACTATGCACCCGAGCGCACCGTTGTCGCAGGCGGCCTGTCGAAATCGGTAGCGGCCGGCGTTCGCGGCGGCTGGCTTTCCTGCCCGCCCGCTTATCGCCATCGCATCCGCGTTGCCCACAAGATGATGACCGGCGGCATGCCTTTCCTGCTGGCCGAGGTGAATGCCCGGCTGGTGCTGTCGGGCCAGGCCGCGGACATACGCAAACGCAGCATCGCCGAAATCAACGCCCGCACCGCCATCGTGCGCGAGACTTTGGCCGGCTTCGAATTCAAGTCACGGGACAATATACCCTTTGTCTGGCTAACCTTGCCCGACCCTTGGCTTTCCGGCACGTTCAAGAACGCCTGCCTCGAGCACGGCGTGCTGATCGACGACGAAGACGAGTTCAAGGCGGGCCGTTCCGAGCAGGTCTTCCATGCCGTGCGCTTCGGCATTTCGCAACCGAGGCAGCGTAAGGACATCGCGGACGGCGTTGCGGCGATCCGGAGGCTCCTCGACGAAGGCCGCGCCGGCTACGACAGTTTTTCCTGATCCGCATCGCCTTGGAGCGCCGGCCGTTCAGGACGACGGCATGCCTCCGGCAAGACCGAGGCGCGTCGGTTGAATCCGGTCCGATGGGAAGCGCGCTCATGACGTCGCGGCTTTCTCCGGATTTCAGCCATTTTTCGTCCGCCCATGGGTGTATCGGCCGCAAAGCTTGCGATAAGAGGAGACTCAAAATCCCAAGCTCCCACGGATAAAAACCGCCGCCCATGACCATTTCCAATTCCGTGCCGATCACGCCCGAGCTCATTGCCGCGCACGGGCTGAAGCCAGACGAATACCAGCGCATCCTCGACCTTGTCGGGCGCGAGCCGAGCTTCACCGAACTTGGCATCTTCTCGGCGATGTGGAACGAGCATTGCTCGTATAAGTCCTCGAAGAAATGGCTACGCACGCTGCCGACGACCGGCCCGCGGGTCATCCAGGGGCCTGGCGAGAATGCCGGCGTGGTCGATATCGGCGACGGCGACTGCGTCGTCTTCAAGATGGAGAGCCACAACCACCCCTCGTTTATCGAACCCTACCAAGGGGCGGCGACAGGCGTGGGCGGCATATTGCGCGACGTCTTCACCATGGGCGCGCGGCCGATCGCGGCGATGAACGCCTTGCGCTTCGGCGCTCCCGACCACCCCAAGACCAGGCACCTGGTGGCGGGCGTGGTTTCCGGCGTCGG
Source organism: Mesorhizobium sp. BR1-1-2 (assembly GCF_020165435.1). Classification (NCBI taxonomy): domain Bacteria; kingdom Pseudomonadati; phylum Pseudomonadota; class Alphaproteobacteria; order Hyphomicrobiales; family Phyllobacteriaceae; genus Mesorhizobium; species Mesorhizobium sp. BR1-1-2. The sequence continues at coordinate 233,312 of NZ_JAIUID010000002.1, forward strand.
CGGCTACGGCAATTCCTTCGGCGTGCCGACGGTCGGCGGCGAGGTCAATTTCGACGCCCGCTACAACGGCAATATCCTGGTCAACGCTTTTGCCGCGGGTCTTGCCAAGACGGACGCGATTTTCCTGTCGGAGGCCAAGGGCGTCGGCCTGCCGGTCGTCTATCTCGGCGCCAAGACCGGTCGCGACGGCGTCGGCGGCGCCACCATGGCCTCGGCCGAATTCGACGACAAGATCGACGAGAAGCGCCCGACCGTGCAGGTCGGCGATCCCTTCACCGAAAAGTGCCTGCTGGAAGCATGTCTCGAACTGATGGCGTCCGGCGCGGTCATCGCCATCCAGGACATGGGTGCTGCCGGCCTTACCTGTTCGGCCGTCGAGATGGGCGCCAAGGGGGATCTCGGCATCGAGCTCGACCTCGACAAGGTGCCGGTGCGCGAGGAGCGTATGAGCGCCTACGAGATGATGCTGTCGGAAAGCCAGGAGCGCATGCTGATGGTGCTGCGCCCCGAAAAAGAAAAGGAGGCCGAGGCGATCTTCCACAAATGGGGGCTCGACTTCGCCATTGTCGGCAAGACGACCGACGATCTGCGCTTCCGCGTTCTGCATCAAGGCGACCAGGTCGCCGACCTGCCGATCAAGGATCTCGGCGACAAGGCGCCGGAATATGACCGTCCGTGGGTCGAGCCGAAGAAGCCGGCGCCGCTTGCGGCCAATGACGTTCCGCAGGCCGATGTCGCCGACGCGCTGCTGAAACTGCTCGGCGGGCCTGACCTGTCGTCGCGCCGCTGGGTGTGGGAGCAGTACGACACGCTGATCCAGGGCAATTCGCTGCAGCTTCCCGGTGGCGATGCCGGCGTGGTGCGAGTCGAAGGCCATCCGACAAAGGCGCTGGCTTTCTCCTCGGACGTGACGCCACGCTATTGCGAGGCCGACCCCTACGAGGGCGGCAAGCAGGCGGTAGCCGAATGCTGGCGCAACCTGACCGCCACGGGCGCGCTGCCGCTGGCCGCCACCGACAATCTCAATTTCGGCAATCCGGAACGGCCCGAGATCATGGGTCAGCTGGTCGGCGCGGTGAAGGGCATTGGCGATGCCTGCCGCGCGCTCGGCTTCCCGATCGTATCGGGCAATGTCTCGCTCTACAACGAAACCAATGGCCGGGGCATCCTGCCGACGCCGACCATCGGCGGCGTCGGGCTGATCGCCGACTGGTCGAAGATGGTGCGGGCCGGTTTTGCGGCGCAAGGCCAGATGATCCTGCTGGTCGGCGCACCAGCCTCATGGGGCACGCATCTCGGCCAATCGGTTTACTTGCGCGACATCCACGGCCGCAGCGACGGCCCGCCGCCGCCGGTCGACCTCGACCATGAAAAGCGGGTCGGCGACCATGTGCGCGCCCTCATCGCGTCCGGCATCGTCACCGCGGCTCACGACGTTTCCGACGGCGGCATCGCCGTCGCCCTGGCCGAGATGGCGATGGCGTCGGGCATCGGCGCGACCGTCCCCGGACTGGCCGGCACCGATCCCATCCCGGTCTGGTTCGGCGAGGACCAGGGCCGCTATCTCCTGACGCTGTCGATCGATCCAGACAGTGAGGACTGGGATGCAATCCGCAAACAGCAAGGCGAGCTCGGCATCTTCGCGCCGTGGATCGGTTCGACCGGCGGCGACACGCTGAAACTCGGCGAGGCACGGGCGATACCGCTCGGCGAATTGACCGCCGCGCACGAAGGCTGGTTCCCGCGCTTCATGGATCAGGCCATTTGACCAGAGCGTGATCCCGAAAAGTGGGAACCGATCTTTCGGAAAAGCTCAATCACAGGAAACTGGCCGCCCGGGCGCTGCTTGCAGTCGTCTTCTGGCCATCGCTGTTCTTCTTCTGGTTTCTCGGCCCGTTCGTCTTTTTCCTGCTGTCGACGACCTCGAGCGAGGTCTGCGCCCGGTTGGAAACACGCGCGGAGTTCCTCGCCGCGGCCAACGACACGCTTCCGATGCTTGGCCTGCAGAACCTTCTTTATGCGGTTCCGCTTGTCTGCCTGGTGCTTTGGAGCCGGCTTCTGCCGGACCAAGCAAGGACGAGGCACGTCTTCACCTGCATCAAACTTTTCGCCGTCGCGGCCGCATTGGGGGCACTGTGGGAGTATGGCTCCTCGCTGGTCTGCGATGGCTATGGCCAGCCGTTCTTCTCGCCCGTCTGGCGGATGACCGCCTATCTGCCGATTGCCAACCTCACGATCAACCTTCCTCTCTATGTGCTGACCTTCAGCCTTGGGCGGACCTTCTCGACGCCCGAGGACGATCCCGCGGACGACGCCGGCGGTCAGGGCGAGAACGCGTCGTGAGCCACAACCGCGGTGGGGCTGGACGGAACGGCTTCAATCCCGACCGGAAAGGCTTTAGGTTCACCCGACTCTCATCGCACGGGCAGCCATGCCGCAGCCCGACCAAAAAACAGGAATTTGCCATGGCAATGGATGCCCGCGACATCGAAAAACTGATCAAGGAAGGCATCCCGGACGCCAGGGTGACCATCCGTGACCTTGCCGGCGACGGCGATCACTATGCGGCCGAAGTCGTGGCCGAAAGCTTTCGCGGAAAAAGCCGCGTGCAGCAGCACCAGATGGTCTATGACGCGCTGAAGGGCAATATGGGCGGCGTGCTGCACGCGCTCGCGCTGCAGACGAGCGTGCCGGATTAAGGGATTCCAACGCGAAAGTCGCTTGGCCCAAAACGCCGCATCTTTTGCGCCATTCAGGCCACGACGCGGCTAAAGTCTTGTTTCGGGCAACCTATGGGTTTATCTGATGGAAAAGCTTCGAGCCTGACTCCCACAGGCGGGAAAGGATATTCCATGAGCGGTATCAACGACTACATCGACAACGAGGTGAAGGGCAACGACGTCGTGCTTTTCATGAAAGGCACGCCCGGTTTCCCGCAGTGCGGATTTTCCGGCCAGGTTGTCCAGATCCTCGACTATATCGGCGCCGACTACAAAGGCGTGAACGTGCTGGATTCGGCCGAACTGCGCCAGGGCATCAAGGAATACTCCAACTGGCCGACGATCCCTCAGCTGTATGTCAAGGGCGAGTTCGTCGGCGGCTGCGATATCGTGCGCGAAATGTTCCAGGCGGGCGAGTTGCAGACATTCCTTGTCGAGAAGGGCGTGAGCGTCAAGGGCGCTGCCTGATTTCGGTTGGGCATGTCGCTGCCGACATGCCCTGAACACCGGGAGCCTCACCTCCTCGGCTATTTTGCGTCCCTGACCGGGACCGAGACGAGCCAATGCGCCGGCCTACCGGCGCGTTTTCGTTTGAGAGATCGGACTTGCCGTGGACCAGCAGACGTCAGCACCGCAATCGGCAAGCAAATTGCCCATTCCGCGCTGGGAGTTCATCGCGCTGTGCGCGGCGCTGATGGCGCTCAATTCACTGGCCATCGACATCATGCTGCCGGCGCTGCAGCAGATAGGCGCTTCGCTTGGCGTGGAGAACGAAAACCACCGGCAATATGTGATCACCGCCTATATTCTGGGTTTTGGCGGCGGACAGCTTTTTTTCGGACCGTTCTCGGACCGTTTCGGTCGCCGCGCGCCGCTCGTCGCCGGCCTAATCATTTATGTGGCGGCGGCGGCCGCGGCTGCCATAGCGCCAAGCTTCGAGACGCTTCTGCTGTGCCGGGCCGTGCAAGGCATCGGTGCGGCCGCGACCCGCGTCATCGCCGTCTCGATCGTGCGCGATACGTTCGATGGCCGGCGCATGGCCGAGGTGATGTCGCTGATCTTCATGGTGTTCATGGCGATCCCGGTGATCGCTCCCGGCATCGGCCAGTTCATCATGCTGTTCGCGACCTGGCATCTGATCTTCGTCACCATGGCCGTCGGCGCGCTTGTGGTCTCGGCCTGGTCGCTGCTGCGTCTGCCCGAGACGCTGCATCCCGAATATCGCCGGCCATTGACCGTCAATGCCATTGTCGGCGGGTTTCGCATCGTGCTGACCAACCGGGTCGCGATCTGCTATGCCTTCGCCAGCACATTCATCTTCGGTGCCATGTTCGGCTTCATCGCCTCGGCGCAGCAGATTTATGTCGATATTTTCAACGTCGGCGAGCTGTTTCCGGTCATCTTCGCCGGCGTGGCCGGCGTGCTCGCCTTCTCCAACTACCTGAACTCGCGCCTTGTCGGCCGCATCGGCATGCGCCGCCTGTCGCAGAGTGCGCTGCTGTTGTTTCTGATCATCAGCCTGGCCTGGCTGGTCGTTTCGCTGGAAATGAAGATGCCGCTCTGGCTGTTCGTCACCTTCTTTGCCTGCGCCATGCTTCCGTTCGGCGCGCTCGGCGCCAATTTCAATGCGTTGGCCATGGAGCCGCTTGGTCAGCTGGCCGGTACGGCCTCGTCCATCCTGGGCTTCATGCAGACGTTTCTCGGCGGCATTCTCGGCACGCTGATCGGTCAGGCTTTCAACGGCACCGTGACGCCGCTCGCCGCCGGCTTCTGCAGCGTCTCGGTCGCAGCGCTGCTGATGATCTTCATCGCCGAGCGCGGCAAGATGTTCCAGCCGCAGAACCCACCCGTCTCAGGGCACATCGCCGATCTGCATTGAATTGTCGCCTTTGCGACGCTCGGCTGGGCATCCTAATTGGCAGCCGGCCTATTGCGCCCAGAGCTCCCTGCGCAACTCGCGCCAGCTTTCCCGGTCGGGTGCGACAAGCAGGCCACCACCGACATGCGATGGCAGATAGGCGCTGGCGTCGAAACGCGCGGCGTGGCCGCCGGCCTCGGCATGGATCAGCACACCGGGCAGATGGTCCCACGGCATCAGCTTGTTGTAGACGACGAAATGGGCATGGCCGCTGGCCAGAAGGCGGTATTCATGCGCGGCGCAGCGATAGGCGAATTGCGACAGGATTTTCGTCTGGTTGCGCGCCAGCCGGGACCGCTCCGGTTCGGCCATATACTGCCAGGAGACGGAACCGGTCATTCCCGAGATCGGCGCGGGCGCCGCGACACGCACCTTTTCCAGACTGCCATGGGCGTGCCTGATATGGCTGCCCGCACCCTTGGCGCCGATCAGACAGTCCTTGCCGACCGGATCGTGGATGATGCCTGCGACGGTCTCGCCCCGGACCACGACACCCAGCATGACGCCGAACAACGGCACGCCGGAAGCGAAATTGAAAGTGCCGTCCACCGGATCGATCGTAAAAGCCAGATCGGCATCGCCAAGGCCGTCGAGCAGCGCCGGATTGTCGGAACAGGCTTCCTCGCCGACGATCATGGCTGTTGGGTAGCGCTCACGCAGCTTGGCGGTGATCAGCCGCTCGGCACTGACATCGGCTTGCGTCACCAGGTCGGCGGCCGACGTCTTATGACGGACGTCGCCGTCGCCCAACCGGCGAAAGCGCGGCATGATTTCGGCTTCGGCTGCTTCGGCCAGGGTGCTGGCCAGCCAGTCGATCGCGGTGTCGTCAAATGTCATCGGAAATGTCTTGCCTGCTGGAGAGCGTTTCATCGAGGGCGGCGAAATCGAACAGTTTCCTGTCGAGCAGATGCGACGGCCTGGTGTTGGACAGCGCACGCAGCATCGTATCCTTGCGGCCGGGCATGCGCTTCTCGATATCGTCGAGCATGGCCTTCATAGCGTTGCGCTGAAGGCCTTCCTGGCTGCCGCAGAGATCGCAAGGGATGATTGGGAACCGCATCGCCGCGGCGAACTTTTCGAGGTCGGCTTCGGCGCAGTAGGCAAGCGGGCGCAGCACCATGACGTCGCCTTCGTCGTTGAGCAGCTTTGGCGGCATGGCGGCGAGCCGGCCGCCGTGGAACAGATTCATGAAAAAGGTTTCGAGGATGTCCTCGCGATGATGGCCGAGCACCAGCGCCGAGCATCCCTCCTCCCGGGCGACGCGATAGAGATGGCCACGCCGCAGGCGTGAACAGAGCGAGCAATAGGTGCTGCCTTGCGGCAGCTTGTCGGTGACGACGGAATAGGTGTCCTGGTATTCGATGCGGTGTGCGATGCCGTGGGCATTGAGGTAATCGGGCAGGATGTGCTTGGGAAAGTTCGGCTGGCCCTGGTCGAGATTGCAGGCCAACAGCTCCACCGGCAGCAGGCCTCGCCATTTGAGGTCCAAGAGCATGGCAAGCAGGCCGTAGGAATCCTTGCCGCCCGACAGAGCCACCAGCCAGCGCTCGCCTGGCCTGACCATCGAAAAATCCTCGATTGCCTGGCGGGTCAGGCGCAGCAACCGCTTGCGCAACTTGTTGAACTCGACCGAAGACGGCACATCGGCGAACAGCGGATGAAAGCCGCCTTCGATGTCGGCGGCCTGCTCAAGCGATTGAGCGTCTGGCAGCATGTTCATGGCGTCGGTTCCAAATCCTGGAGCAACGAACGTTCGGAGCTTCGTTGCCGCCCGGATTAGCGGACATGGCCGACAAAGAAAAGGCCGCCTCGATGGGCGGCCCCTTCCGGTCTCGCAAAAAGCCTTCGCTTAACGCGAATAGAATTCGACGACGAGGTTCGGTTCCATCTGGACGGCGAACGGAACGTCCGCCAGGCCCGGGATACGTGAGAAGGTCGCGGTCATCTTGTTGTGATCGGCTTCGATGTAGTCGGGAACGTCGCGCTCGGCGAGGCCGACCGATTCCAGGACGATCACCAGCTGCTTCGACTTTTCGCGCACTTCGACGACGTCGCCCGGCTTGCAGCGGTACGAGCCGATGTTGACGCGCTTGCCGTTGACGTTGACGTGGCCGTGGTTGACGAACTGGCGGGCGGCGAAAATGGTCGGAACGAACTTGGCGCGGTAGACGACCGCGTCCAGACGCGACTCGAGCAGGCCGATCAGGTTCTCGGAGGTGTCGCCCTTGCGGCGATCGGCCTCTTCATAGACCTTGCGGAACTGCTTTTCCGAAACGTCGCCATAGTGGCCCTTCAGCTTCTGCTTGGCGCGCAGCTGCAGGCCGAAATCGGAAAGCTTGCCCTTGCGGCGCTGGCCGTGCTGGCCGGGGCCGTATTCACGCTTGTTGACCGGGGACTTCGGGCGGCCCCAGATGTTTTCACCAAGACGGCGGTCGATCTTGTACTTCGCGGATTCGCGCTTGCTCATCGCATTCCCTTTCAAAAGAATACACCCGGAACCTCATGCTCCGGGTGAAGGAAACGCGCCCTCCTCTGGCCTCCGTTTTCGAGACCTGACAGGGTTTTCCCACGCAACGCGGCGGAAAACCCACGGGACACGTCAGTTCAAACAAGACCTCGGAAACAGACTGGCTTCCCACCGGGTCTTGCGCATGCAAAACAAACCACCGGGCGTTGCGGCCCGGTGTTGGGAGCGCTGTTAAACAGAGATTTAACCGCTGTCAAGCTTCCAACTGGCGCCGCCCCGCGCGACCATATGCGGTTTTCAATGTTGTTGTTGAATGCGGTGCCGTATCGGGCGGGAGGTTGTCGCGCCAGCGGCACTAGAACAATTCCAGGAAAGCGCTAGCAGTTTCTACCGGGGATTGTGTAAAAAACCGGAGCGGGACGGCGATTCCCTGAAGCTGAACCGCTCCAGGAAGGGACCTGAGCAGAGGAGCCTGAATTCGGATGAAGAAGTTCTTTCTAAGCCTGACTGGTGCGGCGGTGTTAGCCGGATCGATGGCCGTCATCGCGCCGGAGCCGGCGATGGCAAGGCACTGGCAAGGCCACCGGCCTCATCAGGTATGTCGGACCGTGGTCAAGAAGCGCGTGGTGTGGCGCCATGGTCACCGCCATGTCATTCGCCAGAAAGTGCGACGCTGCCACTGGCGCTAACAGCCGCCACTGGCGCTGATTACACCGACCAATGACTGACAATTATATAAAGGCCTGCGACCTCGTCGCGGGCTATTTCTTGCCGTTGACGAACCCTGCAAATGGTATTGCCAATAGCGCTTCCCTTCAATCTTTCTTTTTTTCGGGCAAACCTTTGCGCTTGCTTTCGGCGAATTCCTCGAGCTGCTTTTCGCTCATGGATTCGTACATCCCCTTGGAAGCGCCTTTGAGCTCGCTCTTCTTGGTCTCGCCGCGCTTGGCCGACAGTGCGGCGCCGGCGGCCTTCTGCTGGGCTTTCGAGGTGGCAGGCATGGTTTTTCTCCCTTCATCGCCTGGGAGAAAACGAAACGGCCTCGCCAATGTTCCGGAAATCAGGTGACCGTCAGTCCAAAGCCCTGCATCAAACGGCTGGTGGCAAAGTCCGCCTTGCCGGATGTGAAGACCGCGATGTCCGGCTGACCTTGCAGCAACGGCTCGTTGAGCGGCGACAGCAGCGACATCGCCCGCCGGGCGATCGCTTCGGCAGGATCGATCCAGTCGACCGGCCAGGGTGCGGTCTTGCGCATGCGGTTGACCAGAAAAGGATAATGCGTGCAGGCGAGCACGGCGATGTCGGTGCGCATGCCGTCGCGTTCGATGAAACACGGGGCGATCTCGGCGCGCACGGCTTCCTCGTCGACGAAACCTTCGCGCATATAGGCTTCGGCCAGCCCAGCCAGCCGGTCGCTGCCGACCAGACGGACATGGCATTTCTGCGCCCATTTGCTGATCAGGTCGCGCGTGTATTGCCGTTTCACCGTGCCCGGCGTCGCCAGCACGGAGACGAGGCCGGAGCGAGTGCGCTCCGCCGCAGGCTTGATCGCAGGCACGGTGCCGACAAAGGGATGGCCGGGAAACCTCGCGCGCAAAGCATCGATCACCAGCGTCGAGGCGGTGTTGCAGGCGATGACTGAGATGGCCGGGGCGAACCGGTCGAGCAATTTGCCGAACAGGTCGAGTATATGGATCCGCAGCGCCGGTTCCTCCCAAGCGCCAAAGGGAAAGGCGGCATCGTCGGCGATGTAGACGAAGCGGCGGTCGGGCATCAGCACGCGCGCCTCGCGCAGCACAGTCAGCCCGCCGATGCCGGAATCGAACATCAGGATCGGCTGATCAGTCATTGTCGGTTCCCTTGCCGCCGAGCGGCGGCGTGGCGCTGTCGTCGTCATCGGCCACCTGACGATCCGCGTTGGTCTTGCGGCCCGGACCGCCGGCGCGCGCGGCGGCCGGAAGCCGCCTTGGATCATCTCCCGGAGAGCCGTCGCCGCGCGGCATCACCGGCGAGAACCTGTCCAGCGAGGAGATGATGCCGCGCAGCACCTTCAGCTCCGGCTCGGCGAAACCCGCCCGGGTCAATACGGCGCGCAGATTGTCAACCATCTTCGGCTTCTTCGGCGCCGGCCGGAAATAGCCGCGCGCTTCGAGTGCGCCTTCGAGATAGGTGAACAGGCCGTGCAGTTCTTCCTTGCTGGCCGGCTTCATCTCCGGGCCCGTAAAATTTGTCTTAGTCTCGTCCTCAAGGCCGGACTTCATCCACTCGTAAGACATGAGTAGCGCGGCCTGGGCGATGTTGAGCGAGGAGAAATCGGGATCGACCGGAAAAGTCACGATCTCGTCGGCGAGGCCGACCTCGTCATTGTAGAGGCCGAAACGCTCACGGCCGAACAGTATGCCGGTTCGCTGACCCATGCCATGACGGGCCCGGAGCACCCTTCCCGCCTCGACCGGCCCGCGCACGGGCTTGAAGCCGTCGCGCTGCCTTGCCGTGGTCGCGAAAACGAAATTCAGGTCGGCCATCGCCGTGGCGAGATCGTCGAAAACCTTCACGGCGTCGATAACATGATCGGCACGGCTGGCCGCCGCCCGCGCCTTCTCGTTCGGCCAGCCGTCGCGCGGGTTTACGAGGCGAAGTTCGACCAGGCCAAAATTGGCCATGGCGCGCGCAACCATGCCGATATTCTCGCCGAGCTGCGGCTCCACGAGGATGATGGCGGGGCCGGCGGCTGAAGCGTTATCGGAATCTTTGATGACGGGCATGATTGTCAATGAACTGCTGTTTGCGGCATTTCAGCGTCCCCTGCCATATTCGGCCGCGAAAATGAAGCATTCGCAAATGGCGGGGCGATCGCTTCGCTTTCGTGACCGATCGCCGTTTGCGCGGCCAAAAACGCTTTGATATAGGGGCGCATCCCGGCCGAACGCCACGCGGGCAAGGCCGTCCCATTTCCCAGCAACGAGGCATTCTTTCCATGGCGAAGATCAAGGTGGCGAACCCGGTCGTCGAACTCGACGGCGACGAGATGACCCGCATCATCTGGCAGTTCATCAAGGACAAGTTGATCCACCCTTATCTCGACCTCAAGCTTGAATATTACGACCTCGGCATCGAGCATCGCGACGCCACCAACGACCAGGTGACCGTCGATTCGGCCAACGCCATCAAGAAGTACGGCGTCGGCGTGAAATGCGCGACCATCACGCCCGACGAGCAGCGCGTCGAGGAATTCAAGCTGAAGAAGATGTGGAAGTCGCCCAACGGCACCATCCGCAACATCCTCGGCGGCACCATCTTCCGCGAGCCGATCATCATGAAGAACGTGCCGCGGCTGGTGCCCGGCTGGACCAAGCCGATCATCGTCGGCCGCCACGCCTATGGCGACCAGTACCGCGCTACCGATTTCCGTTTCCCTGGCAAGGGCAAGCTGACGATCAAGTTCGTCGGCGAGGATGGCCAGGTTATCGAGCACGACGTGTTCGATGCGCCCGGCGCCGGCGTAGCCATGGCCATGTACAATCTCGACGAGTCGATCCGCGAATTCGCCCGCGCTTCGCTGAACTACGGCCTGCTGCGCAACTACCCGGTCTATCTCTCGACCAAGAACACCATCCTCAAGGCCTATGACGGCCGCTTCAAGGATATTTTCCAGGAAGTCTACGAGGCAGAATTCGAGGCCGAGTTCAAGTCGAAGAAGCTGTGGTACGAGCACCGCCTGATCGACGACATGGTGGCCTCCAGCCTGAAGTGGTCGGGCGGCTACGTCTGGGCCTGCAAGAATTATGACGGCGACGTGCAGTCCGACACGGTGGCGCAGGGGTTCGGCTCGCTCGGCCTGATGACCTCGGTGCTGATGACGCCGGACGGCAAAACGGTGGAAGCGGAAGCCGCGCACGGCACCGTCACCCGCCACTATCGCCAGCACCAGAAGGGCGAGGAAACCTCGACCAATTCGATCGCCTCGATCTTCGCCTGGACGCGCGGTCTCGCCCACCGCGCCAAGCTCGATGACAATGCCGAACTGAAGCGCTTCGCCGAGACGCTGGAGAAGGTCTGCATCCAGACGGTCGAGAGCGGCTACATGACCAAGGACCTGTCGCTGCTGATCGGCCCCGACCAGCCTTGGCTCTCGACCACCGGCTTCCTCGACAAGATCGACGAGAACTTGCAGAAGGCGATGGCGTAGGCACCCGCGGGTTCGACATGCCGAAGGCTCCGGAAGGAGCCTTCGGCTTTTGGGCCAACGAAAACGAGCAAAGGGCTGGCAGCATGGCCAAACCGGTCCTCTACGGCGCTGACTACAGTGTTTACGTGCGCATAGCGCGCATGGCGCTGGAGGAGAAGGGCGTCGACTACGAGCTTGTGCCGGTCGATGTCTTCGCCGCCGAGGGCATCCCCGGCTGGTATTTCGAGCACCACCCATTCGGCCGCATCCCGGCCTTCGAGCACGACGGTTTTCGCCTGTTCGAGGCCAGCGCGATTGCGCGCTATATCGATGAGGCGTTCGACGGGCCACCCTTGCAGCCGAAGGATCCGCGCGGCCGCGCGCGGATGAACCAGATCATCGGCATGCTCGACGCCTATGGCTATCGGGCCATGGTCTGGGATGTCGCCGTGGAGCGGCTGGAGAAGACCGAGCCGGATGAGAGGCTGATCGCCGATGGCCTGAGCCAGGCGGAAACGATCCTCAGGGTGCTCACCTCACTCAAGGTTCCCGGACCGTGGCTGCTCGGCGACCGGGTGACGCTCGCCGACCTGCATGCGGCGCCGATCATTGCCTATTTCGTCAAGGTCAGCGAGGGGCGGGATCTGCTGGCTCGGTTTGCGGATATCCGGGACTGGCATGCTCGGTGGTCGAGCGCCCGAGCTTTGCACGCACCGAAAAGCTGGGCTAGTCGAGCGAAACTTGCTCGGCGTTAGCGCCGCCCCTCATTGCCCTGCCGGGCATTTCTCCCCGTAAAACGGGGAGAAAGAAGCTGGCCGCGACCTCCGCGGCCATTCTTCAACGACGATAATTGGCGAAATCACGCCCGAGAGCGTCCTTCTCCCGTTTACGGGGGAGAAGATGGCGGCAGCCAGATGAGGGGCGGCGCTGCCCTGAACATCTGATGATTCCGGCAGTTCACGCGGCCTCCAGCGCCGCCCTCACCGCAGCAATTGCGTCATCGGCCTTCGAGGCATCGGGGCCACCCGCCTGGGCCATGTCGGGCCTGCCGCCGCCGCCCTGCCCGCCGAGTGCTGCGGAGGCCACGCGCACCAGGTCGACGGCGCTGAAGCGGCCGACGAGATCGTCGGTGACGGCGACCACGACGCTCGCCTTGTTGTCCTCAGCCGTGCCGACGAAGACGACGACGCCTGAACCGAGCGAGCTTTTGCCGGCGTCAGCCAACGGCTTCAGATCCTTCGGCGAGACACCGGAAACCGACTTGCCGAGGAAGCCGACCCCCGCGACGGTCTCGTTCGCGGCCGGCGCGTCAGCGGGCGACCCGCCGCCCAGCGCCAGCTTCTTGCGCGCTTCGGTGAGCTCCTTCTCGAGCTTCTTGCGCTCTTCGAGCAGGGCTTCAACACGCGCCGGCACGTCGGCCGGCGAGATTTTCAGCGTTGCCGCGGCCGCCTTCAGCCGCCGGTCCTGTTCATCGAGATGCTTGCGCGCGGCCTCACCGGTCAGCGCCTCGATGCGGCGCACGCCTGCGGCGACGGCGCTGTCGGACACGACGCGCACCAGGCCGATGTCACCGGTTGCCCTGACATGCGTGCCGCCGCAGAGCTCGACCGAATAGGGGCGGTTGGCCTTGGCGCCGTGCAGGCCCGTGCCCATCGACACGACGCGCACCTCATCGCCGTATTTCTCGCCGAACAGCGCCATGGCACCTTCGGCGATGGCATCGTCGACCGACATCAGGCGCGTGGTCACCGGGCTGTTCTGCACCACGATCTCATTGGCCATGCGCTCGACTTCCTCGAGTTCCGAGGGCGAGATGGGCTTGTTGTGCGAGATGTCGAAGCGCAGGCGCTCGGGCGCGACCAGCGAGCCCTTCTGCGCGACATGGGTGCCCAGCACCTCGCGCAGCGCCTCATGGATCAGATGCGTCGCGGAATGGTTGGCGCGCAGCCTGGAGCGCCTCGCATGGTCGACCTTCAGCTCGACGGCGGCACCCGTCCTGGCAGTGCCGCTGATCACCTTTCCGAGATGCACGAACAGCCCGTCGGCCTTCTTCTGCGTATCGGAAATCTCGATCGAGAAGCCTTCGCCTGAAATGGTTCCCGTGTCGCCAATCTGACCGCCGGATTCGGCATAGAACGGCGTCTGGTTGACGACCACGGCAACCGCTTCGCCCTTGCCGGCGCTGTCGACAGCCTTGCCGTCGCGGACAAGCGCCTGGATGATGCCTTCCGCAGCTTCAGTCTCGTAGCCGAGGAATTCGGTGGCACCGGCTTTTTCGCGCACCGGGAACCAGACCGCTTCGGTCGCCGCCTCGCCGGAGCCCGCCCAATGCTTACGCGCCTCCGCCTTCTGCTGCTCCATCGCATTGGTGAAGCCGGCAAGATCGACCGAGATGTTGCGCTGGCGCAGCGCATCCTGCGTCAGGTCGAGCGGGAAGCCATAGGTGTCGTAAAGCTTGAAGGCCGTCTCACCATCCAGCATGTCGCCGGCGCCGAGCTTTTCCGTCGCCTCCGACAGCAGACCGAGACCGCGTACCAGTGTCTTGCGAAACCTGGTCTCCTCAAGCTTCAGCGTCTCGGTGATCAGCTGTTCGCCGCGCACAAGTTCCGGATAGGCCTGGCCCATCTCGCGAACCAGCGCCGGCACCAGCTTCCAGACCAGGGGTTCGTTCGCACCGAGCAGCTGCGCATGGCGCATGGCGCGACGCATGATGCGGCGCAGCACGTAGCCGCGCCCCTCATTGGACGGCAGCACGCCGTCAGCGACCAGGAAGGAGGACGAGCGCAGGTGATCGGCTATGACGCGATAGGACGCGACGGTCTCGGCGTCGGGACCGCGGCCGAGCGCTGACGACGCGGCATCGATCAGATGGCGGAACAGGTCGGTCTCAAAGACGCTTTCAACGCCTTGCAGGATGGAGGCCATGCGCTCCAGGCCCATGCCGGTGTCTATCGACGGGCGCGGCAGGTCGATGCGCTCGTCCTTCGTCACCTGCTCATATTGCATGAACACCAGGTTCCAGAATTCCAGGAACCGGTCGCCATCCTCCTCCGGGCTGCCGGGAGGACCGCCCCAGATGTGCTCGCCGCGATCGATGAAGATTTCCGAGCACGGCCCGCATGGGCCGGTGTCGCCCATCGCCCAGAAATTGTCCGAGGTCGGGACGCGGATGATACGATCGTCGGAAAAACCGGCGATCTTCTTCCAGAGACCAGCCGCCTCGTCGTCGGTGTGATAGACGGTGACGAGCAGCTTGTCCTTCTTCAGCCCGAATTCCCGGGTGATGAGGTTCCAGGCCAACTCGATGGCGCGCGCCTTGAAATAGTCGCCGAAGGAGAAATTGCCGAGCATCTCGAAGAAGGTCAGGTGGCGCGCGGTGTAGCCGACATTGTCGAGGTCGTTGTGCTTGCCGCCGGCGCGAACGCTTTTCTGGGCGGTCGTGGCACGCGAATAGGGCCGCTTCTCCAGGCCGGTGAAGACGTTCTTGAACTGCACCATGCCGGCATTGGTGAACATCAGAGTCGGATCGTTGCGCGGCACAAGTGGGCTCGACGCCACGACCTCGTGACCCTCCTTGCGGAAATAGTCGAGAAATGTCGACCGGATCTCGTTCACGCCACTCATGAATGCTGCCTTTTCGAGAGAGCCGCCGGCCGGACCGGCGGAAAATGGGCTCTGCGCTTTAGAAGATGGAGCTGGCCTTTTAGCCGCCGCTTGGCACCCTGTCCAGAAACACGCAAGCTGGTCAATTCGCGGTTCACCAGCCGCTCAAAACGCAAACCGCCGGCACGGGGCCGGCGGTTCGAAACGCAATACTACAGAACTCGATTACATAAGCTCAAGTTGATGAACCTGGATTATGGCCGAACTCGGGCCGTAAACCGAATGCTAGATCGCGCCGGCGAACGCTTGGATTACGCCGGCGAACGCCTACATCGCGCCGGCTTCATCCTCGAACCCATCGTCACCACCTTCGGAGCCGCCATTCTCGAGGAATTTTTCGGCGATCAGTCCGGCGTTCTGCCTGAGCGCAAGTTCGATCTCGCGCGCCGTATCGGGATTGTCGCGCAGGAACAGCTTCGCGTTCTCGCGGCCCTGGCCGAGACGCTGCGAATTGTAGGAGAACCAGGCGCCCGACTTCTCGACCACGCCGGCCTTCACCCCGAGATCGACCAGTTCGCCGGTCTTCGACACGCCTTCGCCGTACATGATGTCGAACTCGACCACCTTGAAGGGCGGCGCCAGCTTGTTCTTGACCACCTTGACGCGCGTCTGGTTGCCGACGACCTCGTCGCGGTCCTTGACCGAGCCGATGCGGCGGATATCGAGACGCACCGAGGCGTAGAATTTGAGCGCATTGCCGCCGGTGGTGGTTTCGGGCGAACCGAACATGACGCCGATCTTCATGCGGATCTGGTTGATGAAGATGACCATGGTGTTGGAGCGCGAGATCGAGGCGGTCAGCTTGCGCAGCGCCTGGCTCATCAGGCGGGCCTGCAGGCCGGGCAGCGAATCGCCCATCTCGCCCTCGATTTCGGCGCGTGGCGTCAGTGCCGCGACCGAATCGACCACCAGCACATCGATGGCGCCGGAGCGCACCAGCGTATCGCAGATTTCAAGCGCCTGCTCGCCGGTGTCAGGCTGCGAGATCAGGAGGTTTTCGAGATCGACGCCGAGCTTGCGGGCATAGACCGGATCGAGCGCGTGCTCGGCATCGACGAAGGCGCAGATGCCGCCCTTCTTCTGGGCTTCCGCCACCGTGTGCAGCGCCAGCGTCGTCTTGCCCGAGCTTTCCGGCCCGTAGATCTCGATGATGCGGCCGCGCGGCAAGCCGCCGACGCCAAGCGCGATGTCGAGACCGAGCGAGCCGGTCGGCACGGTTTCGATCTCGACAACCTGCTCGTTCGCGCCGAGCCGCATGATCGAGCCCTTGCCGAAAGCTCGCTCGATTTGCGACAGCGCCGCATCCAGAGCCTTTGATTTGTCCACTGCCTTATCCTCTACAAGCCGCAAGCTGTTCTGAGCCATGATACATCACCCCGTAGTCGTCAATGAAGGCCGGACAATCCGTAATCCTTGGTTATTTGTACCTTTTTTGTTCTCATTTGGCAAGGGGGATCAAGCATTTGAAAAATAAGCAACATCCTGATTTGTTCTTTTTTTGTCTCAGGATTCGGCTCCAGCATGGCCGAACATTAGGCCAGGCTGGTTCGCCGTGCCGGCCTCACGAATCGCCGGCCGTTGCCTGCGAAGCTCCGTCGCACGGCATGGCGCTTGTGCGTGAGCGCCAACAAAGGTCATATCGGCGCATGGTAAGATCTCCAAGACTCCTGGCGGTGGGCGGTGCCCATATCGACAGGCGCGGCCAGGTATCCGGCGCTTATGTGCCGGCCGCCTCCAACCCGGGCACGATGCGCGAGGATGTCGGCGGCGGCGCCTTCAACGCGTTACGCAGCGCGGTACGGCGAGGCGTCTCGGGCTCGCTGCTGTCGGTGCGCGGCGGCGATGCCGCCGCCGACACGGTTTCGCGCGCCATCGCCGAAGCAGGCATTGCGGACTTGTCCGCGGTGTTCCTCGACCGCACGACGCCGAGCTATACGGCGCTGATCGACCGTGAGGGCGAATTGCTCGTCGGCTTTGCCGACATGGCGCTCTATGAGCTGGCGTTTACCAAGCAGATCCGCCGCTCCAGGGTGCGGGAAGAGATCGCCGCCGCCGATGCCGTCCTGTGCGACGCCAATCTGTCGTCGGCGGCTCTGGAGCGGCTGGTATCGCTTGCCGCCGGCAAGCCCGTCTTCGCCATTGCCATTTCACCGGCCAAGGTCGTGCGCTTGAAACCGGTGCTCGGCGGCCTGGCCGTCGCCTTCATGAACAGGCGCGAAGCGGTGGCGCTTGCCGGGCTTGACGATGCCGCCTCCCAGAAGGTTATCGTCGACGGGCTGAGAAGCGCCGGTCTCGACAGCGCGGTGGTCACGGCGGGCGGCGGCCCGGTGCTCGGTTTCGACCGCGACGGCAGCTTTGCCGTCGTCCCGCCCCCTCCAAGAAAAATCGTGGACGTCACCGGCGCCGGCGATGCGCTTGCCGGCGCGACGGTCGCCGCCTTGCTGCGCGGCATGCCCTTGCGTGCGGCGCTGCGCGAGGGCGTCGCCGCCGCGACGCTGGCTATTGAAAGCGCTGGCGCCGTTCCCGATTTCACCACGGCGACCTTCGCGCAAGCGCTGGCTCTTGTGCCCGATGAGCAGGAGATGGCATGAGACCGGCAAATTCATAGTGCCGGAGTGCGCATCCGAAAGGATGCGCCGCACTCCGGATTGGAGATCCAGATGAACCCAGAGACCGCCCGCCCCTTCATCGATGTCCACGCGCCGGTGGCGCAAGCCTTGGCCGCCGGGAAGCCCGTGGTGGCGCTGGAAAGCACGATCATCACGCATGGCATGCCCTACCCCGACAATGGCGCCATGGCGGCGGACGTGGAAAAGATCATTGGGGATGGCGGCGCGGTGCCGGCGACGATCGCCGTGGTCGCGGGCCGCATCAAGATCGGCCTCTCCGACGGAGAACGCGAATCGCTCGCCATGACCGGCGATGCCATGAAGCTCTCTCGCGCCGATCTCGGCTTCGCCGTCGCGCAAGGGCGCACCGGCGGCACCACGGTTGCCGCCACCATGATCGCCGCGCACATGGTCGGCATAAAGGTGTTCGCCACCGGCGGCATTGGCGGCGTGCACAAGGGCGCCGAAAAAAGCTTCGATATTTCCGCCGATCTCGATGAGCTCGCGCGCACGCCCGTCATCGTCGTCTCGGCCGGGGCCAAGGCCATCCTCGACATCGAAAAGACGCTGGAGGTACTGGAGACCCGCGGCGTGCCGGTGATCGGCCATGGCTGCGAGACCATGCCGGCCTTCTGGTCCAGGCAGTCGCCATTCCGCGCGCCGCTGACCTTGCACGCGCCGGAAGACATCGCGCATTTCTACAAGACGCGACAGGCGCTGGGCCTGAGCGGCGGCATGCTGATCGCCAACCCGGTGCCGGAGGATCAGGAAATCCCGGCCGGCGAGATGGCCGGCTATATCGAGGCCGCACAGAAGGCTGCCGAGGCGCTCAACGTCACCGGCAAGGCGGTAACGCCGTTCCTGCTGTCCAAAATCCTGGAACTGACCGGCGGCCGGAGCCTGAAGACCAACATCGCGCTGGTCGAGAACAATGCGCGGCTGGCGGCAAGGATAGCGAAGGCGCTGTAGGGGACAGATCTGCTGCGCAGATCTATCAATACCTGCGGGCCAGCGCCCCCCTCTGTCCTGCCGGACATCTCCCCCACAAGGGACCCACAAGGGGGGAGATCGGATATTCCGACTGCTTTCGCCAATTTTCAGCATCGAAGAAAGGGCGTCGCCGCCCAGACCGCCAATCTCCCCCCTCTCGGGGGAGATGTCCGGCAGGACAGAGGGGGGCGTGACAGAACGCGACTCATTCTGGATCGTCTTCAGAACCCATGACGGTATTCTTCGGCGAACGCAGCTCCTACTTCCCCGCCCGCCGCCCCGCCTCATAGGCCCGCCGCGCCCATACCGCCATCTCGTCGGGGTCGTCGAAGGCACTATCGGGAATGCTCCAGTAGGGCATCGCAACCAGCTTGCCGTGGCGGGACCCGGTGTAGGTCCACTGCGTGCAGCCGGCCGCCTCGAAGTCGGGCGCGCTTTGCTCGTCCGCTTTCAGCATCAATTCGCCGCGCAGCACGATGGCGACGATGACGCCGTCGGCATAGATGCCCTTGCCGCCGAACAGTTTTCGGATGCTGACCGGGCCCAGGCTCTGGAAGAGTTCTTCTATGCGTTCATCGTCCATGCGCGGATCATGTCACCGCGATCCGGCCTTGTCATCGGCGCAACCAAAACCATGCTGACAGGTTGAAGGATGACCGATCGGAGTTTCCCGCCATGCCTGTCCTGCTCAAAGGCTCCTGCCGCTGCAATGCCGTTCGTTTCGAGGTGGAAAGCCACACGCCCGTGCCGTTCATGCTGTGCTACTGCTCGATCTGCCGCAAGCAGCAGGGCGGCGGCGGTTTTGCCATCAATCTCGGCGCCGACTACGAGACGATGACCCTCCGGGGCAAGAGCAGCCTCGGCGTCTATCGGGCCGAGATCGAGGACGACGAACATCCGCATTGCGAGATCTCGACCGGAGAGCGCAATTTCTGCCGCAAATGCGGATCGGCGCTGTGGCTCTACGACCCGACCTGGCCGGAACTCGTCCATCCCTTCGCCTCGGCGATCGACAGCGACCTGCCGACACCGCCTGAGAAGGTGCATCTGATGCTGAAATACAAGGCCAACTGGGTCGAGCCCGATATCGGACCGGGCGACAAGGTGTTCGACGTCTATCCCGAGGAATCGATCGCCGACTGGCACAAGCGGACAGGAATGTGGGTGGAATAGTCCTCTTCTTCCCGTTTTCGGGAAGAAGCAGGCAGATGAGAGACGGCTCAGACTTCGGACGGGGCAGCGCTGCTCCCATCCGGCCCTTCTTCTCCCCGTAAACCCGGCGAAGGAAGGTCAGGCCGAAGCGCGCGCCTCGGCCAGCGCCTTGAGATCGGCCGGCTTCAGTTCGACTGATTCACCGCAGCCGCAGGCTGAGCTCTGGTTCGGGTTGTGGAAGGTGAAGCCGGTGCGCAGCGTGGTCTGCTCGAAATCCATCTCGGTGCCGAACAGGAAAAGGGCTGCCTCCGGCGCGACATAGACGTGGGCGCCGTCGCGCTCGATGTGGTCGTCCTTGGTGTTGGGTTCGGTCACCAGATCGACCGTGTATTCCATGCCGGCGCAACCGCCCTTCTTGATGCCGAGGCGAATGCCATGCGCGCCTTCACGCGTGGCAACGATCTCGCGCACCCGGTCGGCGGCCTTTTCGGTCATCGTGATGACGGCAAAGCGTCCCATCTTTTTCCTTCTCCATTCCATGCAGGTTCAAGGCCTGCCGAATGATTCCTCACCTAAAATGGTGAAGTTTTACCACTGGCGCAAGTGTGACGGGCTCGACGTCAATACCAGCCCACGGCCACCTGCGCCTCTTCCGACATGCGGTCGGGCGACCAGGGCGGGTCGAATGTCATGTTGACCTCGACGCCCGACACGCCTTCGACGGCGCCGACGGCATTCTCAACCCATCCCGGCATCTCGCCGGCCACCGGGCAGCCGGGCGCGGTCAGCGTCATGTCGATCTTGACCGAGCGGTCGTCCTCGATGTCGATCTTGTAGACGAGGCCAAGCTCGTAGATATCGGCCGGGATTTCCGGGTCGTAGACCGTCTTCAGCGCCGAAACGATGTCGTCGGTCAGCCGCGCCAGTTCGTCGGCGGGAATGGCGGAGGCGGAAACCACCGCATTGGCGGCCGCCTCGGGAACAGCGTCGGTGGCTGTGCTGGCATCTTCCATCATCGTCACCCGAAAAACTTGCGCGCTTTTTCCAGCGCGTCAGCCAAAGCATCGACTTCGGCCCGTGTATTATACATGCCGAACGACGCCCTGCATGTGGAGGTTACGCCGAAGCGTTTCAACAGCGGCTGCGCGCAATGAGTGCCCGCGCGCACAGCCACGCCTTGCCGGTCGATCACCATCGATACGTCATGGGCATGAATGCCTTGCAGCTCGAACGAGATGATGGCGCCCTTGCCGGGCGCGTCGCCGAAGATGCGCAGCGAGTTGATGGCGCGCAACCGCTCATGCGCATAGTCCTTCAAATCGGCCTCGTGCGCCGCGATCCGATCGCGGCCGATCTTTTCCATGTAATCGAGCGCGGCGCCCAGCCCGATCGCCTGGACGATCGGCGGCGTGCCGGCCTCGAAGCGGTGCGGCGGGTCGTTGTAGGTGACGATGTCCTCCGTCACCTCCTCGATCATCTCGCCGCCGCCCATGAACGGGCGCATGCGCTGCAAGATGTCCTTCTTGCCGTAGAGCACGCCGATGCCGGAGGGTCCGTAGACCTTGTGGCCCGTGAAGACGAAGAAATCGCAGTCGAGGCCCTGCACGTCGATCGGCATATGGACGGCGCTCTGGCTGCCGTCGACGAGCACGGGAATGCCGCGCGAATGCGCGATCCGCACGATCTCCTTGATCGGCGTCACCGTGCCCAGCGCGTTCGACATCTGCGTGATGGCGACCAGCTTTGTCCGGTCGGTCAGTCGCTTTTCGAATTCCTCGACATGGAAGACACCGAGATCGTCGACCGGCACCCAGACCAGTTTGGCGCCCTGGCGCTCGCGGATGAAATGCCAGGGAACGATGTTGGAGTGGTGCTCCATGATCGACAGCACGATCTCGTCGCCCTCGCCGATATTGGGCATGCCATAGCCATAAGCGACCGTGTTGATCGCCGACGTCGTGTTCGAGGTGAAGACGATGTTGTCGGTGCCGGGCGCGTTAAGAAAACGGCGCACCGTCTCTCGCGCCTTTTCATAGGCGTCGGTCGCCGCATTGGACAGGAAATGCAGGCCGCGATGGACGTTGGCGTATTCCTGGCTATAGGCGTGCTGGACGGCGTCGAGCACCGCCTGCGGCTTCTGCGCCGAGGCGCCGTTATCGAGATAGACGAGAGGTTTGCCGTAGACGTCGCGCGACAGAATCGGGAAGTCGCGGCGGATCGCCTCGACGTCGTAGAAATCGCCGATCTTGCCTGGTGCGTTCATCACTTCACCCGTGCGTCAAAAACCATTCGTCGAGTCGCGCTTCCAGCGCCTCGACGATCACCTCGTCGTCCAGTTCCTCGATCACCTCGGCGACGAAAGCCTTCACCAGCAGACCACGGGCGCTCTTCTCGTCGATGCCGCGCGCCATCAGGTAAAACAGATGGTTGTGGTCGATCTCGGTGACGGTCGCGCCGTGGCCGCAGACGACGTCGTCGGCGAAGATTTCGAGTTCCGGCTTGGTCGAGAACTCGCCGTCGTCCGAGAGAAGCAGCGTGTTGCAAGCCATTTTGGCATTGGTCTTCTGCGCATATTGATGGACGTTGATGCGGCCCTGGAAGACGCCGCGGGCCTTGCCGGTCACGACATTGCGGATCACTTCCGTCGACGTCGTGTGCGGCACCGCATGGTCGAGCACCATGGTTGTGTCCGTGTGGGCGTCGCCGGCCAGCAGGTTGATGCCGCGCAACTGGAAGTCGGCGCCCTCGCCCGTGGTCTTCACCACGACCTCCTGGCGCACGAGCTTGCCGCCGGCGTTCATGACGAACAGCGTCAGCTTCGCATTCTTGCCGATATGAGCCTTGAACTGCGCCAGATGCGTTGCCGTATCCGGCTGCTCCTGGATGATCAGCCAGGTCACCTCGGCGCCTTCGCCGAGCACGAGCTGACTGACCGAGCTGACAAGGGCCGCGCCCTCGCCGGCCTGGCGCTCGACGATCACAGCCTTGGCATCGGCGCCGGCGCGCACGGCCAGGCGCACATGCGTCTGGCCGCCGGCCTGCAGGTTCTGCAATTCGATCGGCTTTTCCACTTCGGTGCCATCGGCGATGTCGACGAAATAGCCGTCGGCGACGAAAGCCGTGTTCAGCGCCCCGATGGCATCGTCGCTGCCATAGGGATCGAGCCCAGCCGCGATGCTGCCGTCGGTCAGTTTCTCCGACAGGGCCTGGACGCTGACCCCTTCTATTCCGGGTGTTTTGGCGCTCGACACACCATTGAGAAGCGGCAACACGGTGGAACCTTCAACAACTGGCGCGATGGCTTTGGCCACGGCGGTCGGATCGAAGTCCGGCACGGCGTTCAGCAGCCGGCGCAGGTCCGTGTAGTGCCAGGATTCGATGCGCCGGGTCGGCAGGCCGTGCTTGACCGCCTCGATGGCGTCGTCGCGCTTTAACATCACCGCGCCGTCGCCCGGCAGCAGCGACAACCGTTCGCCGAAAGCGTCGATCAACGCGGTTTCGGCCGGCGTCCGCTGCGGTTGTGTATGCATGTTCATCAGTTTGACCTTGCCTTCTGGCATCTCACGCGGCTTGCCCGATCACGCCGGCATAGCCATTGGCCTCCAAATCGAGCGCCAGCGACTTGTCGCCGGACTTGATGACCTGGCCCTTGTAGAGCACGTGCACAGTGTCGGGCACGATGTGTTCGAGCAGCCGCTGATAGTGGGTAATGACGACAATGGCGCGCTCGGGCGAGCGCAGCGCGTTGACGCCATCGGAGACGATCTTGAGTGCATCGATGTCGAGCCCGGAATCGGTCTCGTCAAGCACGCAGAGCTTTGGCTCCAAAAGCTTCATCTGCAGGATCTCGGCGCGCTTCTTCTCGCCGCCGGAAAAGCCGACATTGAGCGGCCGCTTCAACATGTTCATGTCCATGTTGAGCGAGGCTGCGGCATCCTTCACCCGCTTCAAGAATTCGGGGATCTTCAGCGGCTCCTCGCCGCGCGCCTTGCGCTGCTCGTTCATGGCCACCTTGAGGAACTCCATGGTCGCCACGCCCGGTATCTCCATCGGATACTGGAAGGCCAGGAAAATGCCCGACGTCGCGCGCTCGGCCGGATCCATTTCGAGGATCGACTGGCCGTTGTAGAGGATATCGCCTTCGGTGACCTCATAGTCCTCGCGGCCGGCGAGGATGTAGGACAACGTCGACTTGCCCGAGCCGTTCGGTCCCATGATGGCGGCGACCTCCCCGGCTTTCACCGTCAGATTCAGGCCGCGGATGATTTCAGTGCCGTCATCGACGATGCGGGCATGCAGGTTCTTGATTTCAAGCATTCTTTTGTTTCCTGAATATCTGTCCGGTCAGCCGACCGAGCCCTCGAGCGAAATTCCGATCAACTTCTGGGCTTCGACGGCGAACTCCATCGGCAGTTGCTGGATCACGTCCTTGACGAAGCCGTTGACGATCAGCGCGATCGCTTCCTCCTCCGGGATGCCGCGTTGCATGACGTAGAATTTCTGGTCCTCGGAAATCTTCGACGTCGTCGCTTCGTGCTCGAACTGAGCCGTCGCGTTCTTGGCCTCCATATAGGGCACGGTGTGGGCGCCGCACTGGTCGCCGATCAGCAGCGAGTCGCAATTGGTGAAGTTGCGCGCGTTGGTCGCCTTGCGGTGCGCCGAAACCTGGCCGCGATAGGTGTTCTGCGAGAAGCCGGCGGCGATGCCCTTGGAGATGATACGGCTCGACGTGTTCTTGCCAAGATGGATCATCTTGGTGCCGCTATCGACCTGCTGGTAGCCGTTCGAGACGGCGATCGAATAGAACTCGCCCGAGGAATCGTCGCCGCGCAGGATGCAGCTCGGATATTTCCAGGTGATGGCCGAGCCGGTTTCGACCTGCGTCCATGAAATCTTCGAGCGGTGGCCGCGGCAATCGCCGCGCTTGGTGACAAAATTGTAGATGCCGCCCTTGCCCTCGGCGTCGCCGGGATACCAGTTCTGCACGGTCGAATATTTGATTTCGGCGTCATCGAGCGCCACCAGTTCGACGACCGCGGCATGGAGCTGGTTCTCGTCGCGCTGCGGCGCCGTGCAGCCTTCGAGATAGGAGACGTAGGCCCCCTCCTCGGCGATGATCAGCGTGCGCTCGAACTGGCCGGTGTTCTTCTCGTTCATGCGGAAATAGGTCGACAGTTCCATCGGGCAGCGCACACCCTTGGGCACGAAGACGAAGGAGCCGTCGGTGAACACGGCCGAATTCAGCGTAGCGTAGAAATTGTCCGAGGTCGGCACCACGGAGCCAAGATATTTCTTCACCAGTTCCGGATGTTCGCGGATGGCTTCCGAGATCGAGCAGAAGATGACGCCGGCCTGCGCCAGCTCCTTCTTGAAAGTGGTGACGACGGAAACCGAATCGAACACGGCGTCGACGGCGACGCGGCCGGATTTATAGACGTTGTCGCTGGCTTCCTCGAGCTCGGACGCGTCGGTCTTCTGGACGCCCGCCAGGATCTCCTGCTCCTTGAGCGGAATGCCGAGTTTCTCATAGACCTTCAGGATTTCGGGATCGACGTCGCTGAGCGACGTCGGGCCGGGCGTGCTCTTCGGCGCCGCGTAGTAGTAGATGTCCTGGAAATCGATCTTGGGATAGTTGACGCGCGCCCAGGTCGGCTCTTCCAGCGTCAGCCAGCGCCGGTAGGCTTCCAGTCGCCATTCCAGCATCCAGGACGGTTCGTCCTTCTTCGCCGAAATGAAACGGATGATGTCTTCGCTCAGGCCCTTGGGGGCCTTGTCGACAGCGATTTCGGTCTGGAATCCGTATTTGTATTGGTCGACGTCGATCTTTCGGACCCGATCGATCGTGTCCTGCACAGCAGGCATATGCGTTCTCCATCCACGCCGGGGTCAAGGCCCGACAGTTTTCAAACTATGGCACCGCCGGATGAGCACCCAAGGAGCACCCGCGGCGGCGTAAGTTTCATATAGTGCGCTTCGGCCGGAAATTCACCCGGCCAGCATGAAACGCACGGCTCTACCAGGCCGAAAGGCCCAAATTCGTCCAACCGCTACGCGGCCTTCTCCTTGCGCACCCGACGCGCGGCGATTTCCGCCAGCGCCAGGCGGAACGCCTCGATGTCCTGCGCGCCGGTCGCCGCGCCGATCGATACGCGCAACGCACCCAGGCTGTCACCGTGCCCCATGGCCTTCAGCACATGGCTCGGACCGACTTTTCCCGACGAGCAGGCAGAACCCGCCGACAGCGCCACACCGGCCAGGTCGAAGGCGATCTGAACCGTCTCGGCCTTGACGCCGGGAATAGCGAAGAATGTCGTGTTGGCAAGCCTCGGCGCGCCGGTTCCGAAGATTTCCACGTCCGGCACCAACATTTTTACGATGGCCTCGATCTCGTCGCGACGCCGACGCACCGCATCGATGGCCTCCAATCCGGCGAGAGCCTCCCGCGCCGCCGCGCCAAATCCGGCAATGCCGGGCAGGTTCTCCGTGCCGCCGCGATGGCCCTTTTCCTGGCCACCGCCGTTGATGAGAGGCTTCGGCATCATCAGATCGGCAGCGGCGACGATGGCGCCGACGCCCTTGGGGCCGCCGATCTTGTGCGACGACAGTATAAGGTAATCGGCGTAACCCGCCGAAACGTCGATTGAAATGCGCCCTGCCGCCTGAACCGCGTCTACGACGAGGACACCGCCGGCGGCTTTTACGACTTCGGCGATACGATCGACCGGCTGGATGACGCCAGTCTCATTATTGGCGGCATGGATTGCCACCAGCGGCAGGCCGCTGGCCTTGTCGTGCGCGGCAAGGGCGTTTGCCATTGCTTCGAGGTCGACAATTCCGTCGGCGTCGACGCCGATCCGCGTCACCTGCGAGGCCGGGAAGGACCCGCCGTTCAACAGGCAGGGGTGGTCGGCTTCGCAGACGTAGAGATGGCTCATGCGGATGATCCCGCGCCCCATCCGCCAATCGGGCGTCAGCAGCATCGAGGCGGCTTCCGTCGCGCCTGACGTGAACACGACATGCCCAGCCTTGGCCTTCACCAATTCCGCCACATCACGCCTTGCGGTTTCGATCAGGCGACGCGCCGAGCGCCCTTCGGCGTGGACCGATGATGGATTGGCGGCGATATCGAGCGCCGCGACTATAGCCTCGCGTGCCGCTGCAAGCAGCGGCGCACTGGCATTGTAGTCGAGATAGGCGCGCATTCCGGCCATTTCCTTCCAGTTGGTCCCGTCAGAAGCCATTCCACCGAGATATCGCGTTATTTCCTTGAAATTCCAAGGCAAGCCGTCCTATTTACGCGGCTTGCGGCGCGGGCGGCCGGGCGATTGCGTTTCGGCCACCCAGTTTTGAACAATTCTAAACTAGCTTCTATGAAGACGCTCGCCCTGCGTCAAGGCCAGAGGAAGGTTGTTCCGGGCGCCGCGCATTTCTTATTACCCAAGTGGAGTATTTCATGCCTGAGGTCATTTTCACCGGTCCGGCCGGCCGTCTCGAGGGTCGCTACCAGCCCTCGAAGGAAAAGAGCGCGCCGATCGCCATTGTCTTGCATCCGCACCCGCAATTCGGCGGCACGATGAACAACAAGATCGTCTACGACCTCTTCTACATGTTCCAGAAGCGCGACTTCACCACGCTGCGCTTCAATTTCCGCGGCATCGGCCGCAGCCAGGGCGAATTCGATCACGGTACAGGCGAATTGTCGGATGCGGCAGCCGCACTCGACTGGGTGCAGTCGCTGCATCCGGATTCCAAGAGTTGCTGGGTTGCCGGCTATTCCTTCGGCTCGTGGATCGGCATGCAGCTTTTGATGCGCCGTCCCGAGATCGAAGGCTTCATCTCGGTCGCGCCGCAGCCCAATACCTACGATTTCTCTTTCCTCGCTCCCTGCCCCTCCTCGGGGCTCATCATCCATGGCGACGCCGACAAGGTGGCACCGCCGAAGGACGTGCAGGGCCTGGTCGACAAGCTGCACACGCAAAAGGGCATCACCATCACGCAGAAGACCTTGCCCGGCGCCAATCATTTCTTCGCCAACGATGCCGAACTGCTGATCGAGGAATGCGCGGATTATCTCGATCGCCGGCTGGCCGGCGAATTGTCGGATCCGCGCCCGAAGCGGCTGCGCTAAAGGGCGGATGACCGCGATGTACCAGCCCCCTCATTTCCAGGAAACGCGGCCGGACGTGCTGCACGGGCTGATCCGGGCGCATCCGCTCGGCCTGTTGGTTTCCGGCGGACCCGAGGGGCCGGTCGCCAACGCCATCCCGTTCCTGCTCGACGCCGATATCGGGCCAAACGGCAGGCTGCGCGCTCATCTGGCCAAAGCCAATCCGCAATGGCGCCTCATCGCCGACAATCCGGCCTCGACGGTGCTGATCGTCTTCCAGGGCACCGACGCCTATGTGACGCCGTCCTGGTACGAGACCAAGCGCGAAACCGGCAAGGTGGTGCCGACCTGGAACTATGCCATCGTGCAGGTGCGCGGCACCGCGAAGGTGATCGACGACCAGGACTGGCTGGCGCGGCAGATCGCTGACCTGACGGCTTCGCAGGAGGGCGCGCGTGAGGCGCCATGGGCGGTCACCGATGCGCCTGCCCCGTTCATCCAGTCGCAGATCAAGGGCATCATCGGGCTGGAGATCGAGATCAGCGAAATTCACGGCAAATGGAAGGTCAGCCAGAACCGTCCCGTCGCCGATCGCGCAGGCGTTGCGCGCGGGCTTGAGAGCGAGACGGCCAATTCATCCGACATGGTGCACCTGGTAAGGTCCTACGGCGGACTGGACGGCGAGTAGAGCAGTTCACCGTTTCACGGAACTCTCTAACTCCTTGTTTGACGCAATTCCGGACGGAAAACCGTATACACTTTTCCTGGAATTGCTCTAAATCCCAGGCTCAACGGATCGGACGGCCGTTCGCCTTGTTTCGACCGATCAGCCGAAAGGTCGGCTTGCGCACCGGCAATCCCGACCGTGTCGGGCTGAAGATGAAGCCGAGCCGGGCAAAGACCAATCCGCAAACCAGCGCGAAGGCAAAGCCAAGACCAAAGCCGGCGACGGTATCGCTCGGATAATGCGCGCCGACGAAGACCCGCGTCGAGGCGATGCAGGCCGTGACCGGCAAGGCGATGTACCAGCGCCGCGGGAACAAAAGCAGCAGGATGCCGAACACGGCCCCCATGGTCGTGGCGTGACCGGAAGGAAAACCGGCAAAGCGCGCATCGAAGGCGAAGGGACGCAACGACAGGACCCCAAGATCCTGAAAATAGAGCGGACGCGCCCGGCCAATCGCATATTTCAGGACATTGACCAGCAGGCCGGACAGGCCGACGGCGCCCAGTGCAAGGAACGCCAGGCAGGTCCAGTTGTAGACGAGCATCAATGACCGCCGCGACAGGCTTCGCCAGTCCGTCAGATTGGCCCCTATGAGCAGCAGTGCCGGCGGGATGAGATACCAGCCGCCCAGGCCGAACTGCGTCAGGAACTCGGCAAGCCGGCCGAATCCCGCCGACCACTGGCCGTGCAGCAATCCCGCAGGCGTGTCGAGGCCGGCGAACGCCACTGCCGTCAGCAAAATCCAGGCCGAGATCCAGAGCGGCCAGAGGATCTTGGGATACGATGCGGAACGAGCGGCGAAGCGCCCTCTGACGATCCGCAGCGTGTCGCGGAAATTGCCGGCCGACCGACGCAGCACCGCGGCGGGCGCAATGGAAACGGAAGGGCGCGGTTTCACCAGCATTGAAAACCCGATCCCATTGTCGAATTCATTGGGCGATACGGTAGAGGCCGAGCGACATTTTGTCTCCCGATGAAAAGTTGAGCCCGTCGATCCGTGTAAGACGGCTGGCCGCCTTGCCTTGCCCGGCCAGCAGACCATTGAGTTTCTGCTCATCCTCGACCGGCGCCAGCCCCAGCGCGCAGGCGGGGTCCGCAAGCAGGTGCTTTGCCACGCCATCGGTATCGGTCAGCACCGTTTTCGTGCCCACCAGGAACACAAGGCTCGGTTCGTGGTACCGGGCCGACGCCAGCACCGAGGTGTCGCAGGGCTTGTAGGCGCGCACAGCCTCGTTGATCGCCGGGCTCAGCCATATCGGCCCCAAGGCTGGGGCGATGACACCAAACAGCAACCCGTAGGTGATGCCCGCACAGGCGGCGACGGCGCCGATACGGGCAAGCGGTACTTGCAACTGTCGCGAGAAGGCCAGATAGCCGGCGCCGAGCGCCGACGCGGCCGCCGGAATGCTCCACCAGGAGAAAGCATGGGTGAGGTAGATCGGGGCGGCCACGCAGACCGCCGCCAGGCCGAGGCTGACCACGACCAGGCCAAAGGCCGTCGACCACCACAACCATTGCTGCCATCGCCGGAGCGGCGCATTGGCGTCCTGCGGCTGCAATGTCAAAAGCCAGCCGATCAGCAGCGCCATGCCGGGATAGGCCGGCAGCACATAGTGCGGCAGCTTGGTCGGGATCAACTCGAACACCAGCCAGAAGGGGATGTACCAGGCGAGGCAGAAGCGCAGCCTGACATCGTCGCGGAGCCGGTTGAGGGCTTGCAGGCCGGCGCCGACAGCGATCAGGCCGAACGGCCACATGAACAGCGAGTAGGTCAGCATGTAGAAGCCGGGCGGCAGGCCGTGCGATTCCTCGCCCTGGGCGACCTTGCCGAGCATATCCTTGCCGACGGCCTGCTGGAGGAAGGCGCCGTGGCTTTTCCAGGTGATCAGGGCGAGCCAGGGCAACACGATCAGCACGACGAGCAGCAGGCCGCGTCCCACTTTGAGCTTCGATAGCCAGCGTCCGTCGCGTTCGAATGCAAACAAGACAGCGATGGTGAGCGCCGACAGCAGTGGGGCGATCGGCCCCTTGATGAGGATCGCGGCCCCTTGCGCCAGCCAGAATATCCACCACAGATGGCCGGCGACGGGCTCGTTGCGGCGCGATGCCAGATAGATCTGCGCCAGCGCGCCCTGCGCCGCCACGCAGCAGGCCAGCAGCATCGCATCGGTCTTGGCGTCGCGGCCCTCGAAGGCGGTGGCGAAGATCGCCGCCATCACCAGGCCCGCGGCGATGCCGGCGCTGACTCCGAAAAGCCTGGTGCCGGTCCAGGCGATGCCGAGAACGGCCAGGGCGATGCCCAGCGTCGACACCAGGCGGTAGACCCATATTGGTGCGGCGGCGCCCTTGCCGCTCAGGGCCACGGCCGCGGATTGCAGCCAATAGATGCCGATCGGCTTCTGGTAGCGTGAGGCGTCCTGAAAGCGGATGTCGACATAATCGCCGCTCTCGACCATCTGCTTGGTGGCCTGGACGAAGCGCGGCTCGTCACGATCCAGCGGGGGCATGGACGCAAGTCCCGACACCGTCATCACGAGGCTGAACAGGAAGAGAAGGATGTAGTTCCTGTTCAGCGCCATATTCCAGCCTCTCCGACCATTCTTGCTGATGCGCAAAGCCGCTCAATCGACCTTGGTCATCGCCGCCTTGCGTTCATTGGCGATCAGCCAGAGATTTCTGATGTAGATGAACAAGCCCATGCCCTGGCCGGCAATGAACACCGGGTCCTGCCGCTTGATCGCATAAACCAGCAGCAGAGCCCCGCCGAACAGCGAGAAGAACCAGAAGGCGATCGGCACGACGCTACGCTTGGCCTTTTCCGACGCAAGCCACTGCACGACGAAGCGCATGGTGAAAAAGAACTGGGCCACGAAGCCGAGCAGGATCCATGCGTTGAACTGTTCGATGAAGACCCGGTGGATCCAGGTCACCAGTTCCTGAAGCACGTTAACCATGCATGATTTCCTCTACCTTTGGCATCCGGCGACGTCTGCGGCGCAGCCACCAGACGCCGCAGAGATCGAGCACGCCTTGGAGGCCGCGGTCGAAAATCCCGTAGTTCGACTTGCCGTGGCGGCGGGAGCGGTCGACGACGTCGCAATGCACGACATGGTATCCTTCCTGGATGACCAGCGCCGGAACGAAACGATGGGTGCCGTCGAAGAACGGCAGCTTGCGCAGGATCTCGGTGTGGACCGCCTTCAGGCCGCAGCCGGTGTCGCGCGTCTCGTCATGAAGGATGGCGTTTCTCAGCCAGTTGGCGAACCGCGACGCCAGTTGCTTGACCTTGCTGTCGCGGCGCTTCAGGCGCTGCCCTTGCGCGGCGCCGTAGCCGGGCCCGGCCCGCCGCAAGGCGTCAACCAGCATGGGAATGTACTGCGGATCGTTCTGACCATCGCCGTCGATCGTGGCGACGATGCTTCCGCGCGCCGCCCAGGCGCCGGAGCGTACCGAGAGGCTCTGGCCGGCCGATTTCTCGTGCCGCAATTCCCTGACGGGAAACGGGCGAAGTGCTGCCTGCTTGGCGAGAACGGCTGCGGTTCCATCGGTCGAGCCGTCGTTGACGATGATCAGTTCGAAGTCGCGCCCGGTCATCGCCGCCTCGATCTCATCGATCAGCAGCGGCAGGTTTGCCGCCTCGTTCCTGCAAGGAATGACGATGGATATCAATGCGTCCGGCATGTCGCGTGGGGCTCTGTCGTCGGATATGGCATTGGGTGGATGCCGTGCGGTGCCGCTTGGGGTCGTGGGCTGCAAGGACCTTTTGGCGCGCGCCTCATTACGCCAGCACAAACAATGAAGCAAGCATCCGCGCCGAGAGGCGGGTTGCGGCGTTTCAACAACAAGTGATTGCCAAGCCCCAGGTCGAGGCGCGATCGGGCGCAAAACCGGATTCCACTTTTGCTGATCGCGAGTCCCTGGTTAAAGCGCGATCGGACGCAAAACCGGATTCCACTTTTGCTGATCGCGCTTGGGTGCTAAACGCGCGCGTTCATATACGTCCGTACCGGATCGGCCGGGCGCTTTCGGGAAAGAAAACATGCCTGCCTTCAAATCCGATTTCCTGCGCACGATGAGCGAGCGCGGCTTCATCCACCAGACTTCGGATGATGCCGGGCTGGACGATCTCTTCGCCACGGAGACGGTGACGGCCTATATCGGCTTCGACGCGACCGCCAAGAGCCTGCACGCCGGCTCGCTGATCCAGATCATGATGCTGCACTGGCTGCAGCAGACCGGCCACCGGCCGATCGCCTTGATGGGCGGCGGCACCTCGATGATCGGCGACCCTTCCTTCAAGGATGAGGCGCGCAAGCTTCTGACACCGCGCGATATCGACGACAATCTCGCCGGTATCCGCCGCAATTTCATGCCGTATCTCAAATTCGGCAGCGGCCCGAATGACGCGATCATGGTCAACAACGCCGACTGGCTGATGGAGATCAACTACGTCAATTTCCTGCGCGACGTCGGCCGTCACTTTTCGGTCAACCGCATGCTGGCCTTCGATTCCGTCAAGCTGCGGCTCGACCGCGAGCAGTCATTGTCCTTCCTCGAATTCAACTACATGATCCTGCAGGCCTATGACTTCGTCGAGCTCTACAAGCGCCTCGGCTGCCGTCTGCAGATGGGCGGCTCCGACCAGTGGGGCAACATCATCAACGGCATCGATCTCGGTCGCCGCATGGAGGACGCGCAGCTTTATGCGCTGACCACGCCGCTGCTCACCACCTCGTCGGGCGCCAAGATGGGCAAGTCCGCCACGGGCGCCGTCTGGCTCGATGCCGAGATGCTCTCGCCTTACGAATTCTGGCAATATTGGCGCAACACCGAGGACGCCGATGTCGGCCGTTTCCTGAAACTCTATACGACGCTGCCGTTGGACGAGGTGGCGCGCCTGGAGAAGCTGGGAGGATCCGAGATCAACGAGGCGAAAAAGATCCTCGCCACCGAGATCACCGCCTTGCTCCACGGTCGCGGCGCCGCCGAACAGGCCAGCGAAACCGCACGCAAGACGTTCGAGGAGGGTGCCCTCGCCGAGACGCTGCCGAGCGTCGAGGTCGAAAACGCCAAGCTCGAAGCCGGCGTCGGCATCCTGTCGCTGCTGGTGACCGCCGGACTGGCGGCGTCCAACGGCGAAGCACGGCGGCATGTGCAAGGCGGCGCGGTACGGCTCAACGATCAGCCCGTCAGTGATGATCGCCGCACGGTCACACTTCAGGATTTGAGTCCGGAAAACGTCGTAAAGCTTTCACTCGGCAGGAAAAAGCACATTTTGGTGCGGCCGGTTTGACGACCCGACTATAAATCAGCCGACTTGCTTCGGTCAGGCGTGCCGCATTCCAATCTCTGTGCTCTGTTTGATCGGGACAACTTTCGAGGCTCGGCTACGACGCCTGCCATCCTCGCGATCTTTCGGGATGCCCAGGGCGCGATCAGCTTCGCAGGTATTTGACCAGCGCGGCTATACCGAGCACAAGCGTGATGAAAACCAGGACCCAGATGAGCGCCATGCCGCCCATCATCCAAGCCGAACCGTCCATCATGGCGATCATCCTCCATGGGTGGCGAGAGCCGGCCTGGCCGGCGTGTATCGGCGATTGCAAGGTGAACTAGGTCGCCGCGCAAGCCCGTCAAGGCGACGAGGATTCCAGTTGGCGAGCGGCGGCGGTCAGCGGGCGGAATGCCATCTCCCCGGCAAGCCTACATTACATCGCTCCGCCGAAGCCCTCGGAAAGATTCCAGACGTCAACGATCTGCTCGCCGGCGAAACGATGTTCGTGGATCAGGTATTTCGCCAGTCCACCCGGTTTGGGGCGCCAGTCATTTTCCGGTCCTCGCTTGATCGACGAGTTTCTTCAGTGTCGTAAGATCAGTCGCGCCGGGAAATATCTGGCCGCCAGCGATGAAGCTTGGCGTTCCGGTAATTCTCAATGTCTGGGCCAACTCCGTATTGCGATCAATCGATGCCTTGATGTCGGGCCGTTGCATATCGGCCTTCAGGCGCTCGACGTCCAGCCCGGCCTCGGCGGCGATCCTGAGCACAACCGCCTCTGTCACCCTTGTCTTCGCCCCGTACAGCGCCTTGTGAAACGCACCGTATTTGCCTTGTTTGTCGGCAGCGAGCGCCGCCTTGGCTGCGAACACCGAATCCGGGCCAAGGATAGGAAATTCCTTGTAGACGATCCTGAGTTGCGGGTCGTCGAGCACAGCCTGTTCCATGATCGGCGCCATGACACGGCAATAGGGGCAATTATAGTCGAAGAATTCGACCAGGGTGACATTGCCTTGCGCATTGCCGCCGACAGGGCTTTGCTTGTCGCGGAAGATGTCGTCCGCGCCTTCCTTGAGCACTTTCCTGGCCTCGGCCGCGTCCGCTTCGCGCTGGCGCTGATCCAGGCTTTGCAGCGCCTGCACGAGAACTTCCGGATGCGCCAGGATATAGTCATGGATCCGCTGGTCGAGCTGGTCCCGGGATATTTCTCCCCCAGCAAGTGCCGGTCCGCGGGCGACCGGATTGAGCAGGAACCATCCCGTCAGGCCTGCAACGAGGAAGATGCGGGCCAGCCAACCATATCGGTGCGCCAGTCTAGTATTCATGTGTGTTTCCTCCATGTAACGGGACTGGTGCATCGTGCCTGACCTGCGCTGGACATTAGTCGCCGCTGGCTGCATCGCCGTGATCGCCTGTCGCAGCGATCCCTAATATCCGGGCATCCAATTCGATCGCGCCGGCTTTCTCGAACATCAGAGTAAGCGGTACGGTCTCGCCCTCCTTGAGTTGGCGCTTCAGCCCAAGCAGCATCATGTGGATGCCGCCAGGTTTGAAAACGACGGGGACGCCGGGATGCAGCTCGATAGCCGAAAGCTGGATCATCTTCGCCACACCGTTATCGATCGCCATGGCGTGAAACTGGATTTTTTCCGCAAGAGGACTCGTCACGCCCAGCAGGCGATCTTCCTCTGGTCCCTGATTTGTCACGGTAAGATAGCCGCCTCCGGTCACCGCCAACATGGGTGTCGCCCGCGCCCATGCCTTTTCGACCACGATCTGGTTCGAAGCCGCGACAGCAATCCCGAGGCCCAGCAGACCAAAAGCCAGTACGAGAGTTGTGTAGATGGTTCTCACTGTTCCACTCCTAAGTTGGACGAGCGGCGATGCGCCTACGGATAAAGTCGACCATGTCAGGGGCATCCCACACGGCAGGCCCGATTAGCTGGCCGATTTCCTTGCCGTCACGGTCGATCAGCAAGGTCATCGGCAACCCCACCGCGCCGAGCGCGAACATGGCCCTGGCCGACGTGTCGATGTTGAGGGCCAGGTTCTGGACGCCGGTCTCGGCGAAGAATTTCCTCACGGCATCGGGGCCTTTGCGGTCCATCGACAGCGCGACGACCTCGAAATCCGGCCCGCCGAGCTTGGCCTGCAGCCGGTCGAGCGTCGGCATTTCCTGACGGCAGGGCGCGCACCATGTCGCCCAGATGTTCAGCAGCACCACCTTGGCGGAATAGTCGGCAAGCGTCCTCGGCTGGCCGACGGCGTCCGCGAAGCCGATCTCCGGCACGGCGACGGGCGTGTCGAGAACGGCAAAATTCTGCGGCGCCTCCGCCGTTGCGGGCAGCGAGGTCGCGAGCATTATCGCCGATAGGGCCAGGGCCAGTTTGCGTGCGGTCATGGGCGCTCATTCCGTCGCATAGACGGTCGGCGCCTTGCCGTCCTTGGTGAAGGCGTAGATCGTCCAGGTCCCGTCCTTCTCGCCACCCATGCCTGGCGCGCCTGCAGGCATGCCTGCGAGCGTGATGCCGGTGATAGCAGGCCGCTCGGTCAGCAGCTTCTTGACGACGTCGACCGGCACCAGGCCGTCGACGACATAGCCGTCGACCATCAGTGTGTGGCAGCCTTCGAGGTCGGCCGGCACGCCGGCATCGCTGCTGATCTGCGACAAGTTGTTGACCGGCTTGATCTCGACCTTGAAGCCGTTCTGCTCGAGATAGGCTGCATAGGCTTCGCAGCAGCTGCATTGCGGATTCTTGTACATGACGGCATTGATTGTCGCGGCAAGCGCCGGCAGCGGTATCGCAACAGCGAGGCCGAAGGCGGTAAGCGCGTAGGTCAGTTTCATTTCCAGTTCTCCTCGGTTGATGATTTGGATTGAATTCAAGTCACGCGGAACACGGTCATCAGGCCGGCCATCTGGTGGTCGGCGACATGGCAATGCAGCATCCAGTCGCCGGGATTGTCGGCGACAAAGGCGCATTCGATCACATCCTTTGGTGCCAGAAGCACCGTGTCCTGCCATTGCCGGTGTGGCACCGGCGAACCGTTGCGAGAGAGCACCGACAGGCTGAAGCCGTGGACATGCATCGGGTGCCACCAGGCGGTTTCGTTGCGCATGGTGAGGCGACAGGTGGTGCCGCGTTCGAGCGTGAACTGCGGCGCCATGCCGGCATGGCCATCGCCGGTCATCGACATGCCGTTGATCGCCCAGGCGGCACCGCCGTTCATGCCCGGCATCCCCATGCCCATCATCCCGCCTATCCCGGCGAGCTTGCCACCACCCATCATACCGCCTTGCAGCACGATCTCGTGGCGCAGGGCGCTTCCGAGGTCGGGGGCCGCCAGCGGATTGCGTGGCAGGGCAAGGCGTGCTGCGAGCGGATGTGCCCTGAGTGGCGGCGCCTTGTCATAGGCGAGGTTGGTTAGCGTATAGCCAAGGCCATCGTAGAAGTCGTCGATCACGGCGTGCCGGCTACCGGGGTCACCCTGTATGTCGATCACGACATCGATGCGCATCGCCGGCGCCAGCACAAGACGACTGTCCTGCGGCTCATGCGGATCGCAAGGCTGGCCGTCTATGGCGACGATGACCGGGCGGTGGCCTTCAAAGCGCAGCGCGATCATGCGGGCCAGGCAGGCATTGGCGAGCCGGATCCTGATGCGCTCGCCAGCTCTCACGCCCTCATCGGCGGGCACTGTGCCGTTGATGGTGACGAGATTGCCGACCCGACCCGACATCGAGGCATCCATCGCGCTGCCGAAGCCGCCGGCGATCTGGCCGTCCTTGGCGAGTCGCCAGTCCTGCAGCAGCCAAAAGAGGTCGCGGTCGACCACGACGGGCTCGGCCTCCTCGACGATCAGCGGACCGGCCAGCCCACGACCGATCTGCACGAAGCTGTCGGCATGCGGATGGTACCAGAAGGTGCCGGCATCCGGCGGCGTGAACTCGTAGACGAAGCTTTCGCCGGGCTTGATCGGTGTCTGGGTGAGCCCCGGCACGCCGTCCATGGCGTTCGGCAGGCGGATGCCGTGCCAGTGGACGGTGGTGTCCTCGTCCAGCCCGTTCTCGACGGCGATGCGGACCGGCTGGCCTTGCCTGAGCCGCAACGCCGGACCGGGAACGGTGCCGCCATAAGTCCAGACGGCGGTGGAGGGACCGTCCGCGCCGTTCAGCCGGGCTTCGCCGGGCGCGACCTTGATCTGGCGTTCGTCGACGGCGGAGGCACGGGCCGCACGCATCGACGCGGATGCGGCGGCACCCGCCGCGGTCGCTAGAAACGCGCGGCGCGACATAGTGCAATGGAAATCTTGATTCACCCTTCAAACCCCTTTGCGATCTCGATCGATGGCGAGCGGTTCGGCATCGAACTGGATTGCTATGCGGGCCCGCGGCGCAAGAGTGCGCGACGCAGGCGATCAGGCGCCGGGGATCAGCCGTGTCTCGGCTGAAACGGCGTCAGGCGCCGGGTCTGGGAGGGAATGGGTCGGGCGGGGAACTTCGCCCGTGCAGGAACGGGGTGGACTGCGCCAACGGCTGCTTCGGACGCAGCGCCATCGTCACGGCAAAGTCTTGAGGCAGCACCGCGAGCACCGGCGCAATGCAGACAGACGGACACTGCTTGAGGCTGCCATTGTCGCCCATGTCCTTAAGACACGCCGTGCAATCGCCCTGCATCGCGCCGCCAGCCCCCATGCCGGCATCGGCGGCCATGGTCATGCCGCCTGCCATCATGGCCGACATGACGCCGGCTTGAGCAGTAGACAGGCTGAACCCCGCGGCCAGAAAGGCCGCGAGCAACATGACAAGAAGATGTTTTGGCGAAAGCCGTGCCATTATCGGCTCAGGCTGACGGCAAAGTGCAGCTTTTGCAAGTCCCAAGCCCGTGATCACCGGCTGCTGCGGCATTAAGGCCAGCCGACACCGCTTCGCTGGTCAGTGGTTCTGACGCAGGCTCTCTGGGCATGCCTTGGCAATCGGCCTCACCGGTACTCGAAGATCGACCTGAATATCCCCGGCGCGATCACCGAGAGCGGGTTGATGTCGAGCAACGGCTTGTTGGCGTTGCCCTTGAGCCGGTAGGTCACGCCGATCAGGCCGCGGTCGCGGCCGTTGCCCAGAAGCGCGCCGACGATGGGCAGTTCGCCGAAGATGCGGTTGAGGCCATAGACCGGCATGAAGGTGCCGGTCATGTCCATATTGTTGTTCTGGTCATAGAGCGTGCCCTGGAACGTGGTGCCTATGCGCGGACCGCGCAGCACGCCATTGGCCAGCCTGAGATAGCCGCTGCCTTTCTCGATCTCGGCGTAGCCGCGTTCGAACTGTACCCGCGAGGTGTCGAGCTTGCCCTTGACCGCCTGGTTGAGGCTGCGGCTGTCGCCTGCCGGAGTGGTCGAGACGATGGACGCGAGCTTCGGTTCGTTGACGACGAAGAAGTTCGTCGTGTCCACCTTGCCCTTCATCGGCCCGTCGCCCGCTCCCGACAAGGCTAGGGCAATCGCTCCGCCTTCCATGTGCTCGTAGATATTGAGGAACCTGAGGATCGCACCGGCGTCCGCCGACTGCACGTTGAGCGAGCGCCGGCCGGCGCCGCTCGTGTTGCTGATGACAATGGCGGCTCCCGAACTTGCGGTGGCGCTGACCCTCAGCCCGTTCACCTTCGAACCGGCCGCGCTGTAATCGAGCTTGAGATCGGACAATTGCTCGTCGTGGAAGCCGGTCAGCCGATCGACATCGGCGCTGACGGAAATCGCGTCGGCGCCCGTCGTCTTGGTCGCGGTGTCGACGTCGGAGGTGAATTGCTTGATCAGCGAGCGGGCATCCAGGGCGTTGCCGCTGATGTTGACTGCATAGCCCCTGCCCGATCGCTTGACGGACACCGCCACGTCGTCGCCCCGGTTCAGCGCGACTTTGCTAAACTTTGCCGACGACAGGGCCCCGTTGACCAGCACGATGTTGCCGTCGACGGAGAATGTCTTGCCATCGAGGTCGAAGTCGGACAGCGTCGTGGTATCGCCGGACGTGGTCATGACGAATGTAGCACTTGCGGGTATCCCCGCCCCCTTGCTCCATCCGGCCCAGGGGATGTCGAGCCTGGCATTGGTCAGGTCGGCCGAGACGTTCTGGTTGCCCTCGCCGCTTTTGTCGATCGCGACCTTCACGGTTCCGCCCAGCAATGGGGCCAGTCCCGGCATGGCGGCGGCGCGGATCTTGTCGTCGAGCACCAGGGCCACCTTGCGGCTGCGTGCCGGTCCGCCATCCTCCAGCGGCTCGATCAGGTCGAGTTCGGCCGGAATGCCGTTCAGGGATGCCTTGGCGGAAATGACAGCCTTTTCAGGGTCGACCGTGACGGAACCGTCGGCATCCGTGACGGTCTGGCCTTCGAACGGCTTGGCCAATGAAAGCCCGCTGTAGTCGAGCGATACCAGCCAATCGAGCTTCGAGCTGTCGACGCCGGACTGCAGCGGAATATCGGCCCTGACATGGCCGGTGACACTGCCGGACAGGTCTTCCGGCAGGAAGCCGACATGACGCATGGCGTTGATCGGCTCGTAGGAGGCAAGTTCAGCGACCGCGGACGCTTCGCCGGCAACGTCGATGTCGAGTGCGCCGACGACCGGCGGGCGGTTGGCCGCCTTGACGGTCAGCGTGCCGTTGCTGGCCGCCACGGTGCGGCCGCTGGGCATGAAGACGGTGCCCGAGGACAGGGAGATATCGACGTCATTGCCGTGGAAGGCGACGACACCGACGGCATCGCGGATCGGCGGGATGCGGCCAGCCGTGTCGAAACGCGATCCTTCTATCTGGAAGCGGCCGAACACCTCGTCGGCGGAAAGCGGCACACCATTGCCGAGGCGATCAGGCACCACCTGGAATTGAAGATTGGCGTCCACGACGCGGCCGCCGAACAGATTGTCCAATACCCAGAGCCGCGCATTGCGCGCCGAAAACCATGGCCAAAGCTGCTTGACGTGCGAGACCGGCATGTCGTGGACGTTGAGCGCCAGATTGATGCCGGGAGCCTTGCCGTCAACGAACTCCACGGCCGCGGTGCCAAGGACCTCGCTGGAAGCGGCGGATCGGACTGCGATCTGATCGGCTACCAATCTATGGCTTTTGGTCTGGTAGACGCCGGCGATGCGGGCAAGGAAGGTGAGCGCCGGCTCCGGCGATTCCGAAGGCGCCAGCGTCGAGCCGTCACTGGTCAGATCGTATCGGTAGGCCGGCTCCTCACCGGCGGCGCCGGTCGCGGGCCTCGGCCCAATCGAGCCGGCGAAATCGAAGGTCGAGCGGCCGGTCTTGAGCAACAGCCGGTCCACCTGGATCTTGTTGCTGCCGCGCACGAGCGTGGCGTCGAGGTCGACATCGGCCGACAGCAGGCCGCGCGAGCCGAGATCAAGCACCGATCCCCTGGACGACAAGGCAGCCGTCAGCCGCGACGCGGTGTCGCCGGCGCCTTGCGCCCCTTTGAGCGTCACGCTGAGCGCGCCCAACCTACTGCCGGACGCCGCGGCGCCGCTCGCGTCACCATCTTCGGCGATACCGACGGTGGCATCCAGCGACATCACGCGCCGGGTCTCGGCATCGCGGCTGGCGGATGCGGCGACGGTCACCGCCTTG
This sequence comes from Mesorhizobium sp. BR1-1-2, assembly GCF_020165435.1. Lineage (NCBI taxonomy): Bacteria > Pseudomonadati > Pseudomonadota > Alphaproteobacteria > Hyphomicrobiales > Phyllobacteriaceae > Mesorhizobium > Mesorhizobium sp. BR1-1-2. The sequence goes on from NZ_JAIUID010000002.1 coordinate 274,729, forward strand.
CCGTCGACATTTGCCTGCGAGGAGAACTCCATGCCGCCTGTCCCCGACTGCAGGACGACCGCGTCGGCGACGGTGATCAACCTGACCGCCTCGGTATCGGGCAAGACGAATGCCACATTGTGAAGATCGATACGATGCAGCGATTCCTCGCGCACCGCATCGAGAGCGTGATTGATGTTGGCAAAGAGCGCATCGGACAGTTTTTCGGGATCGATCAGCCCGTCTCGATTGCGCAGCTCGGCCGTCCAGTCGCCGCCCGACGGCATCGCCGCGGTAACGATGCGCGCATCGGAAATCCTGGCGCTGGTCAGCCGCACCTCGCCTCGAAGCAGCGGCAGCAGGCGCATGCCGAAACGCACCCTGCCCGCATCGGCCATGGGCTTGCCGTCGCTTGCCTTCAGGCTGACGTCGCTCACCTGGAGCGCGACGAAGCTCGAACTGTCGAGGGTGATGCGGGCGGGCCCGACCGCAACATCGACATCGACGCCCGCAAGCTTCTCGATGGCGGCCTCCGCCTCGACGCGCAGCCGGTCGGCCCCTATTCCGGAGACGCCGATGAGATAGACGGCCACCGCCGCCAGCGCCACCAGCGCAATGGCGCCGGCAAACAGCCGCGAAAGGATGCGAAAACCGCGCCCGATCGCCGCCTGGCCGAGAGGCGGAACGCGGCAAGCCGACGGCAAGGCGCCCAGGTCGGTGATTTCATCCCGCCTGAACCTGATCTTCTCGTGCTGCGGTTGCTCCTGATCCACGCAATTTTCCGTTCTACGAACTCGCTCGTGGACGAATCCCCGCTCGACACTATATCGGTGTGGCTTCGCGCGTAACCTCAAACAAGGGCATCGATATGGCCGACCTCAATGTGGGCGACGTTGCGCCGCAATTCGAGCTGCCGCGGGACGGCGGCGGTTCGCTCAGCCTGGCCGGCTTTGCCGGCAGACCTGTCGTCCTCTACTTTTACCCACAGGACGACACCACCGGCTGCACCGCCGAAGCGATCAGTTTTTCGCAGCTGAAGCCGGAATTCGAGAAGGCCGGCGCCGTCGTGATCGGCTTGTCGCCCGACAGCGCCAGGAAACACGACAAGTTCAAATCGAAATACGATCTTACCATCGACCTTGCCGCCGACGAGGAGCGCAAGGTGATCGAGGCCTATCATCTTTGGGTCGAGAAATCGATGTATGGCCGCAAATACATGGGCGTCGAGCGGGCGACGTTCCTGATCGGCCGCGACGGGCGTATCGCCAGGATCTGGCGCAAGGTCCGCGTCAAGGGCCATGCCGAGGAAGTCCTGGAAGCCGTTCGCGCGCTTTAAGGGCCGGCAGCGTCTCCGTGCCGGCGCCTTGTTTTCAGAAGGCTGCGCGAAGATTTCTCCCACAACCCCATGCTCGTTTTGCGGCAATCCTTGCCGACGCCTTGCTTCGGCAAAGCTTTGTTAACCTTAATAATGTGTAGTCGGGCTGTCGTGGTGTCGTAAACGAAAGCTTGGTCCCGTGAACGCAACCGGTCAGTCCGCGATCTTTGGCAGGCGCAAGGAACCGCATACAGTCATCATTGCCCGCGGCAGCGAGATCAGGCACTTCACGATCCGGCCCTGGCTGGTTGTATTTCTCGGTTCGGCGCTGGTGGCGATCGCCATCGGTTACCTGCTGGCCACCTCCTATCTCGTGCTGCGCGACGACCTGATCGGCGCCACCACCGCGCGCCAGGCGCGTATGCAGCAGGCTTACGAAGACCGCATCTCCGCGTTACGCGCCCAGGTCGACCGCATCACCAGCCGGCAGTTGCTTGATCAGCAATTGATGGAAACCAAGGTGAGCGAGCTTTTGGAACGCCAGACGCAGCTCAGCCAGCGCCACGGCCGCCTCGGCCCGCTGCTGGACCGCGCCGAAAATGAAGTCGGCGCAGCGACGGCCGACGATCTGGCAGTGCCGGCAGTGCCGGCAAAGCCTGACAAACGCGCCGAAGTAACCGGCAGCATCGCCCAGCCTGCTCAAAGCTACGCGCTGGCCAGCCTCGGCGCCGCCCCCGGCGCCGCCGACACCAGGCCGTTCTCCCTGTGGGCGACCCGCTCCGATCCGCTGCCGAACGATTCAGCCGCCGATCGTGCCGACAAGCTGTTCATTTCGATCAACAAGTCGTTGAAATCCATCGAGAACGACCAGCTCACGCGGATCAGCATACTTGCTGACAACGCCTACAAGAATGCCGACGCCATAACCCAGGCGCTCGAGGCGGCCGGGCTGCCGGTCGACAGCGACTTCGGCAAGAACGAAAGCGATGTCGGCGGACCGCTGATCCCGCTCGACAGCTCGATGTTTTTCGACAGCAAGGTCAAGGAACTGGACGAGGCGCTGGACACGCTCGACCAACTCAAGAAGGAGGCACGCCGACTGCCGCTCGCCAATCCCGCTCCCGGTCATTCCGTCACCAGCCCGTTCGGCGTGCGCACCGACCCGATCCTCGGCACGGCCGCCTTGCATTCGGGAATGGACTTCAGGGCGCCGATCGGCATGGCGGCCAAGGTCACCGCGCCAGGCGTGGTCACCAAGGCCGGCTGGAATGGCGGCTATGGCCGCATGGTCGAAGTCGATCACGGCAACGGGTTTGCCACGCGCTATGGACATCTCAGTGAAATCGACGTGACCGTGGGCGAAAAAGTGGATGCCGGCGCTGTCATCGGCAAGACCGGCAGCAGCGGTCGCTCGACCGGGCCGCATCTGCATTACGAAGTCCGTCACAATGGCGAAGCGATCGATCCTTTGCGTTTCCTCACGGTCGGCAAGAAGGTCGCGCAGTATCTCTAACGCACGGGTCCAGGCATTTGCCATCCCGCGCTGTCCTCATTGCTTTTTCGCATCCTTGTCGCCGTTTAGGGCTTTTCCCTTGCGGGGCGACCGCAAATTGTCGAAGCCCATATAGTGGTCGGTATCAGATGTATTCCATCGGCCGCCCAGGCAGATGATGGCAATGGCCGCGGCGAAGATCAGCAAGACATAAATCTTATCCATGTCCCCTATCTAGGGCACGGTGATCAGCCGGACAGCCGCGGCCTTTCTGCCGTCGCGGACACATCCCTCAAGTACGGCACATTTTTGAATTCCATTTGACTGAATAAATGTTTGGTGCCAACCTTGCCTCAACCGGGGACGCAAGGCATGGCATTGCGAGGGACCAATCAGGAGTTCGGGCGGCCGTACAACCGGCGCATCGTGCTCGAATCGATCCGCCGGTACGGCCCCATCGCCAGGGGCGACATCGCCAGGCATGTCGGGCTCACCGTCCAGACCGTGTCGACCATCGTTCGCGAACTGGAGGAGCAGGGCTACGTCCTGTCCGTACGCGAGGAGCCGAAGGGCCGTGGCCTGCCACCGGCGACGCTGCGCATCAATCCCGAGGGCGGCTATGCCGTCGGCATCCACCTGACGCCGCTGGGGATCGACGCGGCGCTGATCAATCTCAGCGGTGACGTGATCGACAGCTTGCACCGCGAAGCCCCCAACGCGACGCCCGATCATGCGTTCGACCAGGTCGGCGCCATGGTCCGCGAGCTTACCGGAACGCGCGCCGAGGGCCGTGTCATCGGCATCGGCATGGCGCTTCCCGGCCCGTTCGGCGTCGACACTATGAGCTTCATCGGGCCGACCACAATGGCCGGTTGGAAGGACGTGGCACTGCGCGAGCGGCTAACGGCGGCGACGGGATTGCCGGCCTTTTTCGACGGCGACATGGCAGCGGCCGCGATGGGCGAACGCCTCTACGGCATCGGCGCCCAGCATTCCCAATATTACTATCTCTATTTCGGCGTCGGCCTTGGCAGCGCCATGATGCATGACGGCAGTGTGCTGCGCGGCGCCTGGGGCAATGCCGGCGAAATCGGCCATATTCCCGTCGTTCCCAATGGCGAGCTTTGCCCGTGCGGCAATCGCGGTTGCCTCGAACGTTATGTCTCTCTCGAAGCGCGAGGGCGCTGGAAGGGCAGCGATGCCGATTGGGTCGCCGAGGTCGGCCCGATCTTCCGCAACGCCATAGCCATCATCGAGAATCTTTTCGACCCCGAGACGGTCGTGCTCGGCGGGCTGGCGGCGCCGGACCTGCTCGAACGCCTGGCGAGGTCGGCTGCGCCTCTGCACAATTCGGTTTCGGCCCGCAAGGACCGCAAGACGCCGCGCATTATTGTCGCCGGCGGCGGCCAGCATGCCGTGCTGCGCGGCGCGGCCGCATTGGCCGTCTCAGGCGTGTTGTCGCCGCGCTTCGGCCAGATGTTCACCGCCGGGCGCGAGCGCGGCCGCGATATCCTGACGGCCAGGGAGGTTGCCTGATGAGCGAACCCCTGCTGGTGCTCGACAACGTCACCAAGAACTATGGCGCGATCCAGGCGCTGAAGGGCATAAGCTTTTCGATCGGCAAGGGCGAGGTGGTCGCGTTGCTGGGCGACAACGGCGCCGGCAAGTCGACGCTGGTCAAGATCATCGCCGGCGGGCTGGAGCCCACCTCCGGCCGCATGCTGTTCGAAGGCAAGGAGTTCCTTGCCAAATCCCCCGCCGAGGCCAAGGCGGCTGGCATCGAGACCGTGTATCAGGACCTGTCGCTGTGCACGAATGTCGACGTAGTTGCCAATTTCTTCATGGGGCGTGAGATCACGCGCAAGGTGCTTGGCATTCCAGTGCTCGACGAGCGGGCGATGGAGGCCGTGGTCGGCAAGGCGCTTGCCAGTGCCGGCACCCGTATTCCGTCATTGCGCACCAATGTCGAGCATCTCTCGGGCGGGCAGCGGCAAGCCATCGAGCTCAACCGCTTCGTGCACTGGGGCGGCAAGCTGGTGCTGCTCGACGAGCCGTTTGCGGCACTCGGGGTCGAGCAGACGCGGCGCGGTCTCGACATGATCCGCCAAGTGGCGAACCAGGGCATCGGCGTCGTCATCATCACCCACATCATGCAGCAGGCCTTCCAGGTCGCAGACCGGATCGTAGTGATCCGGCAGGGCGTCGTGGCCGGCGATGTCGCACGCAACAAGACAAGTCCCGATGCGGTAATCAATATGATCACCGGAGAGACGCTTGCCGGTGCCGGACCGGCGGGCTGAGGGACAAAAGAGGGGTCCGGCACTAGAGGAGCCAACGACATGAAACGAATACTTCTTTCTGTCCTCGGTATCCTGGCACTGGCAGTTGCCACGCTCACGCCGGCATTCGCCCAGTCCAAGGGTACCGTCTACTACATGGTGCCGACCTTGCTCGACGAGTTCCAGACCGGCTCGGTGAGCGCGCTGGAACTGTTCCTGAAACAGGTCGGCTACGAGATGAAGACGCTGAACGCCGACAACAAGACCGACGCCCAGCAATCGCAGATGAACGACGTCATCGCGCTGAAACCGAAGGCGATCATCCTGGCCGCCGTCGACTTCAACGCGCTGAAGCCGTCGATCGAGGCCGCGCGCGCGGCCGGCATACCTGTCGTGGAATTCGATCGCCAGATCACCTCCACTCCATCCGACTTCACGTCGGTAGCCGGCACTGTCGAAATCGGCCACGTCGCCGCCGAACAGGCCGAAGCGCTGCTGAAGGCCAAGAACGGCGCTGTGAAGGGCAAGGTCCTGCAGGTGCTCGGCGATCCCGGCGATCCCTACACGCTCGACATCCAAAAGGGCTTTGAAGAGAAGATGAAGGCGTTCCCCGACGTCAAGATCATCTCGCTGCCTGCCATGCAATGGGAGGCCAGCAACGCCGGCACCATCGTCGCCGACCAGATGCTTGCCAACCCCGACATCGACCTGATCTTCAGCCACGCCGCGCATCTCTCGGTCGCCGCCGTCGCCTCGCTCGAGGCCGCCGGCAAGAAGCCGGGCGACGTCATGCTGATGAGTTCGAACGGCGCGCCGGTCGGCCTCGACCTGATCCGCAAGGGCTGGCTCAATGTCGAAGTCGAACAGCCACTCTACGCGCAGGCCGCGGCCGTCGCCATGTTCATGGACAAGGTCGTCAACAAGCAGGAGATCAAGCCCGGCGACTATGACGTGCTTGGGCTCAAGTCAGTGGTGACCAAGGAGGCCTGGGGCCCGAACATCAAGATCCCGGGTGCCGCGATCACCAAGGAGAACGTCGATAATCCGGCCTTCTGGGGCAACCAGAAGCCGCCGACGGACACCGTGAAGCCCGTCGAGTAAACCTTCCCCCAGAACGGCTCCGGGCCACGCGCCCGGAGCCGCCCTGCCCGGCAGAATTGCCCGGCATAGAACCGCCGCGGCATTCGAACCCAAACCGGATCAGCCCATGAGCCCCCGCACCCGTCAAATCCTCGAGTTCGTCCTCGACAATCTCGTCTGGTTCATGCTGGTCTTCGTGCTGGTGGTGTTCTCCCTTTTCATTCCCAATTATTTCCAGCTCGGTATTTTCGCCAACATCATCGAAGCCTCCAGCGTGCTGGGCGTGATGTCGATCGGCCTGGCGCTGGTCATCATCGCCGGGCACATGGACCTGTCGGTCGAATCGGTGGCCGCGCTCAGCGCCATGGCGGTCGGCATCCTGTTCTGCTCTTCAGGCATCGGCCTCGGGGTGCAGTTGCACCCGGACTGGCTGATGGTGCCGGTCTCGCTGCTGCTGGCGCTTGCCGTCGGCGGCATCATCGGCGCCTTCAACGGATTTCTGGTCGTCAAGGTCAAGATGAGCGCCTTCATCATCACGCTGGCCTCCTACATCTGGGTGCGCGGCCTGGTGCTGGTCATTTCGGGCGGCCGCTCGGCGCAGGATCTGGCGCCTGCCATCCGCTGGTTCGGCATCCAGCGGCTGATCGGTCTGCCGCTCACCGCCTGGATCGCGATCGCCTGCTTCGTCGTCTTCTCGCTGATCATGGCCAAGACGCCTTTCGGCAGGCACCTGGTGATGATCGGCGGCAACGAGACGGCGACCTTCCGTGCCGGCATCCGCGTCAACCGCAACCTGATCATCGCCTTCGTGCTTGCCGGCGCCATAGCCGGCCTTGCCGGCTGGCTGCTCGCGATCCGCACCTCGGGCGCCACCGCCAATCTCGGCGTCGGCCTTCTTTTCAACGCCTTTGCCGCCGTCGTTATCGGCGGTGTCAGCCTGAAAGGCGGCGTCGGCACCTTACCCGGCGTCTATGCCGGCGTGCTGCTTTTGTCGGCAATCAACACGGCGATCAATCTGATGGGTTTGCCCGCCAACTTCACCCAGGTCATTCACGGCCTGCTGGTGCTGGCGGCGGTCCTGCTCGACGCCTTCAAGCAAACCATTCGCCAGAGGCTCGCATGACCGTACGGCCAGAGACCGGAAGACTGTCCGGCAAGGTGGCGCTGATCGTCGGCGCCGCGCGCGGCATCGGCAAGGGCATCGCCCAACGTTTCGCCGAAGAAGGCGCCAGGCTTGTGCTTGCCGACACCGAGATCGAGGTGGGGCGGGCGACCGCCAGTGAACTTGACGCCGCCTTCATCGGCACGGACATCTCGCTTTTGGCCGATGTCGAGGCCGCCGTCGCGCTGGCACTCACGCGCCACGGCCGCCTCGACATCATCGTCCAGAATGCCGGCATTTATCCCTGGCAATTGCTGGAGAACACCAGCCCGGACGACTGGGACCGCGTCATGGCGGTCAATCTGCGCGGCAGTTTCAATGCCGCCCGCGCCGCGCTGGTGCCGATGAAGGCGCAGCGCCGCGGGCGCATGCTGTTCACCTCCTCGATCACCGGACCACACGTCACCAGTCCCGGCCACGGCCACTATTCCGCGACCAAGGCAGGCATAAACGGGCTGATCCGTTCGGCGGCGCTCGAATTCGCCGGCTACGGCATAACCGTCAACGGCGTCGAACCCGGCAACATCCTCACCGAGGGAATGGAGCTTCACCGGGGCGCCGCCTTCATCAAAAACATGGAAGACGCCATTCCGCTCGGCCGGCTGGGCAGCCCGCGCGACGTCGCCAATGCCTTCCTGTTCCTGGCCTCCGACGATGCCAGCTACATCACCGGCACCACGATTGTCGTCGATGGCGGGCAATTGCTGCCGGAGGGGAGCGACTTCAGGCTGACGCCGCCGTGAACAACGCGTGAGGGAAGCAAGAAAGCCGGCGCACATCATCACTGATGCCAAAGCGCAGCCGCAGCATTCCCGCGCTGACGGTGCGGGGATTTGGGCCGCCGGAACCTCATGGCGATACACCCGTTCTTCCATGTGTGATTCAGGAGATAGCCACAATGGATTGGAACCGCGTCGAAGGAAACTGGAAGCAGGTCAAGGGTAAGGTGAAGGAGCAGTGGGGCAAGCTCACTGATGACGATCTCGACCGCATCGCCGGCAAACGCGATCAGCTTGAGGGCATTATCCAGGAACGCTACGGCATCGAGAAGGATCGCGTACGCCGAGACGTCGACGACTGGTATAGTCGGCAGGGCTGGTAGATAGCAGAGCTGCCATAAAAGGCATCTTTACGGAGAGCCGTTATGCCTACGGTGGGCGGACTCCCCCGCCCTTCCTGGCCATCCGCATGACTCGGCGCGCAAGAAGCACAGCGTCTACACCTGCAATATCTGCGGCCAGAAAGCCGATATGCACCACCTACGCTGGTGGATGAACAGTCGGATCATGGACCCCTCGACATCGGCTAGAACTCGCTCATGTCGCGCAGATGTTCCGTTATCGCGGAATATCGAACTGCAAGGTTTTCTGCCATTATACTTTTTGGCGGACCCCAACCCGCCTGGCCGGCGTCCTGCCAAGTCGGGTTTACCCCACCCGCCCCCAAAAAAGGGCGCCGGCCACCTTGGCTCGGCACGGCGCCAAGTAAAAATCGTTATTCAAGCAGCCTTATATCGAGCCCCTGTACTGGGTAGCTCATCAGCGTCAGCAATCGACTGCTTTGATCGGGTTGAGACTGGTTAAAGAAACTAGGTGACCGCGGCAGAACCCAAGTGAAAGTGGAGATGTTGGATCGGGCTGATTTCTATGACGCGGAACTGACACGCCACAATGGTCATTTGCGCGCCGCCGCCAGCGTTGGGATACGTGACCGCGTGCTCGATCTCGGTTGCGGTGCCGGACAAACAACGCGTGAGGCCGCCCGTGCCGCGTCGGAAGGGAAAGCGATCGGCGTGGATACGTCCTTGGAGATGATCGAGATTGCGCGACGACGTTCCAGTGAAGCGGGGCTGCGAAATGTGGCGTTTGAGCAAGGCGACGCCCAGCACCACGCATTTCCCGCCGCCGCGTTCGACCTCTGCATCAGCCGGTTTGGCGTGATGTTCTTTGCCGATCCGGCGGCGGCGTTTGCCAATGTCGCCCGGGCAATGCGTCCGGGCGCGCGCCTTGCGTGGATGGTGTGGCAAAGTCAGGAGCGTAACGAATGGTCCGGCGCCATTCGGCGAGCCTTGGCACCAGGAACCTCGGGTTCGGCAGATGCCGGCAAACCGTTTTCACTTGGCGATCCTACCCTCGCCACAGAACTTCTGACCACGGCGGGCTTTGTTTCGATCGATTTTATCGACGTGCGGGAACCGGTCTTCTATGGACCAGACGTCGATAGGGCGTTTGACGCGCTCATCGACCTTTATCTTGTAAAGGACGCGCTGGCGCGAACCGATGAAGCGCCCGACAAGGCATTGCGGCGGCTGCGCGATTTACTGGAGGCGCATATGACCAGCGAGGGCGTACTCTTCGACTCGCGCGCGTGGATCATTACAGCTCATCGGAGGACAGGGTAATTGACTTTTGCCCCTCGATCGATCGGAGACGCTTTCATCGTTGTTTACAAGCAGGGCCGCAGTTCAGCACGCGTAGGGTCAAATCCCTGACCCGCAAGGTCTGGACTATCTCCGACAAGAAGATATTTTGACATTCAATGTCGACATTTCTCCGAAGCCAAGGGCTTGTTCCCCTTGAGAGAAATGGCGCGAGTGACGGGGCTCGAACCCGCGACCTCCGGCGTGACAGGCCGGCACTCTAACCAACTGAGCTACACCCGCGCATTGACGAGCACGTGTCAGCCGTGTTCGTCGTTGGGGCGCTGGATAAGGGGTTCGCCACCGGGTGTCAAGCGCACGAAACCATCATAACATCAAACTGGAGAAGGTTTTTTGACGGCCGGCGTTTTGTTCGCAAATACGGCCCCCAACCACGGCGTCCCACGCTCATTTGGCCTTGCGAAGCTGGCCCCGACCGCTTAAAGGTCCGGCCCGGAGCGGGCGATTAGCTCAGTTGGTAGAGCGCTTCGTTTACACCGAAGATGTCGGCGGTTCGAGTCCGTCATCGCCCACCATACAACATCCACAGCGAGGCTGCCAGACGACGTCGACTTCGGTGGGCGCCAGCTTGCCGATCTCAGCCCCATGCCCATTCGCAAGCGGATTCCTGGGCAAAAAAATGCGGTTGCGGCAGCACCGCCGCAATGAGGAATTCAAAGCACCACATTCCATGCTGCCGCAAGGAACGTGGTGAGCCGCGGCTGCTCTTAGATCGACGGCAGCTATATTCTCGAAACCCGAGGGTGCGTATTCTCACCTCACACAAAGGCGGGTCGCAATGCCCCGCCATTACATTAGCATGTACTAAATCGTTCCTTTCCGCTAAATTGCAGGTCAGTCTTGTTGAGTGCCCGGGACAAGCAGCTCAGGGAGGATACAATGATCGAGCGGGGACGCATGTGGATGCTACGGGCTTCGTGGGCCCTCTGGCTTCTGACCCTGCCTGCCCAAGCGAGCAGCTTGGGTGATCTGGTCAAGAATGGCGACCTGGCGGCGGTGGTTGCCGCCCTGGACAAGGGCGCCAATGTAGACGAATTCGACGGAGTTACGCCGCTCTACATCGCCTGCGAACGCGGAAATGTGGAGCTGGCAAAACTTCTGATCAAGCGTGGAGCGGACGTTAACCTGCCCGTCAGTTGGCAGAGAACGCCACTCTATACCGCCAACAAGGGCGGGCACGCTGACATCGTCAAGTTGTTGCTCGATGGTGGGGCCGATCCAAATCAGGTGGCGAAAGCGCAGACGCCGCTGCACGTGGCTGCTGAAAATGGCTGCCTCCAGTGCGTCATCCATCTTGTCGAAGCCGGAGCAGACGTCAACGCGCTGACGTCGAACGGAAGCCCGCCCATACATCTGGCCAAGGTCAGCGGCCACGAGGACGTCGCGGCCTATTTGCGCAGTCATGGCGCCGCCCGACCGGCCATCGCGCCGATTTCACCACGCCTTGCATCTGCAAACGCCCAATTGGGCAAGGACATTTTCGACAGCACCTGCGTGGCCTGTCATCTTTCGCCGGGCGTCAGGGTGCCCAAGAAGGTCAGTCTATGGGACATCGTCGGGCGCCAGAAAGGTGCACAAGGCGATGTCCAGTATTCATCGGCTCTGAAAGACGCTGGAGGCAATTGGACCTTTGAGGAGCTCAATCTCTTCATCTCGAATCCCGCACTCACTTTGCCCGGCACGGACATGTCTTTTCCGGGTTTAAAGGACGAGAACCAGAGAGCAGACCTCATTGCCTACCTGCGGACCTTGAGTGATGCACCGTTGCCGCTTCCTTGATTGCTCATGCGACCCCTGCACTACGCACATTGACTTGCAACGGCGATGCCCGTTGGGAAAGCGTTCGTTGCGCCTGCGAATTTCTCACACGGGAAAACCGGCCTTCTGAAGCCTGAACAGTTCGAGGGGCGCGCACTGAAGTCGAAAAGGCTGACGAGGAAACACGACCTGACTTGCCCGCTGATTTCAGGTCCCCCATTCGCCGATCCAGTCGTCCGCGGATCGATGCGGCCGATGTCAATTTGTAAGGTGGAGTCCTTCTTGGGCCTATTGAACCTTGTCAGGATGGCACCCGCCTTTGCCACTTCCATATATCGGTCACAGAGCTCCGAACCGAAGCACAGACGTTGCGTCTTTGGCCTCGCGCTTTCGCCAGGATCGATCCCGGATGCGATCAAACTCTCAAACGCTGCCGAGCAGGGCCTCGACCTCCTGCAGCGTCGGCATCGATGGCGCCGTGCCGGGTCGCGTCACCGAAATGCCGGCTACCGCACAGGCAAAGCGCACCGCCTGCAACGGCTCCACGCCTCGCGAAAGTGCTGCGGCCAGCCCGCCATTGAAGGCGTCTCCCGCTCCAGTGGTCTCGACCACCGGCCCCGCGCTGACGGCCGGGACATGGTCGGAGCGATTCTTCGAGTGAAGGAGCGCGCCCTTCTCGCCCAGCGTTACGATGACCGTGCCGACACCCTTTTCGAGCAGGCTGTCGGCGGCGCGGCGCGCGTCGTCGACCGAAGCAACCTTCATTCCGGTCAACTCCTCAGTCTCCGTCTCGTTGGGCGTGAGGTAGTCGCAGAGCGAATAGATGCGGTCGGGGAGCTTGGCCGCCGGAGCCGGGTTGAGAATGGTCGTCACCCTTGCCCCGCGCGCGATCTCCAGCGCCCGCAGAGCCGCCTCGATGGGTTGTTCGAGTTGCGTCACGAAGACGCCGGCGCCACGAATCAAGGCGGCATTGGCCTCGATGTCGTCGGGCGAGATCAGCATCGCCGCGCCGGGGCTGACGATGATGGCGTTGTTGCCGGTGCCCTCCTCGACGAAGATATAGGCGGCGCCCGTATAGCTATCGGGCGTGTCGATCACGGCATTCTTCACGCCGGCGTCCTTCCAGGTGCGCTTGGCCATGTCGGCGAAGGCATCGACGCCGAGGCGCGTGAGAAAGGTTACATCGGCGCCAAGCTTGCCGACAGCAACCGCCTGGTTCGAACCCTTGCCGCCGGGACCGAGGGTAAAGGACGTTCCGAGGATCGTCTCGCCCATGCGCGGCTGCCGCGCGGCGCGATAGGCCGTGTCGGCGACAAAGACTCCGAGGATGAGGATCGGCTTGCCGGCCACCATGCCGCTACTCCGCATCCGGCGGGACCACGCCCTTGCGGAAGGCGAAGCAGCCGTAGAACCGGCGTTCGCCGGTCTGGATGACGCAATAGGCCTGCTTGGCGCGCTCGTAGAAAGCGTAGCGCTCGACCGGCAGCATCGGCCATGGCTTGCCCTCGGCGGCGTCGATCTCCTTTTGCACTTCCTGCTGGACGGGCGGGATCTCGTCCGGCTTGCCGACGATCTCCATGCGCGCGGCTGAATCGTCGACGAACGTATCCAACGGGTAGAGCGACAGCACCGCCTTCACGACTTGCGCTGCCGGCGCATCGATGCGCAGCAGCCGCCCGAGCGCCGTCTGGCGCGCCACTGAATCGGAGGGGAAGTTGGTGTCGGCGATAATCAGGTCGTCGCCGTGTCCCATCGCCCGCAATGCCTGGAGCACCTCGGCATTGAGGAGCGGATTGATCCCTTTGAGCATGATATTCCTCGTGAAATGAGTTTGAGGTCAGAGACGCCTGCCGGTCTCGGCATCGAACAGATGGATGTGGTCGAGCCGCGGCCTGAGCTTGAGCGTATCGCCGGGCTTGAAGTCGTGGCGCTCGCGGAACAGCGCGACCATCTCGCCGTCCCCGAAACGCAGGAAGACCAGGGTTTCCGAACCAGTCGGCTCGACCACCGAAATCTTGGCAGGCACGCCATCGGCATGGATCTCGAGATGCTCCGGGCGCACGCCATAGACGACCGCGCGCCCTTCCTCCACGGCGCTGCCGGGCGCGACGGGAAACAGGGATCCGGCAATGTCGACGCCGCCCTTGCGCATGGTGCCCTTGAGCAGGTTCATCGAAGGCGAGCCGATGAAGCCGGCGACGAACAGGTTGGCCGGCCGGTCGAACAGTTCCAGCGGCGCGCCGACCTGCTCGATGCGGCCGTCGCGCATCACCACGATCTTGTCGGCCATGGTCATGGCTTCGATCTGGTCGTGCGTGACGTAGATCGTGGTGGTCTTCAGCCGCTGGTGCAATTCCTTGATCTCAGTGCGCATCTGCACGCGCAGCTTGGCGTCGAGATTTGAGAGCGGCTCGTCAAACAGGAACACCTGCGGGTTGCGCACGATGGCGCGGCCCATGGCGACGCGCTGGCGCTGGCCGCCGGAAAGCTGCCGGGGATAGCGTTTCAGGTAAGGGTTGAGGTCGAGGATGTCGGCGGCGCGCTTGACCCGCTCGGCGACCACGGCCGGATCGGTTTTGCGCAGTTTGAGCGCGAAAGCCATATTCTGCTCCACCGTCTTGTGCGGATAGAGCGCATAGTTTTGGAACACCATCGCGATGTCGCGCTTGGCCGGCGGCAAGTGGTTGACTACACGGTCGCCGATGGCGATCGTGCCGCCGGAGACGGTCTCCAGCCCGGCCACCATTCTCAACAGCGTGGACTTGCCGCAACCCGAAGGACCGACCAGCACCACGAATTGGCCGTCAGATATATCGACGCTGACTTCGTGCAGAACCTTGACGGTTCCAAACGCCTTGGCCACTTTGCTGATCGCGACTTGAGCCATATCTCCCCCGTCGGCTCCATTGCCGTATGCGCAGAAGCTAACCAACGCGACCTGCCAGGGCAAGCCGGTCTCTTCCCGACAAAAACCCGGTCTCGTTGACACGGCGTTTGGTTGCGAGAATAGTGACGGGCGCTGGTCCGAATACCGGTCGCCCGAACCAAAAAAACGGAACTTCAATCGAGCAGGTGGGGTCCTGCATCGTTCGTTTCCGAACCGGGAGAATCGTTTGGCGCTCCAGCGCCTGAGAAATTTGGCCGCATTCACAACAGATATTCTGGGAGGAACATCGATGAAAACAGGTCTCTACGAAACGCTGGTCCGCGCGGGGGCAACCCGACGCGACATATTGAAGGGCGCGGCCTCGATGGCCGCGATCGCTGCCGCATCCGGCGCCGGGCTCGGCGCCCTCACGCGCCCGGCCTCCGCCGCCAGCGAGCTGCGCTCGAAAATCCTGCAGATCCCCGGCGTGGGCAAGGGTCAGCCGACCGACGCCGACTTCCAGAAGGTCGGCGAGCTCTGCCTCGAGGCGACCAAGGCCAATGTCAAGGAAGGCGAATTCGCCGGCGTCGAGCTTACCTTCATGGGCCTCAACAACCAGAACCTGCACAATGTGCTGTTCCGCGGCTTCCTGAAGCCCTGGGAGACCTATACCGGCGCCAAGATCAACTGGATCGACCTGGCGCAGGCCGACTACAATGCCCGTCTGCAGCAGTCGATCGCCACCGGCACGGTCGACTTCGACATCATCGAGATGGGCGCGCCCTTCGAGGGCGACGTCTGCGGCAAGGGGCTCACGTCCGAGATGCCCGACTGGGTCAAGACCCAGATCGATTTCGACGACCTCGTCAATTATCTGAAGCCGCCTGTCGGCACCTGGAACGGCAAGCAGTACCGCGTGACCGTCGATGGCGACGCGCATAATTTCAACTACCGTACCGATGTGTTTTCCGATGCCGATCTCGCCAAGGCCTGGAAGGACGGCGGCGGCGGCGAATGGGGCGTGCCGAAGACCTGGCAGCAGGTCCAGGCGGTCACCAAGTTCCTCAAGGGCAAGCAGGTCAAGGGTCAGGACGTCTACGGCTATCTCGACGCACCGAAGCCCTGGGGCGGATTCGGCTTCTATTTCCTTGGCAGCCGCGCCACCGCCTACGCCAAGCACCCCGACGACAAGGCCTGGCTGTTCGACGCCGACACGATGAAGCCGCGCATCAACAATCCGGCCTGGGTGCGCGCCATACAGGACGTGATCGACGCGCTGCCTTCGGAGCCCGCCGACCAGATCAACGCCGATCCGAACACCACCGCCTTCCAGCAGTTCCTGGCCGGCACCGGCTCGATGGTCACCTGGTGGGGCGATGTCGGCTCGAACGTCAAGACCAACGACTCCTCCGTCGTGGGCGACGTCACCGGCTTCTCGATCCTGCCCGGCTCCGACGACGTCTACAACTCCAAGACCGGGCAGTGGGACAAACTCGCCAGCGGACCGAACTATGCGCCGAACTGCGCCTATCTCGGCTGGGGCGTATACGTCATGGCCCGCGTCGACAGCGACGAGAAGAAGAAGAAGGCGGCATGGTCCGCTGCCGCCCATCTCGGCGGCAAGGACCTGTCGATCTGGACGGCGATGTACCCGTCGGGCTTCCAGCCCTACCGCAACTCGCATTTCGACATTCCGGAATGGGTGGCGGCGGGCTATGACGAAGCCTTCATCACCTCCTATCTCAAGTCGGAATCGGACAGCTACAACCACCCGAACGCGGCGATCGAGCCACGCATCCCCGGCATCTTCCAGTACTATTCAGCCGCCGAGGACATTCTGGCAAACACCTTCGCCGGCAAGATGAAGGCGCAGGAGGGTGCAGACGCCATTGCCGCGGCCTGGGAGAAGCTGACCGACCAGATCGGCCGCGACAACCAGATCAAGCTCTACAAGGCCTCGCTCGGCCTATAGGCAGGCGTTATGATGGATCACGGCCCGGCGAAACGTCGTCGCCGGGCCGTATCTCGGCCGGCTTCGGCCGGTCATTTGCGCAAAAGAGGCAAGAGGCGTGGCTGACCAGACTTCGACCACGAATGCGTGGCCGGCAAATTCTTCACCGACCGACCTGATCCCGCCCGGCCGCAAGCGCCTTGGTTGGTCCCTGATGGCCGTCGCGACGCTCGGCCTTCTGGCAACGATTCTGGTGCAAATTCTCTACAAGAGCGAGGTCGACACGATCGGCTTCGAGACATGGCGGCCCGTGGTCTACGCCTACGTGCTGTGGGGCGTGGCGCTCGGCGTCGGCCAGGTGCTGACGCGCGGCGAAGACGGCCAGCGTGCGCTGTTCCTGCTGCCGGCGCTGCTGTTCACCATCGCCATGGTGATCTTCCCGACCCTGTTCGGCTTCTATATCGCACTGACCGACTGGAACCTGAGTTCATTCTCGGGCCGCAAGTTCAACGGGCTCGACAATTTCTGGCAGATGCTCGGCGATCCCTATTACCGCAACGCGCTGTTCAACATGGTGCTCTATGTGCTGGCGGTGCTGGTCGAATATGTCATCGCTTTCGGCCTGGCGCTGCTGCTCAACGCGCAGATCCGGGCGCGCAAATTCTTCCGCGTCGTCTTCCTGATGCCGCTGATGCTGTCACCGGTCGCGGTATCCTGGATGATCGGCAAATCGCTGATGGAGTACCGGTTCGGACCGGCGGCGACACTGGCCCGCCACCTCGGCTGGGACAACCCCGCCTTCTTCTCCAACCCGATCACCGCCCGCATCTCGATCATGATGCTCGACGCCTGGACCTTCATCCCCTTCATGATGATCATGCTGCTCGCCGGCCTGCAGGCGATGTCACGCGAGGTGCTGGAGGCCGCGCGCGTCGACGGCGCCACGGCCTGGCAGACCTTCTGGCAGGTCACCTTCCCGCTGATGCTGCCGGTGTCGGTGACCGCGGTCGTGCTGCGCATCATCTTCAAGCTGAAACTGGCAGACATCATCATCACGGTCACCTCGGGTGGTCCCGGCGGCGCCACCGATTCCGTGTCGAGCTTTATTTATCGCGAGTACCGGGACCGTTCCAATGTCGGCTACGGCACGATGCTGGCGATGGCCTATCTCGTCATCATCGTGGTGTTCGTGACCTGGCTGCTGAAGGTCGCCAACCGCTTCGTGCGCAATGTGAACTAGTGCGGCAGGGATCATGAGCGTTCAGACCACCGACTACACCGTCTCCGAAATCCGCTCGCCGGCGAGCTTCATCACCAGCCGCGTCTTCATCTATGGCGCGCTGGTGTTCTGGGCCTTCATCTGCCTGTTTCCGATCTACTGGACGATCACGACCTCGTTCAAGTCGGCGGTAGACGTGACCCAGGGCCATCTCATCCCCTTCATCGACTTCCAGCCGGACTGGAAGGGCTGGCGATCGCTCGGTCTGTCGCCGGATTCGATCTTCCAGACGTCGACCGTCCGCGACGAATTCTTCAAGCGCTTCATGAATTCGGTCATCACTTCGGTCGGCGCGTCGAGCCTGGCCATCATCATCGGCAGCCTCGCCGCCTACGGCCTTACACGCTATCGCTATCACTTCGCCTGGTTCAAGAACGAGGACATTTCCTTCTTCTTCCTGTCGCAGCTCATCCTGCCGCCAGTCGTGCTCGCACTGCCGTTCCTGGTGCTTTACCGCGAAGTCGGACTGCTGGACACGCGCATCGGGCTGATCCTGCTCTACACGCTGATGGTGCTGCCAATCGTCATCTGGATCATGCGCGACCAGTTCAATTCCATCCCGGTCGAGCTCGAGGAAGCGGCCCTTGTCGACGGGTTGTCGATCTGGGGCGCGTTCTTTCGCATCGTCATGCCGATCGCCCTGCCCGGCATGGTCGCGGCTTTCATCCTGGCGATGGTGCTGTGCTGGAACGAGTATTTCTTCGCCGCCCTTTTGACCTCGACCGACGCCAAGACAATTCCGGTCATGGTGGCGAGCCAGACCGGTTCGCAAGGCATCAATTGGTGGTCGATGGCAGCGCTTGCCACGGCGGCAATCGCGCCCTTGGCCGTCATCGGCATCGCGCTGGAGCGCTACCTGATCATGGGCATGACCGCGGGAGCGGTGAAATAGGCGGCGCTCCTTCCTTCCCCCTTGTGGGGGAAGGTGGATCGGCGCGCAGTGCCGAGACGGATGAGGGGTGTTCCAGCGAAGTGAGACGTCGGCGTTCCCTGGAACACCCCTCATCCGTCGCCTTCGGCGACACCTTCTCCCACAAGGGGAGAAGGCAGAACCGTCCCGTCAGTGCCCCAATATCGCCCGCAAATGATCGAGGATCACCGCCACGCCCTTTTGCCCGAGTTCCGCCGAGGCATCCGGAGCGCTGGCCGTATACCAGCTCGTATTGTCGGCAAAATGGCCGGTATCGACAGCTTCGGGGCATAGCGCCAGCATCAGCGAGGTCTCGCCGATGCCGGCATGGTCGAACGGGTACTTGCCGTTCATCGCGGCCGGCATCAGAGGATGCACCTGCACCCAGTTGAAGAAGTTTTCACCCGCGGCGTGTCCGGCATAGTAGTCGGCCATCGCGTCGGACCCCCACCAGCCCTCGCCACGCTGCTTTTCGAGGAAGCGGAAGATCGCCTGGCGGCCGGCGGTCTTGAAGGCGAGATCGGTCGGCATGCCGGCGGCGAAATTCTCGGTCTGGTGGTGGATTATGGCATGGATGTTGCGAAAACCGATGCGCAGCAGGCTGTAGAACAGTTCTTCCGCGAAGGGGGCCAGTTGATTGCCGCCAACCTGCACCGAGCCTGTGCCTTCCGGCGGCGCCACGGCGTAGCTCGCCGCGCCGTAGTGGAAGGGCGGCAGGATGACGATGTCCCGCTCCTTCTCGAACAGTTCCAGCGTCTTGACGACCGCCAGCGTGTCCATGCCGACCGCCATGTGCTCGCCATGGTATTCGAGCACGCCGAGCGGCAGCGCGACCGGCCAGTTCTGGGCGATCGCCTTGCGAATCTGGTGGGGCAGCATCAGCTCATAGCGCATTCGCACTACTCCATATTGGTGTGGCGGGCCCGCATCGCCTCCGGCGAGGCCGCGGTCAAACCCCTGAGCTTCAGCACCATGACCTCGAACAGCAGGAACAGCGCGCCTTCGAACACCGATCCCATCGGCAGGACCGATGTTTTTTGCGGGCCCTGGTCGTCGGCCATGGTCTGCGCCGGCACGAGCAGCGCGAAGTCAGCCAAGCGTGCTGCACTGCCACCCGGCTGGGCGGTCAGAAGCAGAACCGTCGCGCCGGCCTGGCGCGCCACCTGCATCAGGGTCAGCACGGTCGCGGTTTCTCCAGGCCCGGAACTGACGAAGAAGACATCGCCCGGTCCCACGGGCGGCGTCGTCATGTCGCCGACCACCGACACCGGCAGGCCCAGATGATGGAGCCGCATGGCGAAGCCCTTGACCTGCAAGGCCTCGCGGCCGCAGCCATAGACGACGATCTGCCGTGCTCCTGCGAGCATCCCGCAGGCGGCATCGATCCGGCCGTCGTCAACGCGCGCCAGCACAGTGCCGAGCTCGTCCAGAGCGGTCCTGAACATCTGCGAGCCCGCATCGCTCATGGCGGTGCCGTCCAACGACCCAAGGTCGAAGAAGAGTGGAAATTCCCGGTCACGTCTCTCCCCGAACAGCTTGTTTTTATTCATGGTATCACCGCGAAAATCCGTGTCCAACGCCCCTGCGCGCTTTTGCTGTGCCACGAGCGTGATAGTGTCATGTCAGACAAATCAATGAGGCAAACGGCAGGATATGAAGACACGGTATTTCGACCGCATCGGCAATGGCGGCATCAGCTTCACCGAACTCGGCTTCGGCACGGCGCCACTTGGCAACCTCTACCGCGCCGTCTCCGACGAGGACGCCAATGCGACGCTGGAGGCTGCGTGGGCGACCGGCTGCCGCTACTATGACACCGCGCCGCTCTATGGGCTTGGCCTGTCGGAGACGCGGCTCAATCCCTTCCTGCGCGGCAAGAATCGCGACGACTACGTGCTGTCGAGCAAGGTCGGCCGCATCATGCGCGCCTGTCCGCCGCAAGAGCGCACCGGCATCGGCAAGTTCTTCGACACGCCGTCGCGCAAGGAGGTCTACGACTACAGCTATGACGGCGTGATGCGCTCGTTCGAAGCGTCCCTGGAACGGCTCGGCGTCGACCGCATCGACATTCTGTTCGTGCACGACGTCGACATCTTCACTCATGGCAGCAAGGAAGCGTCCGACCGGCGCATAGAGGAGTTTATGCGCTCCGGCTATTACGGGCTGCTTGCCTTGCGCGACCAGGGCGTCATCAAGGCCTTCGGCGGCGGCATCAACGAATGGCAGGTTGCCCAGACATTGGCCGAGCGCGGTGATTTCGACCTGTTCCTGCTTGCCGGCCGCTATACGCTGCTCGAGCAGGAGGCGCTGACATCCTTCCTGCCGCTCTGCCAGAAGCGCGGCATCGGTATCGTTTTGGGCGGTCCCTACAATTCCGGCATCCTGGCCACGGGGCCGAAGCCGGGTGCCTTCTACAACTACACCGAAGCGCCGCGGGACGTGCTCGACCGGGTGGCGCGTATCGAGGCGGTCTGCCGGCGCCATGACGTGCGCCTGATCGAGGCAGCGCTGCAGTTCCCGTTGCTGCATCCGTCCGTCGTGTCGGTGATCCCCGGTGGCCAGCGGCCAAGCGAGGTCGAAAGCAACCGGTCGCTGCTCGATGCGAAACTGCCTGCGGCACTCTGGGCCGACCTGAAGAAGGACGGCCTGATGCGGGCGGACGCGCCGACCGCGTAGCTCGCCATCGCGAACCTATCGACCACTACGAGCGCAAAGAAAAGCCGGGGCTTGCCCGGCTTTTCTGATATTTTGAAATTTAAAAAAGGCGCTTAATTGACGGCGTCCTTGAGACCCTTGCCGGCCGAGAACTTCGGCACGGTGCGAGCCGGGATCTTCACTTCGGCGCCGGTCTGAGGGTTGCGACCGGTCGAGGCCGCACGCTTTGAGACGGTGAAATTGCCAAAGCCGACAAGCCGGACATCGCCGCCCTTCTTCAGTTCGCCGGTGATGACGGAGAATACCGCATCGACAGCCGACTGCGCGTCACCCTTCGAAATGCTCGCGGCGTCGGCGACAGCGGACACCAGTTCGTTCTTGTTCATAAAAATTCCCTTCCATGAGAACACCGGAACTCACGACTCATCCGGCAGGAAACGGACTTTAGAAAGAAGCGCTCGCGCAACCAAGTCGAAAAGCCGGGAAAGAATGGAAAAAAGCCCGGAATTCCGGGGTTTTTCACATGAAAAAGCCGGGCGCGAGGCCCGGCTTTCTGTTTGTGCGCTGCAACTTTAGCAAGAACTAATGCGCAAGCGACTTTCCGGCGTCATCCGCAGTGTCCGTCGCGGCAGGAGAATTGACCGGTTCCACCCATTCGATTGGCTCCGGCATACGCACCAACGCGTGGCGCAACGCCTCGCCGACCCGCGAGACCGGGATGATCTCCATACCGTTCTTCACGTTGTCAGGAATATCCGCCAGATCCTTGGCGTTGTCTTCCGGGATCAGCACCTTCTTGATGCCGCCGCGCAGTGCGGCAAGCAACTTCTCCTTCAGACCGCCGATCGGCAGCACCCTGCCGCGCAGCGTGATCTCGCCGGTCATGGCGACGTCGGCCCTGACCGGAATGCCGGTCAGCACGGAGACGATCGCGGTCGCCATCGCCACACCGGCCGACGGCCCATCCTTGGGCGTGGCACCCTCCGGCACGTGGACGTGGATGTCGCGCTTGTCGAACAGCGGCGGCTCGATGCCGAAATCGAGAGCGCGCGAGCGGACATAGGAGGCCGCCGCCGAAATCGATTCCTTCATCACGTCGCGCAGATTGCCGGTCACCGTCATGCGGCCCTTGCCGGGCATCATGACGCCTTCGACCGTCAGCAGCTCGCCGCCGACTTCCGTCCAGGCAAGTCCGGTGATGACGCCGACCTGGTCGTCTGCCTCGACCTGACCGAAGCGGAAGCGCGGAACACCGAGATAGTCGGCGAGATTGTCCGCCGTGATGTTCACAGTCTTCTTCTTCGTCTTCAGGATCTCGGTCACCGCCTTGCGCCCGAGCTTCATCAGCTCGCGCTCCAGGCTCCTGACGCCCGCTTCACGGGTGTAGGTCTGGATGATGGCGCGGATCGCGTCCTCACTGACGGAGAACTCCTTCGGCTGCAGAGCGTGATCGCGCACCACCTTGGGCAGCAAATGCCGCTTGGCGATCTCGATCTTCTCGTCCTCGGTGTAGCCGGCGATACGGATGATTTCCATGCGGTCCATCAAGGGCGCAGGGATGTTCAGCGTGTTCGCCGTCGTCACGAACATCACACTCGACAAGTCGTACTCGACCTCGAGATAGTGGTCCATGAACGTCGAGTTCTGCTCGGGGTCGAGCACCTCCAGCAAAGCCGACGACGGATCGCCGCGGAAATCCTGGCCCATCTTGTCGATCTCGTCGAGCAGGAAGAGCGGATTGGATTTCTTCGCCTTCTTCATCGACTGGATGACCTTGCCGGGCATCGAGCCGATATAGGTGCGGCGGTGACCGCGGATCTCGGCCTCGTCACGCACGCCGCCCAGCGCCATGCGGATGAACTCGCGGCCGGTTGCCTTGGCGATCGACTTGCCGAGCGACGTCTTGCCGACGCCGGGAGGGCCGACGAGGCACAGGATGGGCCCCTTGAGCTTCTTCTGGCGGCTTTGCACGGCGAGATACTCGACGATGCGGTCCTTGACCTTGTCGAGACCGAAATGGTCGGTGTCGAGCACGTTCTGCGCGAACGCCAGGTCCTGCTTGACCTTGGAGTTCTTGCCCCACGGGATCGACAGGATCCAGTCGAGATAATTGCGCACCACAGTGGATTCCGCCGACATAGGCGACATCGTCCTCAGCTTCTTCAATTCGGCTTCCGCCTTTTCGCGGGCCTCCTTGGAGAGCTTGGTCTTCTTGATGCGGGCCTCGATCTCGGCGGCCTCGTCGCGGCCATCCTCGCCTTCGCCGAGCTCCTTCTGGATCGCCTTCATCTGCTCGTTGAGGTAGTATTCGCGCTGCGTCTTCTCCATCTGGCGCTTGACGCGCGAGCGGATGCGCTTCTCCACCTGCAGGACGGAGATCTCGGCCTCCATGAAGCCCATGGCCTTTTCCAGCCGCTCCTTGACCGAGAGCGTGGCCAGCATCTCCTGCTTCTCGGGGATCTTGATGGCGAGGTGTGAAGCGACCGTGTCGGCGAGCTTGGAATAGTCGTCGATCTGGCTGGCGGCGCCAACCACCTCGGGCGAGATCTTCTTGTTGAGCTTGACGTAGTTCTCGAAGTCGGCGACGACCGAACGAGCCAGCGCCTCGACCTCGACCTCTTCCTCTTCCGGCTCGACCAGCGCGGTAGCGCGGGCCTCATGGAAGTCGGGACGGTCGGTGAACGCTGTGATTTTCGCACGCGAGGCGCCTTCGACCAGCACCTTGACGGTGCCGTCGGGCAGCTTCAGCAATTGCAGCACGTTGGCGAGCGTGCCGATATCGAAGATGGCGTCGGGCTCCGGATCGTCATCGGCGGCATTCATCTGGGTGGCGAGCAGGATCTGCTTTTCCTGACCCATCACCTCTTCCAGGGCCTTGATCGACTTTTCACGCCCGACAAAGAGCGGAACGATCATGTGCGGGAACACCACGATGTCGCGCAGTGGGAGGACTGCGAAGACGCCGTCGCTGGGAGCCTTGGTTATTTTGGCCATTGTCCAACCTTTCATGTCGCGGCCGCCATTAGGCCAACCGCGAATCTTATATTAACGACCGGGGATCGTTCCGCCTACCACCGTTTGTGACGGGAGTTTTACAGCACAGAAATCGGGCACCTCGGCCTTCTCGTGATAGGTGGATGCCAGAGGGCCAAAGATCAAGAGTTAACATCGCCGGCTTTCCATTCCCTCGCGAAGCTCACATGCCCCTCATGGCAAAACGGCGCCCCGAGGGCGCCGTTCCACAAAAATATGGGGCCAAGTGGCATGTCAGGCGCTGACATTGCCCTTCTTTTCCTTCTGTTCGGAATAGATGTAGAGCGGCCGGGCACTGCCGGTCACCACTTCTTCCGAAATCACCACTTCGCGCACGCCTTCGAGCGCCGGCAGTTCGAACATGGTGTCGAGCAGGATCGCTTCCATGATGGAGCGCAGGCCGCGCGCGCCGGTCTTGCGCTCGATGGCGCGCTTGGCGATTGCAGACAACGCGTTCTCGTGGAAGGTCAGGTCGACATTCTCCATCTCGAACAGCCGCTGGTATTGCTTGACCAGTGCGTTCTTCGGCTCGGTCAGGATCTGGATCAGCGCCGGCTCGTCGAGGTCTTCCAGCGTCGCCAGAACCGGCAGACGGCCGACAAACTCGGGAATAAGGCCGAACTTCAAGAGATCCTCTGGCTCCACTAGGCGGAAGACATCGCCGGTGCGCCGATCCTCGGGCGATGCCACGGTGGCGCCGAAGCCTATCGAGGTCTTGCGGCCACGATCCGAGATGATCTTGTCCAGCCCGGCGAAAGCGCCGCCGCAGATGAACAGGATGTTGGCGGTGTCGACCTGCAGGAACTCCTGCTGCGGATGCTTTCTGCCGCCCTGCGGCGGTACGGAAGCGACAGTGCCTTCCATGATCTTCAACAGCGCCTGCTGCACGCCCTCGCCCGACACGTCGCGGGTGATGGACGGGTTGTCGGACTTGCGCGAGATCTTGTCGATCTCGTCGATGTAGACGATGCCGCGCTGGGCGCGTTCGACATTGTAGTCGGCCGACTGCAACAGCTTCAGAATGATGTTCTCGACGTCCTCGCCGACATAGCCGGCCTCGGTCAGCGTCGTGGCATCGGCCATGGTGAAGGGCACATCGATGATGCGGGCGAGCGTCTGCGCCAGCAGCGTCTTGCCGCAACCGGTCGGGCCTATCAACAGGATGTTGGACTTGGCCAGTTCGACATCGTTGTTCTTGCCGGCATGGGCGAGGCGCTTGTAGTGATTGTGGACGGCCACCGAGAGCACGCGCTTGGCGTAGGGCTGGCCGATGACGTAGTCGTCGAGAACCTTGAGGATCTCCTGCGGGGTCGGCACGCCCTCGCGCGACTTCACCATCGAGGTCTTGTTCTCCTCGCGGATGATGTCCATGCACAGCTCGACGCATTCGTCGCAGATGAAGACCGTCGGGCCGGCGATCAGCTTGCGCACTTCATGCTGGCTTTTGCCGCAAAACGAGCAATAAAGCGTGTTCTTGGAATCGCCGCTGTTGTTGCCGACTTTGCTCATTTTCATGTCCTTTCATGGCCGCCCGCCGATGGTCTGGCTGAAAGGGCGCATACTCTATTTATCGCGGGAATCCGCCGCCGCCAGTATCCCGGCTCCCGCAACGTATTCCGTACGAAACACAAATCAGAAAACGTGGCAATGATTCGCAGCAACCCCACACAAAGCTAAGCCGTCGAAAATCAACATAGCCTTAACGTAGGCAATCCCGACCGTCGAGGGAACAGCCAATTGTGGCCGAAATGCCGCAAGATGCGCCAAAAGCGCGTAATGCCGCTATCCAACTGCCAATATGCCGTTATGCCAGCGCCCCTTCGGCCGCTTCGCGCGACGAAATGACCTTGTCGATCAGGCCGAAGTCCCTGGCCTCGTCCGCGGTCATGAAATGGTCGCGGTCGAGCGTCTTTTCAATCTCGTCGTAGCTCTTGCCGGTGTGCTTGACGTACACCTCGTTGAGGCGGCGCTTCAGTTTGATGATATCCTGGGCATGACGCTCGATGTCGGACGCCTGGCCCTGGAAGCCGCCGGACGGCTGATGAACCATGATGCGGGCGTTCGGCGTGGCGAAGCGCATGTCCTTGTGGCCGGCGGTCAGGAGCAGCGAGCCCATGGAGGCCGCCTGACCGATGCACAGCGTCGACACGGCCGGCTTGATGAATTGCATGGTGTCGTAGATGGCCATGCCCGAGGTGACGACGCCACCGGGCGAATTGATGTAGAGGTTGATTTCCTTCTTCGGGTTCTCGGCTTCGAGGAACAGGAGCTGCGCGCAGACCAGCGTCGCCATGCCGTCCTCGACCGGACCTGTGATGAAAATGATGCGCTCCTTGAGGAGGCGCGAGAAAATGTCGTAGGCCCGCTCGCCGCGATTGGTCTGTTCGACCACCATCGGAACGAGGTTCATGTAGGTTTCGACGGGGTTCTTCATTCGTTATCTCTTGTCTCGCGGTGGGATTCCGGCGCCGGACATGCTGGCAACTCGGGCAGAATCGGTTCTGGATCGTTATTGCGTAAATAGGATGCCGGCTCATCCTTGTGCAAGGCCGACCCGTCCTAGCCATCTGGGTAAGTCGAATCAAGCTTTCCAGCCAAGATTCGCAGCCGCGGATGCTTCCGCAGGCCCGCGACGGCACCTGCCGCAGACGACAGGTAGCAGTTTCTTAACCGCTTCGCTTAACGAAATGCGCCGAAACCGCTTTTCTGGCGGACCGCTTGCCCTACAATTCAACGTTGAACTTGTGTCCGCGGTTCAACAGGGGGAATGTCATGTCCAGGAAAACCGCATGCTTCGCCATGGCCGGGCTGACCATGCTCGGCTCGATTTCGCAGACGGCCGCGGGCGGGCGCGCCGTCGAATGCTATGAGCCGGTCCGCACGCCTGATGTCTATGACACGGTGTACGAGGACGTGATGGTCAGCCCGCCGAGCCAGCAGGTCGATTATGAAGCGCCGATCTACGGCACGCGTGAGCGCGTGGTGATGACCGTTCCGGCACAGGTGACCTATGAGGTGGTGCCCGCAATCACCCGCACCGTCTATCACACAGTCAAGGTCGACGATGGCGGCTATTCCTGGGAATGGCGCGTCATCCACGGCCGCAAGGTGCTGTGCAAGGTCCGGCACAAGGCGCGCTATGAACGCGTCGCCGAAACGGTGGTGGTCCGGCCGAAGCGCACACGGCGCGTCGTCATTCCGGCGCAATATGACAGGATCGCCGAGGAGGTGCTGGTGCGACCGGAACAAAGGCGCGTCATCGACATTCCCGCCGCCTACCAGACCGTCCCGCGGCGCGTGCTGGTGCGCGAAGGCTCATCCGGCTGGCGGCGCGTGCATATTCCAAGGCATTGCCAGGACTGAATTCAGGCGATTTCGGCTCGCAGCCAACGTTTCAGGCCGGCAATATCGCCATCGTCGACAGCCGCCGCCACGCGCCTGCCGACCGCCGCCCCGAATTTATAGCCATGGCCCGAGCAGGCCGAGACGATCATGCACTTGCCCGTCTCATGCGCCAGGAATTTCTCATCGTCCGTGAATGTGTAGGCGCAGGTGACCACTTCGGTCACCTCATACTCCTCGATGCGGGCGATCGGCGGCGAAAACAGGTTGCGGATCGCCTCGCCCTCGCCCGGCACCGGCTGCCGGTTCCAGTCGGCGTCGCTGGTCGGCACCCTGTGCAGGCCTGAACCGAATTTCATGCCGGCACCTCGGGTCAGCGGGATCATGTAGCCGTCGGTCTTGCCGCCGACATCAAGGACCACGGGCGCAACTTCCCAGACGGCCTTGAGGTCCGCCGGCGGTTCGACATAGGCGAGCGCGGTTCGGTACGTCTTCAGTTGGCCGCCGAGTTCGGGGAACAGTTTCAACACCCAGGCGCCCGCAGCGACGACGATGCGGTCGGCCTGCATCGTCTCGCCGGACGCGAGCACGATATGCCCTGCCTCGGGCTCGACCTCAGTCACCTTGCTGTTCTCGTAGACGTTGGCGCCGTTGGCGCGCAGCCACTTGGCCAGGCCGGACGCGATCTTGCGGCAATGCAGCGCGCCGCCTTCCGGCGAAAAATAGGCGTAGCGGAACGAGCCCGGCTCCAGGAAAGGCCAGCGTTCGACCGCGGCATCGGGTTCCAGCAGATCGAACGGATAGTTTCCCTCCTTCAGCCCTTCCCGGTATTCCTCGGCTTCGTCGCCCGGTTCGCGCGACACGCAGAGAAAGCCCCTGGAATCGAGATGGTTCTCGCCGAGGTCGGCCCACATCTCGTCCCAGGCTTCATAGGCCTCGCTGATCAGCCGGCCGTAGCCGGTCCCGGCCCGGTAGGCACGGCGAATGATGCGGTGATGGTCGCCGGATGCCGCCAATGGATTGGGGATCGGCCCCTGCTCGACGATGGAAACGCTATGGCCGGCCTTGACCAGCGACCATGCGGTGGAGAGACCGGCGATGCCCGCGCCGACAACGATCACATTCATCAAATCAGACTTTCCGCAGCCGTTGCGGCTGGCTCAACGCATTGGATTGCGGGCGCCAACATACGGTCTGGAACCAGGCTGGCAAGCCGCGCTATTGGTCTGGCATGACCAAATTGACGCCATCCTACCTCGCCTTTGATCCAGCGACCCGTCGCCTGAGGCTTGACCCGCACGAGCGGGCTTTCTTCCAGGATCCTTACGAGGCCTACGCGTTCCTGCACGATGCGTCGAACGCCTTTTTCTGGGAAGAATTCGGGTTCTGGTGCTTTGGCGGCTTCGACGATGTCAACAAGCTGTTGCGCGACCGCCGCTTCGGCCGTCAGAATCCGGCGGGCATTCCCGACAGTCGAGGGGTCGGCCGGGATAGGACACATCTCAAGGCATTCGACGGCATCGAAGCCAATTCCATGCTCGAACTGGAGCCGCCGGTGCACACGCGGCTTCGAACACTGGTCAACCGCGCCTTCGTCTCGCGCCAGGTCGAACGGCTGCGGCCGCGTGTAGAGGCGCTCGCCAACGAACTGATCGATCGTTTCGAGCCGAGCGAGCAAGTCGACCTGCTGCCCGCCTTCGCTTCTCCCCTGCCCATCACCATCATCGCCGAGATGCTCGGCGTGCCGGTCGAAATGGGATCGCAACTGCTCGACTGGTCACATCAGATGGTCGCCATGTACGTGCATGGCCGTACCCGCGAGACCGAGGAGACGGCCAATCGCGCCGCGCAGGATTTCGCCGATTTCCTGCGCGGCACCATCGCCGAGCGGCGCAAAAATCCCGGCGACGACCTGCTGTCGCTGCTTATCTCGGCGCAGGAGGACGGCCAAAAACTGTCGGAAGACGAAATGGTGTCCTCGGCGATCCTGCTGCTCAATGCCGGCCACGAAGCGACCGTGCACCAGACCGGCAATGCGGTGCGCACGATCCTTGCGCAAGGCGGCGACCCGCGGCGTTTCATCACCTCACCCGAGGCAACCGCGGCCGCTGTCGAGGAATGCCTGCGCTTCGATGCGCCGCTGCACATGTTCACGCGTTACGCCTACCAGGAGATCGAAATCGCTCCCGGGATCGTCGTGCAGCCCGGCCAGACGATCGGTCTGCTGCTTGGCATGGCCAACCATGACCCTCATGCCTTTGCCGAGCCGCGGGCCTTCCGGCCGGATCGTGCCGACCAGAAGAACGTGTCGTTCGGCGCCGGCATCCATTTCTGCATCGGCGCGCCTCTGGCCAGGCTCGAATTGCAGGTGTCGCTGAGAACCTTGTTCGAGCGGCACCCAAAGCTCCGTCTTGCCGAAAGCCCAAGCTTCCGCGACACGTATCATTTCCACGGGCTGGAAGCGCTCACCGTCGGCTTCTGAAGAAGCGCAGGCCTGGGCTGTTAACTGCGCGCAGCAAAGTGATCACAGCCTGATCACATACTGCTTGCGGGTGATTTCAAGCACTTCCCAGCTCCCCTTGAAGCCAGGCCGCAGCACGAAGCTGTCGCCGGCCCTGACGGTGCGCGCTTCGCCACCCTCCTCTTCGATCACCGAAACGCCGGAGAGGATGTGACAGAATTCCCATTCGTCGTAGGCGATGCGCCACTTGCCCGGAGTCGATTCCCAGATACCGGCATAAAGGCCGCCTTCGCGCTCCTCGACATTCCAGGTGCGGAATTTCGGATCGCCCGAGATCAGGCGATCGGGCGCCGGCGCGCCTTCTTCGGCGTCGACAGAGTCCGTAGATATCGTCAGGTAATGCGCGGACAGGATTTGCCTCCATGAAAGAACCGGCCTCGGGCCGGCTCACCCTACCCCCGGCGCTTTGCGCCGATCCTCCAACGAGGGAGAGAATAGATCAAACTTTGGCGAGTGCCTGTTCGAGGTCGGCGACGATGTCGGTGACGTCCTCGATGCCGATGGACAGCCGCACCGTGTCCGGTCCCGCACCCGCCTTGACCTTCTGCTCGTCGGACAGTTGTCGGTGCGTGGTCGACGCCGGATGGATGACCAAGGACTTGGTGTCGCCGACATTGGCCAAGTGCGAGAACAGTTCCAGCGCTTCGACGAATTTGACGCCGGCCTCGTAACCGCCCTTGAGGCCGAAGGTGAAGACCGCGCCGGCGCCTTGCGGCGAGTATTTCTTTTGCAGGGCGTTGTTCTTGTCGCTGGGAAGGCCGGGATAGTTGACCCAGGCCACCTTGGGATGGTTGGACAGCCAACCCGCGACGGTGATCGCATTGTCGCAGTGGCGTTGCATGCGCAGCGGCAAGGTTTCGAGGCCTGTCAGAATGAGGAAGGCGTTGAACGGCGAGATCGCCGGGCCGAGATCGCGCAGGCCAAGCACGCGCGCGGCGATGGCGAAGGCGAAATTGCCGAAGGTTTCGTGCAGCACCAGGCCGCCATATTCGGGGCGCGGTTCTGACAGCATCGGGTACTTCCCTGATTTCGACCAGTCGAACGTGCCGCCATCGACGATGGCGCCGCCGATCGAGTTGCCGTGACCGCCAATGAACTTGGTCAGCGAATGGACGACAATGTCTGCGCCGTGCTCGATCGGTCGGATCAGGTAGGGTGAGGCCAGGGTGTTGTCGACGATCAGCGGCAGGCCATGCTTGCGCGCGATGTCGCCGATCTTCTCGATATCGACGAAGGTGCCGCCGGGATTGGCCAGACTCTCGATGAAGATCGCCTTGGTCTTGTCATCGATCTGGCTCTCGAAGGTTGACGGATCGTCCGCTTCGGCCCAGCGCACCTCCCAGCCGAAGTTCTTGAAGGCATGGCCGAACTGGTTGATCGAACCGCCATAGAGCTTGTTGGCGGCGACGAAATTGTCGCCCGGCTGCAACAAATTGTGGAACACGATTACCTGGGCGGCGTGGCCGGATGCGACCGCTAGGGCGGCCGTGCCACCCTCGAGCGCCGCTATGCGCTCTTCGAGCACCGCCTGCGTCGGGTTCATGATGCGGGTGTAGATGTTGCCGAAGGCCTTCAGCCCGAACAGTGAGGCAGCATGGTCGGCATCGTCGAAGACAAAGGAGGTCGTCTGGTAGATCGGCGTGGCGCGCGCGCCGGTGGCCGGATCGGGCTTGGCGCCGGCATGGACGGCGAGCGTGTTGAAACCGGGCGTGCGGGTCACTGAAACCTCCCTCGAAAAAACTTCTGAAATTCGCCGGCCATTCTTGGCCAAGCTCGACCACGAATGCAAAGAAGAAAATACCCTTCGGCGTTTCATCTTCGACCACGCAGCAGGAAAATGCGGCTCCTGCCGGAATAATTTTGCGCCTTCCACTTGTCTATTTTTGCCGCACGCCGAAACTCTGGAACCCCGACCGCATCAGCGGCTTCTTCGACGACAGCACACCGGAATTGACCCCGGTCCAGCCGATCTCGCCGGACAACTTGCCATATTCGATCTTGGGGCAGCGGTTCATCACCACCTTGATGCCGGCAGCTTCGGCGCGCGCGGCGGCCTCGTCGTGGCGCACGCCGAGCTGCATCCAGATCACTTTCGGCAGAGGATCGAGCTTCAGCACCTGGTCGACAACGCCGGGCACCGCCGCCGAGGCGCGGAAGATGTCGACCATGTCGACGGGCTGCGCAATCTCGGCAAGGCTGCCGTAGACCGTGCGGCCGAGTATCTGCTTGCCGGCATGGCCCGGATTGATAGGAAACACCTCAAACCCCTTGGCCAGCAGGTATTTCAACACGAAATAGCTTGGACGCACGTCGTTGGCAGACGCGCCGACCATGGCGATGGTCTTCACCGAATTGAGGATGCCGGCGATGTAGGCGTTGTCATAGCTATCGTGATTCATGGCTCGTCCTCATACAACGCCTCGGCGAGAAAGCCATCAGGATCACTGCTGAAATCGCGCATCATGCGGAAGTGGTCCGTATCCCGAAAATCGGTCGAATCTAACCCGAACCGGCCGATGCGGAACAGCCGCGCGCCGGGACAGGCCATCAGCAGCGGCGAATGCGTCGCCATGATCACTTGCGCAGTGCCCGACCGGTCCATGCGCCGCAGCATCTTGAGAAGTTCGATCTGGCGCGATGGAGACAGCGCACTTTCGGGCTCGTCGAGGATGTAGATGCCTTGCCTGCGGCAACGTTCCTCGAAGAAGCGGATGAACCCTTCGCCATGCGACCAGGACAGAAAGTCGGGCGGAGATGGCTTGAACGGATCTTCCAGGGCCACCTGGTCGAGATAGCGAGCCACCGAGTAGAAGGTTTCGGCGCGAAAGAACCAGCCGGCGGTGACTTTTGGCAACCAATGGCCACGGAAGGTGTCTGCCAGCGCGGCACCACTCTTGTCGATGGCGCCGGAATGGTCGACGGGCCGGTAGCCCTTGCCGCCTCCGGCTTCGTCGTAACCGGCGAGCGCGCCGATCGCCTCGAGCAATGTCGATTTGCCGGTGCCGTTCTCACCGACGATGATGGTAATCGGTGTGGTGAATTCGAGTTCGAAGGCATGACCGCGAAACAGCGGCAGGTTCCACGGGTATTTTTCCCAATCGGTCACCCGCTCGGAATCGAGCAGAATGCGCTTGAGATAGGGCGCCTTGAGCCGCGTCAACTGCCTGCGGTAAGCCATCAATCGGGCAGCGAGATGGTGCCGTCTTCCGCGATCGGAAAGGCCGGGTTGTGCGCCACTTCCCAGACATGTCCGTCGGCATCGGCGAAATAGCCGTACCAGCCGCCCCAGAAGGCACGGCCTGCCGGCTTGACGATGCGGCCGCCGGCCTTTTCAGCCATCGCAAGCACCGCGTCGACTTCGGCATCGGAGCGGGTGTTGTAGGCGAGATAGACGGCGGAAGGCCCCTTGGCGAAGGTGATGCCGGAATCCTCCTCGGCGCTGGCGCGCGGGAACGGGCCGAGGATAACACCACCCATCTGGAAGAAGGCGACGCCATCGGTGATGCCGGCATGGCGCTTCAGGCCCATCGTCTCGTAGAAGCGCACCGCACGATCGAGATCGTCGGTGGCGATGGTGATGATGGAGATGCGCGGCTCCATGATTTTCGTCCTTATTCGTCGGTCCATTCCGGCTTGCGTTTGCCGATGAAGGCGCCGATGCCCTCCTGGGCGTCACGCGCCAGCATGTTCTCGACCATGACCCGCCCGGTATAGGCATAGGCATCCGCCAGCCCCATCTCGGCCTGCGCGTAAAACGCTTCCTTGCCGGTCTTCACCACCGAAGATGATTTTGAAGCAATGGTTTGCGCGTATTTGTTGACAATCTGATTCAGGTACTCGCGCGGCACGACGCGGTTGACCAAGCCGAACTCCTTGGCGGTCGCGGCATCGATGGTTTCGCCAGTCAGGAGCATTTCCATGGCGTGCTTGCGCGAGACGTTGCGAGACAGCGCCACCATCGGCGTCGAGCAGAACAGGCCGATGTTGACGCCCGGCGTGCAGAAGGTCGCCTCATGCGAGGCGATGGCGAGGTCGCAACTGGCGACAAGCTGCAGGCCGGCGGCGGTGGCCAAGCCATCGACTTCGGCGATCACCGGCTTGGGGTGGCGCACGATCGCCTGCATCAGCGTGGCGCAGGCGGCAAACGTCTCTTCGAAGAAGGCCTTGCCGCGATCGGCGTCGGCGCGGCGCGCTGTCATCTCCTTGAGATCGTGGCCGGCGCAGAATACCTTGCCGGCCGCCGAAAGCACTATGACGCGAACGGCCTTGTCGGCCCTGGCACGGTCCAGTTCCTCGGTCAGCGCCGCCATCGCCGCCAGGGAAAGCGCGTTAGCGGGGGGATTGGCAAGCGTCAGGCGCAGCACGCCCTTGTCGAGGCTGGCAAGGACGGGGCCTTCGGCGGCCGGCTTGATGGCGACGATTTCAGCCATATGAAACCTCTTTGTCTGCCCCGCTTGGCGGGCCATGGAGCAAAAGAACTAGCATGCTGCCGATTGAAGAACAGCCGCGCGGCGTGTTTTCTCCATGGCAACATTTGGCCCAGGCATCTCTCGCCCGAAGCTCTCATATTTCATATAGGAAACCGCCCATGCCCGCCCAAAGCAATCTGACGCCCGTGCTGACCGCGGCCGAAACCAACACGTTGATGAATAGCGTCTATCCGCAGCTCAACGAGCAGTTCCGCTTCTATGAGGTGCTCGACGTGTTCCCCGGCGGCTGCACGGTTCGGCTCAACGCCTCCGGGCGGCACCTGCGCCCCGGCGACACGGTGTCGGGCCCGTCGCTGTTCACGCTTGCCGACATAGGCGGCTATGCCTGCGTGCTCTCTCATGCCGGCCCGGACGCGCTCTCGGTCACCACCAATCTCAACATCAACTTCGTGCGCAAGGCGCAAGCCGGGCCGGTCGAGGGCCATTGCCGGATCCTCAAGCTTGGAAGAAGCCTGATGGTGTTCGATATCGACATCGTCGCCGGCCCGGAGGGACAAACGGTTGCACATGCGACCGGCACCTATTCGATCCCGCCGCAACGATCTTAGCGATTGAACCAATAGGCATGCCGGAGGCTAAGATGGAGAACCATTCGCGCTAGTCGAAAAAGAGACTAACACCGCTTTCGGTATCCGCTTCCCCCATATCCCTGGCCACGAAATGATTGTCGCCCTCCCTGATATATGCGAGTCGCTTGCCGAATGGGGCTATCTCGTCTCGGTGCCGTTCATCGACAATGACAGCGCAGTCGTCAGGGCTAACGTCACTTTCGAGCGCGGCCCGCAAGGGAATCGAGGCAAGCACTCACCAAACCAGGTACGCAGTCCCACAAGATGTGGTAAAATAATACCTTTAAGCCAAGCGTTTGTTTTCGCTATACTTTCTTTGACATCCGCTTTCTCACTCGCCTTGACGTGATCCTCGCCCTCCCCTATAAGCCCTCACGAAGCAGCGGCCCGGAAAGGCCGCCGTTTTGTTATTGGCGGCGGGCAAACGCTTTTCGCCAATCCAAGCAACAAGAAACGCCTTCCTTATCGTTTGTGGATTGGGGAAGGTCCGAACCGAAAGCAGAAAACATGACAACCTTTTCGCAGAAGCCTGCGGATGTGGTGAAAAAGTGGATCCTGATCGACGCCGAAGGTCTCGTCGTCGGCCGTCTCGCCACCGTTATCGCCAATCATCTTCGCGGCAAGCACAAGCCGACCTTCACCCCGCATGTCGACGACGGCGACAATGTCATCGTCATCAATGCCGACAAGGTGGTGTTCACCGGCAAGAAGTTCACCGACAAGGTCTATTATTGGCACACCGGCCACCCCGGCGGCATCAAGGAGCGCACCGCGCGCCAACTGCTTGAAGGCCGGTTCCCCGAGCGTGTCGTCGAGAAGGCCGTTGAGCGCATGGTTCCGCGTGGCCCGCTCGGCCGTCGCCAGATGAAGAACCTGCGCGTTTATGCAGGTGCCGAGCATCCGCACGTCGCCCAGCAGCCAGAAGTCCTCGACGTGGCCAAGCTGAATTCCAAGAACAAGAAGGTCGCATAAGATGGCTGAGCTTTCCTCGCTCGCAGAACTGGGCGCCGCCACCGGCAACACCAATACGCAGGCCGCGGCACCCGTCCATGTCCAGAAGCTCGACAAGTCGGGCCGCGCCTATGCCACCGGCAAGCGCAAGAACGCCATCGCGCGCGTTTGGGTGAAGCCGGGTTCGGGCAAGATCGTCGTCAACGACAAGGAATTCGCGACCTATTTCGCGCGTCCGGTCCTGCAGATGATCCTCAACCAGCCGATCATCGCCGCCAACCGCTCGGGCCAGTACGACATCGTCGCCACGGTCATCGGCGGCGGCCTTTCGGGCCAGGCCGGCGCTGTGCGTCACGGCATCTCAAAGGCGCTGACCTATTACGAGCCGGCGCTGCGTGCCGTGCTCAAAAAGGGCGGCTTCCTGACCCGCGACAGCCGCGTCGTCGAACGCAAGAAATACGGCAAGGCGAAGGCCCGTCGTTCGTTCCAGTTCTCGAAGCGCTAAGCGCACCGCAGCTTCACAATCGAAAGGCCGCCTCCGGGCGGCCTTTTTGCGTTGCGCATCACTATCGAGCGGAATGGTCGGAGTCGCGGATGAACAGGAACGCGCAAAGTGCCGAGCCGGCCACCGCGAACGCCGAGGCCAGGAATGCCAGTTGCATGCCCTCGATCGTGCCCAGTGCCAAGGCAGACCCGAACAGCGCCACCCCGATCGCGCCACCCGACTGGCGCACGGTGTTGAGCACGCCCGATGCCGTTCCCGACATCTCCGCCGGAACGGAAGACAAGAGCGCGGTGGTCATGGCCGGTACGGCAAGGCCGATGCCGACCGGCAGGAACAGCAGGCGCCACAGCAGCGACAGGTAGGACGTATCGGCCTGGATCAGCGCCATCAGTCCGAAACCGGCTGCTGCGACGAACAGGCCAATCGCCATGGGCAATCGTGGGCCATGGTTCGCGGCAAGGCGCCCGGCGGCAATGTTCGACACGGTGACGGCCGCCATGAACGGCAGAAAGGCGAGCCCCGTCATTTCGGGAGAAAAATGCCTTTCCTGCTGGAAATACAGGCTGAGCATGAAGATCGTCCCATAGAGCGTCAGGTTGACCGCCAGTCCGACGAGGCTCGTCACAGCCGGCACGCGGCTGGCAAAAAGACCGAGCGGAAACATCGGCGCCCTCGTACGGCTCTCGACCAGCAGGAACAGGCTTGCGGCCACCACAGCCAACACCAGTCCGCCAATGACCGGCATTGAGATCCAGCCCCACGAACCGGTTTCGATAAAGGCTCCGGTCAGCGAAAACAGCGCCAGCACGACAAGTCCTTGCCCCATCCAGTCGATCGGCGGCCGCTCGGCCTTGAGCGGCGTCTCCTGCAGAAACCGATAAGCCATCCAGATGGCGAGAGCGCCAATGGGCAGGTTGACCAGAAAGATGCTGGCCCAGCCAAGCGACGCGACCATGAAGCCGCCGAGCACCGGCCCTGCCGACAGCGCGATGCCGCCCGCCGCCGTCCACAGCCCCACGGCGCGTGCCCGGCGCGCCTTGTCGGACGCGTAGGCGCGATTGAGGAGTGCCAGCGAACACGGCATCAGCAAAGCGGCACCCGCGCCTTGTGCAGCGCGCGCCGCAATCAGCAACCAGGCACTCGGAGCCAGGCCGCAAACCAGCGAAGCGATGCTGAACAGCGCCATGCCGCCAACGAAAACGCGGCGGGCGCCGACCCTGTCGCCGAGCGCGCCGCCGGCGAGCAGCAGCGAGGCGAAGGCAAGCGTGTAGGCGTCGACGACCCATTGCAGGCCGCCGATCCCCATCGACAGCCCAGTACCGATCCTGTTCAGCGCGACGTTGACGATGGAGACATCGAGTTGCACGACCACGAAGCCGAGGCTGGTCGCAGCAACGGTGGCGGCATAGGCGGCAGGGCGCTTGAGAACGATGGTATCGGGCATGCCCATGGATAACGGGTTTCCGCTGACACCGTTGCGTCAGCAGGCGCCGGCCTGCGACAATCAGGCTGGAACTTCAGCCGCGGCAAATCAATTGATGCTGGCGGTCGCGGCAGGTTCGACGCGTTCGCCCGTCCCGGCATAGGGCACGCGAAAACCGTTCGCGGCGAGCCAGCCTATCGCCGCCTTCGGCTCATCGGTCTGGATGATGGTGGCGCCGCGATCAGCCCAGAAGCCCCAGGCTTCACGCGGCAGGTTCGCCTGAACCGCCAGTTCATCGCCCCGGCCGCCGGCAAGGAAGCCGCCCGGCTTGTTGACGATGGCGTAGGTGTCGGCCCAGATGTGCCAGTCACCCCTCACAGCGGCCGCGCGCATGCGCGTGCTGAACAGCGGCCCGCCAGTCTCGGTCAACGTCTCCGCGCCGGCGCGCCAGTTGATCAGCTCGATCGCGCGCGGCGCAAAAGCATGGTCGACCGTCGCGGCGAAACCGGCGTCATGCACTGCGTCGTCGGCGATGATCGGCATGAAGTGGACGCCGCCGCCGACCGCTTCCATGGCAGTCTTCACAGTAGCGATCCTGGTCTGGTTCCACAGGTTTTCCTTGACGATGACCTGATCGGCCATGCCGAGATCTCGCGCCACCGCGACCATACCCGACAGGTCCCCAACCTCGAGCTTGTTGTCGAGATTGATGAGGATCTTGTCGCGGGTCGCCAGCAGCATCTCGCGCAGCGTCGCGACTGTCTCGTCGGTGACGGCGCCCGTGCCTTCGATCACCAACCGGCAACTCTTCAGTTCGGCCAGCGTGTACTTAACCACCTCACCCTTGCAGGTCGTGGTGCGATCAAGCCAGCTGTCATGCATGACGACAAACTCGCCGTCCTTCGAGCGCCGGATGTCGACCTCGACGATCTCGGCGCCGATCGCGATCGAGCCTTCGACGGCGGCGACCGAATTTTCCGCATAGAGCGTCTTGCCGGCCTGCATGCTGCCGGCGCGATGCGCGGCCACCATGACGTGGTCGCGCCACTGGTTGGCATGTTCGAAGCGGTCGAGGATCTGCCTCGCACGGGTTTCGCCCGCCATTGACTGGCTGGCGGAAGCCGCCAGCGTGACTGAAAACAGAAGGCTCGGCCAGAAGGTCCGCATCGAGAATCGCTCCATTCCGGATCGAACCGGGAATAGGCGATGCCCGTGACGTCTAGGTGAACGAAGCCGGCTAGCGGTTGCCGCGATATGTCGCCTCAGATGCGTTTCGACAGTCGGCGGAACCAGGCCATCGCAGGCATCTCGACGAAATGCCAGGTGATCCAGGAGACACCTATCGTGGCAAGGAGCATGACGAGGATCGCAACGTCCCCCGCCCAGCCGGCGCCGAAGCCGGTCGCCGGCTCTCCGCGCAAGACGATGTCGCCGACAAGACCGAGGCCGAGCTTGCGCTCGACAAGGCCGGCGACGTTGATCATGCGCGCCTGGACGAAGATGTGGACCATGTAGATCGAGTAGGACAGCGCGCCGAGCGTCAGCATGAATGGGGTTCTCAGAAAGACACTGATCCAGCCGCCCTCATGAGCAAAGAGAAACAGCGCCAGCGCGAACACCAGCGGTGCAGCGATCCCGGCATCATTGTCGCCCGCCAGCGCGACGAAAAGCACAATGACAGCCGCCATGACGATTTCGGCAACGGTCCAGCTCAGCAGCGGACCGGTCCGGGCAAGCGCCTGTCGCGCGCCTGCAATGGAATCATGCTGGAACCAGGCAAGCAAGGCGCCGAGCGAGAAGCCGTACAGGCAGCGTATGAAACCGAAATCGAAGGACACATCCATATGGTGGGTCGAGAAGCCAAGCAGGAACAGTGGCGCGGTGATGGCGGCGGCGACGAACCACACCCAGGCCCGCGCGCCTGCGGTGAGGACCACGCCGGCGAACAACAGATAGGCGAAGAACTCCGCCGAAATGCTCCAGCTTGGCGCATTCCAGGTCAATTGATCCTCGAAACCGACCCCCTGGAGCAGCAGCAGATTGGCAAGCAGGCTCTCGAGGCTGAAGCCGCCGGTGAAGGGAGCGGCACCGGCGCCATGCAACTGTGGCAGCATCAGCCGCAGCAGCTCGAAACCGGCAAAACCGGCGAGCATGAGAAGGTGCAGCGGATAGATGCGGCCGAAGCGCACCAGCGCGAAGCGTGCAACCTCCCGCGGCTGGTTCAGCCGCCCGCCATAGGAGCTGGCGATCACGAAACCGGAGAGAACGAAGAAGAAGTCGACAAACAGATAGGACGAACCGACAAAGGCGCTTTGCGAAATCGTCGAACCGGTCGGGAAGTGGAACAGCGCCACCAGCAGGGCGCAGATGCCGCGCCACGAATCGAGAACCAGGAACCGCTCACCCGCCACCGTGCCGGCCTGGATCGACGCCGCGCCATGGGGAGAATCAAGAAACGCGGTCTGCGTCATGATGATACAATCCTGTCTCGCGGCGGCACCGCGGCCGCGCCGTTTCGTTTCCCCAAGCTGTGACTGGCATGTTGCGTGCCGGTTCTGTAGTTGTTGCACCCCGATGAAAATCAAGGATCCGTAATGGCGAACAAGAACATCGACCATGCCTTCACAGCCCGCTCAAAAACGGGTGCTTCGCTGGAGCCGACCTATGCCGGCGCGCTGTCATTCATGCGACGCAGATACACGAAGGATGTGAAAGGCGCGGACGCTGTGGTTTGGGGCATCCCTTTCGATGCCGCCGTCACCAATCGGCCCGGCGCGCGTTTCGGGCCGCAGGCGATCCGCCGCGCCTCGGCAATCCTCGACAATGATCCGCAATATCCCTTTTCGCGTGATCTGTTCGAGCACCTCGCGGTGGTCGACTATGGCGATTGTCTGCTTGATACCGGCAACCACCAGAAGACGCCGGGGACGATCGAACGCGAGGCGGCCAAGATCCTGAAGTCAGGTGCTTTCCTGCTGTCGCTGGGCGGCGACCATTTCGTCACCTGGCCCCTGCTCAAGGCACATGCCGCAATCCATGGCCCGCTCGCTCTGGTGCAGTTCGATGCGCACCAGGATACCTGGGAGGATGACGGCAAACGCATCGACCACGGATCCTTCGTCGGCCGCGCGGTCAAGGAAGGCATTATCGATCCCGACCGCTCGATCCAAATCGGCATCCGCACCCACGCGCCCGACACGTTCGGCATCAAGATCCTCTACGGTCACGAGATCGAGGAGATGCGTGCGTCCGACATCGCCTACGCCATCGTCGACAGGACGGGCGGCAAGAAGACCTATCTCACCTTTGATATCGACTGCCTTGATCCTGCCTATGCACCCGGCACCGGCACGCCGGTCGCCGGCGGGCCGTCCTCTGCAAAGATCCTGTCGACGCTGCGCCAGCTCAACCAGATCGATATTGTCGGGGCCGATGTCGTGGAGGTTGCGCCGGCCTACGATCACGCCGATATAACGGCGATTGCCGGCTCGATGATCGCCATGCAGTATCTCGGCCTGCTGGCCGAGCGGAAAGCACGGCTCGAAGAGCTGAACAACGGCAGCCACAACGGCGCCGCCGTGAATCAAGGCAACGGCATATAGTTTTCGATATCAGGGAATTTGATCAGCCAATGAAACCGAAAATCTTCATCGACGGCGAGCACGGCACCACCGGCCTCCAGATCCGGGCGCTGCTTGCCGAGCGCGGCGACCTGGAGATCATCTCAATTCCTGCCGAGCGCCGCAAGGAAACGGCGGCGCGAGCCGAATTCCTCAATGCCGCCGACGTTGCGATCCTGTGCCTGCCGGACGATGCGGCGAAGGAGAGTGTCTCGCTGATTTCCAACGAGACCACCAGGGTCATCGATGCATCGACCGCGCATCGCGTCGCGCAAGGTTGGGAATATGGCTTTGCCGAGATGGACAAGGAGCAGGCGAAGAAGATCGGGGCGGCAAAACGCGTCGCCAATCCTGGCTGCTGGCCGCAAGGACCGATCGCGACGCTACGGCCGCTGATCGCCGCCGGCCTGCTGCCTGCGGATTTCCCGGTCACCGTCAACGGCATCTCGGGTTATTCGGGCGGCGGCCGCCCGATGATCGAGGACTATGTCGCCAAGGGCGAGGCCGCCTCTGAATTCCTGCCCTATGGGCTCACCCTCCAGCACAAGCACGTGCCGGAGCTCAGGGCCTATGCGAAACTGTCGCACGATCCGATCATGCAGCCTGCGGTGGGCAATTTCGCGCAAGGCATGATCACGGTGGTGCCGCTGCAGCTCGGTGGTCTCGACCATGTGCCGACCGGTGCGGAACTCCATGCAGCCATCGCCGA
Source organism: Mesorhizobium sp. BR1-1-2 (assembly GCF_020165435.1). Lineage (NCBI taxonomy): Bacteria > Pseudomonadati > Pseudomonadota > Alphaproteobacteria > Hyphomicrobiales > Phyllobacteriaceae > Mesorhizobium > Mesorhizobium sp. BR1-1-2. Next base: position 317,058 of record NZ_JAIUID010000002.1, read on the forward strand.
CCATTTCGCCGCCATCAAGGGCGGCGTGGTCGAAGTGGCGCCCTATGCGCATCTGGAACGCATTCCGGAGATCGATCCGGAAATCTACAATGGCACCAACCGTATGAAACTCTACGTCTTTGCCAATGACAAGCGCGCGCAGGCCCTGCTGCTCGCCGTTTACGACAATCTCGGCAAAGGGGCATCGGGGGCTGCCGTGCAGAACATGGACCTGATGCTCGGTCTCTGATGGCGGCACCGGCATTTCCGGACCGCTGGAAGGTCAGCGCGCCCGAGCTCATCGCCGAAACCTTTTCGAGCCGCATCTGGAAGGTGCGGCGCGAGGACGGGTCGCCGGCGATCGTCAAGGCGCTGAAGCCATTCGACGATGTAGCGGACGAGTTGCGCGGCGAGCATTTCCTTGCCTGGCGGCGGGGCGAAGGCGCCGTGCGGCTGCTGGGCCGCGACGGGCACTCCAAGCTGCTCGAATATGCCGGGGAGACCATGCTTTCCAAGGTTCTCGATGAGCAGGGCGACGATGCCGCGACTGCAATCGCGGCCGAGGTGATGGCAAAGCTGCTTTCGCCATCGGACCACCCTGCCCCGGCCGACCTGCAGCCGCTTCGAGAACGGTTTTCGAGCCTGTTCAAGAAAGCCGCGACCGACCGCGACGCCGGCCATGTCAGCATCTATGTCGAGGCCGCCGCTATCGCCGATCGGCTGCTGGACGATCCGCGCGACATCCGGCCGCTGCATGGCGATCTGCACCACGAAAACATTCTGCACGGGCCGCGCGGCTGGCTGGCGATCGACCCCAAGGGCATTTTTGGCGATCCCGGCTTCGACGCCGCGAACATGTTCTACAACCCTCTTGATCGCGACGACCTTTGTCTCGATCCCCCGCGGATTGCCGGGATGGCCGAAGTCTTTGCGCGAACGCTGGGCCAGACGCCGGCGGCAATACTGGATCACACCATCGCCTATGGCTGCCTGTCGGCCTCGTGGCACCATGAGGACGGCAACGCGGTCGAGGAGAACCGCGAACTGTCGGTCGCAGCAGCGATCCGAACGGTACGGCTCGGCTTCTGATCCGTGCCGCCTTGCGTCAGGCGGAATTCTACGGCGACAAGGCGCAGTCGGGCGCTCTAGACGTGACCTGCGAGACTCAGCGCCCGACGGCGATCTCGTGGGGCAAGGAATAGGCGCCCTTGGTGCCGCGCCAATGCGCGGCGGCAAACCCCAGCACGATCAACGCGAATCCCTGATGGGCCAGCGCCAAGTGCAGCGGCACATGCATCAACAGCGTGCCGATACCGATGGAGGCCTGCACCAGCACCAGGGCAAACAACAGTGTCGCGCGGCGGGAATGCGTTGAACCGGGCAGACGGCGACGCGTGGCGATCATGTGCCACAGGGCGACGACGAACACCGTGTAGGCGCCGATCCGGTGCACGAACTGCACCGTCTTGGGGCTTTCGAAGAAATTGCGCCATGCCGGCTCCAGGATCAGCAGATCGCCGGGGATGATCTTGCCGTCCATCAGCGGCCAGGTGTTGTAGCTCAGGCCGGCGTCGAGCCCGGCCACCAGACCGCCGAGATAGATCTGGATCAGCGCCAGAAGCACTATGAAACCAGCCAGTTTCTGGGTCGAGCGATCGGCCGCAGGCTCCGAATGCGGCGCAAGGCCGCGCGCGACGACCATGGTGGCCGTGAAGATCAACGCGGCAAGCGTCAAATGGGTGGCAAGCCGGTACTGGCTGACCGAGACGCGGTCGACCAGGCCCGAGGCGACCATCCACCAGCCGATGGCGCCCTGCAGACCGCCGAGAAGCAGGATGCCGACCAGCTTCGGCCCCAGTCCGCGCTCGATATGGCGCGCCGCCCAGAAGAACAGCAGCGGCAAGGCAAAGACCAGACCGACGCTGCGCGCCAGGAGACGATGTGCCCACTCCCACCAGAAGATCGACTTGAATGCCTCGATGCTCATGCCCTTGTTGAGCTCGGCATATTGCGGGATCTGCTGATAGCGCTGGAATTCCTCTTGCCATTCTGCGTCGTTGAGCGGCGGGATGACGCCGTGGATCGGCTGCCACTCGGTGATCGACAGGCCGGACTCGGTGAGCCTTGTGGCGCCGCCGACCAGCACCAGCGCGAACAGCACCAGAAGCACGACGTAGAGCCAGCCACGCACCAGCGCGCGGTTGTGCAGATCGCGGTCACGCGCCTCGTAAGGCGCGGCAGTAATGGCGGCCATGGATTTATCCCGGCAGGTTGAGGTCGCGGATTGGTGGACCATCGCATTCCCGCATGCAAGACCGGATGGCGCGGCACGCCGTCGCGCCGCGTCTGCCGGGTTGCGCAGCTTCGCGACAGGTTCTATGCGAAGCCGACACATTGAGCTGGGCCGCACCTTCACCCAGCTCCAGGAGGCCAACCATGCCCGTGCGCCTGAAAAAGCTGATCGGAATGTTCCTGCTGGTGGGGCTTGTCATCATCTATGCGCTGGTCGCATCGATCTTCGCGGTCGCCCGACTGTCCGAGGCGGGCCCGTGGACGCATTTCCTGTTCTTCCTGCTGAGCGGCCTGCTCTGGGTGCTGCCGGCGATGGGCATCATCAAATGGCTGATGCTGGAGCCCCGACCCAAGCGCTGAACCGTGGCCGGCCGCCGTCAGACGGTGACCACCATCTTACCGGCGTTGGCGAGCGGCGTCGTCACGCCCGACAGCATGGTGCGGATGTGGGCGAGGTTCTGATAACGGCCGTTGACCGAGATGCGCGGCAATGCGTGCAGGAAACCGGCGTGTTCGGCGCGCAGCACGCCGTGGCGGGTGGTCACGGCCGAAGTGTAGCCGGCATCGCGGACAAAACCCACTTCACGGCAGCCGACGGCGCTGGCATAGCCGTAGGGATAGGCGAAATGGCGCGGCTCCTCGCCCAGCTCGGCTCGCAGGATGGACTTCACCCCGACGATTTCGTGCCGCGCATCGGCTTCTGAAAGCCGCTTCAGATTACTATGGTTGATCGTATGGGCGCCGATCGTCACCAGCGGATGCGCTGCGACCGCGCGGATCTGCGACCAGGTCATCAGGGTGTCTACGCGCGGCCGGTCGGCGTCGACGCCGTTCGCATGCGCCAGTTCGCGCAGCACGGCGCGCAGGTCCTCCTCGCGAATCTCGGTGGTGAGATAGGTGTGCAGCCGTGCGATGGCCTGGAGCTTTTTGGCCGGGCTGGTGCAGTCGATCGTCGTTTGCCCGTCGGGCGTCGTCAGGGTCAGGCGATCGCCCGCGTTGACGAGATCCTCGACCACGTCCCACCACAGATCCGCAGTGCCGTTGATCAGCCCGGGAGCCACATAGATGGTGATCGGCGCGCCGTGCTTTTCGAGTACCGGCAAAGCCTCGGTCATGTTGTCGCGATAGGCGTCGTCGGCGGTGATGGCGGCGAATTGGCCGCCCTTGCCGCGCGCCGCGATACGCTCCACCGCCTCGTCCATCGAGACGAAGGCGTAGCCATCCGCCTTCAGGCCGGCGATCATGGCGTCGAGGAAGCCGGGCGCAATGTTGAGATGACGGTTGACGCTGTCCGGCTTTTCGGGCTTTGCCGTAACGCGGTGCAGCATGAGGATGGCGCCAATACCGCCGACCAGCGGTTTGGCCAGCGGTGCGAGGCCGGTATAGCGGGCGACGTTGAGCGCCAGCTTTCGGAGTGCCTCCCCGCCGTCGATCATTCCTTCACCTTTTGCGCCTAGGCTGAACCAAGCACGGATACGCCTGAGCGCCCCCAAATCGGCAGCAATACGCCCTAAGGATTGAGGTATGGTTGACGCGGCCGCGTCATTTGACGGCAATCGCCTGGCGGCAACCGAAGCCTCGCCCTGCGCGCCGCCGACAGACTCGGCCGGGCTGTCGGTTTCCACCGCTTCCGCCGATGGGCTCGCGGCCTATGCCGCGTTCTGCCGCTCAGCTTTGTTCGCGCCGGCGCAGAGCGCGGTTTGGATCCGCAACTGGGCCGCGCAGGTCGAGCCGGACCCGGTCGTGGCGATGCTGAATTGCGAAGGCAGGCCGGTTTTCGCACTGGCGCTGGAGGTCGTCGGCCATGGGCCATTCCGGGTTGCCCGCTTCATGGGCGGCCGCCACGCCAATGGCAATTTCGTCGCCGCCGACCCGCAGTGGCTTGCCAGGGCGGACAGCGCCGCTATTCGTTCGACCCTGGCGGCTATAGGCGAGGCTCGCCCCGACATCGATCTCGTCGCCTTCGAACGCCTGCTGCCCGACCTCGATGGCGTAGCCAACCCACTCGCCTCGTTCGATCATTTCGACAGCCCGAACCTGTCGCTCGCCGTCGACCTGGCCGACGGTTTCGATGCACTGCTCTCTCGCACAAACGGAAAGCGCAAACGCAAGAAGCACCGTTCGCAGACGCGCAAGTTCGAGGCCATCGGCAGCCATCGGCGCATCGAGGCGCGGACTGTGGACGAGGTCGGCCGGCTGCTCGACGGCTTTTTCGAGATGAAGGAATTCCGCTTCCGCAGGATGGGCATCGCCAACGTCTTCGGCGACGATCAAGTGCGCGCGTTCTTCCGTGCTTTGTTCACCGAGGCACTTGCCGAGGACAAGCCCTCCTTCGTGCTGCACGGGCTCGAGGTTGCCGGCAAGCTTCGCGCCGTGACCGGATCGAGCCGCTCGGGCAAACGCCTGATCTGCGAGTTCGGCGCGATCGCCGAGGATGACCTCGCCCACACCAGCCCCGGCGACTTCCTGTTCTTCGACAATATCCAGGAAGCCTGCGAGGCGGGTTTCGACGTCTATGATTTCTCGGTCGGCGACGAGCCGTACAAGCGTTTATGGTGCGATATCGAAACGCAGCACTTCGAGGTACTGGTTCCGCTGACGTCGAAAGGCCGCGCACTGGCGCTGGGGCTGCGGCAAAGCGCCAGGCTGAAAGCCGTCGTCAAGAACAGTCCGACGATGTGGAAGCTGACCAAGCTGCTTCGTCGCAAGGCCGCTGGCCAGGCGCCGGCGCCCGCCGAGGACGGAAGCTAACCCCTTCCAACGTGATGACCGTACGCTCCGCTCAACGGACTCAAGCCGCCGAGCGCCTTCCCGGCACCGGGTTGCCCGGCGGTTCGTGGCCGAGCGGGGTCACCAGCGTCAACTCCGGATAACCATTCTCGATCAGCTTGACGGCGGCCTGCGTCACCTCGTCATCCGGCTCAAGCATGGAGAGGAACACTTCGGTCGCATCGCCACCCAGACGGCCGATGCCTTGCGCGTCCGCGGGGCCGCATTCGACCACCACCAGGTCATAGGCGGTGGTCAGCGATTGCATGATGATCGGTAAGCGGTCGGCGGCGCGCATGGCGCGAACCGGATCGGCGGTGCCGACGGGAATGACATGGCAGTCGGAATAGAGGTCGGGGTGGATGACCTCGCTGAACTGCGCCTGCGACGCGAGCAGGTTGGTGATGCCCGGGAACAGCCCGCTGTCGAGCATCGGCCGCGAGGCGGCGCCGGAAGCCGTGAGGTCGAGCAGCAGCACGCGCAGCCCGGCGTCGGAGACCTCGCGCGCCACCAGGATCGCGGACGCGGCCGCCTCGTCACCTTCCGGTGACACGAAGATGGCGCGCGCGGCGCCGCTTGCGATCAGCTTTTCCGCCGCTTTTTCGACGTCGATCTCGCCCAGCACCGAACGCGGCCTGGTTTTGGCGACCGGGACGGCCTCGGCGACAGGAGCGGTTTCGGCGACCGGGGCGCCAGCGGCGGCTTCGACCTCTGTGGCAGGTTCCGCCGGCGAGGGCAGATCCGGTTCCGCCATCATCTCCGGTTCTGCCGCTTTCTCGGCGTGGTGCTTAGGCCCGAGCTCTGGAATGATCGTCGGTTCCCTGGCCGCGACCGGCATCGCCACCTCGTCGATCGGCTCGAAGCGAGCGCCACTGGCGGGGCGCATGGCGCGGCCGGAAAAGAGTTCGCGCAGCAGCGTGAACACCGACATGAGCAAAAGCGAGGCGGCAAAAGCAGCACCGACGATCGGCCCGATCTTGGGGAAGTAGGCCTCGGAAGGCACCACGGCCTTCGAGATGACACGTGCGTCGACCGGCACGTAGTTGCGATCCTGGCGCGAAGCCGCCTCGCGGTAGTTGGTCAGGTAAAGTTCGAGCTGCTGGCGCTTGGCGGCAGCATCACGCTGCAGCGCATCGAGACCGACTTGCTGTTCGCCCGCCTCCGCCGAAGCCGCCTTCAGCGTGTTGACGTCGGCGACGAGCTGGCTCTCACGTGCCTTGGCGGCATCGGCCTGCATGGCCAGGCCCTTCATCACCTTCTGAGCTTCGCTGCGGATCTGCGCGTCGAGATCGGCCAGCTGTGATTTTGCCGCGCGAATGCGCGGATGATTGTCGAGCAGCGTGGTCGACAGGTCAGCGATGTTGGCGCGCAGCTCGACCTGCCGCTCGCGCAAGCGCTGAATGAGATCGGACGACAGCACTTCGGGCAGCGAATCCAGCGAGCCGCCGTTCTGCAGCGCCTTGCGCACGCTTTCGGCGGTGCCTTCTGCTGCGGCGCGGTTGGCCCGCACCCGCGACAATTCGGTCGATAGTTCGGCCAGTTGTTGGGTGGCGAGCACAGAATTGTTGCCGCCCACCAGAAGGTCCGACTGGGCGCGATAGGCGGCGACCTTGGCCTCGGCATCCCTGACCTGCTTCTGCAAATCGGCGATCTCGGGAGCCAGGAAGTCCGCGGCGGCGGTGTTGGATTCGAGCTTGGCCGCGCCCTGGCCTGCAATATAGGCGGCGGCAATGGCATCGGGGATAGCAGCCGCGAGCTTGGGATCTTCCGAAGAGAACTCGATGGCGATGATACGCGTCTTTTCGACCCCATAGACGTTGAGCTTCTCGCGCATCTTCTTCAGGACGCGTTCGTCGACCGGGATATCCATGGGATCGTTCTTCAACCCCACCAGGATCAGCAGGCGGCTGAGAGGCGACATATCGACAGTTTCATCGAATTCGTGCAATCGCGACAGATCAAGCTTCTGCGCTACCTGCTTGAGGATTTCGTTGGACGAAATGATCTGGACCTGGGTGGCGACGCCTTGCTCATCGAGGATAGGCTTGTCGCTGTCATTGCTGCCGGCCGGGCGCGTGTAGACGGATTCACGCGTATCGATCTGAATCTGCGTCTGGGCCTTGTAGTGCTTGGTTGCCAGCGAAGCGAGCGCAAACGCCAACCCGGTAACCACCAGGGAGACGACCAATATTCGCAGCCAGTTCCTCGCCAGGCTGGCGAAGAGTTGCCTGAGATCGACGTCAACGTCTGCGGCCGTGGACTGAACGGACATGCATCCTACTCCGATACGGATCGCATGCACCGTAAACAACTATGGTAACTCAGCCGTTAAGATCACAGGAAGCTTCCGTCAGGACTTACTGGCAGACGCCAAGCAAAACCGTCAAAGTTGTAAAACTCCTGCCGATCGATGCCGTATCGATCGCGCCCTTTACCGGCCATTAACCCTAACAGGACGATAACGGACGCGCTCTCAGATGTTTGCTGCGACGCCGCAGCGGCCAGTCGAAGGTATGTGTCCTGTCATGAAAAGCACTGCTTCCCTTTTTCGCGCGCTGCTTGCCGTGTCGATGCTTGCTGGCTGCTCCAGCTACCGGCCGACGCCGGCCGCCTTCCACGAGGTGCTCGATCAACCCTATCGCCTGGGCGCCGGTGACCGCGTCCGCGTCACCGTGTTCGAGCAGGACGGGTTGACCAACACCTACAGTGTCGATCAGTCCGGCTATCTCTCGTTCCCGCTGGTCGGCGCCGTGCCGGCGCGCGGCCACACCGCCCAGCAGATGGAAAAGGAAATCGCCGACAAACTGCGCCAGGGCTATCTGCGCGACCCTGACGTTTCCGTCGAGATCGACCGCTACAGGCCTATCTTCGTCATGGGCGAAGTGGGAGCCGCCGGCCAGTATTCCTATGTGCCCGGCCTCACCGTTCAGAAAGCGGTCGCCATTGCCGGCGGCTTCACGCCGCGCGCCAACCAGGAAAGCGTCGACATCACCCGAGATATCAACGGCAAGGTGATGACCGGCCGGGTTGTCACGTCAGACCCGCTGCTGCCCGGAGATACCGTCTATGTGCGCGAACGTCTGTTCTGACGAACACACGTGGCGGACAAACTCAGGATCGTCCATTGCTTTCGTTCACCTGTCGGGGGGATCTTTCGGCATGTGCGGGACCTCGCGGAAGCTCAGGTCGCCGCCGGCCATTCGGTCGGCATCGTGTGCGATTCGACCACAGGCGGGGAATTCGAGGAGCGCCTGTTCGATCGGATGAAGGCCATGCTGGCGCTCGGCATCCATCGCACGCCGATGCAGCGCCATGTCGGACTGGGCGATCTCGCCTCGGCCTGGCGCACCTACGGGATCATCAAAGAATTGCGGCCGGACGTGCTGCACGGGCACGGTGCCAAAGGTGGTGCCTATGCCCGTCTGTTCGGCTCATTGTTGCGGGTATCAAGGTCTCGCGTAGCCCGCCTTTATTCGCCGCATGGCGGTTCTCTCCACTATGACGAGAGCACGTTCACGGGAAAGCTGTTCTTCGCGCTCGAGCGATCCATGGCTCACTTCACCGACTGTCTTCTGTTCGTCTCGGACTATGAGCGACGCACCTATCGCAGGAAGGTCGGCGAGGCGCCCGTTCCAAACGCGCTGGTCTACAATGGCCTGCGCGCGGCCGAGTTCGATCCCGTTCCGGAGAAGCCTGGAACGGTGGACCTGCTCTACATCGGCATGATGCGTGACCTCAAGGGACCCGACATCTTCATCGACGCGCTGGCCCTTGCCGGGACACGGCTCGGACGCCCGCTGGGCGCGGTCATGGTGGGCGACGGCGACAACCTGCCTCGCTACCGCGCGCAAGTGAGGCGGCTCGGGCTCGACGGCAACGTGCGTTTCCTGCCGCCTATGCCGGCCAGGGATGCCTTTGCGCTGGCCGCACTGGTCGTCGTTCCCTCGCGCGCCGAAGCATTGCCCTATGTCGTGCTGGAGACGCTTGCGGCGGGAAAACCGATGATCGCAACGGCCGTGGGCGGCATACCGGAGATTTTCGGCGCCGAATCCCCTGCCCTGATCAGGCCCGATCCGTTGCAGCTTGCCGACAAGATGGCCGAAGCGCTGGCCGATCCCGCCGTCTATCGAAAACTGATGCCCGATCGCGCCGATCTGGAGGCACGCTTCGGAGCCGATGTCATGGCCGCCGAGATCGAGAAGGCGTATTTCGCGGCGCTGGCCAAATAAACCACCGTCCCAAGCTCTTCCAAAGCCACGCGTTGTTTCAAGGGTTTCTTAGCTCTCTTTTGCTATTGCCTGGGGGAAGCTTGCGGAAACCCCATGAACGAGATCGATCCCGTGCACCGCTTTTCGGCAGAGGCTGTGCGCAAACTCGACACCCCGACCGATGGCGGCATGCCGGGCGGCATGAATGATGTCGCCCGTCAGGTCGCCTCGCAATACCGGCGCGATACGATGTCGCCCATCATGGTCAGCGGCGTCCTGCGGATGGTCGAGTTCGCAGTGCTGTTCCTTTCCGGCCTCGGCGTCTATTTCTACTTTGTCGGCTTCTTCAACTATTTCGCCTGGCAATATCCGCTGACCATCGCCGCCGCGTCGTTCCTTGCAGTGGTGCTGCTCGACGTCACCGATTGCTACCAGATCGTCTCGCTCATGCGGCCGATCGCCAATTTTGGACGTTTGCTGCTGGTCTGGGCCGGCACGTTCGCCCTCATGGCGCTGACGGCATTCGTGATGAAGATATCTGAAAACTATTCACGATTGCTGTTCGGCACCTGGTTCGCCGTCGGTTTCATTCTCATCTTCGGCCTGCGGCTGGTGATGTCGAAGCTGATCCGGCGCTGGGCGCGCGACGGCCACATGGAGCGGCGCGCCGTCATCGTCGGCGGCGGCAAGGCAGCGGAGGTCCTGATCCGCTCCGTCGAGAGGCAGCCCTATAACGACATCCGCATCTGCGGCATCTTCGACGATCGCAGCGACAAACGCTCCCCGCCTATCGTTGCCGGCTATCCCAAGCTTGGCACAATCTCGGAGCTGATCGAATTCGCCCGCATCGCCCGCATCGACATGCTGATCGTGTCGCTGCCGCTGACCGCCGAATCGCGCGTGCTGCAATTGCTGAAGAAGCTGTGGGTGCTGCCGGTCGATATCCGGCTGTCGGCGCATTCGAACGCGCTGCAGTTTCGTCCGCGCGCCTATTCCTACATAGGCTCCGTGCCGATGCTCGACATCTTCGACAAGCCGATCAACGACTGGGATTCGGTGGCCAAGCGCGCCTTCGACATCGTTTTCAGCCTGATCGGCATCGTCGTGTTCTCGCCGGTGATGCTGGCGACAGCAATCGCCATCAAGCTCGACAGCAAGGGACCGGTGCTGTTTCGCCAGAAGCGGCATGGTTTCAACAATGAGGTGATCGAGGTCTACAAATTCCGCTCGATGTATGCCGACCGGTCGGACCCGACCGCGAAGCAGACAGTGACCAAGAACGATCCGCGCGTCACCCGTGTCGGCCGCTTCATCCGCAAGACCTCGATCGACGAACTGCCGCAGTTCTTCAATTCGCTGCTGGGTTCGCTGTCGCTGGTCGGCCCGCGCCCGCACGCGATCGCCGCGCAGTCGCACAACCTGCTCTACAACGAGGTGGTCGACGGCTATTTCGCGCGCCACAAGGTCAAGCCCGGCGTCACCGGCTGGGCGCAGATCAATGGCTGGCGCGGCGAGATGGACACCAACGAGAAGATCCGCATGCGGACGGAATACGACCTCTACTACATCGAGAACTGGTCGATGCTGTTCGACCTGCGGATCCTGTTCCTGACGCCGATCCGGCTGCTCAACACGGAAAACGCCTATTGAGCGCGGTCACCCATGACCTGCCGCGCGCGGCGGTTAACGCCAAGCTGATCGCGCTGATTTCCTCGGGCGCGGTCGGGCTCGGCATCCTGCTTTCCGGCTTCGTCATCAGCGAGCCGGCCCCTTACGAAATCTACATGGCCGGCCTGATTGCCATCTGGGCGCTTTTCGGTTTGAGGATTTCGCGCGCGGCCGCGCCGCTGCTGGTGCTTCTGGTGACGATGAATATCGGCGGCATGATCGCCATGACGCAGATGTCGGACCTCGCCAACACACCGCTCTACCTTTCAGTGTCGCTGTTTCTCGCTTTCAGCGCGGTGTTCTTCGCATCGGTCACCGCCACGCAGCCGAGCCTCTACCGGCTGATCTTCATCGCCTATGTCATATCCGCGGTGATGACGTCGCTGCTCGGCATAGCAGGCTATTTCCATGCCTTCCCGGGGGCGGAGATGTTCACCAAATACGACCGCGCCGCGGGCGCCTTCCAGGACCCGAACGTGTTCGGGCCGTTCCTGGTGCTGCCCGGCATCTACCTGCTCCATCTGCTCCTGACCGGGCCGGTCTCGCGCATGCCGCTGCTGGCGGTGCCGCTGCTCATCATCACATCGGGCATCTTCTTCTCCTTCTCGCGCGGCGCCTGGGGCATGTTTGCCGTCTCTGCCGTCCTGCTCACCGGCTGCCTGTTCCTGCAGAGCAACAGCGGCATGTTCCGGCTGCGCGTGGTGGTGATGACCATTGCGGCATTGTCGCTGCTGACGATCGCCATGATCGTCATCCTGCAACTGCCCGGCGTGGCGGAGATGTTCTCCAACCGTGCCCATCTCGAACAAAGCTACGACACCGCCCGCCTCGGCCGCTTCGCCCGCTATGCGATCGGCTTCCAGATGGCGATGGAGCATCCGTTCGGCATCGGACCGCTGGTGTTCGGCACCATCTTCGGCGAGGACACCCACGACATCTGGCTGAAGATGCTGATGGACTATGGCTGGCTCGGCTTCGTATCGTTCCTGACGCTCGTCATCTGGACGATAGGTGCCGGATTCCGCATCCTGCTGCGCGACCGGCCATGGCAGCCCTATCTCCTGTGCGCCTATGTCGCCTTCATCGGCAATATCGGGCTCGGAACCTTCATCGACATCGACCATTGGCGCCATGTCTACCTGCTGCTCGGATTGGTCTGGGGGGCGATCGCACTGGAACATCGCCATCAGCGGCAGTTGCGGATGGCGATGCCGGATCCAACAGCCATCGCATCCACACGGGCGTGATAAGCGCCGAATTTCGGTTGACCCGAGCGGGGTTATCACGATACATCGCGACCGGTCCGGAGTGTAGCGCAGCCCGGTAGCGCACTTGACTGGGGGTCAAGGGGTCGTCGGTTCGAATCCGGCCACTCCGACCATTTTTCACAAGGACTTCCCCCAAAGTCCCCCCGTCGGTTTCCAAAACGATTTTCCACTGGGGTAACGCATAGGGTGCCCTCATTCGTTGCGGTTGCTGCGACTATGGACACCCGGCATTGGTGGCGGCGGACACGCATTTTACGACCCCAACGGAAAGAGGAACGTTCAAACGCCTGCAATCCCTACAGTGGCGAACGGCATTCCGGTATCAAAGTCGTGAGCGCTATGTGGACGCTGGACCTGATGAAACGGATGCAAGAGTGGGGATACGACAAAAGAGTGGGGCAAAAGAATTGCCTCCTCCTCACCGTTCGATGACTAGGAAAGTTGCGACCGAAATTTCCGATCGATTGACATGACACCAAGCAACAAATTCTAGCAGACGCCGCTCCGCTTGCCGGTCAATGCAAAGCCTGCCACCGTGAGGCAGCGGATCGCCCCCATCATCCTCAGCCATCTGATGCTTGTTTCTTAGTTGGTTGGGGCAAATCCGTCGCTACAGATCCAATAAGGCTGGCGGTCAGCGCCTTGGCCTTGGAAGCGATCATCTTGCTGCCGGATGCTGCAACTGCGTTCCATTTTCGAATGCGAAGTGAGTCGTTAACTTCCGCATAGCTCGTACGCGAATTCCGCGGGCCATGGACAAAAGCAATATCGGAAGCGACTGGTAGCCAAAGCTCCACATTTTGATGGCCAAGGCGCGTGTCGCCGTCGATACCGCCTAATCGAAACACTGGATTACTTGAGATGACGAAAGCACATCGGGGGTTAGTGATCCTCACAATCATGAAGGCGCATTTTGCGAACTCGCCCATGACGGTTTTGCTGATATTTGCCAGGGCGTTTGTTCGGGCATTTTGCCTCACTCGGCGCCAGACGGCCGGGTCGCTGCTTTCCGCCCTTTCTGCGTCCGAAAGCGGGCGGTAGGTCTTCTCGAATTCGAGAATTGAGTCGTCTACTATCGCCCGCAAGGTGTCATCATGCATCGTTGCATTAATGCGGTCGGGAACCCGTTTCCATTGCATATAGGAAAACAGATCGACCAGACTCCGTTCGTCGGCCGACAAACTCCGCCTCTTTCCTTTCCTCGCATCATCGCAAATGTCTTTGACCAAGCCGGCCATGGCGCTTTCCATAGCACTAAAAGCGCATTCGAGAGCCGGGTCTTTCTCACCTTGTTTTTGTAACTTGCTGTAAAGGTGGCTTTCGAAAAAAACCTTCTTAGTTGTCTCTGGAAAGACCCCCCTGTGAACTGTTCTGCTGTCATAAACATGCAGCACTTCGTTTTCGTCGCGGAAGTTTCGCAACAAAAATTGCGGTACAAAATGATGATCTGCTGGCGGCTTTGATGTTTTCACAAGGCAATTTTAGCTGGAGTCGTAGCGCCCGGCTACACTCACAGCCGGGCATCGTTTCGCTTGTGGGCTGACCAAGCGCCTTCGTGCGCGGTGCCCCGCCTTCGCGCCCGCCCCAGATGAAACCGGGCTGGTCATAGTCAGCGTCATCGGCCTCTCGCTCGTCATCTCCTTCCGGCATATCGCCGCTGTCTTCCTCGGCATCCTCACAGTTGGACATCCCACCCCCTGAGGGGCCGCGTTCCCTCAGCCGAGCGTATTTCATCGTCGGCGGTTTCCTCTAGGTCACAGTCCGCCTCCATGCAGTCCAGCGCGGTGATAAGCGCCATAGACCGGTCGAGCAACTCGTTGATCCGTTTCTCGATTTCCTGCCGCCACGTGCGGGGATCGCCATCTATCCCTGGCAGACATCGATCCATTCGGCGCCGGTGAGGTCAGCCATGCGTTGCGGCGCGATACGCACCGCCGCGTTGGTGGCGCCGGCGGCGGGCACGACCTCTTCGAAACCGCGCAGCGACACGTCGCAATAGACCGGCAGCGGCGCCGGCAGGCCGAACGGGCAGACACCGCCGACGGGATGGCTGGTTGCCTCGACAACCTCAGCGGCCTCCAGCATGCGCGGCTTGCTGCCGAATCGATCCTTGAACTTGCGATTGTCCAGCCTGGCGGTGCCGCTGGTCACGACCAGCATGGTGCGTTCACCGACGCGAAGGCAGATCGTCTTTGCGATCTGCGCCGGCAACACGCCGTGCGCCTGCGCAGCCAATGCTACGGTCGCCGAACTCGCCCCGGTCACGATCACGTCGATATCGGGCGCCTTGCCGGCGAAAAAGGCACGAACGGATTCCAGGCTCATCGAAACCCCGCGGACCGGCATGACGAAGCAGCAAGCTAGGCCGGCGCGTCCATAAACACGTGCCAAGGGTAAGCAGGCAAGCCTTCAGTCACGGCAAACAGAAAACCCGCCAAGATCCCCGGCGGGTTTTCGAACATGGTTGGCACTGGCCCTTACAGCGCGGGGCGGTCTTGCGCAGCCCGCGCCTGCGCGGCCGTGCCGAGCAGCGCCTCCTGAGGAAGCCGAAGCGCCGACGCAATACGGCGCAGCTTCGACGGATCGGCCGTCCTGCCGTTCTCGATATCCTCGATTTCGTCGACCGCCAGACCGGTTGTCAGGGACAGCTCCTCGACACTGTATCCCTTGGTTTCCCGAATCGTTCTGAGGGCGCTAGGGCCTTGCCCGGCTTCGCTGGCAACCAGTTCCGGGAGGGGTTCGCGCTTTGCACTGTATGGCATTGGCAACTCCGTTGGCTGAAAGAGTTTGATGAAAATGGTGTTGCCTGAGACGGCGAGAACATGCCCGCTTGCGGGTGATTTGCCAAGTCACAAACTGGCCGTCACAGCATCGTGAACCGGGGTGTGGCGCACGTCGCTTGCAGCCTTTCTCGATCAAGTTCTTTTGAGCGCCTGATCACCTCGTCGCTCGATAATTTTGACGCCCCGTTCGTTGTTTCAATTGCGCCGGCGCGTAACCCAAGACCGTTGCCGGCGCGGCTATCATTTTCCTGAAAGGATCAATGCGATGAAATTGCGGACAATCATGATCGTGCTCGGCACGCTTTCCAGCCTTGGCATTGCTGCAACCAGCGCGCCGGCGGCAGACACGGTGCGCGTGCGCGGCGTCGTGGCCAGTTCCGATCAATCCCAGTTGACGGTGAAAAACCGACAGGGTGGCATGGATAAGGTCAAGCTAGCCGCCGGATGGAAGATATCGGGCGTTGCGGGCGCGTCGGTAAAGGACATCAAGCTCGGCGATTTCCTCGGCATAGCGTCCGTGTCGAAGGCCGACGGCGGCAGCGGTGCGCTCGAGGTCGTGGTGTTTCCCGCTGCCTTGAAAGGCACGGGCGAAGGCGACCGCGCCTGGGACCTCAAGCCCAACAGCCGCATGACCAACGGCACCGTCGCCGACGTGACCGAGGTGAATGGCCGCGCGGTGACGCTGACCTATGACAACGGCCAGACAAAGAAGATCTCAATCCCCGACAAGACGCCGGTCGTCACCTTTGCGCCGGCCGTGCCGGCCGATCTCAAGCCCGGAGCGCCCGTCGTGGTCACCGCGACGCGCGGCGCCGACGGCACGCTGAGTGCCAACCGCGTCGTGGTCGGCAACAATGGCGTGGTCCCGCCCATGTAAATAAGCCGGTTGGATCTGCGGCCTCGTACCGAAATTTCTCCCGCTCATCGGCACTGTGAGCTCAGCCTGTCGGCGGAGCCCACAGCCTGCGCCGCCAGACACATTCCAGAAACAAAATTCTATATTCGGGAAATACTGACGAAAAAAAACGGGAGCGTAATCCCGCTCGCGGCGAACAGGCTGTTGGCCTGATTCAGATTGCCTGCGAAAAAAGGAAGATATCCATGAAGAAGTCCCTCCTCTCGGCCCTCGGGCTTGCAATTGCCCTTGCATTCACCATGCCAATCCTCGGCGCGACCAGCGCTGATGCGGCGCCGATGCACAAGCATCACCGTCACCATCGCAAGCACCATCGCAGCCACCACTATCATCACCACCACCACAAGGTTATGGGCAAGAAGGCCTGAGCTTAACCGATTGCCAATGAGAAGACCGGTTTTGGCCTCTCGTTCGAAGCCGGTCTCCTCTTGGTTTCCTCCGGACACGGGCCGTATCAGTGCGATTCCCGCGGAGCCCGAGAGCTACAACGAGCGTCTGCTCTGAAGAAAAATCCCTGTTCGTTATACAGACCGACAAGCTGGTGGAAGGGTCCTTTCTTCGCTACGCCCGAAGGCGCCGCTGTCCCAAACTGCGGTGCACTTTCGCGCGACATGAATCGTCCGCCCGCACCGATTCCGGTGGAACCGTCTTTTGAGAAGAATGAAATAAAGTCAGCGCCGGCTGAATAGCAGACTGGCGACCAGACCAACCACCACGAGACCTATGGCGGCGGCCGTCGCCGGATGCTCGCGGGCTGATTTCTCGATCGCCCTGCCTCGTTCGCGGATCGCCGGCATCGCATCGTGCAGACGTTCCGCAAGGTCGGAATACGTGTCGAGCGCCGCGTCGCGACCGCCTTCGTAATAAGCGCCGCCCCGCCTGGACACGGCCTTCTTCAGGGCCGCCAGTTCCCTGGAGAGTGCAGCGACCCGCTTGTCGAGATCGACGTCCGAGAGCGTCGAGAATGATGCCATGGTGCGTTTCCTTGTCTGCTCAAGCCTTGTCTTGCTCAAGGAAACGTAACGCATCACCCAAAGGCGGGTTCCCGGTCTTCAGGCGCCGGCCGGTTGCCCGTCAGCGCACCTGGTCGAGGAGGCGCTTGCATTCGAGCAGGTCGAACAACGCTTCCTGCAACAGCGCGCGGTTGTCGCGCGACAGTTTCGAAGCGTCCGGCTGGACCGGGCCTTCCTCGTCGCTCTTGCCAAGGCCGAAGAAACGGCGGCTGGGCTTGACCCTCGGCTGGCCAACCAGTTCGTCATCTCCGCCGCGCGGCTGCGCTGCCGCCGTCAACGGCACCTGATCGGCCTGCTTTCGTTGCGAGATCGCCTCGACGGCGGCCATGTCGCCATTGCCGATGGCAACCAGGAAATGGTTGCCGTTTTCACGCAACAGCTTCTGCACGCCCTTGATGGTGTAGCCCTGGTCGTAGAGCATATGGCGGATGCCCTTGATCAGTTCGACATCCTGCGGCCGGTAGTAGCGGCGGCCGCCTCCGCGTTTCATCGGCTTGATCTGGTTGAAACGCGTTTCCCAGAAGCGCAGCACGTGCTGCGGCAGATCGAGGTCTTCGGCGACCTCGCTGATGGTGCGAAAGGCGTCAGGGCTCTTGTCCATGGGCGAAATCCTCACACTGGAGCATGATCCCGGGACATGGGAACCGGCGTTCGAATGGGATTCCCTCCACAGGAGGGGAGCTCATTCCGGCTGCGCGTAACGATCACGCGGAACACCAATCCGGCCATGTTGCCGAATCGGGTCTCATTTCAGCGGTTTGTGAGGCAATATTCAAGCCCGGCATGATCGCAAGGCCTGTTTTCAACCGTGCATTTGGAGCGAGCCTACTTGCCGCCCTTCGCCTTGCCGCTCTGGTGGGAACGCAAGATGCGGTTCTTCAGCACGTTCGACGACTTGAAAGTCATCACCCGGCGCGGCAGGATCGGCACTTCTTCGCCGGTTTTGGGATTGCGCCCGATGCGCTCGTTCTTGGAGCGGACGTGGAATGTCGCGAAAGACGACAGTTTCACCGTCTCGCCACGGACGATCGCCTCGCAGATCTCGTCCAGCACCGCCTCGACGAGTTCGGCCGATTCAGTGCGCGACAAACCTACCTTGCGGTAAACGGCTTCGGCAAGGTCGGCGCGCGTAAGTGTCTTTCCCCCCATGCGACCGTCCCATCAGCTCAAAACATAAAATCGACACAACAGCGGCAGAGCCTAAGTAATTGATCCGGCAAGGTCAAGGACCGAACCGGACCGTTCGGCACTTACCAGCGAAGCAGAACCGCGCCCCAGGTGAAGCCGCCGCCCATCGCTTCCAGAAGCACCAGGTCGCCCTTTTTGATGCGGCCATCGGCAACAGCCACAGAAAGCGCAAGCGGCACGGAAGCAGCCGAAGTGTTACCGTGCAGATCGACCGTCACCACCACCTTTTGCTCGGCTATCCCGAGCTTCTTGGCGGAAGCGTCAATGATCCGTTTATTGGCTTGATGCGGCACGAACCAGTCGAGGTCGTCGGCGGTGATGCCGGCCTGCGAGAACGTCGCCTCGATGACGTCGGTGATCATGCCCACCGCATGCTTGAAGACCTCGCGGCCTTCCATCCTGAGATAGCCGACCGTTCCCGTCGTCGAAGGCCCGCCATCGACAAAGAGCTTGTCCTTGTGCGCGCCGTCGGAGCGCAGGCTCATCGCCAGCACGCCGCGGTCGGCAATACTGCCATCCCCCTCGCCGGCTTCAAGAACCAGGGCACCGGCGCCGTCGCCGAACAGTACGCAGGTCGAGCGATCGGTCCAGTCGAGGATGCGCGAAAAGGTTTCCGAGCCGATCACCAGCACGCGCTTGGCCAAGCCGCCGCGAATATAGAGGTCGGCCGTGGTTACCGCATAGACGAAGCCCGAGCATACCGCCTGCAGGTCGAAGGCAAAGCCGTGATGCATGCCGAGCCGGTTCTGGATCTCGACGGCTGTGGCCGGAAAAGTGTTGTTGGGCGTCGAGGTCGCCAGCACGATCAGGTCGATGTCTCCGGGCGTCAGACCGGCATCTGCGAGCGCTGCGCGCGCCGCCGCCTCACCCAGCGAAGCGGTCGTCTCGTCGTCGGCCGCGATATGGCGCTGGCGGATCCCGGTGCGCTGGGCGATCCACTCGTCCGAGGTTTCGACCATGCCTTCAAAGTCGGCATTCTTCATGATGCGGCGGGGCAGCGCGGCGCCCATGCCGCGCACGACTGATCTGATCAAAGTTCTTTCCTATTCCTTTGCGTCGCTGACGACGTCGGATTTCCTAGATGTCTGGGCATGCGGATTGCGCGCATGGAACAAGTCCAGGTCGGCCTCGATGCGGTCGAGCAGATTGTTGCGCACCATGTCGTAGCCGAGTTCGATGGCGGCGGCGAAACCATCCGAATCAGCGCCGCCGTGGCTTTTGACCACAATGCCGTTCAGCCCGAGGAAAACGCCGCCATTGGAGCGGCCCACATCCATTTTCTCGCGCAGGCGATCGAACGCACCCTTGGCGAAGATATACCCGATCCTGGCCATCAGTGTACGGCTCATCGCCGCTCGCAGGTAACCGCCAATCTGGCGCACCGTGCCTTCCGCCGTCTTCAGGGCGATGTTGCCGGCGAAGCCTTCGGTCACTACGACGTCGACCACGCCCTTGCCGATGTCGTCGCCCTCGACGAAACCGTGATAGTTCATCGAGGCCATATTGGCTTCACGCAGCATGCGCCCAGCCTCCTTAACCTCTTCCTGGCCCTTGATCTCCTCGACCCCGACATTGAGCAGGCCGACACTGGGCCGCGAGACGCCGAAGACCGATCGGGCCATGCCGGTTCCAAGGATGGCAAAATCGATGAGCTGGTGCGCATCCGCGCCAATGGTGGCGCCGACGTCGAGGACCACGCTTTCGCCGCGCAGCGTCGGCCAAAGTGCCGCGATCGCCGGGCGGTCTATGGTAGCCATGGTGCGCAAGCAGAATTTCGACATCGCCATCAGCGCGCCGGTGTTGCCGGCCGAGACGCACGCGTCCGCCGTACCCGACTTGACCGCCTCGACAGCCTTCCACATCGATGACTTCCAGCGGCCATGGCGCAGCGCCTGGCTCGGCTTGTCGTCCATCCTGACGGCCACCTCGCAGTGGAAGAATTCACTGACACCGGCCAGCTTGGGAAATTTGGCCAGTTCGGGCCGTACGGCCTCCTCCCGCCCGTAGATGACGAAGCGAACGTCGGGACGGCGGGTCGCGACGGTCATGAGCGCCGGAATGACCACGGCTGGTCCGTGATCGCCGCCCATGGCATCGATGGAAATCCTGATCACGCGGTATTCATCTCACGGTTTTGCTTAGGCGGCGGATCGTTTTAGTGATCGCGAAGGTTCGGCGAAAATAGCGGTTTTGGACATTCGCACAACCGACTTTTCCGTCGCGGGCGAGGTTTTCAGGATTTTCCCAGCAGCGACCGCAGTTTCTGCTGAAATTCATTCTCCACCGGTTCGGCCTCGCCGCCGGCATCAAGCGTCGCACCCGGCTTGCGCGGATAAGGATCGATGGCCAATCCGAAGAACTGCTCGGCGAGTGCCCCGACATCGATCGTGTCGCCTGAAAATGTTTCGGGACTGTCAGGTCCATCCGCGTCGAGCATGATCTCGCCGCCGCCTTCGAAACCCTGTCGTCCAAGCTTGGAGTCCTCGGGCAGGAACAGAGCCTCGAATGATTCGTCGATATTCGCTCCGACCGGATCGAGCGTGACGATACAGGCCTGGGTGATGTCGGCCTCGACCCGGCCGCTGACCTTCACACCATTGCGTTTCCACGGCGTCACCAGGAACTCGGCGCGGTAGGCTTCGACCGAGAGCAAGCTGTGCTCCTCGGCGAGTTTCGCGCGCTGCGCGGCGTCGGCCTCGATGACCACCGGCAGGCCCTTCTGCGGCAGGCGGGCGACGTTGGCAAAAAACGACACCGGGCTTTGCGGATCGGCGTGCTTCATCGATCTGCCTCCTGGGCGAGCGGAAAGGTCACTGTGCCGGAGACGATCGCCCGGCACGGCTGCGCGGCCAGCCGGTTGCGGGCATCGGCGACATAGTCGGACAGTCGCAACGCTTCCGCCCAGGCCACGGCATCGGGCCGGATATTGCGTGCAAGGGCGGCGGTGAGCCCATCATGATCATTGCGCTCCAATGCGTCGTCATAGGCGGCGGTGCGGCCATAAAACATCTTCGCCAGCTTTTTCATGCGCTTGGGCACTCCGACATCACCAATGCCGAGTTCCCGCAGCGAATGGTCGACGTCGAGGAAAAACTCGTCGATCAGCACCTGAGCGATCTCCTGCGCCACGCCGTCTTCGCCACGCAGCCGGTGCTGGACCAGGAACATGTGCAGCGACAGCATCTCGAAACGGCCAAGCGGCGTGTCCGGCACATTCCAGTGGGAATAAAATACCGTCTGCCGCGCGGCCGCCACGATTTGTGCGTAAAGCGCGTCGGTGATGGCGCGGTTGGCGTGGCGTTCGCGACCAAAAAGGCGCTGGAACATGGGGATGGTCTCCGGGGACCGTTTGTTGAATTGGCCTTGTTGCATCGGCAAGCAAGCTGGTTTACCGGTTTTGCGGCCCAGCGCAAGTTGCGGCGATATAATGGAGAATTGTTGTTGCGCGCGCTGAATTTCAAGTCGACCTTCTCTTCCAGGCCCGCTGGCGCGATCTCGCTGCTGGCCATCATTGCGGCGCTTTCGGCCTGCAACAGTTCCAAGATGATCGGCGATCTGAACCCCAGCGAAACGCTGACGCAGGGGTATGTCATCGATCAGCAGGCGATCGATTCGGTGCCGGTCGGCTCAAGCCGCGAGCAGGTGCTGCTCGCGCTCGGCACGCCCTCGACGACGGCGACCTTCGACAATGAGGCCTTTTATTACATCTCGCAGACTCGCAAGCGTTACGTCGCCTTCGACAAGCCGCGGCTGATCGATCAGCATGTGCTGGCGGTCTATTTCGGGGCCGATGGGCGGGTCACCCAGATCGCCAATTACGGCCTGAAGGATGGCAAGATCTTCGATTTCATATCGCGCACCACGCCGACTGGCGGCAAGGACCAGAACTTCCTCAGCCAGATCATCAACGGCGCCAGCAAGCTGGCGCCCGGCATTCCCGGCGGCGGCACTCCCTGATCTCAGACCGCCTCCCCTCGGGGAAGGCAGCACCATCTCAGGCGACCAAAAACCCGTGGGAGCGATCCCACGGGTTTTTGTTATCATGGAGCGGGAGAGGCCGGCTCGCCGGCGATGGGCAGCCAGCCACGGCAGGACGCGGACGCAGCCGTTGAAATTCGCTTTTCCGCTTTCCGAAACCGCCGTCAAATAAAAACCCGCGGGGATTGCTCCCCGCGGGCTTTCAACGGTTTGCCGCTCAGCCGTGGGCCAGCACCGCCAGCAGCAGGAGCGCCACGATGTTGGTGATCTTGATCGCCGGGTTGACCGCCGGGCCGGCGGTGTCCTTGTAGGGATCGCCGACCGTATCGCCGGTCACCGAGGCCTTGTGCGCCTCGGAACCCTTCAGGTGCTTGACGCCGTCCTTGTCGGTGAAACCGTCCTCGAACGACTTCTTGGCGTTGTCCCAGGCGCCGCCGCCCGAAGTCATCGAGATGGCGACGAACAAGCCGTTGACAATGACGCCGAGCAGCGAGGCGCCGAGAGCCGCAAAGGCCGACGCTTTCGAGCCCGAGATCAGCAGCACGCCGAAATAGACGACGAGCGGCGCCAGCACCGGCAGCAGCGACGGGATGATCATTTCCCGGATCGCCGCCTTGGTCAGAAGATCGACCGCGCGCGCATAGTTCGGCTTGGACGTTCCGGCCATGATGCCCGGGTCGTCACGGAACTGCTTGCGCACCTCCTCGACGATGGCGCCCGCCGCGCGGCCGACGGCCGTCATGGCGATGCCACCGAACAGATACGGGATCAAGCCGCCGAAGATCAGGCCGGCGACGACGTAGGGGTTGGAAAGATCGAAGGAGACCTCGCCCATGCCCTGGAAGTAGGGGTATTTGTCGCCATTGGCGGCAAAGAATTTCAGGTCGTTCGAATAGGCCGCGAACAGCACCAGCGCGCCGAGGCCCGCCGAACCGATGGCATAGCCCTTGGTCACCGCCTTGGTGGTGTTGCCGACCGCGTCGAGCGCGTCGGTGGAGTGGCGCACTTCCTTGGGCAGGCCGGCCATTTCGGCGATGCCGCCGGCATTGTCGGTGACCGGGCCGAAGGCATCGAGCGCGACGATCATGCCGGCAAGGCCGAGCATGGTGGTGACGGCGATCGCCGTGCCGTAAAGGCCGGCGAGCTGATAGGTCGAGATGATGCCGCCGACGATGACGATGGCCGGCAGTGCCGTCGATTCCAGAGAGACCGCAAGGCCCTGGATGACGTTGGTACCGTGCCCGGTCACCGACGCCTGGGCGATCGAGTTGACCGGACGCTTGTTGGTGCCGGTGTAGTATTCGGTGATCACGACGATGAGACCGGTCACCACGAGGCCGATCAGGCCGCAGATGAACAGGTTCTTGCCGGTGATGACCATGCCGGCGACGGTTCCGACCTCGCCCCAGCCGAGCGTGGCCGAGGTGGCGACGCCCAGGCCCACGATGGACAACAGGCCGGTGACGATCAGGCCCTT
This sequence comes from Mesorhizobium sp. BR1-1-2, assembly GCF_020165435.1. NCBI lineage: Bacteria > Pseudomonadati > Pseudomonadota > Alphaproteobacteria > Hyphomicrobiales > Phyllobacteriaceae > Mesorhizobium > Mesorhizobium sp. BR1-1-2. The sequence continues at coordinate 340,597 of NZ_JAIUID010000002.1, forward strand.
GTAGAGCGCGCCCATGATCGAGCCGTTGGAGCCGAGCTTGACGAAGAAAGTGCCGACGATCGAGGTTAGGATGCAGGCGCCGCATATGGCGAGCGGATAGAGCATCGCCGCACCCAGAATGGCGGTGCCGCCAAAGAAGATGGCGCCCAGAACCATGGTGGCGACGACTGTGACCGCATAGGTCTCGAACAGGTCGGCGGCCATACCGGCGCAGTCGCCGACATTGTCGCCGACATTGTCGGCGATGGTGGCGGGGTTGCGCGGGTCATCCTCGGGAATACCGGCTTCGACCTTGCCGACCAGATCGCCGCCGACATCGGCACCCTTGGTGAAGATGCCGCCGCCAAGACGGGCGAAGATCGAGATCAGCGAGGCGCCGAAGCCGAGTGCGACAAGCGAATCGATGACGACGCGGTCATTGGGCTGAAGCCCCATGAAATGGGTGAGGATCAGGTAGTAGATCGACACGCCAAGCAGGGCAAGCCCGGCAACCAGCATGCCGGTGATGGCGCCCGACTTGAAGGCGATGTCGAGGCCGGCGGCAAGGCTGTTGGAGGCGGCCTGTGCCGTGCGAACATTGGCCCGCACCGAAACATGCATGCCGATGAAGCCGGCCGCGCCCGAAAGCACGGCCCCGATCAGGAAGCCGATCGCGGCGGTCATGGACAGCAGCCACCAGGCGAGCAGCAGCACGACCACGCCGACGATGGCGATGGTGGTGTACTGGCGCGCCAGATAGGCTTGCGCGCCCTCGCGGATGGCTGCGGAGATTTCCTGCATGCGTGCATTGCCCTGGTCCGAAGCAAGGACCGAACGTGTCGCCCAGATGGCGTAAAGGACAGAAAGCAGGCCGCAGGCGATGACGGCGGAAATTATGGTCATTGCCGGGTTTTCCTCGATTGCTGGCCCAAAAGAACCCCTCCCTGGGCCGTTGAGACAAAGACGGAATCCCGTGCGCGGAATCCCCCTCTTCGCAGCGGTGTATGCGAAACAGGGCCGCGAACGTCAAGATATTGTTCGGTTTTTGCCCGGCTTTCGCCCAAAAGAGCCGGACAGCGGCAGGTGTCGCCATGCCGCTGCTGCTTTATATCGATTGAAATCGCCAATCAGCAGTCAGGCCTGGCGCAGATCGCCGTCTGGCTGGATGACGAAGATCAGCACCGTCAGCATGGTCATATAGAACATGAATGCCTTCTGCTGGCCGTTCCAGATGCTCGACTGCCACATGGCGAACCACTCGCCGCCCACCACCATGAATCCAAGATACCAGATCAGGAATCCCATCGTCGCGGCGATAACGGCGAATTTCTTGGCATCGTTGAAAACCTGTCCGCTGGCATTGCGCGCTTGCCATAGGTTCCAGGCCGCGATCAGGTAGAGCAGACAGGTCAGCGCCTCGCCGGCGATGATGAGCCAGTAGCCCGTCGTCCACAGCGAGGGGTTGGTGATCGAGCGATACATCAGCGCGTTGCCGGGAAAGGTCGTGTCCATGCTCAGCACATGCTGGACAAAGGCGAAGTTTGAGCCGTAATCGGTGACGTTGCCGAAAGCGACAAGAAAGGCGAAAGCCGCCAGACAGAGACACATGACGATCTTGGAGAAGCGCAAGGTCATGGCAAGAACTCCTGCTGAAGGATCGGGGCATTGGCCCAATCAATCGCCGAGTCCCGAAGATCGCGCAACTGGCAGGCGGGTGTCGATTATGCTCACGGCCAGCGCAAGACATTATGCCGGCAAGCAAGTCATCGCCGAACCCATCGAGGCGCTCCAGCTCGGCAGCGATTGCGCCGTTGGTGATCTTGTCTCGCTCGTGAAAGCAGGTACACAACACGACTTTGCCGTCATCTGCCGCCGCTGGACTGCAAAGAGCAAGGCATCGAACTCGAACTGACGCTCGACCACCCTGCCCGTTCAAGTGGACGTTGAAAGATCGGAGCCCCTGGATGGAAGCCTACTCGGCCTGGCGCCCCATGCGCCGCGCGGTATAGCGCTCGACCGCCGACAATCCGTCATAGATCAGCACGGCCAAGGCGGCGACGATCAGGCCGCCCTGCAAGATGAAAGCGAGATTGTTGGACAAGAGCCCGGCAATGATCACCTCGCCCAACGTCTTCGCTGCAACCGTCGAGCCGATGGTGGCGGTGGCGAGGCTGATAACCACCGACAGCCTTATGCCGCCGAGGATGACCGGCGCGCTGAGCGGCAATTCGACCTTCAGCAGCCTTTGCCAACCGGTCATGCCGGCACCGCGCGCCGCTTCCATGACATTGCCGGGCAACGTCGTCAGGCCGGTCAGCGCGTTCTCGAAGATCGGCAGCAGACCATAGAGGAATAATGCGATCAGCGTCGGCTTCTCGCCGAACCCGACCGCCGGCACGGCAAGCGCCAGCACCGCCACCGGCGGGAAAGTCTGGCCGATATTGACCAGGCTGCGTGACAGCGGCAGGAATTCGGCGCCGGCAGGCCTGGTGACCAGGATGGCGAGCGCGACCGCCACGACGGTGGCGGCGAGCGTGGCGATCAGCACGGTGCGCAGGTGCAGCAGCATCAGCGTCAGCAGGCTGCCCTGATTGTAGATCACCGGCGCGCCGTTCTCGGTCAGCGGCTTGAGCAGCGGCTCGAACCAGCCGGGACTGGTGACGAAAGCGACCAGCAGCACCACCAGCGCAAGCCTGAGCAGCAACGGCAGCCAGGCTTTCATGCCGGCCTCGCCGCACGCTTCACCAAGCCGTCGACGGTAACGCGGCCGAGCGGCTTGCCGTCGGCATCCTTGACCGGCAGCGCCGGACGGCCGGACCAGAGAAGTTCGGCCAGCGCGTCGCGCTGGCTGGCGTCGCCGAGGATCGCCTCACCTTCCGCCGCGCCCTTTTCGACTGCGTCGCGCACGCGGCCGAGCGACAGCAGCCGGAACGGTTTTTCGCTGGCGCCGACCAGGGTCTCGACGAAGCCGCTGGCCGGCCTCGCCAGTATCTCCGCCGGCCTGGCATATTGTACCAGCTTGCCGGCATCCATGACGGCGATCTTGTCGCCCATATGCACGGCCTCTTCCATGTCATGGGTGACGAGGATGATGGTGGTGCCGAAGCGCCTCTGGATCGCAAGCAGATCTTCCTGCGCCTTGGTGCGGATGATCGGGTCAAGCGCGCCGAACGGCTCGTCCATCAACAGCACATTGGGTTCGGCCGCGAGCGCGCGAGCGACGCCGACGCGCTGCTGCTGGCCGCCGGAGAGCTCGTGCGGATAGCGCGGCCCATAGGCCTGCGGGTCCAGTTGATAGAGCGTCATCAGTTCGTCGACGCGGGCCCTGATGCGATCCTTGTCCCACCCAAGCAGCACCGGCACGGTGGCGATGTTCTGCGCCACCGTTCGGTGCGGGAACAGGCCGTGGCCCTGGATGGCGTAGCCGATGCTGCGCCGCAGCTCGTAGCCGGGCACCGAGCGGTTGTCGGCGCCGTCGAGCTTGATGACGCCGGAAGTCGGCTCGACCAGCCGGTTGATCATGCGAAGCAGCGTCGTCTTGCCGGAGCCCGAGGTGCCGACGATGACGCAAAGCGTGCGGGGCTCGATGATCATCGAGACGTCATCGACCACCGTGGTCGCATCGTAGCGCTTGGTAATGCCTTCGATCTCGATCATGCGGGGTCCGCCCTGCGCTTGGTTGAGGTCATTTCGATCACCGCGTCGAGAATGATGGCGGCAGCGAAGGCGAGCGCGACCGTCGGCATGGCGCCAAGCAGCACCAGGTCCATCGCGGTCTGGCCGACGCCCTGGAACACGAACACGCCGAAGCCGCCGCCGCCGATCAGGGCGGCGATGGTGGCAAGGCCGATGTTCTGCACAAGCACTATGCGGATGCCGGTGAGGATCACAGGGAAAGCCAGCGGAAACTCGACGCCGAACAGGCGTTGGCGATCGGTCATGCCCATGCCGCGCGCCGCGTCATTGGCGGCACGCGGCACACCCGCAAGGCCGACTACGGTGTTGGCGACGACCGGCAGCAGCGAATAGAGGAACAGCGCCACGAACGCAGGTGCCGTTCCGATGCCGCGGATACCGAGCGCGGCAGCTCCCGGCACATGCGCCGCCACCCAGCCGAGCGGCGCGATGAGCAGGCCGAACAGCGCGATCGAGGGAATGGTCTGGACGATGTTGAGCACGTTGAGCACGCCGGCGCGCAGGCGCTCGACGCGATGGCACAGGATGCCGAGCGGCAGGCCCAGTATCACCGCCGCCGCCAGCGAACCGAGCGCCAGCGTGACATGTTTGGCGCCCTCGGCCCAGAAACTGTCGGCACGGTTGAAATACTCCTTGAGGATCGAAAGGCTGTCCCAGGATCCCGATATCAGCAGCAGTCCGATGGCGAGCGCGGCAACGACAAGCACGCCGACACGTGACCAGGGAGACAGGTTCATTCTCGTCAGTACGTCGGCCAGCAGGAGGGTAAAGGCGAAGACCAGCAGCCAGAACCCGGAGCCCGGCGAAACGCGCGCGAAGGTGTTGCCTGCCGGGGTCAGGAATGTGCCGGTGACGCCGATCAACAGCGCGAGAGCCGCCAGCGTGATCACGCTGGCGGCAAGGCGCAGGACGAGCGGCGTTTTCAGCAGCGCGACAAGCGCGGCTGCGACAATGACGGCCAAAAGCAGCGGCCCGGCCATTGCGGGAAGTGCCTCAACGATCGAGCGCGCCTGGCCGGGCACGATGCGATTGGCGCGGAACGTGGCGAAAGGAGTGGCGAACGCCGCATAGGCAGCAATCGCGGCAATGACCACGCCGAGCTTGTCGAAGCGGAGCATCATGACGCGCGTTTGCGCGAGGCGCCCCCCTCTGGCCTGCCCCCCACGAGGGGGGAGATCAGATGACGTGATGGCCTTCGCCAATCTCCGTCGTTGTAGAAAGAAGCGAGGCGCGCAAACTGCCAATCTTCCCCTTTGTGGGGGAGATGTCCGGCAGGACAGAGGGGGGCGCCTCGCATCAACGTCACGGGTGCGCTGACTACTTCAAGAACCCGTTCTTTTTCAAAAAGTCTTCCGCCACACCCTTGACCGGCTCTCCGCCGACCTGGACGCGGCCGTTGAGTTCCTGCAGCGTGACGAGGTCGAGCTTGGCGAAGACCGGCTTCAACAACGTCTCGATCTCGGGATGCTCCTTCAGCACCGCCTCGCGGATGATCGGCACCGGCTGGTAGACCGGCTGCACGCCCTTGTCGTCGTCGAGCACGACCAGCCCGGAGGGCGCGATGCCGCCGTCGGTACCGTAGACCATGGCGGCGTTGGCGCCATTGGTCTGGTTGGCTGCCGCCGCGATGGTCGCGGCCGTGTCGCCGCCGGAGAGCGTGATCAACTGGTCAGGTTTCAACGTGAAGCCGTAGGTGGTCTGGAAGGCCGGCAAGGCCGCGGCTGAATTGACGAACTCGGCCGAGGCCGCGAGCACGACCTTGCCCCCGCCGGCGACATATTTGCCGAAGTCGGACAGGGTGGCGAGCTTGTTGGTCTCGGCCACCTCCTTGCGCAGTGCGATCGCCCAGGTGTTGTTGGCCGGCGATGGCGACAGCCAGACGATCTTGTTGGCGTCATAGTCGAGCTTCTTGGCCGTCTCATACGCCTTGGCGGCGTCCTTCCAGACCGGGTCGTCGGTCTTCTCGAAGAAGAAGGCGGCATTGCCGGTGTATTCGGGATAGATGTCGATCTCGCCGGCGGTGATTGCCTTGCGCACCACCGGCGTGCCGCCGAGCTGGATGCGGTCAGTGGTCTTGATGTTGTTGGCATTGAGGACGAGCTGGATGATGTTGCCGAGCACGCCGCCCTCGGTGTCGATCTTCGAGGAGACTACCACCTGAGCATTCGCCGACGCTATCGTAATACCGAGCGCGAGCGCCGCGCCAGCCAGAACCTTGATTGAAAACATTGTGAAAATCCCTTGCTGTGAACCGGAATTCGGTGCCGCATATGAGCACGGCTCCAACGTCTCGTCGGGGCACACGGTTTCATAACAAGTGGTACAGACGCAATATTTTTGTTCGGAAGGCCTATTGCGACGCGACGCTGGCGATCTGCTGCCATCTGGCGGATAATGCAGCGAGGGTGCGGGCGGCAAACACGGAGAGCGTGTCATGGCCATACACAAAGTCGGTTACCTCATCGGCAGTCTTGCCCGGGAATCCATCAACCGCAAGCTCGCGAAGGCGCTCGTTCAACTTGCCCCTCCCGAACTCGAAATGACGGAAATCTCGTTCAAGGATCTGCCGCTCTACAGCTACGACTATGACGCCGATTTCCCGCCGGTCGCCCAGGCTTTCAAAAAGGCGATCGCCTCCGTCCAGGCCGTGCTGTTTGTCACCCCAGAGTATAACCGCTCTATTCCCGGCGGACTGAAGAACGCAATCGATTGGGCCAGCCGCCCCTACGGCAAGAATTCCTTCGCGCGCAAACCGTCAGCCGTCATCGGAACATCGCCGGGCGCCATCGCGACCGCCGTCGCTCAACAAAGCCTTCGAAGCGTTCTGAGTTTCTGCAATTCGCCCCAGATGAACGCGCCTGAAGCTTATATCCAGTTCACGCCGGGGCTGATCACGGACGAGGGCGAAGTGACGGTCGAATCAACCGAGGACTTCCTACGCAACTATATGGCTGAGTTCCACATGTTCATAGCGCGAGTGCTTCAGGTTCTGCCGCCGGACGCATAGATTCAAATTGGGCGTCAAGCCAGACGCAAGCTCGCCATCCTCAGAGCGCCGAGCGCGACGAAGCATAGCATAGTGACGGGAAAGATCATCCAGTTGAGCATGGTCCAGCCCCAGGCATTGTAGACCATGCCCGACATCAGCGAGGCGCAGGCCACGGAGCCGAACAGGACGAAGTCGTGGAACCCCTGCACCTTGCCCTTTTCGGAAGGCCGGTAGCTTGCCGCGACCATGGCCGTGGCGCCGATGAAGCCGAAATTCCAGCCGAGGCCGAGCAGGATCAGCGCCGTCCAGAATTGCCATAGCGCCAGGCCGGACAGCGCAACGACCGCACAGCCGATCAGCAGCAGGAGGCCGGCCGCGACAATGCGTTCAGCACCGAAGCGATGGATCAGCGATCCGGTGAAGAAGCTCGGCCCGAACATTGCCATGACATGCCACGAAATGCCGAGCGTCGCATCGTCCTCCGACAGGCCGCAGCCAACCATGGCGAGCGGCGCGCCGGTCATGACGAAGCTCATCAGGGCATAGCTACCGACGGCACAAAAGAGTGCCGCGACGAAACGCGGCTGCGTAACGATCTCGGCCAAGGGCCGGGCATCGCTGCCGGCAATTTCCGGTCCGCCAGCGGTGGCCCTCGCCGGCAGGCGCAGCAATGACAGGATCGCCGCGCCGACGGCGGCCAGCGCCAGGATGGATGCGAACGAACCGGCAAACATCACCGGTGCGAACAACTCGCGGGTGAAGATGACGATCTGCGGTCCGAGAATGGCGGTGATGATGCCGCCCGCCAGCACGAAGGAGATGGCGCGCGCCTTGAACTGCGGCGGCGCATTGTCGGCGGCGGCAAAGCGGAACTGCTGGACGAAGGCGCCACCGACACCGATCACCGTCAGGCCGAAGGCGAACAGCCAAAAACTGCCATGGAAGAGTGCCAGCGTCGCGACCAGACCGCCAAGCGCGGTGACGATCGTACCGGTCATGAAGCCGCCGCGCTGGCCCATCGCGCGGATGATGGCCGCCGCCGGCAGCGCACCGAGCGCCACTCCAAGATTGAAGCCGGTGATCGGCGCCGTCGCCAGCGACTTGTCGGGGCCGAGCAGATATTGACCGGCCAGCGCGCCCATGGAGATGGCGATGGGCGCCGCCGAACCGATGATTGCCTGCGAGGCGGCGAGGATCAACGCGGTGCGCCGCGCCTCCCTGGCCGCCTCGATGGCGATCGCCGTCACGAAGCGTCCTTGCCGCGTCCCTCGCCACGCACCCGACGGGAGACGCGATCGAGCACGGCGTTGACCAGCTTCGGCTCGTCTTCCTCGTAGAAAGCCTTGGCGATATCGACATATTCGGAAACGATCACCGCCACCGGCACGTCTTCGCGCTTCATCAGTTCGTAGACACCGGCGCGCAGGATTGCGCGCAGCGTCGAATCGAGGCGCGACAGCGGCCAATCATCGGTCAGCGCCTGGCGGATAACCGGATCGATGGTTTTCTGGTCCTCGACGACACCGGTGAGGATGGCGCGGAACCATTGGGCATCCGCCTCGCGGTAAAGCGCACCATCGACTTCCTTGCCAAGGCGGAACGCTTCGTATTCGGCGGTGATCTCGAAGACGCCGCTGCCGGCGACATCCATCTGATAGAGGGCCTGCACGGCGGCAAGCCGCGCCGCGCCGCGCTTGTTGGCGTGGCGCACCGTGGGCTGTCCGGGCGAAGCGGGGTCGCTCACGATCGCGCTCCCAGTCGTTCCTTGAGCGCGATCATGGTCAGCGCCGCGCGCGCGGCAAAGCCACCCTTGTCGCCTTCCGAACGTTTGGCCCGCGTCCAGGCCTGCGCGTCGTTCTCCGTGGTCAGGATGCCGTTGCCGATGCAGACCGAGTCCTGCACGGACAGGTCCATGAGTGCGCGGCTGGATTCATTGGCGACGATATCGAAGTGATAGGTGTCGCCGCGGACGACGGTGCCAAGCGCGACGAAGCCGTCATAGTTCGTGGCGCCTTCCGCCGCGCCGTCCAGCGCGAAGGTTATGACGGCGGGAATTTCGAGCGAACCTGGAACGGTGACGACGTCGTAGGTCGCACCCGCTTCGTCAAGCGCGCTCGTCGCGCCTTCGAGCAGCGCGTCGGCAAGATCGTCGTGGAAGCGTGCCTCGATAACGAGAAGGTGGGCCTTCTTCTTCGGGCGAATGAACGCTTTGCCGTGTTGGGATGTGCCAGCCATAAATGTCTCCGGGATCGCCGGTGACTTAGGCCGAAGCCGGATTGATCGCAAGCACAAGATTGCCTTCATTGGGCCGGGGTACCGAGATCGGACAATCTGTAGCGAGGCTTTGAGCCCAGGCAACAATGGCGTGGGCCACTACTCGGCCAGCATCTACATCGGCCACCTCAGCCGCGCTTGCACTTTGGAATTCCTGTGTTCCATCACCGCTAGTTCCTCATGAACAGCTCGGCGATGCTCAAAGCCCCTCTTTCGCTGCTTCCGCCAGCCGTGCCGCATAGCGGGCCATGGTGTCGATCTCGAGATTGACGCGGTCGCCGACCTTGCGCTCACCCCAGGTGGTGACGGTCAGCGAATGGTGGATCAGAAGCACGTCGAAGCGGGTGCCTTCCACCTTGTTGACGGTGAGCGAGGTGCCGTCGAGCGCGACGGAGCCTTTCGGCGCGATGAACTTCGCCAGCTCGCGCGGCGCTTCCAGCGTGAAGCGCACCGCATCGCCCTCGTCCTTGCGCTCGACGATCTCGGCGGTACCGTCGACATGGCCCGACACGATGTGGCCGCCAAGCTCGTCGCCGATCTTCAACGCCCGCTCCAGATTGATCCGCGTGCCCGATTTCCAACCCATCGCCGTCGTCAGCCGGAGCGCCTCCTCCCAGGCCTCGACTTCGAACCAGCGCGCGTTCGAGCCGCTGTCGGGCAAGGCCGTCACGGTAAGGCAAACGCCGCCACAGGAGATCGAGGCGCCGATGGCGATGGTTTCGGGATCATAGGCGGTGTCGATGCGCAATCCCACGCCTTCCCGCAGCGGCTTGACGGCCGCGACGGTGCCTATGTCGGTAACAATGCCGGTAAACATCGGTGTTGATCCTAAAAGTCTCTTATCCATTCGGCGTAGCTGTCCTCGCCGAACCGCATCTCGCGCAGTTTGCGAAATCCCGCCGGGACATGGTTGGCGTCGATGGGCGATGCAATGCCCCCCTTGCCGATCGCCTCCGGCCCCCGGAACAGCACGATGCGGTCGACCAGGCCTTCCGACAGAAAGGCGCTGGCCACCTTGGCTCCGCCTTCGACCAGCACGCTGGCCATGCCGAGCGCGGCAAGATCCTCGAGCAGTTCCGGCAGCGCCACGCCGCCTTCATGCGTCTCGGTGCCGATGAAACGCACGCCGGCGCGTTCGAGCGTTGCCCGCCGCAGAGGATCGGCTTCCAGGCAAGCCGCGACGTAGAGCGGCACCCGGTCGACACCGGACACCAGTTTCGAAGTCTCAGGCAGCCTGATCTGCCTGTCGAGCACAATGCGCGCCGGCGACCGGTTCTCCAGTCCCGGCAAGCGCACCGTCAGCGCCGGGTCGTCTTCCAGCGCCGTGCCAATGCCGACCAGGATGGCATCAGCCTCGGCGCGCATCAAATAGACTTCGCGGCGCGCAATGTCGCCTGTGATCGACACCTGCCCAGCCCCTTCCATGCCGATCTTGCCGTCGCTGGAAAGCGCCAGCTTGAGAGTCACTTCCGGCCGTTTCCTAAGCGATCGAATGAGATAGCCGGCCATCTGCTCGGCGGCCTCCGCCGCCAGGACATTCTCCACAACCTCGACGCCCGCGGTGCGCAGGATCGCGTAGCCTTGGCCTGACACACGCGGATCGGGGTCGCTGGCGGCGCCAACGACACGCGCGATGCCGGCATTGACCAGAGCGTTGGCGCAAGGCGGCGTGCGTCCGTGATGCGCGCAAGGCTCCAGCGTGACATAGGCGGTGGCGCCGCGCGCCAGTTCGCCCGCTTCGGCGAGTGCCTCGGTCTCGGCATGCGGGCGGCCGCCGACGGCGGTAACGCCGGTGCCGACGATCATCGGGCCCAAGCCATCGTCGCGCACGATGAGTGTGCCAACGGAAGGATTGGTTGAGGTCCGGCCCGCATTCCTGCGCGACAGTCTGAGTGCAGCCGCCATGAAACGGCGGTCAAGGGCTGCCTGTTCGGCCTCGCTGCGTTCCGCCATGCTCAGCCGGCGTCCTCTTCGCTCTTGTCCTCGTCGCCCTTCAATTCCCCCAGCAGTTCATGGAAATCCTTGGCCTCGCGGAAATTGCGGTAGACCGAGGCGAAGCGGACATAGGCGACGTCGTCGAGCGACTTCAGCGCTTCCATGACCAGCCGCCCAACCTCGCCCGAGGCCACTTCTGTCTCGCCGGAGCTTTCCAGCTGGCGCACGATGCCGGTCACGGCGCGATCGATGCGCTCGGGATCGACATTGCGCTTGCGCACCGCGATCTCGACGGAGCGCAAGAGCTTGTCGCGGTCGAAAGGCACTTTTCGCCCCGACTTCTTGACCACGACGAGGTCGCGCAACTGGACGCGCTCGAAGGTGGTGAAACGGCCGCCGCAATCGGGGCAGACGCGACGTCTGCGGATCGCCGCGCCATCCTCGGCGGGACGCGAATCCTTCACCTGCGTATCTTCGGACTGGCAATAGGGACAGCGCATTGAGAGCCTTGGGTTCGCGAATCTGGTGAGGCGAAAAGGCTTAGAGCCTTTTGCCACGATGGCAAGGCACGCAGACCCTTTCGCGTCAGAGATAGCGAGCCGCGAGGCAGATTGCCAGCACCTGCCTCAGCACACCTGGCTAGGGTGCAACGTCCTTGGTCGGAAAGCCGCATGATGTGCCGAGGTTGCGGTAGGCCTTGGTGAAGCCGTCCATCGGAATGCTGGCGAAAGCCTCTTTGCCGAAAGCGACATCGAGCGAGGTGACTTTGCGCATGGCTCGCAAGAGAGCGAGACTGGTCTTGGGCTGGTTGTCGACCGTCCAGCTGGGACGGCCGTTGACGGCATCGTTCGAATAGACCGTGGCGGAAACCTTGACGCCAGGATCACCAAAAGTGGCGGCGATCTTCTTGCCGGTGGGAAGGTTCCCGTTGTCGACAATAATCATGATGACCGGGTAGGCGTCCGGCGGCATGGCGTCGCCGTTCGAGATCGACAGCGTCAGCGTGCCCGAATTGCCGCTGGCATCGAAAAAGGCGGTGGAAGCGGCGCAGGTCTTGCGCGCATCCTGGCCGGTGTCGAGCGTATCGACGATGGTTGTCCATCTGCCGAAGGTAGCGGTGGCGGGCATTTCTGGGGCGGGTTGGGTCTGCGCAAGGGCAGCTCCGGGCAATGTCAGGAAAACGCCCAGCAAGGCTTGGGCGCCAAGAGTGGCGGGGCGGAAATTACGCATCGTCTGGTCTCCAGTTCGGCGCGTCGACCGATCGGGGGTCGGCGCGCCGCTGGCGGATAAAAGATGACGCGTGGCGCGAGGTCAACCGAGATAAGGGTAGAGCGGGAACCGATCGGTCAGCGCCACGACCTTGGCCTTGACGGCAGCCTCTACCGCGGCATTGCCATCATCGGAATTGGCGGCCTTGAGGCCATCCAGCACCTCGGCGATCAGCTTGCCTATTTCGCGGAACTCGGCCTGGCCGAAGCCGCGCGTGGTGCCGGCGGGCGTGCCGAGCCGCACGCCGGAGGTGACGAAGGGCTTTTCCGGGTCAAAGGGGATGCCGTTCTTGTTGCAAGTGATGTTGGCGCGCCCAAGTGCGGCCTCGGCGCGCTTGCCGGTGGCATTCTTGGGACGAAGGTCGACCAGCATCAGGTGATTGTCGGTGCCGCCCGACACGATGTCGAGGCCGGTCTCCTGAAGGCTGGACGCGAGCGCCTTGGCGTTGGCGGCGACGCTCTCGGCATAGAGCTTGAAGCTCGGCTTCAGCGCCTCGCCGAAGGCAACCGCCTTGGCGGCGATGACATGCATCAGCGGCCCGCCCTGCAGGCCGGGGAACACCGCCGAGTTCATCTTCTTGGCGATCTCCTCGTCATTGCACAGGATCATGCCGCCGCGCGGGCCGCGCAGCGACTTGTGCGTGGTGGTCGTCACCACATGGGCATGCGGCAACGGCGAGGGATGCACGCCGCCTGCGACGAGGCCGGCGATGTGGGCCATATCGACCATGAGGTAGGCGCCGACCGCATCCGCGATCTCGCGAAAACGCTTCCAGTCCCAGATGCGCGAATAGGCGGTGCCGCCGGCCAGGATAAGCTTCGGCTTCGTCTCATGCGCCGTCTTCTCGATGGCGTCCATGTCGAGCAGGTGGTCGTCCTTGCGCACGCCGTAGGACACGACCTTGAACCATTTGCCGCTCATGTTGACTGGCGAGCCGTGCGTCAAATGCCCGCCGGAATTGAGGTCGAGGCCCATGAAGGTGTCCCCCGGCTGCAAGAGAGCCAGAAACACCGCCTGATTCATCTGGCTGCCGGAATTGGGCTGCACGTTGGCGAAATTGCAACCGAACAGTTTTTTCGCGCGCTCGATCGCCAGCTCCTCGGCGACATCCACGAACTGGCAGCCGCCATAGTAGCGCTTGCCCGGATAGCCCTCGGCGTATTTGTTGGTCATGATCGAACCCTGCGCTTCGAGCACGGCGCGCGAGACGATGTTCTCAGACGCGATCAGCTCGATCTCGTGGCGCTGGCGTCCGAGTTCGTTGCGGATGGCGCCGAAAATTTCCGGATCGGCGTCTTCCAGCGTGGTTTCGAAGAAGGATTCGAATTTGTTCGACGCTGCCGCTGCTGTTGCCATGGCCTGAATTCCTTAGGTCCGGAGGGTCGGTTTTGTCTTGCGCATGCCGTTGTCCCAAACCGCTGCACATTTTCGGGTGACAGGATCGGGTTCGCCGCGCCATTAACACAGTTGTTTTCGCCTCGCCACGTTTGCGGCGCGAAATTTGCTGGCCGGATTGCGGCAGGCAGAGCGGCGGACCGTTATTTCCTGTCGCGCCGCTGCTTCAGAAGAGCCTCGGTCAAGGTGATCTCGGAAAACAGCGCCCGCATCGTATGGTCATTGATCTCGCGGCTGAGAAACATGGCGCGTAGCGCGGCGCGCTCGGCTTCTATGCCGGCCGCCCTGAGTTCAAGCTCCAGACGGCTCGCCTCGCGCGCCTCGGCACGCGCTTCGTCGGCCTCGTCGGAGGCGGCGATGCGGCGCCGGTAGCCGGCGACGATGCTGTCGGCAACGGCGAGCCGTGCCTCGACGGCCCCGCCCTCGCCTGCCTCATTGGCGATGCTCTCGATCCTGGCGATCGCCGCATTGGCTGCGCCGACCCGCGCCCGGCGCTCCTCGGCCGCCGCCGGGTCCTCGCCCGGCTCGACCAGCCCGCGAGCGATCTTCGGCAGCGCGAGGCTGGCGATGGCCAGCGAGCAGATGATGACCCCGGCGGCGAGGAAGATCACCACGTCGCGGGCCGGGAACGGCGAGCCGTCCTGCAAGGTGAGCGGCAGCGACAGGATGCCGGCCAACGTGATCGCTCCGCGCACGCCGGCGACCGATCCGGCGAGCCGCACGCGCAGGCCGAACGGCTCGGCCTTTCGCTTGCCGAGCCGCGCCGACATGGCGCCAGCCATGTCGCCGATCCAGATCCACAGGAAACGCAGGCCGATCAGGCAGAGCGTCAGCAGCAGCACTGTCAGCACCGGCTCGATAATCCAGTGCCGGCTGGACAACTCCGGCGGCACTTTACGGATAATATCGGGAAACTGCAGGCCAAGCAGGATGAAGAGCGCGCCGTTGAAGACGAAGGACAGCGTCGACCACAGCGACATCGTCTGCATGCGCGCCGAGACGCCGAGAAAGCGGAACATGCCGGAAACTCCGGTCAACAGGCCGGCGGTGACCGCCGCCAAGATGCCCGAAGCGCCGATATGCTCGGCGCCGAGATAGGAGACGAAAGGCACCAGGATCATGACCAGAACCTGCGCCTCCGCCGGCACGCCGCCGATGCGGTTGAGCAGTTGCAGCGCCTTGGCGGCAACGAACAGCGCCACCATGCCGGCGAGGATGCCGGCACCTACGGCATAGAGAAAGCTCAGCGAGGCCGCGGCGAAGGAAAAGCTGCCGGTCAATGCCGCCGCCACGGCAAAGCGGAACATGACCAGACCCGACGCGTCGTTGAGCAGCGACTCGCCTTCCAATATGTGCATCAGCCGCGCCGGAACGATGTTCCTGTCGACTATGGAAGACACCGCCACCGCGTCGGTCGGCGACAGCACCGCGGCGAGCGCGAAAGCGACAACGAGTGGGATGCTGGGCACCAGCCAATGCAAGGCGTAGCCAAATCCGACGATGGTGAAGAAGACCAGTCCGATGGCAAGGTCGAGGATGGGTCCACGCAAGGCGACAAGCTCGCGCTTGGGCGCAGCAAAGGCATCGGCGAACAGAAGCGGCGGAATGAATACGAGCAGGAACAGTTCCGGATCGATCTCGACATGCAGCCCGCGCGCCGGCCAGGCCAGCGCAGCACCCATGGCGATCTGCAGAACCGGCAGCGGCACCCGCACCAGCCGCACCAATGCACCGGAAAGCGCCACCAGGACGAGCACGACGAGGATGAAGACGGCAACTTGCATGGTCCGATTCCGGCAGTTTTGCCGACCATGCGCAATGGCCCGCTTCGTCCAGCCGGAGCGGGCCTACGCAGAGTTGGAGGTCAGCGGCGGCGTGAACGGCCTGGCGACAGAAAAAGGCCGCTCAAGAGCGGCCTTTCCCTGAACAATCAATCACTTAGAGCGACGAAGTAATCTGCAGCTCGTTGGCTCCGTCGAGGCCATATATGTCGTCGCGGAACTGGACGACGCCGGGGCCCGTCGACCAGGCCGAGAGATAGAGGAAATGCACCGGCACCGGGTTGGTGACCTGGATCGGCGTGTTCTCGCCGGTCTTGATCGCAGCCTCGAAATGCTGCCGGTCCCAGCCGGGCGTGTCGCGCAGGATCCAGGTGACGAGGTCGCGCACGTTCTGCACCCGCACGCAGCCCGAGGAATCGAAGCGCATCATCTTGCCGAACAGGCTCTGCTGCGGTGTATCATGCATGTAGACGCCGTCCGGGCTCGGGAAATTGATCTTCACCGACGCCATGGCGTTGTCCGAACCGGGATCCTGGCGGAAACGGTACTTGGCCGCGTCGTCGGTCGACCAGTCCACATTCATCGGATCGACTTCGCTGCCATCTGGCGCAAACAGGCGAATATGGCTGTTCTTGAGATAATCGGGGTCCTTGCGCATCAGCGGGATGATGTCCTTGCGCACGATCGACACCGGCGCGTTCCAATATGGATTGACGATGATCTCGTTGATCTTGGAATTGACGATCGGTGTCTGGCGATCGATCTTGCCGACGATCGCGGTATGGCGAAGCACGACGCGATCGTTCTCGACCGCCTCGACCTGCGCTGCCGGAATATCGACCAGCACATAACGGCTGCCAAGCGTGCCCGCCTTCTCCTTCAATCGCTGGAGATTGGTCTGCAACTGGCCGAGCCGGATCTGCGCCGAAACGTTCATCGCCGCGTAGGTATATTTGCCCAGCGCTCCGTCGGCCGGCAGGCCGTGGCGCAATTGGAAGCGCTTGACCGCCGAGTCGACATAGGAATCGAAGGCCGTCGAGATGCCGGCGCTCTGCGACAGGTCGCCGGCGACCATCAGGCGCTTGCGCAGCGGCACGACATCGGGATCATCGACGCCGAGCTGCAGTTTCTTGGTCGCGGGAACCTCGACCCAGCCGCCCTGCCCGACGATGTTCTGGTACTGCGCCACGGCCTGCTCGGTGAAGGCGACGGTCTGCGGGCTGAAGATCGGCAGCGTCGAGGCCACCTTGCCGCCTGCACTGGCGCGGGCGTCGAACTGATCATCCCAGTTGCCGCGCGCCGAGGACTTCAGGATGTCCCCGATCACGTCCTGCGCGCTGGCGCGGCCGGCAACAACGGCGGCTGCGAGCGCGGAGGCTCCGGAAAGGAAGAAACGGCGGCTGGTTCTCATGGACGTTCCAGACATTTGTAGCAGTTCGACACTTGCTGCGTTGATCATCGGGCGATCTCGCCCGCACTCTAAAATTGGCAATCTTAACAATTAGCCAACCATGGTCCGCATCACCTCGGTGTGAAAACGCGCAAGGCTACGCGGCTGCGGGTGAACCCATGGCCTTCACCACAGCATCACTGCCATCTTCGGTTCCATTGGAATATGGCGGCAACGTGGCCTTGGCCCGCAATTTGCTTCGGCCAACGCAACGAAAAGAAAAGACCGATGCTTTTCGGCACCGGCCCTGACTGGAGGTCGCTGTTGCTGCCGCGCTTCTGTGGCGCGGCTTCTAGTCCTGGACTTGGCTCACATCCGGTAAGCGATGGTGTCGTTCCAGAAGCGGTCGAGGCGCTGCAGGGCGCGGTTCATCTGCTTGAATTCGTCCGTGTTGATGCCGCCGACCTGCTCGATCGAGCCGACATGGCGCTCGTAGAGACCGGCGACCACCTCCGCCACCTCGTTGCCCTTCGGCGTCAGCGAGACGCGGACCGAACGGCGGTCGATGCGCGACCGCTGGTGGTTGATGAAGCCGAGATCGACAAGCTTCTTGAGATTGTAGGAGACGTTCGAGCCGAGATAGTAGCCGCGCGAGCGCAGCTCGCCGGCGGTCAGCTCCGAATTGCCGATGTTGAAGAGCAGCAAGGCCTGGATGGCGTTGATGTCGGAACGGCCGTTGCGGTCGAACTCGTCCTTGATCACGTCGAGCAGACGGCGGTGCAGGCGCTCGACCAGTTGGAGCGATTCCATGTACAGCGAACGGATTGCCTCGCGGCGATCGTCGGAAACGTTGGCGGTCTTTGCCGCCGGACGCGAATTGATCATTGTCTTTGCCTCTCGTTTGTCGCCCTGGTGATTTTTTGTTTTTCACCTTGATCGCGACACTATCGAATACTCATAAAATTCGACTTAAACGCCAAGGCTAACAAGAGCTTACCGGTAATAGGTTTCGCAAGACGCTTAACGAACGGTCACTCGAGGAAGGATAATTAACCTAAAGATTTAGCCAATGATTTCAGGGCGAAATCTGATCCGCCGGAAGGCGGGCGGCGCGTGCCGGTCTCAGGTCCGCGGCGACCGCTTCTGTAGATAGATGACGAGGCGGAAAACGACATAGAGCAGCGCCACGCTCGCATGCGAGACGACGATGAGCGGACGGTGGCCGAAGAGTTCGGGGAAACCGGCATACATGACGATCTCCGTCACGGCGCAGATGAACCAGATCACCGGGCCCCAGGAGGCCAGCATCCATAGGCCGGCGGCGGCAAAGGGAAAAAACACGGCGAGCATCACCGCCGTCACCTGCCAGTGGACCGGCATCAGGTCGAAGCGCCACAGCGAGCCGGGATAGAAGCCGATCAGCCTGACCCAGTACAGAATGCCGAACAATAGGCAGTAACCTGATATGATCCGCTGGAACCAGGCGAAGATAACCTCCACCCCCGAGGGCTGAAGCACGACGCGTCTGGACGTCACCTCGCTCATAGCGGGAGTTCCCGTTCACCGAGCGAGGCAAAATAGGCATCGACATCGGCATCGTCGACCGCATCGAGGGTTGCCGGCATCCATTGCGGCTTGGAACCTTTTTCGATGATGGTGGCGCGTATGCCTTCGTAGAAATCGTGGCCCGCAAGCATCCGGTTGAGGATGCGGAACTCCATCTTCATGCATTGGTCCATCGGCAGCGTCAGGCCGGCAGTGATCTGGCGCCAGGCGACACGAAGGCTGGTCGGCGAGCGGGTCAAGATCGTCGCCAGGGTCGTTGCGGCAAAGTCGTCGCTGCCTGCCGCGCGCTCCAGGCTGCCGATGATATCGGCAAGCGAGGCCTGCGCGAAATGACGGGCGATCGCCTCCAGCACGCGCCTTTCCGTCTCGCGCTTCGCCGGAATGAAGAAGCCGCGCAGCACCGATTCTGGATCGCCGGTAGCGGCGAGCTGGTCAAGAAAGCCTGCCTGGTCCTGCGCCTTGATCGTATGCGTGGCCAGCCCGGACCACAACGCGTCGCCATAGCGGATGCGATTGCCGGTCAGCGCCAGATACATGCCGAAGGAACCGCCAAGATCGGGCAGCAGGTGGCTGGCGCCGACATCCGGGAAAAAGCCGATGCCCACCTCCGGCATGGCGAACTGGGCATTTTCCGTCATCACCCGGTGCGATCCATGAAAGGAGATGCCGACGCCGCCGCCCATGACGATGCCGTCGATCAGCGCCACATAAGGTTTCTTGAAACGTGCGATCTGGGCGTTCAGCCGATACTCGTCGGCGAAAAATTCGACGGGCGGCTTGCCGGCCCGGCCGGCCTCGTAGATGTGCAGAATGTCGCCGCCGGCCGAAAACGCCCTGCCCTCGGCCTTGACGACGACGGCGTCGACGCTCCAGTCCCGCTCCCAGGCGTGCAATGCCTTGGCGAGCGCATTGACCATCCCGTGAGTGACCGCGTTGAGCGCCCGCGGCCGCGTCAACGTGACGATGCCGGCCCGACCCAGATGTTCGAAGCGGATCTCGTCGCCTCCGCCAAAATCCATCGTGAAAGAATCCCTCCCCCGCTCCGCCGGGACTGAAGTGCTAAAGCGTGGCGCATGGCCGCGTCAATGCCGGCATGCTGACAGCGCGTCTTGGCTCGTGCCGGAGCCCAGTGCTAAAAAGAGCCGTTGTGGCCGCAACGCCGGGAACCGCATGGCGACGGCGCAGCTGTAGCGGGTTCCAATGGGGTGTGGCTCATGGCTGGATTTGCGCGCCTCGTGCCGATGATGATCGGGCTGATCGTCATTTGCCTGGCTTTGCAACCGACCCTGGCGGCAAGCCTCGCCGAGCTTTACCAGTCGCAGACCATCGTCAATGGTCGGTATGAGAAAAACCGCCAGGCTGGCTTCAAACGTTGCCTCGACGCTGTTCTGGTCCGGGTCTCCGGCGACCAGCGCCTGCCGGCGAAACCGGAGATGGCGGCGCTGCGCGACAGAGCCGCAAGCTTCGTGGCGGGCTTTCGCTACCGCGATCGCATGGAAGGCATTCCCAACCATGACGATCAGGGCACCTATGATCGGCCTCACAATCTCTACTGACAGTACAGCCCGGCGGTAATCGATCCGGTGCTGGCTTCGCTCGGCAGCAGGCCGTGGCTGACCGAACGGCCACGGCTGGCGGTGTTCTTGTCGACCGAGCGCGGCGTCGGGCATTTCGCGCTCGATGCCGATGACGAGCGCGGCGTGCTGATGCGCGAGTCGTTCGGCAATGCCGCCGCGCCGATCGCCATGCAGGTGGCCTTCCCCACGGCGGCGCTGCTGTCGAAGGCAGGATTGGACGACAGGACCATGCGCGACGCCGACATGGCGAAGCTGGACACGGTTGCGAAAATGGCCGGCGCCGATCAGGCGCTTTCCGGCAGCATCGTCTGGAGCGACAAGCAGTTCGGCTGGATTGCCCACTGGCGGCTGGCGAAGGCCGGCAAGACCTACGCCTGGCAAGTGCGCGGCGTCGGCTTCGACGAGGCGTTCCGTGTCGGCATGCGCGGTGCGGCGCAGATCCTTTCGGGCAACGGGCAACCCGAATAGGGACCCGACCGGATCGCTGGCACAAACGTGTCGCATTGGTCAGCACCACGGGTGCGTGATAAAAGCCCGCCAAACGAGAGTTTTGGCGATGAACAGATTCACCCCCGCAAAACCTGCCGGCGCGCGCAGCGTCGACGACATCACCGGCAGCCGCCGCTTGCGCCGCATGCGCAAGGCCGACTGGTCACGGCGCCTGGTGCAGGAGAACAGGCTTTCCGTCGACGACCTGATCTGGCCGATCTTCGTCGTCGACGGCAGACAAGTGCGCGAGCCTATCGCCGCCATGCCGGGCGTCTTCCGCCTGTCGATCGACCTTGCCGTCAAGGAGGCCGAACGCGCGGCAAAGCTCGGCATCCCCGCGCTCGCCACCTTTCCGAATGTGGACATTTCGCTGCGCGACCAGACCGGCTCACATATCCTCGATCCCGACAACGTCATCAACCGCGCCACGCGCGCGATCAAGGACGCGGTGCCTGAAATCGGCGTCATCACCGACGCCGCGCTCGACCCATTCACCAGCCATGGCCATGACGGCATCCTGCGTGACGGTCTCATCGTCAATGACGAGACGGTGGAACAGGTGACCGCGGCAGCCGTCATCCAGGCCGCGGCCGGCGCCGACATCATCGCGCCGTCCGACATGATGGACGGCCGCATCGGCGCCATTCGCGATGCGCTCGACGCAAACGGTTTCCAGGACGTGGCGATCATGTCCTATGCAACGAAATTCGCCTCCGCCTTCTACGGGCCGTACCGCGAGGCGGTCGGCACGGCCGGTCTGCTCAAGGGCGACAAGAAGACCTATTACATCGACCACGCCAATTCGGACGAAGCGGTGCGCGAGGCCGAGCAGGACCTGGCCGAAGGCGCCGACATGCTGATGGTCAAGCCCGGCCTGCCCTATCTCGATATCATCCGAAGGCTGAAGGACGAATTTGCGGTGCCGACCTTCGCCTACCAGGTGTCGGGCGAATATTCGATGATCAAGGCGGCGGGCGCCAATGGCTGGATCGACGGCGAAAAGGCCATGCTGGAATCGCTTCTTGCCTTCAAACGTGCCGGCTGCGACGGAATCCTCACCTATTTCGCCCCTGAGGTGGCGGCGATGCTGAGGGGTTAAGCCGTCTGATCGTTTGGAATTTCAGTCTAATCCGTTACAATGAATCATGCGCAAGGATGAGATCATCGAACGGTTGCGGAGAAACGCGGATGCCATCCGAGGCATGGGCGCGACATCGCTTTACCTATTTGGATCCATCGCACGCGACAGTGGGAACACTGACAGCGATCTCGACTTGTTCATCGACTATGATCCGACGCGGCGGTTTTCGCTGATCGATCTGGTGGGTATCAAGCAATTTCTCGAAGAGAATATCTCGGCGGAGATCGACCTCACCACACGCGATAGCCTTCATCCGATGTTGAAAGCCGAGATCGAGCGATCGGCCGTGTGCGTATTCTGATGGGAGCCCGCCGGATCGAGCCAATCCTAGCCGAGATCATGACGGCCTTGGATGGCATCGACGCTGCCACCGCGGGCAAGACTCTCGAAATTTTCGTAACAGCTGGCTACTTCGCCATGGCGTCGAGCGCGGCATCGAGATTATTTCTGAAGCCACGCGGCATATCCCGGACGATTTGATCATTCTTGCTCCAGAAATCCCTTGGAAACAGGTTCGTGGAATAGGCAACATTCTACGCCACGAATATCACAAGACGTCCGAAGCTCTCGTCTGGGCAGTAGTTGCAGACAGCCTACCGCCGCTACGCCTGGCCATCGAGCGAATCCTCAAGGCTTTGCAAGGCAAATAGCTGCATTTCCTCGCGGGCCGGCTGCGGCCACTCCGCAGCTGCCTGCTGCACAAGCATCCCGGTCACCTTCGTCAGAAGCATTAAGCGTATTGGCGGTGCTGCCGCTAACCGCCGGCAGTTCACCACGTCACAGCAATGGGAATACAGCTTGCAATATGCAATCGGTTGCGTTATTCCATACTGGTTGCAATTTACAATCAGTCTGAGGAGCCTCCATGTCCAAACTTCGCGTCAATGCATTCACCTTGTCGCTCGACGGTTACGGTGCCGGTCCCGACCAGGATTTGAAGAACCCGCTCGGCGTCGGCGGGGAAGCCCTGCACAAATGGATGATTGGTACCCGCACCTTCCGCAAGATGGTGCTCGGAGAAGATGGCGGCACCACCGATACCAACGACGCGTTCGCGGCGGGCAGCTTCGAGAATGTCGGCGCCTGGATCCTCGGCCGCAACATGTTCGGGCCGATCCGCGGCGAATGGCCCGACGAAAACTGGAAGGGCTGGTGGGGCGACAACCCGCCCTATCATGTGCCTGTCTTCGTGCTGACGCACCATGCGCGCGAGCCCATCGTCATGGAAGGCGGCACGACCTTTTACTTCGTTACGGATGGCATCCATTCGGCGCTCGAGCAGGCAAGGGCAGCGGCCAATGGTAGCGATGTGCGGGTCGGCGGCGGCGTCGCCACCGTCCGGCAATATCTTCAGGAGAAGCTCATCGACGAGATGCATCTGGCGATCTCGCCGGTGCTGCTCGGCTCCGGCGAGCACCTCTTCGCCGGGATTGATCTGCCGAAGCTCGGCTATCAGTGCAGCGAACAGGTAGCGACGCCGCTTGCCACGCATGTGGTGATCAAGCGGGCGTAAGGTGGGGAGCGTAATCTCCCCCTCGTGGGGGAGATCGCAGCTTCACCCGCCTCAATACTTCTCCGGCACGTAGAGCTCGCGCGGCAGCACCTGGCGCTCGTATTCGGGATTGAAGACGCGCTCGGGGAGCGTGATCTCCTCGTGCGGCACCTCTTCGTAGGGAACCTGCTGCAAGAGGTGGTCGATGCAGTTCAGCCGCGCTCGCTTCTTGTCGTTGCCCTCGACGATGAACCAGGGCGCCTCCGGAATGTTGGTACGGGCAAAGGTCTCTTCCTTGGCCTTGGTGTACTGTTCCCAGCGCACCCGTGACTGCAGGTCCATCGGCGACAGCTTCCACTGCTTCATCGGATCGTGGATGCGCATCAGGAAGCGCATCTGCTGTTCCTCGTCGGTGATCGAGAACCAGTATTTGACCAGCGTGATGCCCGAGCGGACCAGCATGCGCTCGAACTCCGGCACGTCACGGAAGAATTCCTCCACCTGATCGGGCCCAGCGAAACCCATCACCCGCTCGACGCCGGAACGGTTGTACCACGAGCGGTCGAACAGAACGATCTCGCCGCCGGCCGGCAGGTGCGGCACATAACGCTGGAAATACCATTGCGACTTCTCGCGCTCGGTCGGCGCCGGAAGCGCCACGACGCGGCAGATGCGTGGGTTGAGCCGCTGGGTGATGCGCTTGATGACGCCGCCCTTGCCTGCCGAATCCCGGCCTTCGAAGATCACCACAAGCTTCTTCTTGTGGTAGGCGACCCAGGATTGCAGCTTGATCAGCTCGGATTGCAGCCCGATCAGGTCGCGAAAATACTGCATGCGGTCGATAGAAGGCGGATGCGCGTTCTTGTAGATCCTGGCGATCTCCAACGACAGCGCCGGTTCCGACATCTCCAGTTCATAGTCCTCGTCGAGCGTGTCGGCGAGTTCGGCTTCCAGCCAGTCCCTGGCGCCGGACTTGGGTATGGATTCATTCATCTCGTGCTGCTCCATCTGCAAGCTGCCGCCTCCGGCAACGGCCGGGCGCACTGGCCGCGTCCTGACGGCGGCGCGCAACACCCTGACCGACTGAGTATAGGCCGACAATGACGGTTTTATTGCAGGGGCACGCCACGGCCGCTCATCGGTGTGCGGGGCCGGAGGGCGACAAGCCGCGCGGATTGTCCTACAAATCCAGCAACCCTATCGGGCCATTCTACTCAATCGCGAGGACTGACATGGAATACCGCACTCTCGGCCGTTCCGGCCTGAAGGTTTCGACACTGACCATGGGCACCATGACCTTTGGCGGCGCCGGCCCTTTCGCGGCTGTCGGCAACAGCGATCTCGCCGAGGCGAAGCGCATGATCGATCTATGCATCGATGCCGGCATCAATCTCATCGACACGGCCAATGTCTATTCGAGCGGCCTCTCGGAGGAGATCATCGGCGAGGCGCTCGGCGGCAAGCGCAGGAGCGACGTGCTGATCGCCTCCAAGGCGCGCATGCGCATGGGCGATGGCCCCAATGACGAGGGCCTGTCGCGTTATCATTTGATCCGCGAATGCGAGAAGAGCCTGAAGCGGCTCAAGACCGACGTCATCGACATCTATTTCCTGCACGAATGGGACGGCGTGACGCCACTCGAAGAGACCATCGCCGCGCTCGACACACTGGTCGGCCAGGGCAAGATCCGCTATGTCGGCTGCTCCAACTATTCCGGCTGGCAGGTGATGAAGGCGCTCTCCATCAGCGACAGCCGCCATCAACCGCGCTTCGTCACCCAGCAGATCCACTACACGCTCGAGGCACGCGAAGCCGAATACGAGCTTCTGCCGATCTCGGTCGACCAAGGGCTGGGCGTGCTGGTGTGGAGTCCGCTGGCGGGCGGCCTGCTGTCGGGCAAATATCACCGCGACAGCCCGACCGCGCGCCAGATCGCCGGGTGGTCCGAACCGCCGATCCGCGACGAGGACCGGCTGTGGCGGATCGTCGATGTGCTGGTCGAAATCGGCAAGGCCCGCGGCGTATCCGCCGCACAGGTGGCGCTTGCCTGGCTGCTTGGCAGGCCGGCCGTCAGCTCGCTGGTGATCGGCGGGCGCAACGAGGCCCAGTTCAAGGACAATATCGCCGCGGCCGGCCTGACGCTGACCGGCGAGGAACGTGACCGTCTCGACGCGGTCAGCCGCCCGCCCCTGCTCTATCCCTATTGGCATCAGCAGCTGACGGCAAAGGAACGTTTCGGCGCCGCCGACCTTGTGATCGACCGAAGCAGCTTATAGGAACCCTGATGCCGGCTCCGAGACGTCGGAAGGCGAACGACGCGTAGTCAGCCCACAAGAACAGCAAAAAGGAGCCGCCATGGCACGAGCACCAAATTACGATCAGGAACGCAAGGAACGCGATCGCCAGAAGGCGGCCAAGAAGGCCGAAAAGCTGGCGGCCAAGGCTGCGGCGCGGGAGCGTTCGAAACCCGAGACTGACGCCGAGACTGAAACAGAGGAGTGACGGCGCGCGGCGGCAATCCGCCTGGATCAGGCCGGCGCCTTGTCGCTGACGAAGACGTCCACTTCACGCGCCGCCGCGATAAAGGCGCGCCTTGCGTTCATGGCCGGCTTGTCGCCGGCCAGCGCATCGTGGCAGGCCTGCAGCGCCGCGCGATGCTTGGGAGTGCGCTTGCCGGGCCAGCTGTTCATGAGATAGTCGGAAGCCTCGCGGGCCGAGCGTAAGAGCTGTGTACTTCCCGCCGTGACTGATTTGACGGTCACGGGTACTTCAAATCGGTTGTTTTCCATCGCCCGGTCCTACGCCATCGGCGTCCGCGAAGCGAGGCCGAAAGTGGGGCTCGGGGCCGGCGGTCCTTTTTTCGGCGGCGAGTGGCCTGCCCTGCAGGCTGCATTATGCCGCCACGACGGCAAATCCCCTGGCGCGAAGGCCGCGGCGATCATTGGCCAGCGACGTCAACAGACGGTCGCGACTGCCGACGATATGCTCCGAGAGCAAGCGCGCGGCTTCCTGTGCATCGCCGCTCCGCACGGCGGCCAGGATGGCGTGATGCTCGGACCACGCGCGGCCAAGGGCCGCTCCATCGCGTACCTCCAGCCAACGGGCGCGCGAAAGCCTGGTCATCGCATCGCGGACGGCTCGAAACAGGAATTCATTGCCGGACAGTCGTGCCAGCTCGATGTGGAAATCCATACCGACGCGATGCCATTCCTCGCGCGGAGTGTCGTCGTCGCAGGAGACGAGCATAGCCTCGACGACATCGATGGCACTTCTGTCGGCAAGCCCGCATGTCAGCCGCAAGGCCGCGACCTCGACCGCTTCGCGGTAGACCGCGATCTGCTCGAGTTCGGCCAGGTTGATGGGCGAGACCGTCCAGCCGCGCCCGTCCCTGCCGACCAGCCCCTCGGTTTCGAGCCGCAGCAGCGCAGCCCTGACCGGCGTGCGCGAGGCGCCGAAGCGGCTTTCGATCCAGCGCTCGGTGAGTTTCTCACCCGGGCCGATCTCAAGTCCAAGGATCATCTCGCGGAGCTGCCGTTCGACATTGTGCATCTGGGACATCGTTGTTGCCTTTTCACGTGCCGCATTGACAGCGGTCGGGCTGTGGGTCCATGACGGATACCGACTTGGTATCCCAAAACGGTATCCACAACAATCCCCTGACACACGCAGGCACGACATGACGCAGAACGATACGGCACAGGGCGGCTACAACATCCACTGGCGGCGCGATCTCGCCGTCTGCTTCGCGGGTTCGTTCAGCACGCTCATCGCCATGACCCTGCTCTTGCCGTTCCTGCCGCTCTATGTCGAGCAACTGGGCGTCGAGGGCCATGCGGCGATCGTGCAATGGTCGGGCATCGCCTATGGGGCGACCTTCTTCGCGGCGGCGCTCGTTGCGCCGTTATGGGGACGGCTCGGCGACCGCTACGGCCGCAAGCTGATGTTGGTACGCGCCTCCTTCGGCATGGCGATCTGCATGTCGCTGACCGGAATGGTCGAGACGGTTTGGCAATTGGTGCTGCTGCGCCTGCTGATCGGCTTTGCCGGCGGCTATTCCTCCGGCTCGACCATATTGGTGGCCATGCAGACGCCGAAGGACCGCTCCGGCTGGGCGCTCGGTGTCTTGTCCGCTGGCATCACGGCGGGTTCGCTGGTCGGCCCCTTGCTCGGCGGCGCGCTGCCGCCGGTAATCGGTATCCGCGCGACCTTTCTGTTGTCCGGCGGCGTCATCTTCCTTGCCTTCCTGGCGACGACATTCCTGATCAAGGAGAACCAGCGCCCGCAAGCAAGCAAGGCCGCGACGGCGGCAAAGCCGAAGAGCGGCTGGTCGCAAATTGCCGACAAGCGTCCGGTCGTGGCCATGCTGACGACCGGCATGCTGCTGGCCTTCGCCACCATGTCGATCGAACCGATCATCACCGTCTATGTGCAGCAGCTGATCGAGGACCAGAGCCGGGTGACGCTCGTTGCCGGCGTGGTGATGTCGGCGGCAGCCCTTGGCGCCATTCTGTCGGCGTCATGGCTTGGCAGGCTCGCCGATCGCGTCGGTCATTGGAACGTCGTCGTCGGCGCGCTGGCCGTGTCGGCGCTGCTGCTCATTCCACAGGCCTTCGTCACCGACGGCTGGCAACTGATCGGGCTGCGCTTCCTGATGGGCCTGGCGCTCGGCGGTTTGCTGCCTTGCATCACCAGCGTCATCCGCCACAACATTCCCGACGGCGTCGGCGGCAACGTGCTTGGCCTTTCCATCTCGGCCCAATATGTCGGGCAGGTGGCCGGACCGCTTGCCGGCGGTTTCGTCGGCGGCCATTTCGGCATGCGGGCGGTGTTTCTCGGCACGTCGGTGCTGATGGCGCTCGGCGCGGTCTACAACTGGATTGTCCAGGCGCGGCGGACGCGGCATATGTTGATGGAAGCGGGCAAGCTCTGACAAGCTGCCCAGCCGATCAAGCGAAGGAGCGTCGACATGAACCTGGCCGAAACGACCGGCAGCCGTCTGCTTGTGCTCGCCGCAGGCCTTATTGGCGCGGCAGGAGTGGCGCTGTCGGCGGCCGCCGCGCATCTCGGCGGCGCCTTCACCGGTACGGCGGCATCCTTCCTGCTGATGCACGCACCGGCGTTTCTGGCCGTCGGTCTCCTCGACGCGAATCGCCCGCTGCGGATAGCCAGCCTGGTGCTGCTCGTCGGGCTCGTGCTTTTCACGGGCGATCTTCTTGCCCGCGATTTTCTGGGATCGAGGCTGTTTCCGATGTCGGCGCCGATCGGAGGCACCCTGCTCATCGCAGGCTGGCTGGCCATAGCTGTCTCCGCCGTGGTGCGTCGGCGACCCTGAGATGCGCGGCCGGTTTCAATCCCGGCGACGTTCAAGTCGGATCCAAAGATCGCGGTTGCGCGCCGAGAGCTTCGCGCGGCGCGGCGGAGCCTCTGGCCGCTCCGCGGACGGGCCGATGCCCCAATAATTGCGATAGATGTCGTCGAACAGATGCTTCATCGGATGCATGGCTCTTCTCCTTTTGACTTTAATTGAATCGATCCAATCAGCCGGCGCAAAAAATTCACGCCAGTCAGCTCCGCTTGCGCGCCACCAGGAAGCGCAGATCGCGAATCCACGGGCTTGTTCCGCCGCGGCGCTTGGACACTTTGGCGGCCGACCCGATGCTCCAGTCGTCGCGGTAAATGTCTTCGAACAGATAGTTAACAGGATGCATGGCGCACCTCCCATCTAATTTGATCCAGCAGGCAAGCCTGAATTGGATCGATTCAAAGATAGGCCTATGGAAGCCGCCGGTCAAGCAAAATTTGAATCGATCCAACGAAAGTGCTAGATGCAAATCGGGAACGTGCTAAATGCATATCAGGAGGCACGCACAAATGGTGTCACTCACCGCAGGCAATCGACGACCCGTCCGGCTGGCCGACATCGCCAAGGCCGCCGGTGTTTCGCATGGCACTGCCTCCAATGTTTTCAGCCGCCCCGAGATCGTGCGCGAAGAAGTCCGCGAACGCGTTCGCGCGACGGCCGAGGCGATGGGCTATGCCGGCCCCGACCCCAAGGGCCGCCTGCTGCGGGCCGGCAAGGTCAACGCCATCGGCGTCGCCACCGCGGAGCCCCTCTCCTATTTTTTCGAGGATCCCTTCGCGCGCGTGATGATGGCGGGCATCTCGCAGGCCTGCGATGCGACCGGGGCCGGCATCTCCTTAGTCTCGGCCGCCAACACCGAACAGCTTGCCTGGAATATCCAGAGCGCCCTTGTCGACGGCTTCATCGTCTTCTGCATCGAAGGAGGCTCGCGCCTCGTCGAATTGGCGCGTGAGCGCAAGCTGCCCTTCGTGGCGCTCGACCTGGATTCGGAGGATGGGTCCGTCGCGGCGATCGGCGTCGACAACATCGCCGGCGCCGGCCTGGCGGCACGTCATCTTACGGATCTCGGGCATCGCCGCTTTGCCGTGCTGGCGCTGCCTTTCGCCGATGACAGGACAGGCCTCATTTCGCCCGAGGAGCTTCGCGCCGCAGCCTATGCGGGGACACGCGATCGCCTCACCGGTTATTTCCGGGAGCTTTCGCGGGTTGGCATCGATACATCCAAGGTGCCCGTCTACGAAACCGCCAACGATGCCGCCACCACAAAGGCGGGGCTGGAAACGATCTTTGCTTCCCGCGAGCCACCAACGGCTATCCTGGCGATGTCTGACAGAATGGCCTTGGCAACACTTGAATGGCTGAGCGCGCGCGGGCTGAACGTTCCCGATGATGTTTCAGTCATCGGTTTCGACGGCGTTCCCGAGGCAGCGCTATCCGAGCCGCCATTGACCACGGTCGCACAGCCGATCGCCGAGATGGGCCGGCTTGCGGTCAAGGCGATTCTTGAAAGCGACGGCAAGGTCAGCCGGCAATTGTTGCCGGTCGAACTGATCGTGCGCGCCTCCTCGGCTCCACCGCGCCGCTGAACCGGCTCGCCGACCTCAGCGGTTGGCTCTTGCCACGGCCGAGATACCGTAAGACGCCTGGACGGGCTTGGCGTCCTTTTGCGTCGTCCTGGCTTTCCCCGAACCGCCGATGGTCGACAACCATTCGAGATAGAAGGCGAGCGCGAACTGCATGGCGATGCCGGCGGCGAGCAACAGGCTGTCATAAGCGAGGCCGCCGGGATTGATCAGCTTCATCACCTGGGCGACCATAGCGATCAGCGTGCCGGCGATGAACACCGGCAGCGAGCGCTTGCCGAGTATCGCCAGCGGATGGTCGGGGCCGGTGCGAAACAGGTTCGAGACCACAGGCAGTGCCACCACCAGATAGCTGACCGCCAGGATATGCAGCAGCCGCGGGAGCGACAGGAATGTCTTGTCGAAGCCGGTCAGCACCACCGGCAGGTCGAACCAGGTCACCTGCCCCCAAAGCGGACTATGCACCCATGCCAGCGCGGCCAGCACATAGGCGGCGGCGGCACCGATCAGCCAACGGTTGACCGGAATGACGCCGCCGCGCCTGACATGCAGCATGGCGGCAAGGCCGATGTTGAACAGGAACTGCCAGGACAGCGGATTGAGGAACCACAGGCCGGGCTCGGGATAGTTCGGTGGGGCGATCTGCCAGATGCCGGCTACAAGCCATAGCAGGCCGGACACGGTCAGCGCTGCAAGCGGCCTGTAGCTGATGAACAGCAAGAAGGCCGGCGCCAGCAAAAGCAGCACCGCGTAGACCGGCAGTATGTTGTTGTAGCCGAGCTGGTGGCCGAGCGTGACGATGCCGACCACCACCTCGGGCGTGTCCTTCATCAGCGGTTCGATGTTGATCAGCTTCAGCAGTTCCGGCCTATGGCCGAACACCGCCGCGGCACAGAACAACGCCATCACCGCCATCGTGGTGACGATATGGGCGATGTAGAGCACGCCTGCCCGCCGCCACATCTTCAGCGTCGCGAGCAGCCGGCCTCCCCGGCGGAACTTCGTGCCATAGGCGAGCGCGACCGAAATGCCCGATATCAGCACGAAAGCCTCCGCCGCATCCGAAAAGCCGAAATTCTTGTAGGTCAGCGTCTCGAAAGCCGTGCCCGGCACATGGTCGACGAAGATCGTCAGCAGCGCGAGCGCACGCAGCACATCGATGCGCGTATCGCGCTCGGTTGGAACTGGGGTGGTCATCGACAAAAGGCCTCAAAGCTGGTTGTTCATGCCCAGCAATGCGACCCCCGGCGCACCGCTTCGATTCCTCCGCGATGGAGTATATCGGCGCAGAAACGGACTGAAATGCGCCCGGTTCAATCAACTTTCGCGGAGCATGAAAATATTGCGTTTTGAAGCCGGCAAATTGAGCGAAACGAAATATAATCAAAAGGATGCGGCATGAGCGATACAAGCCTCGAAAACGGCCTGCCGCGGCTAGATCTGACCTTCCCCTACCGCTTCTTCGGATCCGGCGGAGCCAGCGACGACTGCCTGTTCCTGCTGCATGGATCGGGTGTCGACGAGACGACCCTGGTGCCGCTGGCGAGGCAGATCGCGCCGCATGCCTGCCTGATCGCCGTGCTTGGCCGCATCGTCCAGGATGACGGCTTCCGCTGGTTCGAGCGGATCACGCCGACCAGCTTCGAGCAGGCCAGCATCCGCCGTGAGACGGCCGCTTTCGCGCGGTTCGTGGCCGCGGCCATGGAGCGGCACCGGATCGATCCGAAGCGCACGGCTTTTCTCGGCTATTCCAACGGCGCCAATCTGGTTTCCAGCCTGATGCTGCTCCATCCCGGCCTTGTCGGACGGGCGGCACTGCTGCGGCCGATGCCGGTGCTGGACGAGACGCCGGCAACCGATCTGACCGGCATCAAGGCGCTGATCGTCGCCGGCGCCGCCGACCTGACCTACGGACCCTTCGCGCCGGCGCTGGTAACGCTGCTCAGCCAGCGCGGTGCCCAGGTCGATGCGCGTATCGTCGCTTCGGGCCATGAAATCGGCGATCCCGATGTCGCGATCGTGCGGCAATGGCTTGCCCCGCCCGTTCCTGTCGCCTGACGGGCAAGACGCGGATCGCCGCGCTTAGCCCGGTTCAGCGATGCCCGCCTGCGCCCCGGCAATCAGCAAGTCGAGGCCGCTTTCGAACAGCGCCTCGTGACCGCCCGCACGATAATCGGCCAGGGCCTGGCTGAGCAGCGGGTAACCGCTTGCCTTGGCATCGAGCGCCGCACCTCGACCTGGGCCGGCCGGATATTCTGCCTGTTCCTCGAGGACGCAGCCCACCGTGTAGCGCCCGACGATCATCAGCAACCGCATGGCCATGACGGAAGGCATGCCGGCCTCGCGCAGAAAGTTGAGCAACCGTTCGACATGTTCGAGATCGCCCGGATCGGCCTCGGTACCGGCATGGACGCGCGCACCGTCGCGATAGGCTATCAAGGCGCCGCGGAAGCTGCGGGCGTTGTTGCGTACGAATTCCTGCCAGCTCTCGCCCGGCAGTGGCGCTCGATGGTCATGGCCGCGCCGCAGAATCTCCTCGTTCATTGCGTCGAGCAGGGCGCGCTTGTTCCTGAAATGCCAGTAAAGCGCCGGCTGCTGGACCTTGAGCCGCTGCGCCAGCAGCCGCGTCGAGAGCGCATCGATGCCGACTTCGTTCAACAGCTCGAGCGCTAGCGCGACGATCAGCGCCTTGTCCAGCTTCATATGCACCTCGCTTGCCCGT
Source organism: Mesorhizobium sp. BR1-1-2 (assembly GCF_020165435.1). NCBI lineage: Bacteria > Pseudomonadati > Pseudomonadota > Alphaproteobacteria > Hyphomicrobiales > Phyllobacteriaceae > Mesorhizobium > Mesorhizobium sp. BR1-1-2. The sequence continues at coordinate 373,237 of NZ_JAIUID010000002.1, forward strand.
CCATTTTATCGGTGATAAACGCCACCTTATCACCGATAAACTTTAGGAAAGAAGCATCTCGATGAAAAGGGCCTATCTCGTCGTGCTGACGGCAATGGCGCTGGACGCGGCCGGCATCGGGCTGATCATGCCGGTGCTGCCGGGGCTGTTGCGCGAGGTTTGGCCATGTCGAGGACATCGGCTGGATTTTCGGCGCGTTCCTGGCCGCCTATGCCGCCATGCAGGTGCTGTTTTCGCCCCTGCTCGGCGCGTTGTCGGACCGCTACGGCCGCCGGCCGGTGCTGCTTCTGTCGCTTGCCGGGTCGATGCTGGATTATCTGTTCATGACCTTCGCGCCGTCGCTGCCGCTGCTGTTCGTCGGCCGACTGATCGCCGGCATAACGGGCGCCAGTATGGCGGTGGCCTCCGCCTATATGGTCGACATCAGCAGCGAAGAGCGGCGCGCCCGCGCCTTCGGCCATCTGAGCGCCGCTTTTGGCGTCGGGTTCATCGCCGGTCCGGCCCTCGGCGGCCTGCTCGGCGATCTCTGGCTGCGCGCGCCTTTCCTGGCGGCGGCAGGGTTCACCGGCATCAATCTGGCGCTGGCCTTCCTTCTGCTGCCGGAGCCGGAGCGGGTCGGCGGCACAGGCGAGCCGCTGTCGTTCAACCCGCTGGCGCCGCTGCGTTGGGCGTTGACTTTTCCGGCCCTCCTGCCGCTGCTCGGCGCCTTTGCCGTGCTCGGCCTTGTCGGCGAAGTCGGCGGCACCGTCTGGGTTCTCTACGTGCAGGACAAATTCGGCTGGAGCCTTTTCACCGTGGGCATCTCGCTGGCATTGTTCGGCCTCTTCCATGCCGCGGCCCAGGGTTTCGTCGCCGGACCGATCGCCGAGCGTTGGGGCGAAAGGCGAGCGCTCATGGTCGCCATCCTTGCCGACAGCACGGCCTATGTGTCGATCGCGCTCGCCTGGCAAGGCTGGATGGCGTTCGCGCTGTTGCCGCTTTTCTGTCTCGGCGGCATCGGAGCCCCGGCGCTGCAATCGTTGCTGACGTCACGCGTCGGCGCCGATCACCAGGGGCGATTGCAAGGTGTGCTCACCAGCATGACGAGCCTGGTCTCGGTGTTCGGACCACTCGTCATCGCCATGCTCTATTTTCGCACTCGAATGGTCTTCCCAGGCATGGTGTGGGTCGCGGGCGCGACCCTCTATGTCCTCTGCCTGCCCCTGCTGCTTGCAACCGGATCGCCCACGGCCAAACGGGAGGCGGCGGAGTGAGGATAATAGTGCGCCGGCGGCAGGACTATCCCTGCCCCATCCTGTTCCAGGCGTCCAGCCCGGCGATCTTGTAGGCCTCGGCCAGCGTGGGATAGTTGAATGTATTGTTGACGAAGAAGTCGACCGTGCCACCCAGATTGATCACCGCCTGGCCGATGTGGATCAGTTCGGTGGCGCCCTCGCCGACGATATGCGCACCGAGCAGGCGGCGCGTCTCGATCGAGAACAGAAGCTTCAGAAAGCCGGTGTTGACGCCCATGATGTGGCCGCGCGAGGTCTCGCGGAAACGCGCCACGCCAACCTCGTAGGCGGCGCCGCTCTCGCGCACCTGTTCCTCGGATTGGCCGACGGTGGAGATCTCTGGCACTGCGTAAATGCCATAAGGGAAGGTTTCCGGCGCCGGCGGCAAGGTCACACCGAAGGCATGGCAGGCGGCCACCCGGCCCTGCTCCATCGAGGTGGAGGCCAGGCTCGGAAAGCCGATCACGTCGCCGGCGGCGTAGATGTTGGGCATGCTGGTCTGGAAGGTATGCGGATCGACCTTGATGCGTCCCCTGGAGTCAGCCTCGATGCCGACCGCGTCGAGGCCGAGGCTACCGACATTGCCGGTGCGGCCCGCGGCGTAGAGCACGATCTCGGAACGTATGGTGCGACCGTCGGCCAGCGTGACCTCTGCATGGTCGGGCCTCGAGGCGATCTCCTTCACGGCGCTTCCCAGCCGGATGGTCATGCCGCGGTCGCGCATCTGGTGGATGAAGTCGTCGACGATCTCGCGGTCGACGAAATCGAGGATCGTGTTGCGCGGCTCGACCAGCGTCACCGGCACGTCGAGTGCCGAAAAGATCGTCGCGTATTCGACCCCGATGACGCCGGCGCCGATGACCGTCAGCGTGCGCGGCAAGCGGTCAAGCTCGAGCATCTCGTCACTGTCGAACACGCGGCTCTTGTCGAACGGCACGTCGCGCGGCCGGTGCGGCCTCGTGCCGACGGCGATCAGCGCATTGGCGAAGCCGACCTCGCTGTAGTCGCCATTGTCCGATGTCAGGCTGACCCTGTTGGGCCCGAGAAATTTCACCGCGGCACGGGCGCTCTTGACCGTGTTGCGCATGAACTGGTGCTGCAGCACCTCGACCTCGTGGTCGAGTGTCTTGTGCAGGCGCTCGACCAGGTCGCCGACCGAGATGTCCTGCTTGACCCGGTAGCCGCGCCCATAGAAGCCGCGCTCGCGCCAGCCCGAGAGATTGAGCACGGTTTCGCGCAGCGTCTTCGACGGAATGGTGCCGGTGTGCACGGAAACGCCGCCCAGGCGCCGCCCCCTGTCGACGACCAATACCGATTTGCCGAGTTTGGCCGATTGCACAGCGGCACGACGGCCGGAAGGGCCGCTGCCAATGACCAGCATGTCGTAGTCCATCCTGCCCGTCCCTGCCCCTCGGCGCTTTTGGTGCGCCGCAACAAGCTAACGCCATGTCAGGCGCGAATTCAACCGGCCCGCCGGCCGCTTCGCCCGCCTTGCTTACCGGCAAAGGCCCGATCTTGATTCCGTCATCAGCCTTTACCATTTTCCCAGCAGGTGGGGCGCAGGCTAAGCAGGCCCCTGTTACGAGGAAATGACATGAACGCTCGCGTTCTCGACGGCGAAATCATCAACACCAGGCTCGACGACGTCAGGGCCTACGAAGGCGTGCGCACGCGCCGTGTCCTGGCGGTCATGATCGACTATGTCATTGTCGCGCTGCTCACCATCCCCGTCGCCATACTGGTGTTTTTCCTCGGGCTTTTGACCCTCGGTCTTGGCTGGATGCTGTTCGGCGTCCTGGTCCCGGCTGTGGCGATTCTCTACATCTGGAACACGCTTGGCAGCGCCGACCAGGCGACCACGGGCATGAAGATGATGGGCATCCGGCTCGACCGGCTCGACGGCAGGCCGATCGACGGGCTCACGGCAGTGGTCCATTCGGTGCTGTTCTGGGCCGGCAACGTCATCCTGTCGCCGCTGGTGCTGCTGGTGACGCTGTTTGCCGATCGCAAGCGCACGCTGCACGACCTGCTGCTCGGCACGGTGGTCAGCCGCACCGGCCGCTAAGAGGCATTTTCGCAAGCATCGCCGCGGCGTCGGCGCAAATGTGAAGGCGTCCACATGGCCCCGCCTTCACAATCCTGTTGAATTTTTCGCTTTCCGCGCCAAAGGTAGAGCGATTCGAAGGAGTGTTTCCGAGACTCGATGACGCAGCACCCGACCCAGTCGCCGCAGTTCTTCCTGACCGCGCCGTCGCCGTGCCCCTATCTCGACGGCCAGTTCGAGCGCAAGGTGTTCACGCATCTGGTCGGCGACAAGGCGTCGGAGATGAACGATCTCCTGACGCAAGGCGGGTTCCGCCGCTCCCAGAACATCGCCTACAGGCCGGCCTGCGAGACCTGCCGCGCCTGCGTCTCCGTGCGCATCCTGGCGCAGGAATTCGTCGCCAGCCGCAACATGAAGCGCGTGCTGCAGCACAATTCCGATCTTGTCGGCGCCATGCACAATGCCGAGCCCTCGACCGAACAATATTCGCTGTTCCGCAGCTATCTCGATGCCCGCCACCGCCGCGGCGGCATGTCGGACATGACGGTTCTGGACTACGCCATGATGGTCGAGGACACCCATGTCGACACCAAGGTCATCGAATACCGCCGGCGCGGACCCGACACCTTCATCACCGGCAAGGTACAGGGCGAGCTGATCGCGGTGGCGCTCACCGACAAGATGGCCGACGGCCTGTCGATGGTCTATTCCTACTTCAATCCCGACTTCGAGGAGCGGTCTCTCGGCACCTTCATGATCCTCGATCACATCGCCCGCGCCAGGGCGATGGGGCTGCCCCATGTCTACCTGGGCTACTGGGTCAACGGCTCGCGCAAGATGAATTATAAGATGCGCTTCATGCCGCAGGAGCATCTCGGCCCGAAAGGCTGGGAGCGCTACACCAACGAAGCGGTCTCACGCTGAGTTTTTCCAAGATCCACGTTTAACTGTTTCAACGCAGGGGATGCTGGTCTTTCAGCCGCTTGGCGGGAGAGTGCGTCATTGCGCCGATCGGCCGCCCCGTCCGTATTTCATTACGAAAGTTTGCATATGAGTTCCCACAGCGACCACCAGAAGGGCCTTCTGATAACCGCCATTGGCGGCCTGACGCTGACCGTCGACATTCCGCTGATCCGGCTCGCCGATGGCGGCGCATGGACGATCCTGCTCTTGCGCGGAGGGACCACCTTCATCGCGGCAATGATCATCTGGGCGGTCTGGCGGGCGCTGAGCCGAAACGCGCCCCAGCTCATTCCAGGCTGGTCGGGACTGGCGGCCGCGATATGCTACGGGCTGACCTCGATCACCTTCGTCACCGCCGTCTTCCACACCTCGACCGCCGACCTGGTGTTCATCCTGGCCTTCAACACGGTGTTCGCCGCGCTCTTGTCCTGGTTGTTTCTCCGGGAAAGACCGCGGGCGGTGACGCTCGCGGCGATGCTGGTCATGATCCTCGGCGTGCTGGTAATCGTCGGCGGATCCGTCGGCACCGGACACCTGTTCGGCAATTTCATGGCGCTGTGTTCGGCCTTCTTCATTTCCGTGGCCATCACCATTTCGCGGGCCAGCGGCAAGGACATGGGCTTCACGGCGCTGGTCGGGGTTGTTCCGCCGCTCGTGCTGGCGGCCTTCATGGTGTCAGGCGAAGGCATCCATGTGAGCGCGCCCTGGTGGATCATCTTCAACGGCGCCGTGATCATGCCGATCTCGTTCTTCTGCCTGGCGGCCGGCCCCAAATACATCTCCGGACCGGAAGTGGCGATGTTCTACCTTCTGGAGACCGTGCTGGCGCCGGTGTGGGTATGGCTGATCTTTTCCGAAGCGCCATCGCGCAACAGCCTGATCGGCGGCGCGATCCTGATCGTCACATTGGTGGTCCATTCGGTGTGGCAATTGCATGACGGACGCAGGCGCCGCGCCGCCCTTACGGTGCGTCATCCTGCCTGAATCTTCTTCGCCTCGCCGTCGATCTCTATCAGCGACGGCGAGCCCTCCTGTTCCGGGGAAGCAGGCATCTCGTCCATCATCTCGACCTCGCGCAGCCATTCGCGCCAGATCGCCACCAGCAGCGCCATCAGCACCGGGCCGATGAACAGGCCGAGAAAGCCCATCGTCTTGACGCCGCCGATCAGGCCGAAAAAGGTCGGCAGGAAGGGCAGTTTTATCGGTCCGCCGACGAGCTTCGGTCGCAAGGTCTTGTCGACGATGAACAGTTCGACCGTGCCCCAGATGAACAAAGCCAGGCCGGCCACCGGTGAGCCGCTGGCGGCGAGATAGATCGAAACCAGCGTAAAGGAGAGCGGCGCTCCGCCGGGAATCAGCGCCATGACGCCGGTCAGCGCGCCAAGCGTCACCGGCGACGGCACGCCGGCCAGCCAATAGGCGATACCCAGCACCAGCCCCTCGCCGATGGCGATGACGGTCATGCCGGTCACGGTCGAGGAAATGGTCGCCGGCACGACGCGCGAGATGCGCTCCCACCTCGTCGGCAGGATGCGCTCGCCGAGGCGGTCGACCTGGCCCGCGAAATGCTCGCCGTCGCGATAGGCGAAGAACAGCGCGATCATCATGAACAGAAGCGTCAAAAGCAGGCCGAAGGCGCTGCCGCCGGCGGCAAGGGCGCCGCGATAGATGCTGCCGATATTGGCGCCGCTGACCAGCTGGATCAGTTCGCCAATGCCGCCGGGATGGCCGAGATTGGTCGTCCATTGCTGGTTCAGCCATTCTCCCACGACAGGCAGCGTGGCGATCCAGTGCGGTGTAGGGGCGCCGTGCCGATTGGTCTCGATCGCCCAGCCGACCCATTCGCGCACCTCGTTGATGGCGTAGGTGCCCGCGAGCGCGATCGGTATCACCAGGAAGGCGAGGATGAACAATATGGCGAAGGTGGCGGCGATGGTGCGGTTGCCGCCGACACCGGCCAAAAGCCGCCGGTAGAGCGGCCAGCTGGCGAAAGCGATGACCAGCGCGGCCAGCACCGGGAACAGGAAGCCGTGGAAGAAATAGACGCCGGCGGCAACGATCAGCACGAGCAGCCAGCGCGCCGCCGAGAGCGGTGGGATGACGGCGGCCCTGAGCGGCGTCGACAGGCCGAACAGGCGCTGCCCCGGTCTCTGGATTTTCGCTTCCTTCAAACGCTCGTCTCTCCCCGGCCCATTCGGCTGCTGTGCACTGATATAGTGCAGCAATCGTGACGATAGTCCAAATCGTGATGGTGAAGCGGCGGATTTCCGCCACGAGGGCCCTCGAGAGGAGATGGCCGGCAGGCCAGAGGGGTCGCTGCGTAAGGCGCTAGCATACTCCGTTCAAGTATGAGGTTGCGTCCGGTCGAGCCCCCTCTGTCGCCTTCGGCGACATCTCCCCCACGAGGGGGGAAATTATCCAAATTTCCCCGTCCTCGGGAAACCCTTGGGCACCATGCGGCCGGCGGAGGCGCGGGCGCCGATCCATTCGGCCAGTTCCTCGCGCGACCTTGTGAAGGTGCGGTCGGCCGAATCCTGCCAGGAAAGACCGGTCTCCAGCGTAAACGGCTTGAGGTCGAGAAGCCCGCCATCCTTGTATTTCTGCAGCCGCACGCCCTTGCCGCGGCTCATTTCCGGAATGTCGGACAGCGGAAACACCAGCATCTTGCGGTTCTCGCCGACGATGGCCAGATGATCGCCGCCGACCGGCACGCAGCGCTTGGCTTCGTCGGGCGCCTTGACGTTCATCACCTGCTTGCCCTTGCGGGTGTTGGCGACGACCTCTTCCTCCGGCACGATGAAACCGTTGGCGTCATGCGAGACCAGCAGCAGCTTGCGCTTCGGATCGTGGACGAAGGCGGTGACGATGTCCTGGTCGTTGTCCATGTCGACGATGATGCGGATCGGCTCGCCATGGCCGCGCCCGCCCGGGAGCCGGTCGGCGCCGATGGTGTAGAATTTGCCGCCGGTGGTGAACACCAGGATCTTGTCGGTCGTCTGCGCATGGAAGGCTAGTTTCAGGCTGTCGCCTTCCTTGAAGGCAAGCTGAGAATGGTCGGTCAGATGACCCTTCATCGCCCGCAGCCAGCCCTTTTCCGAAACCACCACGGTGACCGGCTCGCGCTCGATCATGGCATGCGCGATGTCGGTCAGGTCATGCTCGGGCGCATCGGCGAACTGGGTGCGGCGCTTGCCGAGCTCGGTCTCGGGACCGAATTTCTCCCGCAGGCTCGCGACCTCCCACTTGATCGTCCCCCATTGCTTGGCTTCGGACGCAAGCAGCGCCTCGATCTGCTTCTTTTCGGCGGTGAGGCCGTCGAATTCCTTGCGAATCTCGAATTCTTCCAGCTTGCGCAGGGCGCGCAGGCGCATGTTGAGAATGGCTTCGGCCTGGGTGTCGGTGAGCGACCAGCGGGCCATCATGACCTGCTTGGGCTCATCCTCCTCGCGGATGATCTTGATCACCTCGTCGATATTGAGATAGGCGATCAGGTAGCCGGCGAGGATCTCCAGCCGTCTTTCGATCTCGCCGAGGCGATGTTTCGAGCGGCGGATCAGCACGTCGCGGCGATGCTCGAGCCATTCCTGCAGCACGCCTTTCAGCGACAGGACGTTAGGCACCTTGCCGCGTGACAGCACGTTCATGTTGAGCGGGAAGCGGCTTTCAAGCTCGGTGAGCTTGAACAGCGATTCCATCAGGATACCGGGATCGACGGAGCGGCTCTTGGGCACCAGCACGACGCGGATGTCCTCCGCGCTTTCGTCCCTGATGTCCTCGAGCAGCGGCAATTTGCGCGCCATCAGGAGCTCGGCGATCTTCTCGATCAGCCGCGCCTTCTGCACGCCATAGGGGATTTCGGTGACGACGATGCTCCAGGTGCCCCTGCCCTGGTCTTCCTGGCTCCATTTTGCCCGCACGCGAAAGCCGCCGCGACCGGTTTCGTAGGCTTCGAGGATGGAGGCTCGGCTGTCGACGATGATGCCGCCGGTCGGGAAATCCGGGCCCTGGACGAAATCCATCAGCTTGGCCACGGGCGCGTCCCGATGCTCGATCAGGTGAAGGGCGGCGTCGCAAAGTTCGGCTGCGTTGTGCGGCGGGATCGATGTCGCCATGCCGACCGCGATACCGGACGAGCCGTTGGCCAGCAGGTTGGGGAAGGCGCCCGGGAGCACCACAGGCTCCTCGTCCTCCTCATTGTAGGTGGGCCGGTAGTCGACGGCATCCTCGGTGATGCCCGCGAGCAGCTCGGTCGCCACATCGGTCATGCGCGCTTCGGTGTAGCGCATGGCGGCGGCGTTATCGCCGTCGATGTTGCCGAAATTGCCCTGGCCGTCGACCAAGGGGTAGCGCATCGAGAAATCCTGCGCCAGCCGCACCAGCGCATCGTAGATCGACTGGTCGCCATGCGGGTGGAACTTGCCCATCACCTCGCCGACGATACGGGCGCATTTGGCGAAGCCTTGGTCGGGGTTGAGGCGCAGCAGGCGCATGGCGTGCATGATGCGGCGATGGACGGGCTTCAGCCCGTCGCGGACATCGGGCAGCGCCCGGTGCATGATGGTCGACAGCGCATAGGCAAGATAGCGCTCTTCCAGCGCCTTCTTCAGATCGACCGGTTCGATATGATCGCCGCCACCATTGTCAGGCGGCAAAAGCCTTTTTCCCATGGGCTGGAACTAGCCGAGCGGGTGATTCGCGGCAAGAGGGCAAGCCTTGAAGCGGGTGCATGCCCTGCCCTGCAACACGAAGCCGCAGGCAAGCCCGCCAGCCAACATCAATCCGTTACATGCCGTCTCTATTGCGAAGCGCGACGCTCGGCGGCCCGGTCTCCAGCATGTTCGGATCGGGTTTGCCTTTCGCCGCGATTTTTGACCATTGTGGCGGGATGCGCCTTTTTCCCGTCCAGTTCGTCACTGAAGGGTGATGGCGCCAAAAATTGAAAAATAATTTTCAGGACACTCGCAGGGGCATTCGCGATGACAATCAAACGCTCGACTCTCAGGAAATTCGCCTTTTCGACCTTCTTGCTCACACTGCCGCTGAACGCGGCGCTCGCCCAGGACACCGCGGTCGCCGACCGGCTGAAGGCGGCACTTGCCGCGCAGGGCGTCAACATCTCCTGGACCGGCGTGACCGGCGACAACGCCAGCATGGTGTTGCAGGGCGTATCCATCAAACCGGGCGCGGAAAAAGAAGCCTTTCCGATCGGCGACGTCAAACTCGAAGGCGTGACCGAAGCCAATGGCGGCTATGATATCGCAACCGTGTCGACCTCGGCCTTCGAACACAGCAAGGACGGCGTCACCCTCAATCTCAGCCCCTTCGTCATCCATGACATGATGGTTCCGGCCGAAGGCGCCAGCGGCCCGCTGGGCTCGCTGATGATGTACAAGTCCGCTGAACTGTCGAACATGACGGTCAAGGTCGCCGACAAGACGGCTTTCTCTATGGATGGGCTTGCCATCCAGATCACGCCGCCGGCGGACGGCAAGGCGATGGAATTCACCGGCACCACCGAGAAGTTCAATGCCGACCTGACGCTGGTCGAGGATCCCAAGTCGAAGGAGGTCATCAACGCACTCGGCTACCAGAACATTGCGGGCAATTTCGAGATGGCCGGCACCTGGCAGCCCACGGACGGCAAGATGGAGCTGTCGAAATACAACATTTCGGTCGAGAATGCCGGCACGCTCGGCATGACCTTCGACCTGGGCGGCTACACGCTCGATTTCATCAAGTCGCTGCAGGAAATGCAGAAGAAGATGGCGGCGCGGCCTGAAGGCGCCGACAATTCCGCACAAGGCATGGCCATGCTCGGGCTGCTGCAGCAGCTTTCCTTCAACAGCGCCTCGATCCGCTTCGACGACGATTCGCTGACCAACAAGGTGCTGGACTATGTCGGCAAGCAGCAAGGCATGTCGGGCAAGGACATCGCCAACCAGGCCAAGGCGATCGTGCCGTTCGGCATGGCGCAGCTCAACAATCCCGAGCTGACGGCGCAGGTAACGGCGGCGGTCGGCAAATATCTCGACGACCCGAAGAGCCTCGAAATCTCGGCCAAGCCGTCGGCGTCGGTGCCGTTCGCGCTGATCATGGCGGGCGCCATGTCCAATCCAACCGACCTGCCGAAGACGCTCGGCGTCACCGTCAAGGCCAACGAAGACTGATCGAAGCGACCTCGACTTGCTTCAGGATGCGAAAAGCCCGGCAGCGATGCCGGGCTTTTGTCTGGGATTCTCAAATCGAACGAGTCGCTTCGGAGGATTCTTTAAAGCGCCGTCCGAAGCGCCATCATGCCTCTTTCTTGATCGGCGCGACACGCAGCGACAAGTCGCGAAGCTGCTGCGGCGTGGCTTCCGACGGCGCATTCATCAACAGGTCGTAAGCCTGCTGGTTCATCGGGAACATGGTGATCTCACGCAGGTTCTTGGCTCCCACCAGCAACATCACCACCCGGTCGATGCCGAACGCCGCTCCGCCGTGCGGCGGCGCGCCGTACTGGAACGCACGGTAGAGGCCGCCAAAGCGTTCTTCGACGGTCTGGCGATCCAGCCCGACCATCTCAAAGGCCTTGACCATGGTTTCGGGCAAATGGTTGCGGATGCCGCCCGAGGCGATCTCGAAGCCGTTGCACACGGCGTCGTACTGGAATGCCTTGATGCCGAGCGGCTCCTGGTTGTTGAGGGCGTCGATGCCCCCCTGCGGCATCGAAAACGGGTTATGGGCGAAATCGATCTTCTTCTCGTCCTCGTTCCACTCGAAGAACGGAAAGTCGACGATCCAGCACAGCTCGAAACGGTCGCGGTCTACAAGGTTCAGTTCCTCGCCGGCGCGGGTGCGAGCAGCGCCCGCGAAGGAGACGAATTTCCTGGGATCGCCGGCGACGAAGAAGGCGGCATCGCCATCGGCAAGGCCCAGTTGAAGACGGATCGCCTCGGTGCGCTCCTCGCCGATGTTCTTGGCAAGCGGACCCGCGCCTTCGATTTTCTCGCCTTCCTTGCGCCAGAAGATGTAGCCCAATCCGGGCTGCCCCTCGCCTTGCGCCCAGCTGTTCATGCGGTCGCAGAAGGCACGGCTGCCCCCGGTCCTGGCCGGAATGCCCCAGACCTCGGCCTTGGGATCGTTGGCCAGGATGTTGGCGAAGACCTTGAAGCCGGAATCACGAAAATGGTCGGAGACCGCCTGCATCTCGATCGGGTTGCGCAGATCCGGCTTGTCGGTACCGTATTTGCGCATCGCAACATCATAGGGAATGCGCGGCCAGTCCTTTGTGACGGGCTTGCCGTTGGCAAAGGCCTCGAAGACCGATGTCATCACCGGCGCCATGGTGGAAAGCACGTCATCCTGCTCGACAAAGCTCATTTCGAGGTCGAGCTGGTAGAATTCGCCGGGCAGGCGGTCGGCGCGCGGATCCTCGTCGCGGAAGCAGGGGGCGATCTGGAAATAACGGTCGAAACCCGAGACCATGATGAGCTGTTTGTACTGCTGCGGCGCCTGCGGCAGCGCATAGAAGGTGCCGGGGTGAATGCGTGACGGCACCAGGAAGTCGCGCGCGCCTTCGGGCGACGATGCGGTGAGGATCGGCGTCGAGAATTCGGTGAAGCCGACCTCGCCCATGCGCTTGCGCATCTCGGCGATGATCTTCGTGCGCGCCACGATGTTCCTGTGCAGCGTCTCGCGGCGCAGGTCGAGGAAACGGTATTTCAACCTGATGTCCTCCGGATAGTCCGGCTCGCCGAACACCGGAAGCGGCAATTCCTTGGCCGCCGAAAGCACTTCGATCTCGCGCGCGAAAATCTCGATCTCGCCGGTCGGCAGGTTGGCATTGGTGGTTTCAGGCAAGCGCGCCTTGACCTCGCCGTCGACGCGGATCACCCACTCGCCGCGCACCGTCTCGGCGATCTTGAAGGCCGGCGAATCGGGATCGGCGACGATTTGGGTCAGGCCATAGTGGTCGCGCAGGTCGATGAACAGCAGGCCGCCGTGGTCGCGTACGCGATGCACCCAGCCCGACAGGCGAACGGAACTGCCGACATCGCTCTTCCTCAACTGGGCACAGGTATGGCTGCGGTAACGGTGCATTGTCATTGGTAAGGTCCGGGGTGCTGGGTTGCAGGCCGAAGCCCGCCTGAAAATTTGCGCGAAAAGCGCATGGGAGGCCGGGTTTGTCAAGGCGAGTGGGCGGAGGGCCAGGCAACGAACCCGTGTTCACGGAGTTACCTTTGGAGCGTTCGCCGGCGCGCTGGCTGACGGAGCATTAAACGGAAAAACCCGCCTGGGTGGCGGGTCACTGGCGCAAATCAGCACCATAGGTAATTTGTAGCATTAACTGCCCTCACCTGTCAAGGCGCCAGCGGACAGGCACCAGCGGACTGGCCGTCGTCGGATTTCTTAAACCCGAGTTTCGGAAGCCTTGGATTGAACCACTCCGTCCCGGCCCGGGTCACCCTATGAGCCAAGGCTCGACAGCCGCAGGCGCCGCGCGAGGTGACCGATGACCAATGCGGTGCTTGCGGAGGATGTTGCGGCCTGATGAAGGCGGATCTCCGCCCCGGGCAGCGGCGGCACATAAGGGCCAGGATGGACATCGCGCAGGCCGGGCGCGAGCATGCTGCCCTTGACCACGGTAACCGCAAGGCCCTGCTCGACGATCGCCTCCGTCGCGGCAAGGCTCGGGCTGACATAGGCCAGTCGCCACGGCCGGCCCGCTCTGTCGAGCGCCTCAACCGCCCACGCGCGAAACAAGCAATCAGGGTCCGACAACGCGACGGGCAGTGGATCGAGTTCCTCGACAGAGTGGGTCCTCGCCGCCGCCCATATCGCCCTTTCGCGGCATATCAGATCGCCCTCGGCCGCACCTTCCGGATGCATGGCGATGACCGCGTCAAATGATGAGCCGAGCCGTTTCAGCAGCCGCGCGGTGAGGCCGATCTCCATTTCGACCTGCATGAGCGGAAATCGAACGGCGATATCGGCGAGGAGGCGTGGCAGGATCTTGGTGCCGTAGTCCTCCATGACGCCGATCCGGATGCGTCCCGCCACCTGTTGGTTGGAGACACGGGCAATCGCCTGCTCGTTAAGTGCAAGAATGCGGCGTGCGTCGATCAGAAACCCCTCCCCGGCGGCCGTAAGCTCGACATGGGCCGTCGAGCGACGGAACAGCGAAATGTCGAGGCGCTCTTCAAGGCGCTTCACCTGCAAGCTGACGGTGGCTTGCGTTCGATTGAGCTGCTCGGCGGCTCGCGTGAAAGAGAGCCGCTCGGCAACGACGACGAAAGCCCGCAACAATTCCGGATCGAGACTCCGACTGCTCATAGCGCAAGCTTATCAAGCTCATTGCATTTATTCGATTCCTTTTACCCGGTTTGCCCGATACCGCTGGGCTCCGAACTGACAGGGGGGAAGCGATGGAAACTGGAGGCGTGCTCGCGGCGATTCTCTCCAGCGCCTTTGGCGGCACCGCCGTCGGTGCAACGCGCTATCTCGCGCGTTCGCTGGATCCGCTCACCATCGGCGCGGTCCGGTTCGGGGGTGGTTTTCTGGTGCTCGCCGCCGTAGCGCTTCTGCGGCGGGACAAGTGGCCTGCGAAAAGCGACTGGCCGGGCGCCGCCGTATTGGGCCTGCTGTTCTTCGGCCTGTTCCCGGTGCTCTTCAACGGGGCCCTTGTCTACACGACGGCGGCGCGAGGAGCTCTGGCGCTTTCGACGCTGCCCGTGCTCACCATGCTGGCGGGTGCGGTTCTGGGGATCGAACCGCCGACGACGCGCAAGATCGTCGGCGTCCTGGTCGCGATGGCCGGAGTGGCTGTCGCGCTTGGCAGCAGCCTGACGACAGCTCCCCAGGGCGCATGGCGCGGAGACCTCCTGATGATCGCGGCGGCATTCTGCATGGCGCTCTACAATGTCTGGTCGCGACCCTTTCTCTCCCGCTGCGCGCCGACATCATTCGCCGCGTCTGGCATGGCCGTCGGCACGGCCTGCCTGTTGGCGCTGTCGATTTTGACTGGAGGCCTGACGCGACTTGCCGCGCTTGACGGGTCTCAATGGGTTGCCAGCGGATACCTGGCCGTAATTTGCGGCGCCCTCGTTTTCTTCCTCTGGGCGTTCGCGCTTGAACGTGCGCCGCCAACGCTGGTTGCCGTTTCGGTTGCCGTGAATCCCGTGACGGCATCGATCTTCGGCGCGGTCTTTCTCGGCGAGCAAGTCAATGCAAACCTGATTGTCGGGCTCATCGCGGTCCTGGCGGGAATAGCCATCGCGTCGGGAGCAGCCGGCGGGTTCGCCGTGGGACGTGGTGAAAGCAGTCGCCGGCGTCCTTGAACGGAAAGGCGGGCACATTCTGTTAGTCCGGGGAATTGCCGCTGGCATTGACGGAAACGATGGTTCAAGAAGGGATCACAGTCATGTGATCGCCTGATGTCCTCCATCCGTCCGCTGATCCCGCTCCTCATCGCCGCAGGCATCCTGCTCGGCGGCAATGGGCTGCAAAGCACGCTGATCGCGCTGCGCGGCGCGCAGGAAGGTTTTTCGGCTTCCGACATCGGCCTGATGGGCACGTTCTATTTCGCCGGCTTCCTGCTCGGCTGCCTAGCCGTCACCCGCATCCTGAAGGCGGTCGGCCATGTCAGGACCTTCTCGGCGCTGGCGGCGGCCGCATCGGCCGGCACATTGCTCCTGGTTCTGGTCATCGACCCGGTGATGTGGTGCGCGGTGCGTTTTGCCGGCGGCTTCTGCTTCGCCGGCCTGTTCACGGTGATGGAGGCCTGGCTCAACTCCGGGGTCAGCAACAAGGACCGCGCCCGCGTGCTTGCCATCTACCGCATGGTAGACATCGGCTCGGTCACCGGCGCGCAGTTCCTCATCCCGATCTTCGGCGCGGGCGGTTTCGCCATCTTCGCCATCATGTCGATGATGATCACGCTGTCGGTGCCGGTGTCGCTCGGCGACCGCTCCAACCCGACGCCGCCGGAAGACGTCAAGCTCGACCTGGCGCGCGTCTGGCGGATCTCGCCGCTCGGCTGTTTCGGCTGCATCGCCGTCGGGGTCACCAACAGCGCGTTCCGCACGCTTTCGCCGGTCTATGCCGAGCAGATCGGCATGTCGGTCGCCGATGTCGTCACCTTCGTCAGCGTCGGCATATTCGGCGGCGCTCTCATCCAATACCCGTTGGGCTATCTCTCCGATCGCTGGGACCGGCGCTCGGTGCTGCTGGCGACGACCTGCTGCGCCATGCTGGCAGCACTGGCGCTGGCGTTCGTGGCGGGAGCCGACCCGTTTCTGAATTTCATCATCATCTTCATCTTCGGCTGTTTCGCCATGCCGCTCTATTCGCTGTCGGCGGCGCACTCCAACGACCGCGCCGGCGCAGGCGAATTCGTTCTGATCAACGCTGCCTTGATGCTGTTCTATTCCTTCGGCGCCATTGGCGGCCCTTTCGCCGCCTCGACGGCAATGCAGTATTTTGGCCCGAGCGCGCTCTTCGTGTTCAGCGCCCTGCTCTATGCGATCTTCATCGCCGTCATCCTCTATCGGATGCGGGCGCGGTCGGGCGTGCCGGCTGGCAAGCGCAGCCGCTTCACGGCGCTTTTGCGCACCTCGACGGTTTTCGCCCGGCTGGCGAGAAGAAACGGCGATCCGGACGGGACGGACGGACCGTGACGCAGCGCCAAAGCTTGACGAAAGCCTTTCCGGCTGAAATCTAGGAAGACCCTACTCCTGCCAAAAGCGATTTGATGCACGTCATCACCACCCAAAAAGAACTCGAGACCGTTCTCGCCGCTTTCGAAAAATCGGATTTCGTCACCGTCGACACCGAATTCATCCGGGAAACGACCTTCTGGCCGATCCTGTGCCTGATCCAGATGGCGGCGCCCGGCATAACGGCGCTGATCGATCCGCTGTCGCCAGACATCGACCTGAAGCCGTTTTTCAGGCTGATGGCCAACGAAGCTGTGGTCAAAGTCTTCCATGCCGCGCGGCAGGACATCGAAATCATCGTCCATCTCGGCGATCTCGTTCCCCATCCGGTGTTCGATACCCAGGTTGCGGCGATGGTCTGCGGGTTCGGCGACAGCGTTTCCTACGATCAGCTCGTGCAGCGCGTGACCGGCGCGCGGCTCGACAAGTCCTCGCGCTTCACCGACTGGCGCCACCGGCCGCTGTCCGAAAAGCAGCTCGACTATGCGCTTGCCGACGTCACCCATCTCATCGAGGTCTACCAGCATCTCAGCGCCGAACTCGAGCGGGAGAACCGCGCCCACTGGCTGAACGAGGAGATGGACGTCCTGACCTCGCGCGAAACCTACGATCCGCATCCGGAGGATGCCTGGAAGCGGCTGAAGATGCGGCTGCGCAAACCGCAGGAGCTGGCGATCGTGCAGGCCGTGGCGGCATGGCGCGAACGCGAGGCGCGCGAACGCGACGTACCCCGCGGCCGGGTGCTCAAGGACGACGCGATCTATGAGGTGGCGCAGCAGGCGCCGCGCGACGCGGCAGCGCTCGCCAAGCTGCGCACGACGCCCAAGGGCTGGGAACGCTCCTCGACGGCGACGGCGCTGCTCGGCGCTGTCAATACCGCCCTTGCATTGCCCAAGGAGCAAATGCCGAAACTGCCGAAGACCTTCCAGCCACCGGAGGGCTCGAGTGCCGCCGCGGAACTGTTGAAGGTGCTGCTCAGGATCGTGGCCGAAAAGCAAGGCGTCGCCTCGAAGGTCCTGGCGTCCAGCGACGATATCGACCGTATCGCCGCCGAGGGCGAGGATGCCGACGTGCCCGCGCTGCAAGGCTGGCGCCGGGCCGTGTTCGGAGAGGCGGCGCTGAAGCTGGTGCGCGGCGAGATCGGCATCAAGTTCGACAAGCGCAAAATAGCGGTATTCGATTTGTAGGCGGAACGCCCCTGCCGCAAAGGGAGGGTACTGCTCAAACCACCCCGAGCAGATGCAGCGCGAACCAGATCCAGCCCAGCAAAAGAATCACTGCCCCCAGGAAGAAAGACCGGCTGCGCAGGAGCAGATTGTTGCTGCTCAGGTGAACCCAGGCGTGAACATAGCGGGTCGCGACGAAGATCCACATCAGCGCCAAGGTCAAATAGTTGACGCCGTTGGTGAGGTGCAACATCAGGCACAGCACATAGAAAAGCACCGGCAGTTCGAACTGATTGCTGAGATTGCTGGCAACGGTCACGCAGGAGGCCGGCTCGGTCGAGCGCGCCTTGTACTGGCTGACTTTGGCTTCGCCCGATTCGATGGCGACATATCTGCGCCGGGCCATGACGCCATAGACGATGTAGACCAGCAGCACGTGCGCCAGAATGGGCCAGAAAATCGATGTCTGGTTCATGAACCCTCCCCTGCCCCGTACCCACAGGTCAATTCTGTTTCTGGGCCACCAGCCAGAAGACGGCAATGATGATCACTGGAATTGCGAGCAGCGCGAATTTGGTGACGATCAGCGCCGAGGCGAGAGCCAGGGAATCGGGATTGGCCGATAGGAAATCCGACAGAAGGCGGGCCACGGCGATGTTCTGGGCGTAGTTGGCGATCGTGTAGGGCAGCACCAGGATTAGTGCGAAGATCGATTGTATCTGGCCCGGAAGCACGCGGAAATTCCTCAACCGCCTTCCCGTTGCCAGGATCAGGCTGACCAGCGTCACCGACAACAGCGCGGGGAACAGAAGATCGAAGGTCAGATAGTGCCAGACCAGGATGATCTCGCCGCCGCGCCGGCCGAGCGCCGTCAGCCAGGCCATGCCTTCATCCGGCGTGAAGCCGAAAACGCGCATGTCGAGCGACGGCAAACCGCCGCTCAACTGGCGGAAATAGAAGAACTCCATGAGCGTCATGGCGATGAAAACCGCCACCGATGCGGTGCAAAGGGCGGCAGCGTGGCGCGACAGCCGCAGGATGGTCGCGGCCAGATTGCGCCAGAACGTGTCCTGGTCGGGCCGATCAGGCTCCGCCGGGATAGTTGGGGCTTTCGCGGGTGATCGTGACGTCATGGGCGTGGCTTTCACGAAGTCCGGCGTTGGATATGCGCACAAAGGTGGCGCGTTCGCGGAAATCGGCAAGGTCGCGGCCACCGACATAACCCATAGCGGCTTTCAGGCCGCCTGCAAGCTGGTGCAGCACGCCAGACACAGGTCCTTTGTAGGGAACCTGCCCTTCAATGCCTTCCGGCACCAGTTTCAGCGTGTCGCGAACCTCCGCCTGGAAGTATCGGTCGGCCGAGCCGCGCGCCATGGCGCCAACCGAACCCATGCCGCGATAGGCCTTGAACGAGCGGCCCTGGTGCAGATAGACCTCGCCGGGGCTTTCATCGGTGCCGGCAAGCAGCGAGCCGATCATGGCGGCACTGGCGCCGGCGGCAAGCGCCTTGGCCAGATCGCCGGAATATTTGATGCCGCCATCGGCGATCACCGAGGCGCCCGATTTGTGCGCGGTCTCCACCGCCGACATGATGGCCGAAAGCTGTGGAACGCCGACGCCGGCGACGATGCGGGTGGTGCAGATGGAGCCGGGGCCGATGCCGACCTTGACGGCATCGGCGCCGGCGTCGATCAGCGCCTTTGTGCCCTCGGCGGTGGCGACGTTGCCGGCCAGGATACGCACCGAATTGGAGAGTTTTTTCGCCCGCGTGACGGCGTCAAGGACGCGCTGCGAATGGCCATGCGCGGTGTCGATGACCAGAAGGTCGACGCCTGCCTCGATCAGGCGCTCGGCGCGCTCGAAACCGTCGTCGCCGACGCTGGTGGCGGCGGCCGCGCGCAGACGCCCCTGGGCGTCCTTGGTGGCATGCGGGTTGAGCTGCGATTTCTCGATGTCCTTGACGGTGATCAGGCCGACGCAATTGCCCTGCTTGTCGACGACGACGAGCTTTTCGATGCGATGCTGATGCAGAAGCCGCTTGGCCTCGTCCTGGTCGACATTCTCCTTGACCGTGATCAGGTTCTCACGGGTCATCAATTCGTAGACCTTCTGCGCCGGATCGGAGGCGAAGCGCACGTCGCGATTGGTCAGGATGCCGACCAGCCGGCCGCTCTTGTGGCCGCCGGAGCCGCCATTCTCGACAACCGGAATGCCCGAGATCGAGTAGGTGCGCATCAGCGACAACGCGTCGGCGAGCGTCGCGTCGGGACCGATGGTGACCGGGTTGACCACCATGCCGGATTCGAATTTCTTCACCTGCCGCACCTGCTCGGCCTGCTCGGCCGGCGAGAAATTGCGGTGAATGACGCCGATGCCACCGGCCTGCGCCATGGCGATGGCTAGCCTTGCCTCGGTGACGGTGTCCATGGCCGCCGACAGGATCGGCACGTTGAGGTCGATGTCGCCGGCAATCCGGGTGCGGATGTCGGTCTGGCCGGGCATGACCTCGGAGTGGCCGGGCTGCAAAAGCACGTCGTCAAAGGTCAGCGCCAGCGCGCCGGTGGACGTTTCGATGATTTTTGCCATGGCCAGCCCTTGTGAATGCGGGAAAAGCGCTGGACCGGGATGGACAGCGCGACTCTCTTCTTCCCTTTCAGGATTGGCGGTGGCTGGTACCACGTCCCGGCACGGAAGAAAAGCCGATCGTTGCAGACGCTTCAGCTTCTATTGCGAACCAAGGAAAGCATCCAGCAAAGCGTGACGCGGCGATGCAAAGGGATTGACGACGGTTACACCGCCCCAGGTGAAGCCGTCCTGCAGGTCTTCCGACAGAAGCAGCCGGCAACCCGTTTGGGATGCAGCGGAAAGAATGACTGCATCCCAGATGCCGAAGCGATGGTCCGCCGCAAGATCGACAGCCATCGTCATCATCTCCGGCGTCGTCCCGGCAACCGGGAACGCGTCGCGCCAGCTAAGCAGCGCATCCCGAGCCTCCTGGCGCGACCTTCCGGCCTTGCGGACGAGGACATTGAACAGTTCGCCCAGGACCTGGACTGGAACAATGGCAGCATCTTGTGGAACCTTGCGCAGCAGTTCAAGAACCTGGTCGCGTTTGTCTACGTTGTTAACGCCCTCTGCGTAGGCAAGAATGTTGGTGTCGAGCGCGACCCTCACAGGTCATCCTCGTAGAGCTCATCGCGGGTCCAGCGTCCTGCATTGGCAATCGGCTGCCGTTCGAGCCGCGACAGCAATGCCGCGCGCGAGCGGGAGGCCACGCCTTCGTGCCTCTCCGCAGGCACGATCCGTGCCACCGGCCGGCCATGGCTTGTCACGACATAGCTCTGGCCCTCGCGTACCTCACGCAGGATGCGAGAAAATCTGCGATTGGCATCGGCTGCCGAAACGGCCTCTTCCATAATCATAACGCCCTGTAGTTATTTTCACTACAATAGTGATAGTGCCCACTTTTTGCAAGTAATTGTGTATCGCAGCCGCCACCGGAGGTTGCGGTCTCATAAAAGTGACAGCAATTTAACACGACATTGGTGTCCAGCCGTGATAACCGCCCTGCCTGCCGGCAAACTCCCGGTCGGCAACATCTGGAATCAAGCCCGGACGCGTTCCTTTGAACCGAACCATTCCGCTCATATTGGCGGTCGCTCTTTTCATGGAAAACATGGATTCGACCGTCATCGCGACATCGCTGCCGGCGATCGCCCTCGACATCCACACCAGCCCGATCGCGCTCAAGCTGGCGTTGACCTCCTATCTTGTGTCGCTGGCGATCTTCATTCCGATCAGCGGCTGGATGGCGGATCGCTTCGGCGCCAAGAACGTTTTCCGCGCCGCGATCGCGGTGTTCATCGTCGGTTCGGTCGCCTGCGCCGTTTCCGGCTCGCTGCCGGCCTTCGTGGTGTCGCGTTTCCTGCAAGGCATAGGAGGCGCCATGATGACGCCGGTCGGGCGCCTGGTGCTGGTGCGCGCCACGCCCAAGAGCGAACTTGTCGCGGCGATGTCCTGGCTGACCGTGCCGGCATTGGTTGGCCCGCTGGTCGGACCGCCGATCGGCGGCTTCATCACCACCTACTTCACCTGGCACTGGATCTTCCTGATCAATGTGCCGATCGGCCTGATCGGCATCTGGCTGGCCACCCGCTTCCTGCCTGAAACCGAATCGATGGAGACGCCGCCGCTCGATTTCATCGGCTTCGTGCTGAGCGGGCTGGCGGCGTCCGGCGTCGTGTTCGGCCTGTCAGTGATCAGCTTGCCCTATCTGCCGCCGGCGACCGGCTTCATCACCGTGGGCGTCGGGCTGGTGTCGGGCGCTCTCTACCTCATGCATGCGCGCCGTGCCAGGAACCCCCTGCTGGCGCTCGACTTGTTCCGCAACCAGGTATTCCGCTCCTCGGTGCTTGGCGGCGGACTGTTTCGCATCGGCATCGGCGCCGTGCCGTTCCTGCTACCGCTGATGTTCCAGATCGGTTTCGGGCTGACGCCGTTCCAGTCCGGCATGATCACCTTCGTCTCCGCGATCGGCGCCATCGGCATGAAATTCGTCACAGCGCTGATCTTCCGCGTCGTCGGCTTTCGTCGCGTGCTGATCGTCGGCTCGCTGGTGGCGGCCGCGTCGATCGCCGTCAACGGGCTGTTCACGCCCGACACGCCCTATCTCCTGATGCTCGCCATGCTTTTGGTCGGCGGCTTCATCCGCTCGATGTTCTTCACCGGGATCAACGCCCTCGCTTACGCCGAGGTTTCGGCCGAGGACACGAGCAAGGCGACGCCGATCGCCGCCGTGTTCCAGCAACTGTCGATCGCGCTCGGCGTGGCGGTTGCCGGCGGCATCCTGGAAATATCGACGAATATCCATGGCAGGTCGCTGACACTGGCCGATTTCCACACCGCCTTCTTCATCGTCGCGGCAATTTCCGCCGCCGCATCGCTGTCGTTCATGCGGCTGGCACCCGATGCCGGCAACGCCGTATCGGGCCACGGCCGCCTGACCATTCCCAAGCCGTTGGAACCGGTGAGGTCGCCGGGGGAGTGAGCTTTTCCCTTCTCCCTTGTGGGAGAAGGTGGATCGGCGCGCAGCGCCGAGACGGTTGAGGGGTGTTCCAGCGGAGTGAGACATACCGTTCCCTGGAACACCCCTCATCCGACCTCGCTGCGCGAGGCCACCTTCTCCCACAAGGGGAGAAGGGAAGACGTTACTCGCGGCCCGCCTCTCTTCCTTTGAAATCCTTTGCCAGTAGATACAGCTCCACCGATTCATCGCGCGACGCAGGCGGCTTGACGTGGTGGACGGAGCGGAAATTCTTCTTCAGCATCGAGAGCAGCTCGTTTTCGGCGCCGCCCTGGAACGTCTTGGCCAGGAAATGACCGCCGGGCTTCAGCACTGACAGCGCGAAATCGGCCGCGACCTCGCACAGATGCATGGTGCGGATGTGGTCGGTTCGCTTGTGGCCGGTGGTGGGCGCCGCCATGTCGGACAGCACGATATCGGGATCGCCGCCCAGCGCCTCGGCCAGCTTGCGCGGCGCTTCAGGGTCGAGGAAATCCATCAACAGCACCGGCGCGCCGGGCACCGCGTCCATCTCGAGATAGTCGATGCCGACGACATGCGGATTTTCCGCCGTCGATTTGGTCCGTGCGGCCGCGACCTGGCACCAGCCGCCGGGGGCCGCACCAAGGTCGATCACCTTCATGCCGGGTTTCAGCAGATGGTGCTTGTCGTCGATCTCAATCAGCTTGTAGGCCGCGCGCGAGCGGTAGCCGTCAGCCTTGGAGCGTTGGACGTAGGGATCGTTGATGTGGCGCTGCAGCCAGCGGCGCGACGATTCCTTCAGCCCGCTTTTCTTCTTGATCCGCGTCTTCAGCACGCGAATGCCGGCCGAGCCCGGCTTTTCCGGTTTCTTGGTCATTGGTTGATTTCTTTTTTGAGCGGGATCATGTCCTGCCGCGTCCATCGTTGCGCCAGACGCCGTCATCGGCCATCAGCTCGCTCAATATGCCCTCGCGCAGGCCACGGTCGGCGACGCGCAGCCGCTCCGACGGCCACACGGCGCGGATCGCTTCCAGGATGGCGCAGCCGGCCAGCACCAGGTCGGCGCGATCGGCGCCGATGCAGGGGTTGGCTACGCGCTGCTGGAAATCCCAGCCGACCAGCTTTTCGACCATGCGGTCGACGCTGTCCCTGTCCATCCACAGGCCGTCGACGCGGCGGCGGTCGTAGCGTTCGAGATCGAGATGGACGCCGGCCAGCGTCGTCACCGTTCCGGAAGTGCCCAGCAGATGAAAGTTCGGGCTGGCCTTGAGGTGGCTTAGCCTGTCACGCCCGTCGAAGGCGGCGAGCCGGGCTGCGACGTCGTCGACCATGGCGCCAAAAATTTCGCGCGTCACCGTGCGGCCACCGAAACGCTCGGCCAGCGAGACGACGCCGACCGGCAGCGACGTCCACGACACGATGTGGTTGGCAAGCCGCGGCGAGCGGCGGCCGGTGAGATCGATCAGCGCGATCTCGGAGGAGCCGCCGCCGATGTCGAACAGCACGACGCCCTGCGTGTCGCGCTCGACCAGCGAACCGCAGCCTGATACCGCGAGCCGGGCTTCGGTCTGCCGGTCGATGATTTCGAGCTTCAAGCCCGCCTCGCGCTCGACGCGCTCCAGGAATTCGACGCCGTTCGCCGCCGAGCGGCAGGCCTCGGTGGCGATCAGCCGCGCCTTCCTGATCTTGCGGTTGCGCAGTTTCTCGCCGCAGACCTTCAGGGCCTCGACCGCGCGGTCCATCGCCGGTTGGCCGAGCCGGCCATTGGCCGTGAGCCCCTCGCCCAGGCGCACGATGCGCGAAAAGGCGTCGATGACGCGAAACTGGCCATGACGCGCCGGCACGGCGACCAGCAGCCGGCAATTGTTGGTGCCGAGGTCGAGTGCGGCGAATACCGGCAGTTCCGGCATTGGCGGCCGACGAGCCCCCGGTTCGGGCCGCGCCACCGCGATGGGCGGCGAGGCTATGCCCGCGGGTGCAGGCGCCGCGCCAGGACCGGGCGCCGGCGCTCCGTTCACCGCGGGACGAACACCGTCGCGCGCAAAAACCTTGCGCCCGCGCCGGCGTTTGCGTCTTTTCTTGGGCTTGCCCTTTTGATGATGGTTCGCGTCGCTCGCCTGCCCGTCGGCGGAGCGTGGCTCCGTCGGGCGGCGTTGCTGCCATTTGGCGGTCCCCAGGCCTGCCGGCTCCGGGGAAGCGCTGGACGCGCCCACCTCCGGCGCGCCGGCGCCGGTGTCGCGGTCTTCCACTGTCGTTCCTTCCGGCGCCGCGCGAACCGGCGAACGGACGCAGCAGGCGCTTCTTTGTTTCAAGTTGCCGCCAGACTAACAGCGCCGGCCCGGATCACCAAGTGCCGCGTGGCACGAATTTTGCCGGCTGTCCGCAAACCGCCTGCCGCCGCGTCTTACGCAAAGTGGGGGCAAACAGCGACTTTCAGCACAAATGCATGCAGGGACGGCCGCATGGCCGGGCCGATATTCCGGCTCGGTTGCCGATTTTCCGGCTCTTGCCAGAGCGGCAAGGCCCGGCGGTTGAATAGCCGGCTTCGATGAGGCATTTCTGAAATGAGGGGGCAAAGCGATCGGAATCGCCGACCGCTTTCCCGCGATGACAGCGAAGGAAACGGACCCGCAACGCATGGCAATCAGGCAATGAACTGGAGACGCTATTTCTGGCCGGTCGTCGGCATCGGGGCGGTGATTTTCTCGCTCCTGCTGCTCTGGCACGAATTGCGCGGCATTTCGCTCGACGATGTCTGGGACGGTATTGCAGCGATCCCGGCGAGCGGCTGGATCCTGGCGGGGCTGAGCTCGGTTGTCGCCTATGCCTCGCTCGCCGGATACGACCACATCGCGCTCCTGCATATCGGCAAACGCGTGTCGTGGCTGTTCGTCACGCTGTGCTCCTTCACCACCTACGCGCTGTCGCACAATATCGGCGGCTCGGTGTTTTCGGGCGCCGTCATTCGCTACCGCGCCTACGGCACGAGGGGATTGAGCGGACAGGATGTCGGCGTGCTGGTGGCGATCTGCTGGATTACTTTCGTGCTGTCGACGGTGCTTGCCTCCGGCCTCGTTCTGGTGTTCGAGCCGCAGATCATCGATCGCTTTTCGGGCATTGCCCATCACGGCCTCTCGCGTGCTGCGGGCATCGTCATGCTTGCCGTCGTCGCCGCCTACATCTTCGGCAGCTGGCTGCATCTGAGACCGCTCAAGATCGGCAGTTTCCAGCTTCACTATCCGGCGCTGCCGATCGTGGCGCGGCAATTGCTGATCGGCCCGATTGAGCTGGTGGCGGCAGCCGCGATCATCTTCTTTGCCTTGCCCGAGCCCCACAACCCCGGCTATTTCGTCGTTCTCGGCGTGTTCCTCGTCTCCTTCGCGATCGCGCAGATCTCGCACGCGCCGGGCGGGCTGGGCGTGTTCGAGGTGGTGTTCCTGGCCGGGCTTTCCGACATGGACCCCGTGGGCGTGCTGGCGGCCCTGCTGGTGTTCCGGCTGTTTTATCTCATCGTCCCGCTGTTTCTGGGCCTGGGCATCGTGCTCTACTTCGAGCGCTCGCAGTTCGGGCGGACAGGCAATTGAAAAGCCGTGCCGAAACATCACAATTGAAACACCGGCAGGCTTGACTATTTTCTGCTGGCGGCTACAAGGCAGCGCTCACAGCGGCTCAGCCGCTCGGCCCGCGCGGTTCATGACCACGCCTGCTGGGGAATAGGTTAACGGTAGACCCACGGACTCTGACTCCGTTAGTCCTGGTTCGAATCCAGGTTCCCCAGCCAGCTTTCTTTTCTGCAACAAAATCAATGGCTTACAAGGAATTCAATTTTCTGATGTAGGCTAATCTAGGGATCAAATTAGGGATCGTCCCTACCGTTTGGCTTCTCGCCGGATCAGGCAGCCCATGAATGTTAGAACTCAGGCGCGGGACTGGGGGTGAAGAGGCATGGACCGATTCAGATTCTTTGGAAAGACATACAAGGACAAAGAAGGCATAACGCGCATCAAATACAAAGACTCTGGGAAAATAAGCGAACGAATATATTACGATCTAAAAGCATTTTCTAATGCATGCGAATATGCTTCGTCGCATAATTTTTCACGACGACATAATGCACGCTTCCAACGGTCTCGCCATCGTTGCGATGATCAAGATTATTACTATAACCAGATTATAACCGCCAGCGAAAGTGATTTCACTGTTTCGAAATTATTTATTATTTGTAGATTTTCGAACTCGAGCTATGCAGCGATGCGGCTTGCGTGCATGGGCTGATTTTGGACGCAATGGGTTGCCTCAAGACAGCCTTCGAAGCCCTGCAATACAGCCGACTAATTTCGTTGAAACCCGAGGAGGCCTCCACCTTCCTCGATCCAGAGAAGTCTTTGCGCCCGGTCGAAGTGCGTAAACGCCTAGAGGCGTTAGGGCACGATGCGGAGCAAGCGCGCAAACGCTATTCGATGCTGAGCACTTTTACTCACGTGGGCGGAACGGGCGAGACGCTGACACTTGAGCAAATTGACGAGAATGTGTCTTTCCGCATTGGAGGCTACATCGACCCCGATCTTCAACGCGGAATCATTCGGGACTGCCACACGGCCGCAGGTGAGCTAATTGCTTTCAGCGCTGGCGTTCGACAGGAAAACGTCGAAAAGTATCACCAGACGATCAAAGATTGGAATTCGGAGGGTATCTCTCCGGAAGAGATAATGCGACGTATTCCCGACTTGGTGAAGGCGCATTCCTAACCACGAAATTGGATCATATCAGCCAAATCGAAAGCATGTGCAATCTCTACAACATCACCAGCAGCCAGGACGCCATGCGCGAGTGGACGCCTCCCAACGAATCTTGACGGCCGGCTCTGCCTATGGTCGGTTGCGACGGGCAATCTATCTTGGGGCAGGTTCATGAATATAAAAGACGCCTATAACGCTGCTGCTCGCTTGCAAGCGAACATTAGTAAATACAAATTACTTCAAGCCAGTTTGCAATCCGGATCGCGGAACACGCCTAAACAGTGGAGTTCTGAATTCATACGGCTGTTTGAGGATCTTGACTTCGAGGAACGTAAGTTACTCCGCGAAATCGGGCAATACCAAAAGCTACTTGAAGTTTATGATATCGTCAAGGACGATCAGAGTCAGGTGTCCGTATTTGTTATCCAAAATGCTTCTGAAGCACTTGGCAGAGTTAACGCCTACGTTCAAGCAAATTCTCCCTTTGCTAAAGGTGGAGAGAATCATGGCGCTCAGGATTCAGTCGAAATAACCTTTCCAATTGCGTCATTGAAATCGACAACCTTCGAATTAACAGAAGAGATCGATTGGTTTTTTAAGTTATTTAACCGTGTATCTGCTGAATTTAGCGACGAAGAAAGGCCAACGATTATCAGTGTCGATAACGTCGACTTATCAATTGCAGTCGCAATTGATTGGAAATTCCTTCTTGTAATACTTCTTATATGGACGCGGTTCCAGAAATACATGAAGGATTCTCAAGAGATAAAAAGCGCAATTTCTACGTTAATCGAGAAAGGCCTTGACGACAAGAAAGCGGACGAGCTTGAAAAAGAACTCGAGAAGCAGTCCGACCAAATAATTGAGGAAGTAATAAAAGAGTATGAGAAAATAGCCGGGCAACAGTCTAAAGCAGGTTGGCAATCATCCTTCACACAATTTGCCCACCATCTTTTCAAGGCTAAAGACAGAGGCTATCGCCTAGAATTCATGGCAGGGCGGGACAGTAACGGGGCACTTCTCGCGGGAAGACCACCGGCGTTTGTAGAGGCTGTTCGAGAACTTAGTTATACGCGCGAGAACGATTGGGGCGGTGCTGGGCGAACTGAATTGCTCAGTAAACCCAGGGCCACGCCGGACGGCACATAATCTGCCAAGGATGAAACTCCGCTTCTAATAAGATTGAAAAGCCCGCCAGGGTGAGCGGCGGCCGCACTTTTTAAGTTGCTGCCATGGTGAAGAAAGGGCGCGGCGACGAGCCGCGCCCTTGTTTGGCTCAATCGGCGGAACTAGCCGATCTCGAACGTCCCGTCGGCTTTAAGCTTAGTGCTAGCCGATGCCAGAATATCGGCCGGCATGACACCGGCGAACGCGTCTCGCGTTCCAACCGGCAGCCCGATCATCACGGGTTGAAATATCGGGGCGGCCTCTTACCTCCGTGAAGGGCGGGCGAACAATCCAGCAGATCGGAGAGCGGTTTTGGCGTCTCGCGGGATTCGACTACCGGCTATCCTGTTTCTTCTCACCGGCATGGTCACGCTCTGGTCCTGCGTCGTTCCCGACGATACGTCCAAGCTTGCGAAAGAGGATCCCACGACGGCAGCCGCCAAAAAGGAAATGGTCGGTCTCAGCGAAGCGGATCTGCGAATGTGCGCGGGATTCCCCACCGCCACCGCCGACGAAGGAGCATCGGGGCAAATCTGGAGCTACGAGCGCGCGGTGCAGCGGGGCAATGTCAATGTCGTGCTTCCTACCTTCGCGGTGGGCCCTATCCCTTCCGTCGGCGGTTCGTTGAATGTCGCTCCGGGCGGTTATTGCAACACACAGGTGCGCATCGTCGATGGCCGTGTGGCTGAGGTGGCCTATGCCGGCGACAACAACCTTCCAAACCGCCGCGATGGGCTGTGTGTCAGCGCCGTCGACGCATGCGTCGTCTATGCACGCAAACAAAACAAGGCCAAGCTTGGCAGTTGAGGGGCGTTCGGCACCGGTGCGGGTGAGCCCGGCGTTGCCGAAGGCGCTGCACGGGCTGGTGCAATGCGTGACATGGCGCGGCGAGAGCGAGGCGTTGCCGGCACTGCAGGCAAGGTTGGCCAAGGCGGATGTGCCGATCAGTTCATCATGCCTGTACAGGACGAGCGTGCAGCCGGCGCCGAACTGCTGCCGTTGAGCCTATCATCACATGCATCCGCGGCAACCGGGCGCTCCTGGTCCGGGTTCTCTTGCTGGCAATCGGTGATCTCGACCCAGGTGCGGAGGAATGGAACCAGATCGATCCTGCAACGTCATAGAAGCAGGTGCTCATGCAGGAGTGTGACGTCGATGACCAGGCTCCTTCTCGTCGCGGCGGTTGTGCTCGCCATGGCGTGCGACGTATCAGCGGCGGCAAAGCTGGATGCCGCAACCGTCAACAACGCGCAATTCGACGACAGCGATGCGAAAGGCGTCAGTGCGACCGTGCTGAAGGCGCAAATCCTTCTGGATCGCGCGCGCTTCTCGCCGGGCTTGATCGACGGCCGCGCCGCAGAGAATTTCGCCAAGGCGGTCCAGGCATTTCAGGCGGCCAACGGGTTGCCTGCCTATGGCAAGCTCACGCGCGAGACCTGGGACAGGCTGGCCGCGGCGTCCCCCAGCCCGGTGCTCGAGACCTACGAGTTGACGCGCAAGGATGTGCGCGGACCGTTTACCAGGCGAATTCCGGCGCGCATGGAGAGAATGGCCCGCCTGCGCAGGCTTGGCTACCACAACGCGGCGGAAAAAATAGCGGAGCGCTTCCACGTCAGCCAGCAATTGCTTCAACGGCTCAACCCCGGCGTCGGCTTCAGGAAGGCCGGGCAAAAGGTGCTGGTGCCTGCCGTCACCCGAGGCGATCCGCCCGCAGGTGTTACTGACGTCGAGGTCGACAAGGGCGCTCGCCAGCTGCGCGTGCGCGACCCTTCCGGCAAAGTGCTTGCGGTGTACCCCGCCTCGATCGGCAGCCAGGAGAAGCCGGCGCCGAGCGGCCAAGCGGAGGTCAAACGCGTGGTGCACAACCCAACCTATCACTACGATCCCGACTTCGCCTTCAAGGGGGTGAGGACCAAACGCCCCTTCACGATCGCCGCCGGGCCAAACAATCCGGTGGGTTCGGTCTGGATCGATTTGTCCATCGAAAGTTACGGCATTCACGGGACACCCGACCCAAGCAAGATCGGGAAAACCTTCTCGCATGGCTGCATCAGGCTGACCAATTGGGACGCCGAAGACCTCGCCTCCGAAGTGCACGAAGGCACGAAGGTCATCTTCACCGGCGAGCCGGTGGGATCAATCACCCAGGGATCGCCGTAGCGGCATCCCGGGAGCGATTCACTTGGACTTGGCTGCTGTCACTGAAGCGTTGTCAGCCTTGCCGTTAGCCGGTCGGCGCCTCAATTCACGGCTGATCTACCCCAGCCACTTCTCATAGTCGGACACCAGCAAGTGCAGCGGGGCGACGTCCTCATCGATGTTGGAAAAGCGGCCGATCGGCTCGCGAAACACGTTGTCGGTGAGATCGTCATTGACGGTCGACACCTCGCCGATCAGCACGTCCTTGCCTTCGGCCCAGAAGGCATGCCAGACGCCGGGCAGCAGCGTGACGCTCTGGCCCGGGTCGAGCTTCAGCAGTCCGCCCGCCGGCAACCGGTGGATGGTTCCGTCGACAGGCACCGACACCTCGGCCTTGGGATCGATGCCGCCGTCGCGATCA
Organism: Mesorhizobium sp. BR1-1-2; assembly: GCF_020165435.1. NCBI lineage: Bacteria > Pseudomonadati > Pseudomonadota > Alphaproteobacteria > Hyphomicrobiales > Phyllobacteriaceae > Mesorhizobium > Mesorhizobium sp. BR1-1-2. Next base: position 403,890 of record NZ_JAIUID010000002.1, read on the forward strand.
TGCATGAACAGTTCCAGCACCAGCTTGCCGCCGCCACGGTTGATGATGTCCTCGGCCTTGATGTTGTGGCGGTGCATCGGCGACAGCTGGTCCTTGCGCGAGATCATGATCTTCTCGGCATAGAGCATGCCCATGCCCTTCTTCATGTCCTCGTAGCGGCCGTTGCGCACGGTGAACAGGAACAGGCCGAGCTCCTTGAATTTTTCCTGCCCGTAGTCGGTGATGTCCCAGCCGAGCCGTGAGGTGAAGATCGCAGAGGAATCGACCTGGCGCGCCTTCATCTCTTCCGGCGACCAATAGGCGAAGGGCGGCATGATGTAGCCGAACGAGCGGATGAAAGCGTCGGCTTCGCGGATGATGTCGTTGATGGCGGAGCGTTTCATGATCGTGGTCCTCGTGTCGACTTTTCCGACAAACCGCATAGCCGAACGGCGATGCGGTGTCGATCCGTATTGCCCGATCCCGGCTCGCGGCGTGGCCGCATGGAACCACGGATCCGCTTGGCTGGCCGGGTGACACAAGACACTTTCAGGGTCATAACCCTTGCGGATTCCACAGGGTGACAGATGATGCCGACCATCCACGACCTCGATACGCCATCGATCCTGATCGATGCCGCGCGCGCCGAAGCCAATATTGCCCGCGCGCAGGCGCATGCCGACCGCCACGGGTTGAAGCTCAGGCCGCACATCAAGACGCACAAGCTGCCCTATTGGGCGAAGAAGCAGGTCGCCGCGGGCGCGGTCGGCATCACTTGCCAGAAGATCGGCGAGGCCGAGGTGATGGCCGATGCCGGACTGACCGACATTTTTCTCCCCTACAACATCCTTGGCCGCGCCAAGCTGGAGCGGCTGAAGGCGCTGCATGGGCGCGTCACCCTATCGGTGACGGCGGACAGCATGGAGACGATCGAAGGCTTGGCCGCCACCTTCACCGATGCCGGCCATCCCCTGCCGGTCCTGGTCGAGTGCGACACCGGCATGGGCCGCTGCGGCGTGCAGACGGCCGGTGAAGCGGTTGGCCTGGCAAGACAGATCGACACGGCCAAGGGCCTCGCCTTTGGCGGGTTGATGACCTATCCGGCCGCGGGCCGCGCGGCGGAGGCCGAGGCCTGGCTCGCCGGCGCCAGGCAGGCGCTGGCCGCCTGCGGCTTTGCCTGCGAGCGCGTCTCCAGCGGCGGCACACCCGACATGTGGCGCTCCGGCGAAGACAGCGTCGTCACGGAATACCGCCCCGGCACCTACATCTATCTCGACCGCTACCAGGTCGCCAAGGGCGTCGGCAGTCTCGACGATTGCGCGCTGACAGTGCTGTCGACCGTGGTCAGCCATCCAACGGCGACGCGTGCCATCCTCGACGCCGGCAGCAAGGCGCTGTCGAGCGACACGCTGGGGCTCGCCGATTTCGGTGAGCTGTTAGGCGTTGCGGGAGCGCGGGTGACGGGCCTGAGCGAGGAACACGGCACGGTGACGCTGTCAGGCGATGGCAAGCTTCGCATCGGCGAGCGCGTGCGCGTGGTGCCCGATCATTGCTGCGTGGTGACAAACCTGTTCAATGAGGTCAATTTGATCGACGGCGAGACGGTGCTGGAAACCCTGCCGGTGGCCGCGCGCGGGCTGATGGGGTGATTCAAGCCGCGCGTATGCGAGTGCTCCAGTCCCTTCGAACGCCGGCGGGACAGCGCCCCCCTCTGGAGCTTCCTTGCCGGGCGGAGTATTGCCGCCGACCGACAAGCCCGGTGCGTGGCTCTGTACGGGGCAGGGCCTGCCGGCCATCTCCCCCACTGGGGGGAGATCGGCAGCTTTGGCGCCGGCTCTTCCTTTGCAACGTTTGAGATTGGCGAAACAATATGCGACAGCCAATCTCCCCCCTCGTGGGGGAGATGTCCGGCAGGACAGAGGGGGGCGCGAAGGAACTCGATGGAGCCCGAGTGATCCAAAGGTGGGATCAGTTGGCTTGCCGCGCCGCGACCCGCCGCATCGCAATCACCCGCCGCCGGCGTATTTCGGTGCGCATCGCCATCAGGTGCAGCGCGAAGAACAGCACCGTGAAGCCGATGGCCATCACCAGCAGCGGCCAGAGCATCGAGGGGTCGATGGTCGATCCGCCCATGCGGAACACCGAGGCCGGCTGATGCAGCGTGTTCCACCAATCGACCGAGAATTTTATGATCGGGATGTTGATGAAGCCGACCAGCGTGATGATGGCGGCGGCCCAGGCGGCGCGGCCGGCGTCATCGAGCGCGCGGGTCAGCGCGATGATGCCGAGATACATTAGGAACAGCACGAACACCGAAGTCAGCCGCGCGTCCCACACCCACCAGGTGCCCCACATCGGCTTGCCCCAGATCGAACCGGTGATCAGCGCCAGCGCGGTGAAGACGGCACCTATGGGGGCCGCCGATTTCAGTGCGACATCGGCCAGCGGATGGCGCCAGACCAATGTGCCGAGCGCCGAGAGCGCCATCAGCGTGTAGCACATCATGGCCAACCAGGCGAAAGGCACATGGATGTACATGATGCGGACGGTGATGCCTTGCTGGAAGTCCTCGGGCGCGGTGAAGCTCATATAGAGCCCGGCGGCAAGGGTCAGCGCCGCAATCGTCGCCAGCCACGGCACGACCCGGTCGGCAAGCGCCACGAACCGTGTCGGGTTGGCAAGATCGGTCCAGCCGCTCAGGCGTGAAGTGCTGTCGCTCATGCCGCTTTAAATAGCCCGGCTATGCGTCTGGGGCAATCGAGGGAGTGTCGCAGGCCTTGTCACCTCCCCTTTTGTGGGGAGGGTCGCTGCGAAGCAGCGGGGTGAGGACGGCGGCGCTCCCCGGCCGGACCTTCGGTCCGACCTCCCCACGAGGGGGAGGTAAGAGAACCCGCTCAGGCGGCCTCGCCCTGTATCGAGCGGCTGAGGCGGCGGACCTCTTCGTCGTTGAGCAGGCCGCCAGCGCGCAGCAGGCTGGCGAAACGGCCGTTGCGCAGCGACAGCTCGGCGAAGCCGCCCATTTCGACCACCCTGCCCTTATCCATGAACACGACCAGATCGGCGTCGCGGACGGTGGTCAGGCGGTGGGCGATGATGAAGGTGGTGCGGTCGCGGCGCAATTCGTCGATCGCTTCCTTGACGCGGTCTTCTGTCTCGACGTCGAGCGCGCTGGTCGCCTCATCCAGCACCAGGATCGGAGCATCCTTCAGCACGGCGCGGGCAATGGCGATGCGCTGGCGCTCGCCGCCGGACAACTGGCCGCCGCGTTCGCCGACCACCGTGTCGTAGCCATTGCTCTTGGCCAGGATGAAGTCCTGTGCGGCAGCCGCGTCGGCGGCGGCATGGATCTCGTCGTTGGTCGCATCGGAGCGGCCGACGCGGATGTTGTCCTCGATCGAGCGGTTGAGCAGACCGGCATCCTGGAACACGGTGGCGATCGAATGGCGCAGCGACTTGCGGGTCACGGTGCGGGTGTCGATGCCGTCGATGAGGATACGGCCGGTGGACGGCGAGAAGACGCGCTGCAACAGATTGATGAGCGTGGTCTTGCCGGCGCCGGTCGGCCCAACGATGGCTACGGTCTGGCCCGCCTGGACCTCGAACGAGACGTCGTGGATGCCCTGCCCCGAATTGGCGAATTCGAAGCCGACATTCTCGAAACGGACGTGGCCGGTGACGTTGGTGAGATCGCGCAGCCCGTCCGGTTCGGCGGCGTCGGCCGCCGAGTCCTCGAGATGGTAGAAATCCTCGAGCTTGGCGCGGGCTTCCGAAATCTGGTTGGCGAATGCCGACATCTGGTCGAGACGGGCGATCAGCAGCGTTGCAAAACCGGTGAAGGCGATGACGTCGCCGATGCGCAGCTGGCCGTGGGTGACCAGATAGGCGCCGATCAAAAGCACCACCATCATCGAAATGGTCGACGACAGGCGATGCAGCGCGTTGGCCATGGCCCACCAGTCGAGCACAGGGTTCTGCGCATCGAGCAGGTTCTTGACATAGCGGCGCAGCGTATCGGCCTCATGGCCGAGGCGGTTGTAGCTCTGCAAAACGGCGACGTTGCTGACCGAATCCGTCACATGGGCGAATACGGTGTGATAGTGGCGCTCCACGGCGGCCTGGCCCGCCTTGGTCCGCTTCATCACCAGCCGGCCGATGCCGACATAGAGCACGCCAAGGGCCAGCAGCACCATCGACATGCGCACGTCCATGCTGAGCGCGGTCGGGATCAGCAGGAACAGCGCGACGGCGGTGGACAGATGCTGGCGCATGAATTCGAGCCAGAGGCTGAACAAGGTCTCCACGGCACGCAGCAGCGTGTGCAGGGAATTGGACGTGCCGCGCTGGTGATGCCAGGCGAGCGGCATGGTGATGACGCGCTCGAAGGAGTCGCAGAGCACTTCGCTGCGCCGGGCGTGGGCGAAGCGGTCGGCGCCGCGTGCCACAAGAACGAATGCGATGATGTTGAAGGCGCCGAGGCCGGCCCAGAGGGCGAGCGTCGAAAAGACGGAGCCGTGTGCGGAAATCGCGTCGATCACGCGACCGAACATGATCGGCTCCAGGATGGCGATGATGGCCAGCGCGACATTGGCCGAGCAGATCAGCGCCACGCGTTTCCTGTCAGCTGCCAAATAACCGAGCGCTCGCCAGTAGATTTGCAGAAGGGACACTTCAGCTACTCCGCCAAAACATTTATTGTGCACTGCACCATTTCTTGACACGTATCGGTTAACGCGTCGCAAAACAATGCCCGTCTATCCCTTCCGTTCCCGTTTAGCGAACAAAAGATGACGACGATGCGAAATCTCACGTGATCACCTAACGGGTTGAGATAAAAGGTGAAATGTCAGCCTTGCGGCAAAATCATGGCAGCCGCTGAGCGCTGCCACATTTTTAATCACGGGGAACTTGCCCGGCATGCCCCGACCGGGTGCGCCGGCTGCCGAAGCGGAGATCTGCAAATAGACAAAAGACTATCCCGCGCGTTCCGGAGGATGCGCGGGATAGGGTTGAAGCTGTTGATTTTACGAAGGTATCTTCACGACGACTTCGACCTTGCTACCAGCCTTCGGTTGGAAAGACGCGGATTTCGTCTTCGAACCATCGACTTCAAGCGAGATCGACTTGGTCTTTTTGTCGCGGAGGACACGTACCGTGACTTCGGCCCCCAGCATTTTGAGCGTGGCGGCGTAGCCATCCCAATGGCTGGGCAGTTTCGGCTTAAACGTGATCTGCTTTCCACGCCGCTCGATGCCGAGAATGCCTTCGACCGCCGCCCGGTACAGCCAGCCCGCCGAGCCCGTGTACCACGTCCAGCCACCGCGGCCGCCCTTGTTGTCGCTGGCATTGCCGTCACCGGCGTAGATGTCGGCCGCAACCACGTAGGGCTCGACGCGGTAGCGTTCGGCCGCGGCCTCGTCCAAGGCGTGGTTGACCGGGTTCAGCATCGAGAAGCAGCGATAGGCCTCGTCGTTCAGCCCCATTTCGGCCAGCGCGATGACAAACCAGGTGGCGGCATGGGTATACTGGCCGCCATTCTCGCGAACGCCCGGCGGGTAGCTCTTGATGTAGCCCGGATCCTTCTTCGTCTTCGAAAAGGGCGGCGTGAACAGCTTGAGGATCTTGAGTTCGTCGTCGACGAGCAGCTTGGTCGCCTGCTGCATGGCCGTCGTCGAACGCGCCGGATCGCCCTCGCCCGAGAGCACGCTCCAGGACTGGGCGATGGAGTCGATCCTGCACTCCTGGGATGAGCGCGAACCGAGCGGCGTGCCATCGTCAAAACTGCCGCGCCGATACCATTCGCCGTCCCACGCCGTGCTCTCCAACGCGCGTTTCAGCGCGTCGGCATGCTTTGCCCAGGCCTGCGCGTGCTTGGCATCGCCCTCGGTCTTGGCCACGGCGGCGAAGTCGCCCAGCGTCCGCAGCAGGAACCATCCGAGCCAGACGCTCTCGCCCTTGCCTTGCTCGCCGACGCGGTTCATGCCGTCATTCCAGTCGCCGCCGAGGATCAGCGGCAGTCCGGCGGGACTGCTGCGCGTAATGGCCAGATCGAGCGCACGCGCGCAATGCTCGTAGAGGGACGCCGTCTTTTTGGAAATCTCGGGCGTGAAGAAGGCATCGTGCTCGCCCTCGCCCAGCGGCTGTCCATCGATGAAGGGCAGTTGCTCCTTCAGGATGGTGGCGTCACCCGTCACCAGCAGGTAGCGCGCGGTGGCATGGGCGAGCCACACCACGTCGTCGGAGATCAGCGTGCGCACACCCGCCCCGGTGCGCGGCAGCCACCAATGCTGCACGTCGCCTTCGGGGAACTGCCGCCGCGCCGCGTTGAGGATCTGGTCTCGCGCCAGTTTGGGATCGTGTGCCAGCAGAGCCAGCGTGTCCTGCAACTGGTCGCGGAAGCCGAAGGCGCCACTGGCCTGATAGAAGGCAGAGCGGGCGCGGATGCGGCAAGCGAGGCTCTGGTAGGGCAGCCAGTGGTTGACCATGGCGTCGAGCGCCTTGTCCGGCGTTTCGACCTGGATCGTATCGAGGAAGCCGCGCCATTCGCGCTCGTTGTCGGCCAGACGCTGGTCGAAATCCCTGCCCCGATGCTTGCGCACCAAGGCGCTCGCCTCCGCGGCCGAGCCGGCGTCCCCGAGCAGCCAGAACAGCGTGACGTCGCCGCCGGCCGGAACATCGATGTCGCGGGCGATTGCAGCGCAGGGATCGTCGCCGGCCTCCACGCGGCCTGACAATCCCGCGCCGCTCAGCACCGCCTGCGGAAATTCGCTGGTGCCGTGCCGGCCCAGGAACTCGGTCCGGTCCGATGTCACCGAATGCACGCCGTCATCGGCGGCGAGGAAGGCGACCCGCTCGCCGAAATCGAGCCCGTAGGGGTTCTGTGCCAGCAAGGCGCCGGTGGCGGCATCGCGCGACGGAACGATGGTCGCCGCCGTGCGCGAGCGATGTCCGCCCAGCACCCATTCGGCATAGGCATAGACGCGCAGCCTGGCCGGCGCCGGGCCGGCATTCTGAATGCGCAGGCGGGAAATCTTCACCGGGTCGACCGGGTCGACGACATGGGTGAGGTCCATCGACAGTGAGCCGCGCTTTGACCGGAAGGTGGAGAACCCTTGGCCATGCCACGTCTCGTAAGTCATCGACGGATCGCGCACCACGGCGGCGAGCGGCGAGAAGGCCCGGCCGCTGGCGTGATCATAGATATAGATGCCCTCACCGGGCCGGTTCGAAACCGGATCGTTCGACCACGGCGTCAGCTGGTAGTCGCGGCTGTTGCGGCTCCAGGTGAATGCAGCGCCTTCGGCGGAGACGTGGAAGCCGAACGAGGCGTTGGAAATGACGTTGATCCAGGGTTGCGGCGTGGTGCTGCGGCCGGCCAGGCGCACGACATAGTGCCGCCCGTCACCCTCGAAACCACCGAACCCGTTCCATTGGCTGAGCCCGTGCCCGTCCGCCGCCAGGGCCTGCGAGCCAAAGGAATGCGTCATAGACGCCAATTCGGGCAATGCCGCCGGTTGCTGGGCGTCGCGCGCCTGCAAGGCGGCCACCTCGGCCCGCTCGATTTGATCGAAGATGGTGCCGTTGCGCGTGTGCAGAACCACGCGGGCAACCGCAAGCAGCGTCTTATAGGTGGTCTCGTCCATCAGGTCGCGGCGCACGGCGAATATGTGCTGGCGCGGTCCGAGCTCCTTGCCGCGCAAACGGCTGTTCTCGCACAGGGATTCGACCGCTCGCTGCAGGTCCTGCACATAGGAGGAGGCCTGTTCGTTGACGACGACGAAATCGATCATCATGCCACGGGTGCGCATGTACTCCTGGAAACGCAGCGCCTGCGCGACGATTTCGAGATCGGCGACGTCGCCGATCCTGACCAGGAAGATCGGGAAATCGCCGGAGATGCTGGTCGGCCACAGGCTCGACTGCTTGCCCAGTCCCGAAGCGATGGATTCGGCCGGCAGGCGCAGGAAAGGATCCGGATAGATCAGATAGCGCGCCAGCTTCTGTACGTTGGCGGCGTCGGCCAGGCTGAGGCCGAGATGCCGGGTCTGCACCTGGCTGCGCGTCCAGGCAAGCATGGCCTGGCGGGCAAAGCTCTCCGGGTGGTCGAGCCGGGCAATGGCCTCCTCCAGCTCCGCGCGGTTGGAACCGACGACGGTCCAGAAGGTCAGCGATATCTTCTTGTTGGCAGGCACACGCACCTGCCGGCGCAGCGAGGCGACGGGATCGAGGGTGAAGCCGGAATGGCCGCCAAGCCGGGCGCCCGGATCGAAAGCCGCCGCGTCGACGATGGTGCGGCCGCGGCCGATGAAGGCGCGCCTGTCGGTCTCGGCTTCGGCGTCGCGCGCCGGACCGGACGGGTCGGTGACGAAATGCACCATCGTCACGTCTGGCTCGCTGGTCTCGCGCTTGCGCCGCGTGGCGAAGATCGCCCCATTGTTGGGGGCAATTTCGGTCTCCACGAACATTTTCGAGAAGGCGGGATGGGCATTGTCGGATACCTCCAGCCCCAGCACCAGCTCCGCGAAGGAGGTCACTTCGATGTGACGGTCGGTCGGTCCCTCGTTGAACAGCGTCACGCGCCGGCCTTCGCCATTGCCTTCCGAGATGACGATGCATTCGACCTCGGAGCGCAGCGTGCCGACCAGTTTGACGAAGCTGGCCTTGTCGTCGGAGAACAGCGTCTGGGCGCGCTCCTCGGCCGCGCGCTTGGGCTCCGCCGTCGCCGACCACCAGTCGCCGGTGCCGGCGTCGCGCAGGAAGATGTAGGAGCCGAGCCGGTCCTCGGTCGGATCCGGCTGCCAGCGCGTGACGGACAGATCGCCCCAGCGGCTGTAGCCGGAGCCTGTCGCGGTGACCATCACCGAATAGCGGCCGTTCGACATCACATTGGTCGAACGCAGCGCCCGCACAGGATCGAGCACGATGCGGGTGTCGGGACTCTCGGTTTCGGTCTCGTCCTTCGCCCGTTCGTCCGCCTCGGTCCTGACGGTCGCGGTCGGGATGTCGCGCGGCGCCCTCTCCTGGAGCAGAAGTTCGGCCGACTCGATGACCGGATCGCTGTGGAAACGGTCGCGCAGGCGACCCTCGAAAATAGCATCGGCGACCGCCGCGATCGACATGCCGGAATGGTGGGCCATGTAGTTCTGTACGACGACGTGATCGGTGCCTTCCGGCACGCGCTGCGGCGTGAAATCGACTGCGTCGTAGTAACCATGGCGGCCAAGCGCGCCGAGCTCCCGCAGGCGCGCGAGGTTCTGCACCGCTTCACGCGGGTTGAATTGCGCGGCCAGCACGGTGGCGTAAGGCGCGATCACCGTGTTTTGGCCAAGACCGCGCTTCAGCCCGAGACCGGGCACGCCGAAATTGGTGTACTGGTAGGTCAGCTCGCGGTCGCGGGCGTTGTAGGCCGCTTCCGAAATGCCCCAAGGCACGTTCTTCTGGCGGCCGTACTGGATCTGGCGCTTGATGATCAGCTTGCTGGTCTGGTTGAGAATCGAACCTTGCGGTTCCTTCATCACCAGCGGCGGCATCAGGTATTCGAACATCGAGCCGGACCAGGACATCAGCGCGCCCTGGAAGCCGATCTCGACGATCGGCCGGCCAAGCCGGAACCAGTGCTCGGTCGGCAGGTCGCCCTTGGCGATGGCGAACAGGCTGGTCAGCCGCGCCTCGGAGGCCAGAAGGTCGTAGCAGCTCTCGTCGAGCTGGTGCTCCTCGACCCGGTAGCCGATCGATAGCAGCTTGCGCTCCGGCCGCATCAGGAACGAGAACTCCATCTCGAAGGCGAAGCGGCGCGTGCGCTCGCGCAATGTGAGCAGCTTGGCCCGCAGCGCCTCGACGGCGTTGTCGTCGCTGTGGGCGTCGTGGACATGCGCCTCGCAGGTGGCTTCGAGCCTGGCTGCCCAGTCGACGATGACGTCGCTCTGCGGCGATGCCGCCTCGGTATGGATGGCGGTGGCGAGCTTGCGAATCTCCCCGGCCAGCACAGCCAAATTGATGGTACGGATCGAGGCCATTTCCGGCTGCGCCTTGATGGTGTCGACGGCGCGCCGCATCCCGTCGAGGCGGTCGGCCAGGCGCTGGCGCAGCGGTCGCAGCTGACGGCGGTCGTCGGGCAGCTCGTCCAGGCTCTCGCCGAGGATGGTCACTGTGTCGAGGATGCCTTCGAAATCGCCCTGGAGATGAACCGACGGCGCCTCGGCCCACTCGGCGCAGGCCGCCGCCACCGCCACCAGATGGCCGGCGAGATTGCCGCTGTCGACAGCCGAGATGTAGAGCGGATAGAGCGGCTTCAGCGTGGTGGTGTCGTACCAGTTGAAGAGATGGCCGCGATTGCGCGGCATGCTCTCGATGGTCGTCATGGTGGCATCGATGCGGGTTATGGCGTCGGACAGGCTGATCCAGCCGAAATCGCGGGCCGAGACGACCGACAGGAGATAGACACCGATATTGGTCGGCGAGGTGCGCGGCGCGACCACTGGCGCCGGGCTCTCCTGGAAATTGTCCGGCGGCAGATGATGATGCTCCGCCGTGACGAAGGTTTCGAAATAGTGCCAGGTGCGCCGCGCCACGGTGCGCAGCGTATGGATGTCGGACTGCGATATGCGCAGCCGGTCCTCGGTTTCGGCCGAGCGGCTGATCCAGCTGGCGATCGCCGGCGAGCCGATCCAGAACAGCGCGAAGAAGAAGGCGACGAAGGCGCCGGTGGAATCGGCCAGCACCGGAATGGCGAGGCCGACGAAGCCGATGATCACGGCGCCGTACATCATGCCGTAGTAGGAGCCGGTGTCGTTGTCGCCGGCCTTGTGCGCCTGCGAGGCGGTGCGCCATTCCAGCAGGTTCTGCCGGGAGACGAACAGCCGGTAGAGCGTGCGCACGATGGCGTCGCCCATCATCCAGGCATTATGCGCCATCAGCACGATCTTCAACGCCACCATGGCGGTGCCGAAGGCGACGTCGCGCGCCAGCGCGGAGAAATGGCCCCGCGGCGTCTGGTCACCGCTCTTGGGCAGTATGGCGTTGACGACGTCGAAAGTGGGCGCCATGAACAGGCTGAGGATCAGCAATGCCTGCCATTGTGCTGCCTGCGTGAAGGGGAGCAGCGTCCAGCCGGCGATCGCGGCCATCACCCAGAAGATCGGCGTCAGCGAGCGGCGCAGATTGTCGACCATCTTCCAGCGCGACAGCGCCGGGACGCCGGAGCGCGGATCGAGGATGAAGCCCAGGAGCTGCCAGTCGCCGCGCGCCCAGCGATGGTGGCGCGAGGCGTCGACCGAATAGCGGGTCGGGTAATCCTCGACCAGTTCGACATCGGTGACGAGCGCCGAACGCGCCAGCGCGCCTTCGAGCAGATCGTGGCTGAGGATGGTGTTTTCCTCGATGCGACCCTGCAACGCGGCCTCGAAGGCATCGACATGGTAGAGGCCCTTGCCGGTGAAAGAACCGTCGCCGAAGACGTCCTGGTATAGGTCGGACACCGCAAAGACATAAGGATCGAGGCCGCGATTGGCCGAGAAGACCCGTTGGAAGAACGACGCCTCGTCGCCGCTGGTCAGCGAAGCGGTGATGCGTGGCTGCAGGATCGTGTAGCCCGAGGTGACGACGCGCCTTGTGGCATCGAAATGCGGGCGGTTGAGTGGATGGCAGAGCTTGCCGACGAGCGTGGCGACCGCGTCGCGGGTGGTGCGCGTGTCGGCGTCGAGCGTCATTACGTGGACGACTTTTTCCGGCAGCGGCACATCGAGCGGCAGGAAGGTGGTGTCGCTATCGCCGCGCAGCAGCAGGTCGAGCTCGTGCAGCTTGCCGCGCTTGCGCTCCCAGCCCATCCAGCATCCCTGAGCGGCATTGTAGAGCCGGCGCCGGTGCAGGAGGTAAAAGCGCGGTGCGCCTTCGGCGGGATAGCGGGCGTTGAGGCGGGCGATCTCGTCACGGGCGAATTCGAGAATCTCGGTGTCGGCCGCGTCGATCTCGGTCTTGCTGTCGGGCCAGTCCGACAGCAGGGCGAAGTGGATCTCGTCCGCCAGATTGGCGAGATAGTGCACTTCGATGTTGCGGATGTTTTCCTCGACGTCGTCGCGCGAGCCGATCAGCGACGGCACCACCACCAGGGTGCGTGCCTCGGACGGCACGCCGTGCCGGTAGTCATAGCCGATAAGGCGTGTCGGCTTGAGGAACAGCGAGACAACGGTGTTGAAGAAAGCGAGCGCGCCTTCGCTCGCCGGCACGGCAAACAGCGCCAGCATCAAGACGATCGAAGGCACAGACAAGCCGAGATTGGCAAGGGCATTGCCGGAAACCACCAGCAGCAGCACGGTCAGCGCAAAGACCGGCAGGACGATGCCCAGCCATCCGGTCTTGGCAAAGGTGCGCTTGACGGTCTGACTGACGGTCGGCCGGTAGCCGATCGCCCTTTCCAGCTCCAGCCGGCGTGGCCCGACGAGGAAAAAACCGACATCCGTGTGCGCGTGCGGAACCGCAACGCCAGCGGTGTCGCCGGCGGCCGATGGATTCTCGTTAGCGACCTGGCCAGCCAGTTCGATCGCCTTTTCGGCGACGCGATATTCCGAGAGATTCGAGCGGCGGGCCAGCTCTTCGATCGCGGTCCGGTACTGGTCACGCGAGAAGAAATCGAGCGCGGCGAAGTCGGTGCGCTCGCGCAGCACCGTGTCGATACGGCTGACGCCCTCGAACCACACCGTCCAGTCGATATCGTTGATGAGCCGCAGGCCGCGTATGATGTTGCCGGTCGTCACATTGCCGCTGGACAGCGTATGATGCTCGGAAATGATGATTTCCTCGGCGTCCGAGCCGGTCTTCTCGAGTTCGCCTTCCAGCCACTCCAGCGCCTTGCCTGCATTCTGCGAGCCGTCGCGCAAGCGATAGAGCAGTTGCGTGGCAAAGGTGGTGTCCTGGGCATGCGCGCTGAAATTGGCCAGGATCGCCTGGCGGTCGCGCGTATCGTCGGTCGCCAACACCTTGTCTGCGACATCATTGGCGATCTGGCGCATCTGCCGGGTGCGGTTGACCCTCACCGCCAGGCGGCGAAGATTTTCGATCAGAACGAAGCGCAACAGCGACGGTAGCGCCCAGAGTTCGCCGATCTTCAGCGGCTCGACCGACTGGAAGCCCTGGACGATGGCCTTGAACATGGTCGCGGAGACGGAGCTGTCGGAATGCGCCACATAGGTCCAGGCCAGCGCCAGAGCGCGCGGCTCGCTGCCGCCGTCGGGCAGCTTCAGTGTCGGCAATTGGCGATAGAAGCGGCGCGGCAGGTCGCGCTTGACCTGGAAAATGGTTTCCTCGACCAGATAGTTGTTGTCGAGCAGCCATTGCGCCGCGGGCGTGATGGTCTCGCCCCTCGCCTGCGCGGCGTTGGTCGAACGGTAGACTTCGAGGATCTTCTTGGCGCTGTCGCGGATGCGGGCCTGGAAATCGAACGGCGTCAGGCCGAAGAGATCCGCGAGATCGCCCTTGGCCAGGCTTTCACCGAGCAGCCGAAGGCGTTCCTCCGGCAGGAAAATGGATCTTATCGGTTCTTCCGTGATGGGCGGGAAGCTCGCGCTGGTCTTTTCGATCTGTGCTGGATTCGTCTGAATATTCATTGAAAATTCCGTAAGCGGGCACTCAGCGGCGTCACCGCCACGGCAATGGCCCTAAAACCGATTCAAATGCAATTGGTTGCATGCCCAGCTTTTGCCGAAAATTGTTTCCGCACCACGACGAGGCATCGTCTTTTCGACAGTTTCAAAGACGAACGCCTCTCACTCCCGCCGAGACCGATCGACGGAAAGGATTCAGGCTTTTTCGTGATCCCGGCTGGAGCTTACCCTATATTTCGCCGGCATCGCGATCATGTTTGGAAACAAGCGTTAATCGTTGGCTCGAATGCAATCGATCCGGACCACGAATACTGTCGTGTCGTCGATCGGCTGGATGCGCAGGCCAGCTGCGGCTGAGGCAGTCAGGAGCGCGTCGAGGTGGCCAAGGCGAACAGGCTCGGCGGCGGAAACCACGACTTCCCCACCCAGGCACAGGACGAGGGTCGCGCGGCTTTCAGTCCCGATTTCCGCAGGGGCCGAAATCACGAGACGTTCGACGGAATGCCTCATGCGGCCGCGACGGGTCATTACGTTGAGATCGGTGATCGGGCCGGCGATCAGTTCGGCGCCGGTCGGCCGATCGGCCGGAAAGGAAAACGGGGCTGAAGCGGCGGTCAGGCGCGCCGGCGGCTGGCCGGCGACATCAAGAATGATTCCCTCGCCCTCCAGCACCGATAGCGTGCGGTCGATGCCGGCAAAGCTGGAGAACGGCCCGCCCCTCTCGACGCGGGCCATCGAGACACGCCAGTCGAAGGCGTCGAGCCCGGCATCGGCCGGCGAGACGGTGATTTCCGTCGTCACGCCGCCGCCGTTCTTCCATGGCATCGATTTGTATCCGGCTGCCCGCAGGACGCGCATCGGTCGGCCCGTTAGCCCAGGATGCCGGGCAAGTTGAGCTGATGCTCCCTGGCGCAGTCGATGGCGATGTCGTAGCCGGCATCGGCGTGACGCATGACACCGGTCGCCGGGTCGTTCCACAGCACCCGCTCCAGGCGCCTGGCGGCCTCAGGCGTGCCGTCGGCGACGATGACCATGCCGGCATGCTGGGAAAAGCCCATGCCGACGCCGCCGCCATGGTGCAGCGACACCCAGGTGGCGCCCGACGCGGTGTTGAGCAAGGCGTTGAGCAGCGGCCAGTCGGACACCGCGTCCGAGCCGTCCTTCATCGCCTCCGTCTCGCGGTTCGGCGAGGCGACCGAGCCGGAATCGAGATGGTCGCGACCAATGACGACAGGCGCCTTGAGTTCGCCTTTGGCTACCATCTCGTTGAAGGCCAAGCCCAGCCGGTGGCGGTCGCCGAGGCCGACCCAGCAGATGCGCGCCGGCAAGCCCTGGAAAGCGATGCGCTCGCGCGCCATGTCCAGCCAATTGTGCAGATGCGTGTTGCCAGGCGTCAGTTCGCGCACCTTGGCGTCGGTCTTGTAGATGTCCTCCGGATCGCCGGAAAGGGCCGCCCAGCGGAACGGGCCGATGCCGCGGCAGAACAGCGGCCGGATATAGGCCGGCACGAAGCCTGGGAAGGCAAAGGCGTTTTCGAAGCCTTCTTCCTTCGCCACCTGGCGGATGTTGTTGCCGTAGTCGAGCGTCGGCACGCCGGCGTTCCAGAACGCCACCATCGCCTCGACATGCTCGCGCATCGAGGCGCGGGCGGCTTTCTCGACTGCTTTCGGGTCGGACGTGCGCTTCTCGCGCCATTCGGCCAGCGTCCAGCCCTTGGGCAGATAGCCGTTCAACGGATCGTGCGCCGAAGTCTGGTCGGTGACCATATCGGGGCGCACGCCGCGCCGCACCAGCTCGGGGACGATATCGGCGGTGTTGCCGACCAGGCCGACCGACTTCGCCTCGCCCGCCCTGGTCCAGCGCGCGATCTTCTCCAGCGCCTCGTCAAGCGTATCGGCACGCTCGTCGACATAGCGGGTGCGCAGCCGGAAATCGATACGGTCGGGATCGCATTCGACGGCCAGGCAGCAGGCGCCGGCCATGACGGCGGCGAGAGGCTGGGCGCCACCCATGCCGCCGAGGCCGCCGGTCAGAATCCATTTGCCCCTGAGATCGCCGCCATAGTGCTGGCGGCCGGCTTCGACGAAGGTCTCGTAGGTGCCCTGCACGATGCCTTGCGTGCCGATATAGATCCACGAGCCGGCCGTCATCTGGCCGTACATCATCAGGCCTTTCCGATCGAGCTCGTTGAATTTCTCCCAGGTCGCCCAATGCGGCACCAGGTTGGAGTTGGCGATCAAAACGCGCGGCGCGTCGGGATGGGTGCGGAAGACGCCGACCGGCTTGCCCGACTGCACCAGCAGCGTCTCGTCCTCGCCAAGCGTCTTCAGCGAAGCGGCGATGCGGTCGAAATCGTTCCAGGTGCGCGCCGCCCGGCCGATGCCGCCATACACGACCAGTTCGTTGGGGTTTTCGGCGACATCGGGATCGAGATTGTTCATCAGCATGCGCAGCGGCGCTTCGGTCGTCCAATACCTGGCGTTGAGCTTGTCGCCGCGGGGGCTGCGCACTTCGCGGATATTGTGGCGAGGATCGGTCATCATTGTCCCTTTCGGATGGGGCGGTGCATCAGCGCCCGGCCCAGTCAATGGCGGTTTGAAGAATCCGCTTCAGCGTTTCGCGGATTGGTGCTGCAAACCCGGCATCGTAGGGCACCGGCCAATTGCCCGGCCTGCCCTTCTCGTCGGGCTCGCGCATATAGCCACGGTTGGAGAGTTCCATCTGCAGCGCGTGGACGCCTTCGATCGGCTGGCCGAAGCGGCGCGTGATCCAGCCACCCTTGAAGCGACCATTGACGACCCAGCTCTCGCCCGTCGCGGCAAGGATAGCGGCCACCTTTTCCTGCAATGACGGGTCGGTGCTCTTGCCGTCATTGGTGCCGAGGTTGAACACCGGCAGCGTGCCGTCGAACAGGCGCGGCAGCACCGAGCGAATCGAATGGCAGTCGTAGAGAACGATCTTCCCGTGCATGCCGCGCAGCCGGTCGATCTCGGCCTGCAAAGCGGCATGGTAGGGCGCGAAATAAGTCTCGCGGCGCCGGTCGATCTCGGACGGGGTCGGCTCCTCGCCCATGCGGTAGAGCGGATCACCGTCAAATGTCTCGGTCGGGCACAGGCCGGTTGTGGTTTGGCCGGGGTAGAGCGAAACCCCCGACGGATCGCGGTTGACGTCGATGACGGTGCGCGAGATCGCGGTGTGGACGACAGTGGCGCCGAGATCGGTGGCGAAGTCGTAGAGCTTGTCGATCCACCAGTCGCAGTCGCGCCGGCCAAGCCAGGGTGACACCAGCCGGCCGTCGAGCCCGGCAAGGTCGACGCCGGTGTGCGGGATCGAGACCAGCAGGGGTGCGGTGCCGCGCGTGACGGTGAGCCAGGAAGGTGTCATGCGAGACCTCCGCAAACTGGCGCTCTACGGCGCCCCCCTCTGCCCTGCCGGACATCTCCCCCACGAGGGGGGAGATTGGCACTTTCGGCGCCTCGCTCAAACCTGCAACGTTGGAGATTGGCGAAAGCCTCGATGACAGCCAATCTCCCCCCTTGTGGGGGAGATGTCCGGCAGGACAGAGGGGGGCGCGAAGGGACGCGGCCTACCATGGCGAGCATTTTCATGAAGCAATCCCCGGCAGCGCCACCGCGCTCGCCGCCTTCACCGCCGCACCACTGCGCACCATGGCGATGGCTTTCTCCATGTCGGGATGGAAATGCCGGTCGTTGTCGAGATGCGGCACCTCGGCCCTGACCAATTTGCGCACTGCTTCGAGCGCGGTGCTGGAGGCGAGCGGCGCGTGGAAGTCACAGCCCTGGGTCGCGGCCAGCAACTCGATACCGATGACGGCCGTGGCGTTCTCGACCATGCCCATCAACCGCCGCGCACCGTGCGCCGCCATCGAAACGTGATCCTCCTGGTTGGCCGAGGTCGGGATCGAATCGACGCTTGCGGGATAGGCCTTCTGCTTGTTTTCGGAAACCAGCGCTGCAGCCGTCACCTGCGGGATCATGAAACCGGAGTTCAGGCCCGGCTTCGGCGTCAGAAAGGCCGGCATGCCCGACAGCGCCGGGTCCACCAGCATGGCGATGCGGCGCTCCGACAGCGAGCCGATCTCGCAGACGGCGAGTGCGATCATGTCTGCGGCGAAAGCCACCGGCTCGGCATGAAAATTACCGCCCGACAAGGCCGTGTCGTCCTCGGCGAAGATCAAGGGGTTGTCGGTGACGCCATTTGCTTCCGTGCCGAGCGTGTCGGCCGCCTTGCGCAATACGTCGAGGGCGGCCCCCATCACCTGCGGCTGGCAGCGCAGACAATAGGGATCCTGCACGCGCTCGTCGCCGACGCGGTGGGATTCTCTGATGGCGCTGCCGGCCATCAGATTTCGCAGCGCATCCGCCGTCTCGATCTGGCCGCGATGCTTCCTCAAGAGATGGATGCGCGGATCGAAGGGAGCGTCCGAGCCCCTGGCGGCGTCGGTGGACAATGCTCCCGCGACCAGTGCCGACTGATACAGAACTTCGGCCTCGAACAGGGCCGCCAGCGCGTATGCGGTCGAGAATTGCGTGCCGTTGAGCAGCGCCAGCCCTTCCTTGGCGCCAAGGATGACAGGCTCCAACCCATGCGAGACGAAGGCGACCTTGGCCGGGAAGCGGCCATGCGGAGTGAAGCATTCGCCGACGCCGATCATCACGGCCGTCATGTGCGAAAGGGGCGCGAGGTCGCCGGAGGCGCCGACCGAACCTTGCGCCGGCACCACCGGAATGACATCGTTGGCCAGCATCGCTTCCAGCAGCTCGATGGTGCGCGACCGCACGCCGGAGGCGCCTTGCGCCAGGCTGGCAAGCTTCAAGGCCATCATCAGCCTGCAAACGGCGACCGGCATCGGCTCGCCGACGCCGGCGGCGTGGGAGAGCACGATGTTGCGCTGGAGCGTTTCGAGATCCTGGGCAGGAATGCGGACGCTGGCCAGTTTGCCGAAACCGGTGTTGATGCCATAGACCGGCTCGCCCTTGGCGACGATGCGTGCGACAGCCTCCGCACTCGCCCTGATCTTTGGCCGGCAGGCATCGTCTAGCCTTGGTACGGCGCCGCGATAGATGGCGCGCCAGTCGGCCAGGGTCACGTTGCCGGGCTGCAGTACGAGTTCGGTCATTGTCCTCTCCAGATGCGCGCGTGCAAGGGGTTGAAGCCCATGCGGTAGACGAGTTCGGCCGGGCGCTCGATGCTCCAGATCGCAAGATCGGCGGATTTACCCGCCTCCAGCGTGCCGGTCTGTCCGAGCAGGCCCAGCGCGCGGGCGGCTTCGCGGGTCACGCCCGCAAGGCATTCATCGACCGTCATGCCGAACAGGGTCGCCGCCATGTTCATGGTCAGCAGCAACGACGTCAGCGGCGAGGTGCCGGGATTGTTGTCGGTGGCGACGGCCATCTTGACGCCATGCCTGCGGAATAATTCGATCGGAGGTTTCTTCGTTTCGCGAATAAAATAGTAGGCGCCGGGCAGGATCGTCGCCACGCTGCCCGATCCGGCCATTGCCGCCGCACCTGCCTCGTCGGTATATTCGAGATGATCGGCCGACAGCGCGCCATAGCGCGCGGCGAGCTCGGCGCCATGCAGGTTCGACAATTGGTCGGCATGGAGTTTTACCGGCAGGCCAAGCGCCTTTGCGGCGTCGAAGACCCGTGCCATCTGCTCGACCGAAAAAGCGATGCCTTCGCAGAAGCCATCGACGGCGTCGGCAAGCCCGTCGGCAGCGATGGCCGGCAGGATCGTGGCGGCGACGAGATCGATAAAGGCGTCCTTGTCGCCCTTGGCTTCCGGCGGCAAGGCATGGGCACCGAGGAAGGTCGTGCGGATCGTCACCGGGCGCTCTGCGCTCAAACGGCGCGCCGCGCGCAGCGCCTTTTTCTCGTTTTCCAGGTCAAGGCCATAGCCGGACTTGACCTCGATGGTGGTAGCGCCCTCCGCAATGAGCGCATCGAGACGTGGCAGTGTCTGGGCGACCAATTGGTCCTCACCTGCGGCACGCAAGGCCCTGACCGACGAGACGATGCCGCCGCCGGCCCTGGCGACCTCCTCATAGGTGGCGCCGGCGAGCCGCATCTCGAATTCGTTGGCGCGGTTGCCGGCATGGACGAGATGGGTGTGGCAGTCGATCAGGCCGGGCGTGATCCAGCGGCCCTCGCAATCGACGATCTCGGCATGCTGCTCGAACGCCGCCGGAATATCGGCTTCGGCGCCGGCATAGACGATGATGCCGTCACGCGCGGCGATGGCGCCCTTTTCGACGACGCCCTGCCCCGCCGCCCCTTCGGCAAAGGTCGCCAGGCGCGCATTGCGCCATATGCGAACCGCCGCCGTCCGGTCCTTGCTCTCTCCAGCCATCATCTTTTCCCTTTGAAAGGATGGCAGTTATGTATATACATATTAAAAAGCACCGCAAGTGCTATTGTCATCATAAGCCAGGATTCGGAGAACAAATTGACGACGATCTTTGCGGAACAGGCGCTTCTGCCGGAAGGCTGGCGAAGCAATGTGCGCATCGCCCTGGGCGAAGGACGCGTTGCGGCAATCGACGCCGGGGTTGCGCCGAACGTCGGCGACGAGCGCCACGCCATCGTCCTGCCGGGCATGCCCAACCTGCACAGCCACGCGTTCCAGCGCGGCATGGCCGGACTTGCCGAGCTGCGCGGCCCGTCGGCCGACAGTTTCTGGAGCTGGCGCGAGGTGATGTACCGTTTCGCGCTGTCGATGACGCCCGATCAGGTCGAGGCGGTCGCCGCCCAACTCTATGTCGAGATGCTGGAGGCCGGCTTCTCGCGCGTCGGCGAATTTCATTATCTGCATCACGACCACGACGGAAAGCCCTACGCCAACATCGCCGAAATGGCCGAGCGCATCGCGGCCGCCGCCGCCGAAACCGGCATAGGCTTGACGCTGCTGCCGGTCTTCTATGCGCACTCTTCTTTCGGCGGCGCGGCTCCCAGCGAAGGCCAGCGCAGATTCATAAATGATGTGAACCGGTTCTCACGCCTGGTTGAGAAGTCTAGCGAATGCGTTCGCGCCTTGACTCAAGCGGTCATCGGCGTCGCCCCCCATAGTTTGCGTGCCGCGACGGTCGAGGAATTGCGACAAGTCGCTGCAATGGCGCCGGACGGACCGATCCACATCCACGTCGCGGAACAAGTGAAGGAGGTCGAGGACTGCATTGCCTGGTCGGGCGCGCGTCCAGTCGAATTTCTGCTTGGCCATGCCGATGTCGACCCGCGCTGGTGCCTGATCCATGCCACCCATATGACCGATGCCGAGACCGTGGCGATGGCAAAAAGCGGCGCGATCGCGGGACTGTGCCCGATCACCGAAGCCAATCTCGGCGACGGCACTTTTGCGGCGCCGCTGTTCACGCAACATGGCGGCCGCTTCGGCGTCGGCTCCGATTCCAACGTGCTGATCGGCCTGCCGGACGAGCTTCGGCAACTCGAATATTCGCAACGTCTCGCCCACCGCGCCCGCAACGTGCTGGCGGTCGCCGGCGGCTCGACCGGCCGCGCGCTGTTCGACGCCGCGCTTGACGGGGGCAGCGTCGCCCTCGGCGCCGGCGCCACGCGGATCGCCATTGGCGCATCCGCCGATCTCGTCTCGCTCGATGCAGAAAGTCCCTCGCTCGCCAGCAAGACCGGAGACGCGATCCTCGATGCCTGGATCTTCGCCAACGGCGCCAAGGTCGATTGCGTCTGGGTGCACGGCCAAAAGCAAGTCAGCGGCGGCAGGCACGCCAGGCGCGACGCCATAGCGGCGCGTTTCCGCAATGTCATGACCGCGCTTTCGGCAGACTGATCAGGGATATCCCATGAGCATGGTGGCGACAGCGGAGACGGAGGGCGGCGAGACGGTGTCGCTGCATCAGCGCATCCTGTCCGACATAAGCGAGAAAATCCTGTCCGGCGCCTGGGCGCCGGGGCATCGCATTCCGTTCGAGCACGAGTTGACGGCCGAATATGATTGCTCGCGCATGACGGTGAACAAGGCGCTGTCGCAGCTTGCCAAGTCAGGACTGATCGAACGCCGTCGGCGCTCAGGCAGTTTCGTGCGCCAGCCGCAATCGCAAGCGGCGGTGCTGGAAATCCATGACATCAGGATCGAGGTCGAGGCGCTCGGCCTGCCCTATCGATATGAGCGATTGGCGCGCCTGAAGCGGCGCAGCAGCGCGCAAGACCGGGCGCTGCTCGGGCTTTCCGCCTCGGGTTCGGTGCTATCACTGGAATGCCTGCATTTCGCCGGAGAACGGCCCTTCGCGCTCGAAGAGCGCTTGATCAATCTCTCCGCCGTCACGGAAGCCGACGAGGAAGAGTTCCTCGACATTGCGCCGGGTCCATGGCTGATCGGCCGTGTGCCGTGGAGCGAGGCCGAGCATCGCATTCGTGCTGTTGCCGCCGACGAGCGTGTTGCCGATGCCCTCGACATCGGCCTTGGCGCGGCCTGTCTTGTGGTCGAGCGCCGGACATGGAGTGCCGAGCACCCGGTCACCCATGTGCGCTTCACCTATGCAGCCGAGAGCCACACGCTTGTGGCAAGGTTCACGCCGTCACAGGGATAGCGCCTGCGGACCTTCCCTTGCGGCGAGACGGGTGACGGTGAGCACCGCCCCCACCCCGCTGCTGCGCAGCGACCCTCCCCACAAAGGGGGAGGGTAAAGAGCTCAGATCGCCGCGGTGATAATGATCTCGACCAGATATTGCGGACCGGCGAGCTTGGCTTCGCCGGTGGCGCGGGCGGGCGTGTGGCCCTGGGGCACCCACTTGTCCCATTCCGAGTTCATCTCGGCGAAGGTGCCCATGTCGGCCAGCCAAATGATCGCCTGGACGATCTTGGTCTTGTCGGTGCCCGCCTCGGCCAGCAATTCGTCGATCGTCGCCAGAATATCGCGGGTCTGCGAGGCGACATTGCCGCCGGGCTCACCCACCTGGCCGGCCAGATAGACGGTGTTGCCGTGAATGACGATCTGGCTCATGCGCGGGCCAACATCGATGCGACGAATGCTCATGGGAGGTTTCCTTCCTTTGTGGTCGCGCCTCTTTAGAGTTGGCGTCGGCTTCGGGCAAGGCCGAGCGCTCCAAATCCCCTTGGACCAGCGGCGCCGGAGAGTCACGGCAAGTTGAGCCGCCAGCCACAATTCCGCTCGATTGGCTTGTTGACTAATGTAATAACATCACATATCCAGTCGGCGCTGCCCGGCAGCCGCACTTCCGCCCCCACGGACCGTCGAATGACCGAAACCTGCCTGACATTCCGTGACCTGACGCTTGGCTATAACAGCCATCCGGCGATCCATCATCTGGACGGCGTCATACGCAAAGGCTCGTTGACCGCCGTCGTTGGCGCCAACGGTTCGGGCAAGTCGACGCTGATGAAGGGTATTGTCGGCGTGCTGAAGCCGATGGCCGGCGCCGTGACGCGGGCGCCGGGCGTGCGCGCCGCCTATCTGCCGCAGCAGTCGGAAATCGACCGCAGCTTTCCGGCCCGGGTCGTCGATCTGGTCTCGCTCGGCCTGTGGCCAAAACGCGGGCTGCTCGGCCGCCACACGAAGGAGGATCGCCGATCCGTCAGCGAGGCGCTGATGGCGGTCGGTCTTGGCGGCTTCGAGACACGCCCGATCGACACTCTGTCGGGCGGCCAGTTGCAGCGCACCTTGTTTGCCCGCGTGCTGTTGCAGGATGCCGATCTCATCCTGCTCGACGAACCGTTCAACGCCGTCGATGCAAAGACGGTGGGCGATCTCATCGCTCTGATCAAGCGCTGGCATGGCGAGGAACGCACCATCATGGTCGTCGTCCACGACCTCGACCTTGTCCGGCAGAATTTTCCCGAGACGCTGCTGCTGGCCCGCCAGCCTGTCGCCTGGGGCGAGACGAAGGAGACATTGCGGTCCGACAATCTCCTGCGGGCCAGGCGCTTCCATGAAGCATGGGAAGAGAACGCGCCGTGGTGCGAGCCGGGCGGGCACGATCATGACCATGACGGACATGATCACGATCATGACGAGCCTGCCCACGCGCAGGACCATCACCACCATCATGGCGCTGGACCAAGGGCTGCCTGATGAGCTTCCTTTACGACCTCTTCATCGCGCCTTTTGCCGATTTCGCGTTCATGCAGCGGGCGCTGTTCGGCTCGCTGATGCTGTCGCTCGGCGCCTGTCCTGTCGGCGTCTTCCTGATGTTGCGGCGCATGAGCCTCTCGGGCGACGCCATGGCGCACGCCATCCTGCCGGGTGCAGCAGCCGGCTTCCTGCTTTACGGGCTGGAAATCCTGCCGATGACCATTGGCGGCCTGATCGCCGGCATCGTCGTTGCGCTCGGCGCAGGCGCCGTTTCACGATTCACCATCCAGCGCGAGGACGCCTCGATGGCGGCCTTCTACCTGATTTCGCTCGCCGTCGGCGTGCTGATGGTTTCGATCCGTGGCTCCAGCGTTGACCTCATGCATGTGCTGTTCGGCACGGTGCTGGCGCTCAACGACGAAGCGCTGACGCTGATCGGCGGCATCGTGCTGGTGACTCTTGCCAGCCTCGCCGTCTTCTGGCGGGCCCTGGTCGCCGAATGCCTCGACCCGCTGTTCCTGCGCTCGGTCAGCCGGTGGGGCAGTCCGGTGCATTTCATTTTCCTCGGCCTGGTCGTGCTCAACCTCGTTGGCGGCTTCCAGGCGCTGGGCACGCTTCTGTCGGTCGGGTTGATGATGCTGCCGGCGGCAGCCGCCCGTTTCTGGACCGTGCGCGTCGAACCGATGTGCGTGCTGGCCGTGTTGATCGGCTTTGCCTCCTGCATCGCCGGACTGCTTCTATCCTACCACGCCTCGCTGCCCTCCGGCCCAGCCATCATCCTGTCGGCCGGCGTCGTCTATTTCGCCTCGATCCTGTTCGGCACGCGCGGCGCGCTGCGCGCCCGCATCGTCCATCACCGTCATCGGACGGCCTGATTCATCCACCTCTGAAGGAGACCCGCCTATGTTGAAATCGTTCCGCGCCGCCCTGGTGATGAGCGTTATAACATTAACTGCTTTCGGCGCGTCGTCGGCCTTTGCGGCGCCCTTGAAAGTGGTCGCAAGCTTCACCGTCATTGCCGATTTTGCAAGGAATGTCGGCGGCGACCGCGTCAACATCACCACGATCGTGGGACCCGACGGCGATGCGCATGTCTACGAGCCGAGCCCAGCCGATGCGGTAGCGATGGCGGGCGCCGACCTGGTGCTGGTCAACGGCCTGCATTTCGAGGGCTTTCTGCAGCGGCTGGTCGAAGCCAGCGCCACCAAGGCCTCGATCGTCACCTTGACCAAGGGCGTGACGCCGATCGATTTCAAGCCGGAATTCGCCGATGCGGACGCGGCCGAAGGCGCGGGTACCGGCGGCGGCAAGACGGTCACCGATCCGCATGCCTTCCAGTCGATCGCCAATGCCAGGATCTATGTGAAGAACATTGCCGAGGCGTTCTGCGCGGCCGACAATGATGGCTGCGTCAGCTACCAGACCAATGCCGCGGCCTACACAAAGAAGCTCGACGCGCTCGAAGGCGAAGTGAAGGCGACGATCCAGTCCATCCCCCA
The DNA here is from genome assembly GCF_020165435.1 of Mesorhizobium sp. BR1-1-2. Taxonomy (NCBI): domain Bacteria; kingdom Pseudomonadati; phylum Pseudomonadota; class Alphaproteobacteria; order Hyphomicrobiales; family Phyllobacteriaceae; genus Mesorhizobium; species Mesorhizobium sp. BR1-1-2. The sequence continues at coordinate 429,050 of NZ_JAIUID010000002.1, forward strand.
GGCGAAGCGCGTCGTCATCACCTCACATGACGCGTTCGGCTATTTCGAGCACGAATACGGCCTCATCTTCCTCGCGCCGCAGGGCATCTCGACGGACTCCGAACCGTCGGCCGCCGACGTCGCCAAGCTGGTCGAGCAGGTCAAGCAGGACAAGGCGGCGGCAATCTTCGTCGAGAACATCACCAACCCCCGCCTGATCGAGCAGATCGCCAGCGAGACCGGCATCAAGGTCGGCGGCACGCTCTATTCGGACGCGCTGTCGCAGCCAGACGGCCCGGCCTCGACCTATATCGACATGATGCACAACAACATCACGCAGATCAAAGGCGCGATCCTCGGCAGTTGAGCCGTTCGCTCCAACCGGGCCCAGAGACCCGGTTGGATTTTCCGGTCGGCACTCGCTATTTGGCAGAGAAATCCCTCGGCGTGGATTGCCGCCCGTGCCGGGGAGTGGCAAGACTGCCCAACCAGATTGCGAGGACACCACAATGGAATACCGCCAGATAAGCGAGGACTATTCGGTCTCGGGCCAGATCCAGCCCGAGGACGTCGCCGCCATCAAGGCAGCCGGCTTCAAGAGCGTGATCTGCAACCGGCCGGACGACGAGCAGCCCGGCCAGCCTTCCGCCGACACGCTCAAGGCCGCAGTCGAGGCTGCCGGGCTTGCCTTCCGCTACATCCCCGTCATCAGCGGCCAGATCACCGCCGAGAATGTCGAGGACCAGGGACAAGCGCTCGACGAGTTGGAAGGCCCGGTCTTTGCCTATTGCCGTTCCGGCGCCCGCTGCACCAATCTCTATGGGCTGATCCAGCAGTCGAAGGGTTAGATCGGCAGCGCGCCCGTTTCCTTGAGCGTCTCGAGCACAATCGCCGTCTTGACGTGCTGCACGGATTCGTGCGGCAAGAGCACGCCATTGACGAACTCCGACAGCGATTTCAGGTCAGGCGTGACAACTTTCAAGATGTAGTCCATTTCGCCGGTCAGCGCGTGCGCCTCCTGCACTTCGGGCAGCCGCGCCACGAGTTCGCCGAAGCGCCGCGCATTGTCGCGGTTGTGAGTGGCCAAGGTCACCGAGATGACGTTGACCAGCGAAAAGCCCAGCCTGTCGCGGTCAAGCACGGCGCGATAGCCCTTGATGTAGCCGTCCTCCTCCAGCCGCTGGCGGCGGCGCGAGCATTGCGAGGCCGAGAGGTTCACCCGCTCCGAAAGATCGTTGTTGGTGAGCCGCGCGTCACCCTGCAACAGCGCCAGTATCTTGCGATCAAACTGGTCAAGGCGCGCGTCATTCATGATATTTTCTCAAATCGTGCACATTTCACGCATCAGGTAAACATTTCAAGCGTTTGAATGCAAGCACCGTGCGGCGCGCCGGCGCTATGATGGCATGAGACGGCCTAGGCAGGCCAATGCCCGCTTCCGGAGGATAATCATGGGTCCCTTCCCGCACGACGCTCCACCCGCCAAGATCAGCAAGGCCAACCCCGCCGGCACCGATGGTTTCGAATTCGTCGAATTCGCGCATCCGGAGCCGCGGAAGCTGGCCGAATTGTTCACCCGCATGGGTTATGTAGCGGTGGCAAAGCACCGTACCAAGGACATCACCGTCTGGCGCCAGGGCGACATCAACTATGTCGTCAACGCCGAACCGAGCTCGCATGCGATGAGGTTCGTCGACAAGCATGGCCCATGCGCCGCCTCCATGGCGTGGCGGGTGGTCGATGCCAAGCATGCTTTCGACCACGCTGTCGGCAAGGGTGCCACGCCTTACGAAGGCGCCGACAAGACGCTCGACGTGCCGGCGATCGTTGGCATCGGCGGCTCGCTGCTCTACTTCATCGAAACCTATGGGGAGAAGGGTTCGGCCTATGATGCCGAGTTCGAATGGCTGGGCAAACGCGACCCCAGGCCGGAAGGCGTCGGCTTCTATTTCCTCGACCACCTCACGCACAATGTCTATCGCGGCAACATGGACAAATGGTGGGATTTCTACCGCGACCTGTTCGGCTTCAAGCAGATCCATTTCTTCGACATCGACGGCAAGATCACCGGGCTGGTCAGCCGGGCGATCACCTCACCTTGCGGCAAGATCCGCATTCCGCTCAACGAATCCAAGGACGACACCAGCCAGATTGCCGAATATCTGAAGAAGTACAATGGCGAGGGCATCCAGCATATAGCGGTGGGCACCGACGCGATCTACGAGGCAACCGACAAACTTGCCGCCAATGGGCTGAAATTCATGCCCGGCCCGCCGGAGACCTATTACGAGATGTCGCATGCACGCGTGAACGGCCATGACGAGCCGATCGAACGCATGAAGAAGCATGGCATTTTGATCGACGGCGAAGGCGTGGTCGACGGCGGCACGACGAAGATCCTCTTGCAGATCTTCTCCAAGACCGTGATCGGACCAATCTTCTTCGAATTCATCCAGCGCAAAGGCGACGAAGGCTTTGGCGAAGGCAATTTCCGCGCACTGTTCGAATCGATCGAGCAGGACCAGATCAAGCGCGGCGTGATCAAGGTGCAGGCGGCGGAATAGTCTGATGGACTCGGAGTTCTTGCGGCTCCGGCCAATTATGACCTAAATTCAGGTCATAATTGGTTTTTGACGATGAATGTTCCGATGGCGAAAGCGAAGGCCCAGCTCTCCGAGTTGCTAAAGCGTGCCCAGGCCGGCGAAGAAATCCATCTGACCCGGCATGAAGAGGTGGTCGCGACCTTGAGTGCTCCCGCTCGGCCCGGCGGCAGCAAGCGCCTGTTGGGAGCCCTGAAAGGCCAAATTTGAATATCGGATGATTTTGATGAACTTGGTCCCGAATGGGACGAGTATATTAAATGAGCCGCAAATATCTGGTCGACACTCACATTTTGCTTTGGGTGCTCAACGCAGATTCACGTCTTTCGGATCATCATCGCGACATCTTTGTCGCAGGCAAGGATATGATCGTCAGCGCCATCTCGGTAGCGGAGATTGCCATCAAGAGATCGCTTGGCAAAGTCACGCTCTCGGGCGACATCGTGGACATACTGCGATCGAACGGGATTCCAATCCTTGGTGTAAACGAACTCCACGCAGCAAGGCTTCAGCATTTGCCGCTCCATCATCGCGATCCCCTTGATCGTCTGCTTATTGCACAAGCTCAAATTGAAGGCCTGACATTGGTCACAGCAGATCGGCATTTCTCAGCCTATGACGTTGCATTGGTCTGATCGCCCAAGCCTAGCCGTTCCACCTCGGCACTCCTGAGCCTGAGGTCATAATCGAGCAGGAACTCGTCGAGTTGCGGCGGCGCGACCGACGTGCCGGACAGCATCGCGTGCACCTGGCCGCGATGGTGGATGTCATGCAGGAAAAGATGGGCGAGGATATCGCCGATCCTCTCCGGGATCATACCGTCCCCGCGCCGATCGGTGATGACATGGCGGTCGATATCGGCCTCCGACAGGGCATGGCAGAAGGTGATCAGCCTGCGGTCGAACCTGATCTGGGCCACTGACAAATCGGCTGCGTTGTCGAACGGCACGAAATCATCGTACACCGCAGCGCCAACGCCGCCCTCCTCAAGAAAATCGAGGTAGAGAAGATCGACCGCCAGTATGTGGTTGAGCGTCGCCTTGATCGACGGGAAGAAGCCGGTGCGCCCGGCCGCGAATTCGCCCGGCTTGAGCGCGAGCACGGCCCGGTAAAGCCGGTCGTTCGACCAAAGATTGTTGCCGGCCATGCGGCGCAGATGGTCAAGCAGGTTCATTCTTCAACTTGCGGCTCTCACCCTTCATATTTCTCGACCGTCTGCTCGATGGCGCCGAAGATCGAATGCCCGGCCTTGTCCTTCATCTCTATGCGCACCGTATCGCCGAAACGCAGGAACGGGGTCTTCGGCTCGCCGCTCTCGATGGTCTCGATCATGCGCAGTTCGGCGATGCAGGAATAGCCTGCGCCGCCGGCTGAGACAGGCTTGCCAGGCCCGCCGCCGAGCTTGTTGGAGACGGTGCCGGAGCCGATGATGGTGCCGGCCGCCAGCGGCCGTGTTTTCGCCGCATGGACGATGAGCGCTGGGAAATCGAAGGTCATGTCGACGCCGGCATTCGCTCGGCCGAAAGGTTTGCCGTTGAGGTCGGCAAGCAGCGGCAGGCTGACCTTACCGCCGTCCCAAGCCTCGCCCAACTCGTCCGGCGTCGCCGCGACCGGCGAGAAGGCCGAAGACGGCTTGGACTGGAAGAAGCCGAACCCCTTGGCGAGTTCCGGTCCGGTGATGGCACGCAGCGTCACGTCGTTGACCAGCATCACCAGGCGAATCGCCTCCCGTGCCCTTTCGAGGCCGGCGCCCATCGGCACATCATCGACAACGACCGCGACTTCCGCCTCCATGTCGATGCCAAAGGCCTCGTCGGCCATGCGGATCGGGTCTCGCGGCGGGATGAAGCTGTCCGAGCCGCCCTGATAGATCAGCGGGTCGGTCCAGAAGCTCGCCGGCATTTCGGCGCCGCGCGTCTTTCGCACCAACTCGACATGGTTCACATAGGCCGAACCGTCAGCCCATTGATAGGCGCGCGGCAGCGGCGAATGGGCATTGTGTTCGTGAAAGCGCGCTGACGGCACCGCGTTGTTCTCGAGCGACTCCGCCATTGCGGCCAGATGCGGCGAAATCCGCCGCCAGTCGTCGAGCGCCGCCTGCAATGTCGGCACCAGGAAGGAGGCATCGGTGAAGCGTGTAAGATCGCGCGAGACGACGACGAGCTTTCCGTCGCGCGTCCCGTTCTTCAATGTAGCAAGCTTCATGCGTTTCCTCTCCTGACGTGGCCTTGCGCCGCTTGGTCCACAACAAAGCTGTTATGGGCAATCGTCAAGCCGCCGGCTTAACTTTCCTGAAGGCAGTTTTCCGACGGCAGCGATCCATTCAGGACCAATCGCCCTCGGGCGTGCCATTGAAGCGTTTCTTCAGATCGGCCCAGCAGTCGATGTAATTGTCCTGCCTGGTGTCGAGTTCGGCGGCGTAGCGGGTCAGCATCTGCGGGAACCGGGTCTCGAACATGAAGGCCATGGTGTTGTCGAGCTTGACGGGCTTCAGATCCGCGCGGGAGGCCTTTTCGAAGCCAGGCGCGTCCGGGCCATGGGCCAGCATCAGATTGTGCAGGCTGATGCCGCCGGGAACGAACCCTTCTTCCTTGGCATCGTACTGACCGTGGATCAGCCCCATGAACTCGCTCATGATGTTGCGGTGATACCAGGGCGGACGGAACGTGTCTTCGGCCACCAGCCAGCGCGGCGGGAAGATGACGAAATCGATGTTGGCGGTGCCTTCCTCGCCGCTCGGCGCGGTCAGCACCGTGAAGATCGACGGATCGGGGTGATCAAAGAGGATCGCACCAACCGGCGAAAACGTCGCCAGATCATATTTGTAGGGCGCATAGTTGCCGTGCCACGCCACCACATCAAGGGGCGAATGGCCGATTTCCGTGACATGAAAATGTCCGCACCATTTGACGGTCAGTCGGCAGGGCGTCTCCTTCTCCTCGAACCAGGCGCAGGGCGTCTTGAAATCGCGCGGATTGGCCAGGCAATTGGCGCCGATCGGGCCGCGGTCCGGCATCGTCAGCTTGGCGCCGTAGTTCTCGCAGACATAGCCGCGCACTTCCGCATCGACCAGTTCGACCTTGAAGACAAGGCCGCGCGGCAGGACCGCGATCTCACCCGGCCTGAGCTCGATGACGCCCATCTCGGTGACGAAGCGCAAGGCGCCCACCTGCGGCACCACCAGCAACTCGCCGTCGGCGTTGAAGAAATGGTCGTCGACCATCGATTTGTTGGCGAGATAGACATGCGCCGCCATGCCGGTCTGCCCAAGAACGTCGCCGGCGGTGGTGATCGAGCGCATGCCGGCGATGAAATCGGTCGGCTCCTTCGGCATCGGCACCGGGCTCCAGCGATACTGGCCGAGCGCCAGCTCATGATCGCCGACATTGGGCGCACTTTTCCAGAAGGGATAACTCACCGACTTGAAGCGCCCGGTATGCTTGACGCTCGGCCGGATGCGATAAAGCCAGGAGCGCTCATTGGTGCCACGCGGCGCGGTGAAGGGCGAGCCGGAGAGCTGCTCGGCATAGAGGCCGTAGGCCGGCCGCTGCGGTGAATTGCGCCCGTGCGGCAGCGAACCCGGCAGGCTTTCGGTTTCGAAATCGTTGCCGAAACCCGGCATGTAGGAAAAGGCCATCGCTTCCTCCTCGCGAATGCTTGACCAAATTGGTTTCATTTGTAACCATTGAAAATGTAACTATCAATGCCGTGCGCGGGCATTTCCCGATGGCTGGTCATGGAATCCGAAATCCTGGAACTCGAAAGCTTTCTGCCCTACCGGCTGTATCGGCTGGCCGATGCCGTGAGCCGCGAATTCTCCCGGATCTACAAGGAGCGTCACGGCCTCACGCGGCCGGAATGGCGTACGCTTTCAGGGCTTGGCCAGCGCGGCCCAATGACCGCGACGGAACTCGGTGCGCAGTCGGCGATGCACAAGACAAAGGTTTCGCGTGCTGTGGCGGAGCTTGAGCGTCGCCGCTGGCTTATCCGAACCACTGACGAGAACGATCGCCGCGTCGAGCACCTGGCGCTGACCCGGGCCGGACTTGCGGCCTATAGCGAGATGGTGCCGCTGGCGAAGGCGTTCGAACGGGAGTTGCTGGCCCAGCTGAGGGCCGACCAGCAAACCTCCATCGTCGAAGGCGTCGCGTCGTTGGAAAGCGCGTTGGGTCTGAGATAGCGGCTATCGCCAGATGGAATAGGAGACGGTGTCTCGACGCGACAGCGCCTGAAGCAGAGACGTATGGCGGTCATTTTCGATCCCTGCTTGCCCGATGGCGGATTTTCAGCGCTGTATGTAAGCCAGTGATCATCGACGGGCGAATTGGGGGAAGGATGAAGTCGCTGCTCGCGAGGCCGGTGGCCGTGGTCGTCTTGCTGTTTGCCAGAGCCATCACCGCTGTGCGGCCGTTTTGGCATGAAGGCAGATTGCCTCGACGTCGCTCGATCTTCTTTGCCAATCATTCCAGCCATGGCGATTTCATCTTGATCTGGGCTGTTCTGCCGCCGCGCCTGCGTCGGCGGGTGCGTCCCGTAGCGGGCGCCGACTACTGGCTGAAATCAAAAGTCCGGGCCTTCATCGGCCGCGACGTTTTCAATGCCGTCCTGATCGAGCGCAATCGCGATGGACGCACGATGGATCCTGTCGAAAGCATGGGAGAGGCGATGAGAGAAGGCTCTTCGCTCATTCTCTTCCCGGAAGGCACGCGCAACCAATCCGACGCGTCCTTGCAGCCATTCAAGTCCGGCCTGTTCCATTTGGCGGCATCGCATCCGGATTTCGAGTTGGTGCCGGTATGGATCGCCAATCTCAACCGGGTGATGCCGAAAGGGGAATTCGTACCTATCCCGCTGATCTGCACGGTGACGTTCGGCGAGGCAATGCACCTGGCTGACGGCGAGAGCAAGGATATGTTCCTCGAGCGGGCACGTGGGGCGCTGCTGGCGCTGGCACCGAAAAAGGCAGCGGAATGAACTCAACCCAATTCGATATGATGGTTCTCGTGCTCGGCGTCTGCGGGATCCTGCTCGTGGCCTCTTTCGTGGGGCATATCCTGGAGCGACGGCTGTCGCCGGAAGGCTCCAATCCAGCCATCGAGAACCTCAACGCCCGTATCAATGCCTGGTGGGTAATGGCGATTCTCATCGCCATAGCATTCATCGCCGGGCGGATCGGCGTCCTGCTTCTCTTCGGCTTCTGTTCCTTCGCCGCACTTCGCGAATTCGTGACGCTGACCAATACCCGGCGTGCCGACCACTGGGCGCTGGCCACGGCGTTTTTCCTCGTGCTGCCGGTACAGTATGTGCTGCTCTGGATCGAGGACTACGAGATCTTTTCTGTTTTCATCCCGGTCTACGCCTTCCTGTTGATGCCCATCATCTCGGCCATACGGGGCGACACCCAGCACTTCCTCGTTCGAATTGCCGAAGTGCAATGGGCACTGATGATCTGTGTTTTCTGTGCCTCCCACGTCCCGGCTCTTCTGACGTTGCATATTCCGGGCTACGAGGGCCGCAATGTGCTTCTGATAGCCTTCCTTGTCATCGTCGTGCAATTGAGCGACGTGCTGCAATATATCTGGGGAAAGGCGATCGGGCGTACGAAGATCGCACCAAACCTTTCGCCGTCCAAGACGCTTGAAGGTTTCCTCGGCGGCGTTGCGAGCGCCAGCCTCGTCGGCGCTGGCCTGTGGTGGATCACGCCGTTCTCTCCGCTTCAAGCGGGCGCGATGGCCTTCCTGATCACGCTGATGGGTTTTTTCGGCGGCCTTGTGATGTCCGCCATCAAACGTGACCGCGGCGTGAAGGATTGGGGCCATCTGATCGACGGCCACGGCGGCCTGATAGATCGGCTGGATTCGGTGGTCTTCTCCGCTCCGATCTTCTTCCATCTCACGCGTTATTTCTGGTCACCGGGATGAGGCAGTGATGAGCACGGGCGATCGCAGACCACTTGCAAGCCGCGACACACGCTGGGCACAAGCGACGGCCAGACGTCTCGCCGCGCTCTCCGTGACCCCCAACCGGATTTCGCAGGCCAGTATCCTCGCCGGCGCGATGGCAGGCGTGGGCTTCTGGGTTGGCGGGCAGAGCGGGGACACTTCTCGTTTGTTGCTGTTGCTGGGCGCGGCGCTGTTTTGCCAGCTTCGCCTGCTGTGCAATCTGTTCGATGGCATGGTCGCAGTCGAGGGCGGCAAGGCGTCGGCCGACGGGCCGTTCTGGAACGAGTTCCCGGACAGGATCGCCGATATCGCCATCATGGTCGGAATAGGCTACGGCATCGGCATGCCTGGCCTAGGCTGGGCGGCCGCCTGTTTTTCGGTTCTCACCGCCTATGTACGGGAATTGGGGCGGGCCAACGAGGCGCCGAGCGATTTCACCGGACCGATGGCCAAGCCACATCGCATGGCAGTTGCAACCGTCGCGGCACTGCTATCGGCCGGAGAATTCCTTTGGAATGGCCACAACGAAGTGTTGACGCTCGCTCTCGCCATCATTGCGATCGGCGCCGCCGCAACTGCGTTGCGGCGCGCATGGCGACAGGTGCAATGGCTGAAAACCAGGCGACTCTAGCACCGCCTGCCTCGAAGGCTAAACTCCCAGCGCATCGACTACCAGTCCATCACCACCTTGCCCGAACTGCCGCTGCGCATCGCATCAAATCCAACCTGGAAATCGTCGATGCCGATGCGGTGCGTGATCAGGCCTGAGACGTCGAGCGGGCCCTGGACCAGGGCGATCATCTTGTACCAGGTCTCGAACATCTCGCGGCCGTAGATGCCCTTGAGATGCAGCATCTTGAAGATGACCTTGTTCCAGTCGATCTCGAACCCGGTCGGCGCAATGCCGAGGATGGCGATCTTGCCGCCATTGTTCATGGTGTCGATCATGTCGCGGAAGGCGAGGGCTGCCCCCGACATCTCCAAGCCGACATCGAAACCTTCCGTCATGCCGAGCGCCGGCATCACGTCGCGCAGTTTTTCCTTGGAGGCGTCGACGACATGCTGGACGCCAAGCTTGCGCGCAAGATCCAGCCGAACCGGATTGATATCGGTGATAACGACCTTCCTGGCGCCGACGCATTGTGCCACCAGCGCACCCATGATGCCGATCGGGCCGGCGCCAGTGACCAGCACGTCCTCGCCGACCAGATCGAATGACAATGCGGTGTGAACGGCATTGCCCAGCGGGTCGAAGATCGCAGCGATCTCGTCGGGCACATCGTCGGGGATCGGCACGACATTGTGCTGCGGGATCGCCAGGTACTCGCCGAACGCGCCCGGGCGATTGACGCCGACGCCGAGCGTGTTGCGGCAGAGATGCCCCCTGCCCGCGCGGCAGTTGCGGCAATGTCCGCAGACGATGTGGCCTTCGCCCGACACACGCTGGCCAACCTTGTATTCGGTGACCGCGGCGCCGAAATCCGCAACGGTGCCGACGAATTCATGGCCGGTCACCATCGGCACGGGCACCGTCTTCTGCGCCCACTGGTCCCAATTGTAGATGTGGACGTCTGTGCCGCAGATCGCGGTCTTCTTCACCTTGATCAGGACGTCGTTGGGGCCGATTTCCGGCACCGGCACCTCTTCCATCCAGATGCCCGGCTCGGCCTTGGCCTTCACCAGCGCCTTCATCATGTTCGACATTCTTTTGTCCCTTGAATCTCTTGATCCGGAGCCGGTTTGCGGTGCCGGTCGCTCAGGAAATCACACCTAGTTCCTTGCCAACCGCACCGAAAGCCTGGACCGCCCGATCAATGTCGGCGCTGGAATGCGCGGCCGACATCTGGGTGCGGATGCGCGCCTGGCCCTTTGGCACCACCGGGAAGGAGAAGCCGATGACATAGATGCCGCGCTGCAGCATGCGCGCCGCCATCTCCTGCGCCAAGCTGGCATCGCCCAGCATGACCGGGATGATCGGATGACCGGCGCCCGCCAGCGTGAAGCCGAGCTTGCCCATCTGGGTCCGGAACCGTTCCGCATTGGCATATAGGCGCTCGCGCAGGGCATCGCCATTGCGGATCATGTCGAACACTCTGATCGAGGCGCCGGCAATCGCCGGCATCAGCGTGTTGGAGAAGAGATAAGGCCGCGAGCGCTGGCGCAGCCAGTCGACCACCTGTTTCTTGCCGGACGTGTAGCCGCCGGAAGCGCCGCCCAGCGCCTTGCCAAGCGTACCGGTGATGATGTCGACCCTGCCCTCGACGCCGCAATGCTCAGCCGAGCCGCGGCCGTTCCTGCCGACGAAGCCGACCGCGTGACTGTCGTCGACCATGACCATGGCATCGTATTTTTCGGCCAGATCGCACACACCCGCGAGATTGGCGATGATGCCATCCATCGAGAACACGCCATCGGTGGCGATCAGCCGGAAGCGGCAATCCTTCGCCTCCTTCAGCCGCGCCTCGAGATCCGCCATATCATTGTTGGCGTAGCGGAAGCGTTTGGCCTTGGACAGCCTGACCCCGTCGATGATGGAGGCGTGGTTCAGCGCATCGGAGATGATGGCGTCCTCCTCGCCGAGCAGCGTCTCGAACAGGCCGCCATTGGCATCGAAGCAAGAGCCGTAGAGGATGGTGTCGTCCATGCCGAGGAAGGACGATATCGTGCCTTCCAACTGCTTGTGCTCCTCCTGCGTGCCGCAGATGAAACGCACCGAAGCCATGCCGTAGCCGTAGCGGTCGAGCGCGTGCTTCGCCGCCTCGCGCAGGTCGGGGCTGTCGGCGAGGCCGAGATAGTTGTTGGCGCAGAAATTCAGTACCTTCTCGCCGCCGACCTCGATCTCAGCCGACTGCGTGGAGGAAATCACCCGCTCGGACTTGTACAGTCCGGCCGATCTGAGCCCCTCAAGTTCGCCGTCGATATGGGAGAGAAATGCTGCGGTCATGATCGTGCCTCGTTTGACGTGGGCAGACTGTCGTCCCGCACGCACAAAAAATCCACCGCAAAAGCGACCGGATCAGGTGGCTGGGCAATGTCGAACGGATGCCGCGGGCATGGCTCGAGAGACGATCCGGATCACAGGGGCCGGCGAATGTTCAAATGCGGACCGGCCGCGAAAGAGGCCGATAACCATTTCGCGATCTTTAAGCCTTTCCCCTTGTCGGCCGGCTGTCGATTTCCAGTCCTGTTAATGTTTGCGGTTCAATGATGCTCATACAGGAATCCGTTGGCGAGAGGGCCGCCCCCCAAGATGTCGCAGCAGCCGGTGCAAACCGTTTCAGGCAAGCTCATACTGCTGATCAAGGCCGGCTACTGGCTGGCGCTGCTGATCATCGCCGCCATGGTGGTGGCTTCCTTCATCCTGCTGCAGCAGGTGATGGCCACCCAACGGCACAACCATACGCTGCTCGATATCGTCAGCACGCAAAAGACGCTGTCGCAGCGCATCGTCTTCCTCGCCGGTGCGACCGGTGCTGCTTCGCGCGACAAGCAGCCGGCGCTCGTCAACGCGCTCAAGCAGGCGACGGCGGAGTTCGAAACCAACTATGACCTGCTGCTCAAGCAGACGGCCGCCGATCCAAAGTCGCCGGCCAGGCTCGATCCGAAGACGATCGAGAACGTCCTTTTCGGCAAGCCTTTTCATCTCGACTATTTTTCCGTCGGGCTGGTCGCCAATGGCGAACGCCTGATATCGGCATTCTCGTCGCAACTCGCGCTCGGCGACAATGGCGGCTACAAGGGCGGCTACGAACGCGTCACCCTCGACGCCTCGGTCGCCAACGCAACATTGTCGGGCTATTCGGCGCTTGGCCAGCGCATCAGCGCTTTCGCCGACGAACGATCCGAAAAGATGCTCGATCTGCACCGCACGCTGTTTTACGCCACGATCGGCGTCATCGTGCTGGTGGCACTGTTCATCTTCCGACCCATGTCGAACGCGATCCTGCGCAAGACGCGCGAACTCGTCGACGCACGAAATTCGATGGCTTTCATCGCCGTTCATGACGGGCTGACCGGTCTGCACAACCGCACATTCCTGACCGACCATTTCGACACGCTGATCAAGAGCGCGCATCGTCGGCGCGAACGTCTTGCGGTGGTGCAGCTTGATCTCGACCGGTTCAAGCAGATCAACGACACGCTCGGCCACGCCGCCGGCGACTATGTGCTGGTCATCACGGCCCAGCGCATGCGCGATTCCTGCCGGGCGTCGGATCTGTGCGTGCGCCTCGGCGGCGACGAGTTCGTGATGATCCTCAACGGCGCCGGCGGCACCGAAGACATCAACATGCTGGCACGGCGCATTCTTGCGCACATCAACGAGCCGATCGTCTTCCAGGGCACGACCATTCTGCCGGGCGCCAGCGGCGGCATCGCCGTCTATCCGATCGATGCCGACAACGCCCAGGACCTGCTGGTCCACGCCGATCTGGCGCTTTACTCCGCCAAGAAGATGGGCGGCGGCAATTTCTCGTTCTTCTCCGAGGAATTGCGTCGCGAACTCGATTATCGCAAGCAACTTGAGCACGACATCAAGCTCGCCATTTCACAGCGGGCATTCCAGGTCTATTTCCAGCCGCAGGTTTCACTGAGCGACGGGACGATCAGCGGCATCGAGGCGCTGGTGCGCTGGAACCACGCCGAGCGCGGCATGATCTCGCCTGGCGAATTCATTCCCGTCGCCGAGAAATGCGGTTTCATGCCTGATATCGGCCGCATCGTCATCAGCAAGGCCATCAACGAAGCCGCCGAATGGAACCGCGCCGGCATTGCTTTCGGACGGCTTGCGGTCAACGTATCCGGAACCGAATTGCGCGAGCACGACTTCGACGCTTTCCTGTTCGAGACGCTCGAGAAGGCCGGCCTGCCGCCGCAGAAACTGTCGCTGGAAATCGTCGAATCCGTCATTCTCGATGACGAGAAGACAGGCATCGCGGCAAAGCTACGCCATATCAGGGCCGCGGGCGTCCATCTTGAGCTCGACGATTTCGGCACCGGTTACGCCTCGCTCAGCCACGTCAATCCCAACGAGATCGACCGGCTGAAGATCGATCGCCGCTTCGTCCAGAACATCCATGAGAACGGTGACAACTCCAAGATCGTGCGCGCCATCACCGAGCTCGCGCGCGGCCTTGGCATCTCGATCGTCGCGGAGGGCGCCGAGACCGAAGCCGAACTCGATTCACTGATGGCGATCGGATGCGACCAGGTGCAGGGCTACTCCATCGCCTTCCCGATGCCGCAGGACAAAGCCCGTGACTGGCTGAGCGCCCGCATGCCGAAGAAGGCCAGGCTGACGGTGCTGCAGGGAAGCCTGGCGTAGGCAGCCCTGACCCGCGCTTGACAACTCATCACCGAGATGGCCCCTGTGACGATCGCAAACGGGTAGTCCCGATGCCGCTTCTGCTTGCTTTGCTGACCATGCTCGCCGCATTTCCCGCTTACGCAGCGGATCGCACCATCTATCTGACCTTCGATGACGGGCCGCTGAACGGCACCAGCAACATCCTCGACGTGCTGGAGGCGCAGCAGGTGCCGGCGACGCTGTTCATGGTCGGCATGCATGCGCAGGCGAGCGCGGGCAACAAGGCATTGGTCAGACGCGCAAAAGCTCTGCCGCTGGTGACGGTCGGCAATCACAGCTATAGCCACGCCAACAACCGCTACCAACATTTCTATGCCGATACCGAAGGCGTTGTGGCCGACATGCTGCGGGCCAACGTCGTGCTTGGGCTCGCTCCGGCGGTTCATGCGAGGCTGCCTGGGCGCGACGTGTTCAGACTGCCCTCAATGTCGAAGAACGACACCTCGCTCGGCCTTGCGCAGGAAGGCCGGGAGGAGCCGGACTACGAATTCGTCGCCGCCTCCGGGTTCTATCTCTATGGCTGGGACCATGAGTGGGTGCATGACGACACAGGCAAGCCGGTGCAGAGCGTCGACCACCTGGTCAGCGAGATCGATCACCTGTTCGGCTATGGCCGCTTCGTCAAGCGCGGAAAGATGATCCTGCTCATGCATGACGAGATGTTCCAGGACAGCTTCGACGGCAAGCCGAAACTGACCCAGCTGATCACCGCGCTGAAGCAGCGCGGCTATGCTTTTGGCACAATCCAGAGCTATGACGACTGAGCGATGATTCCTAAAACGCGTCATGTCGAAAGAGATTTACGCCGCGCGCCTTCGTCAGCTTTCCACATTGGCCCGCAAGGTCGCCAACACCTGCGCAAACTCCGCCAGCCTGTCGTCCGACAGGCCGGCGCGCAGTCGCTTGTCGAAGGCAATCGCCGCCTTGCGCAGTGTCTCGAACATCGCTTCTCCGGCCTCTGTCAATTCGACCAGATGGATCCGGCGGTTGACGGGATCGCGGCGGCGCGTCAGCAATCCTTGCGCCTCCATCGCGTTCAGATGATGGGTGAGCGTCGCTCCCTGTATGCCGATCATTCCAGCGAGCTCGCGCTGGTTGGCTAGCTCGCTCGATTTGACCGACAGCAGAGTAAGCCAGACGGGCAACGTGCCGCCCGCTTCAACCAAAGCGGTGTCGAAGGCCTGTGCAACAAGCTTGGCGGTGCGGCCGAGATTCATGCCGACCGGCGGGCGTTCAAAGGGTGTCATGGCAAGACACTAGACGGTGTTTTCCACGGATGGAACTGGTGTCCTTTTATACATTGACATCTAACAGTTAGATATCTAACTATTGAGGCGACGGCGGGCAAGAGAGGAGAGCTGGTATGCAATATGTCTACATCATCACCATCGGTCTTCACGTCATGGCGGGAGTGTTCTGGGCCGGCACCACCATCACGCTCGCGCGCGACCCCGAGATCCGGGCTGAACGCTTCATTGGGCCGCAAATGGGAGCGGCCGGCATGGTGTTTCTCACCGGTGCGCTGCTCTGGTATTTCTTCCATGGCGCCTATTTCGGCTCGATGGAAATGGTGCTGGCGCTCGGCATCGTTGCCGCCTTCGCCGCGGCTGGCGTACTCAGCACCATGGTCCGCCGCACCAGCACGCAACTTGCTGGCGCCGACGCGGCCACCGAACCTGCCCTGCGCGCGAAGATGGCCCAAGGCGAGCGAATCGCCGCCTGGCTGCTGGTTCTCACCGTGCTCTGCATGGCCACCGCCAGAATGTTCTGATCACGCATCGTACGGTGCCGGCGCAAGCAGGCGGCGTGCGCGGCGCGCAACGAACCAAGGCAGCAGATGGCTCTCCTTGCGGAGGTTCCGTTGCGCGCCACCACAACTTTCCCTGGAATTGTTAGCGACAGCAGCCTTTCAAATCCTTAGCCCGAACCTGATGCCGTCATAGATGGCGGCGTGGATGTTGCGCGAGGCGACGGCATCGCCGATGCGGAACAGCACGAAAGAGCCCTGCGGATTGCGCTCGGGAAAAATGTCGCCGCCACTCACCAGCCGCTCATAATCGATGGCGCCGCCGTTCTTCGCCAATGGCTTCAACGCAAGATAAAGATCGTCAAGCGGCGCCGTGCCATGTTCGACCACCACCTGGTCGACCCGCCGCTCGCCGCGCCAGCCGTCGGCGAAATCGGAGGCAAGCTCGGCAACCAGTTGATTGCCCTCGCGGCGCACCGAGCGCAGCCTTGTGTTGATCGTGATGATGACCCCCTTCTCCTGGAAGGCGCGCATGTAGGGCACATGGTTCATGCCGCCCATTTCCGGCGCGAAGAATCGCTCCGCCGAAACCAGTTCCAGCTTCGAACCGGCAGCCGCGACGAGTTCCGCCGCGCCCATTCCCTGATGGCCGCCATTGTCGTCATAGAGCAGCACGTTTTCAGCCGGCTTGACGCTGCCGGCCATGATGTCCCAGCTCGACGTCACGAGAGTGTCGCCCGCCGCCAGCGGGGGATTCTGCGGCAGTCCGCCGGTGGCGATCACCACGACATCCGGCGACAGCGCCAGAACGTCGTCCTTCTCCGCCCAACTGTCGTAGCGGATCTCGACGCCGAGCCGGTCGAGTTCGGCCAGCCGCCAATCGACGATGCCGATCAACTCCTTGCGGCGCGGGTTCTGCGTCGCCAGCCTGACCTGCCCGCCGGCTTGGCCCGATGCCTCCAGCACCGTCACCTGATGTCCGCGCTCGGCGGCCACGCGCGCGATTTCCAGTCCGCCTGCACCAGCGCCGATGACGACGACTTTTCGCTTTGGTCCCTCGGCCTTGGTGATGATATGCGGAATGTCCGCCTCGCGGCCGGTCGCCGCGTTGTGGATGCATAGCGCCTCGCCGCCTTCGTAGATGCGGTCGAGACAGTAGGTGGCTCCGACACACGGGCGGATTTCGTGCTCGCGCCCTTCCATCACTTTGCGGACGATGTGCGGGTCGGCGATGTGGGCGCGGGTCATGCCGACCATGTCGAGCTTGCCGGTGGCGATGGCGTGGCGCGCGGTGGCGACGTCGGAAATTCGCGCCGCGTGGAAAGTCGGGAATTTCGTCGCCGCCCTCACCTCGCCGGCGAAGTCGAGATGTGGCGACGAGCGCATGCCGGTCACCGGAATGACCTTCGTCAATGCCGCGTCGGTCTCGATCGAGCCGCGGATGATGTTGAGGAAATCGACCTTGCCTGATAGGGCCAGGCGCCTGGCGATCTCGACGCCCTCCTCTTTCGAGAGACCTTGCGAAAAGTCCTCGTCGGCGACCATGCGAATGCCGACGACGAATTTCTCGCCCACGGCCGCGCGCACCGCGTCGAGCACCATGTCGGTGAAGCGCAGCCGGTTGTCGAGCGAGCCGCCGAACTCGTCGTCGCGATGGTTGGTGGCCGGCGACCAGAAGCCGTCCATCAGATGGCCGTAAGCCTCGAATTCGATGCCGTCGAGACCGGCGGCCTGGCAGCGCTGCGCGGCGGAAGCATAGTCGGAAACGATGCGCTCGATATCCCAATCCTCGATGGTCTTGGGAAAGGCGCGATGCGCCGGCTCCCGCACCGGCGAAGCCGACAGCACGGGCAGCCAGTCGGCCTTGTTCCAGCCGGTTCGACGGCCGAGATGGGTGATCTGGATCATCACCTTGCAGTCATGCTCGTGGCAGGCGTCGGCCAGTTCCGCGAGCCATGGCACGATCCCGTCATCATAGAGATGCAAATTGCCGAAGGCGGCCGGGCTGTCGCGCGAGACGATGGCCGAGCCGGCGGTCATGGTCAGCGCCATGCCGCCCTTGGCCTTCTCCGTGTGGTAGAGCCGATAGCGCGCCTTGGGCATGCCGTCTTCCGAATAGGCGGGCTCGTGGCTGGTCGACATCACCCGGTTCTTCAACGTCAGATGTTTGAGCTGATAGGGCTGGAGAAGCGGATCGTTGCTGGTCATCGTCTTCCTGCGGGTTCAAATTATGTTATTGAGCGGCCAGACGTGCCGCCCCTGAATGGATTGCGGCGTTTATTCCAACCTTCGTTTCGCGCCGACCGCCATGGAATCGTGCTTCCGGCGACAGGCAGGCAAGGAGCCGTCCATGATCGATACCAAAACCCTCACCCAGCTCGGCGCGCATGTCGAGACGCCACAGAGCCCGGAAGCGGCGGTCCTGGAAACCGTGCCGTTTTCGCGCGGCGACGGCCCGCCGGCCATCGTGCGCTTCACCTGCCCGGAATTCACGTCGCTGTGCCCGGTCACCGGCCAGCCTGATTTCGCCCACATCGTCATCGACTACGCACCCGACGCTGCTCTGGTGGAATCGAAGTCGCTCAAGCTGTTCATGACCTCGTTCCGTAATCATGGTGCTTTCCATGAGGATTGCACCGTCATGATCGGCCGCCGCATCGTGGCGGCAACGAGCCCGCTATGGTTGCGCATCGGCGGCTATTGGTATCCACGCGGCGGCATTCCGATCGACGTGTTCTGGCAGACGGGCGCGCCGCCGGAAGGCGCCTGGCTGCCTGAGACCGGAGTGGCACCCTATCGCGGGCGAGGCTAGCTCGAACCATCATTCGCATTGGTACTGACTGAGTGCCCATTCACCGGTCACCGACAAGAGGTCCGATATCTTCCATTCGCCGTCGACCCTCTTGAACTTCCACTCGAGGCGGTGCGCGTTGCCGGCGACGACGAAGGCGACGATGACCTTGGCCTGGTCGCCATTGATCGCCTCGATAGTCTTCAGGCTCTTGTCGATCTCGTCCTTGTCATAGTCGGCATTGTCGAGCGCCATGTTGGGGTCGAGGCACTCGCCCTGCCC
This sequence comes from Mesorhizobium sp. BR1-1-2, assembly GCF_020165435.1. NCBI lineage: Bacteria > Pseudomonadati > Pseudomonadota > Alphaproteobacteria > Hyphomicrobiales > Phyllobacteriaceae > Mesorhizobium > Mesorhizobium sp. BR1-1-2. The sequence continues at coordinate 447,756 of NZ_JAIUID010000002.1, forward strand.
GGATTTGCGCAGCGCATCGCTCTTGTCGAGCACCGTTTTCGCCGGATCGACGAAATGGCGGCGCTGCGACGGATCGACCTCCAAGCCGACCTGGTCGTAGAATGGCCGGACCACCGCTGTCGGCGAGCCCGGCTGAATTGGGACGGCGGGTTCGCTCGGCGAGGCAGCCGGTGGCGTTGCCGGCTCGGCGGCTCCGCGAGGTGGCGGCGACTCGTTGTCATCGGGCGCGGTGGCCGCCGGAGCGTTTGCCGGCGGCGCGCCGAGCAGCCCCTGCGCAGCGCCGCTACTCAAGTCCGCCGCCATCATCATGCACACGGCCGACAGTGCCAAGAACCGGCGGCGGGCCATCGGATCACTCCGGATCTTGGCCCGCCAGGCATTCGAGCTGGCTCAGCGTCCAGTCGCTGGTCTTCGATGCGATGTCCGATATCCTCCACTTGCCGTCGATCTTCTTCAGCGACCAGTGCATTTCGCGTTGTGCATCGTCTCCTTCCGGAAAGAGACTGAAGCTCGCCACCACCTGGGCGGTGTCGCCATCCACCATCTCGGATACTTTCAGGGTCTTGGAGACGGTCTTCTGGTCGAAATCCTGCGCATCGAGGCCCGGATCGAAATCGATGCAGGCGACCTGGTCCGGATTCTTCCTCGTTGCCTGATCGTTGAGGTCGAACAGTTTCGTCACCGGCTCGGTGAAGCGATCCCGGTATTTTGCGTCGGCCTCGAACTTGACCTCCGGAACATAGAAGAACCTCACGGCGTCCGACGCCGGACCGGCCAGGGCGACGGCGGGAAAGGCCGTCGAAAGGGCGGCAAGGAGCACTGTCAGTCTCATGCAGAATCTCCGGCTTTTGATGGCTTGGCGCAATCCAGTAGCACGCATCCTGCATATCGGCTTTTTTGCGGCTCATGAAGCCCGAGGGCGGCTCGCCGCCGGTGCAGGTCATCCGACAGGCGCGCGTGCCAAGACTGCGATCAGAGACCAAGCGCCACCTTGCGGCCATCATGGATTGCAAAAGCCGCCTGCCTTGAGGCGGTGCAATCACCAATCGAAGTGTGGGCAATCTTGCGCCTGTCGAGTTCGATGGAAAGCATGTCGGCTGCCATACTCGTCGTGGCGAAGACCAATGCATCGGCTTCGACGTCCTGCTCGGTTCCGTCGAGCAGGGAAGCGACCCTGGCCGCCTTGCCGTCCCAATGAACGATGGCGCTCTCGGTCAGAAACCGCACCCGCAGCCTGGCGAGTGCCCGGCGCAGCGGCGCGTCGACGGCCATTCGCTGAAGCTCTTTGCCAACCAGGGCGTCAGGTGTCACAAGCGTCACATTGTGACCGTCCTCGGCCAGTTTCCAGGCGGTGCCGCACCCTTTCCAATTGCCGCCATCGTCGAGCAAGATAACATTTTTGCCTGGCCTCGCCTCACGGGCCATCACGGCTTCGGCCGAGAAAACCAGCCCGCCCCCCGGAATGCTTTCCCACTGCGGCAATGCCCGTTGGAAAGCGCCGTCCGGCGGCATCGAGCCGGTTGCGATGATGACGTGATCCGCGCCTTCGCGCTCGACATCCTCCGCCTCGACAAACTGTCCGTACCGGACGTCGACCTGGAGCTGGCTGAGCTGGCGCTGGTACCAGTCGATCAGATCCAGAATCTGGGCACGGCGCGGTTGCAGCCCCGCAAGGCGGAACTGCCCCCCAAGGCGGTCGGAAGCCTCGGCCAGCGCAACACGGTGACCGCGTTCGGCTGCTACACGCGCCGCTTCGAGGCCGGCGGGACCGCCGCCGACGACCAGCACGCGCTTGGGTTGGCTAGCCGGGGCGAAGCGATCTCCGCCCCACTCCCATTCCCGCCCCGCCGAGGGATTGATGACGCAGCTGATCCAGTAGTCGCGGCTGCGTCGGCCCCAGCACATCTGGTTGCAGGACAGGCACCCGCGAATGTCTTCCGGCCTTCCGGCGGCGGCCTTTGCGGCCAGGTGCGGATCGGCGATCTGCCCACGCACGATGGAAACCAGATCAGCGTGGCCTTCGCTCAGCACGCTTTCGGCGTTCTGCGGCGTGCGAATGTGGCTCTCGGCGGTGATCAACGCGTGGCGCACGGTGGATTTGAGCACGGACGCCAGGTCGGCGCCGAGCTTTTCCGGATAAACAAAGGTCGGGATGATCTTGTAGAAATCGAAGTAGGAGCCCGTTCCACAAGTCACATAATCCATCAAGGAATCGCGGTCGTGGAGGTCGATTATCTCGGCCAATGCTTCGCGCTTCAGCGCCACTTCGACTTCCGGTTCGTCGTTGACCGCAAGGCCGATGATGAAATCGTCGCCGCATTCCCGGCGAATTCTGCTCATCACCTCACGGCTCATCCGGGTGGGATTTTGAAGGCTGCCACCCCATCGGTCGTCGCGGCGGTTCGACCAGGGCGTCCAGAACTGGTCCAGCATCGAATGATAGGCCGCCCAGACCTCGACGCCGTCGAAACCGGCCTCGCGGCAACGGCGCGCCGCCTGTACGAAACCGTCGATCGTTTCTTCGATCTCGGCTTCGGACATTCGATGCGAACCGTCAGAGTCGTGATAACTCGGCAGTCCGGAAGGGGACCAGCCGGCATGGAACGAGTTGTCGGCGTCCGCGTGCTGACCGACATGGTAGAGCTGCTGGATGGCGACGGCGCCGTTGCCGCGGATCGCTTCCGTCACTTTGCGGAAATGGGGGATCACGCTGTCGTCGGAAGGACGGAAGTTGCCGCGGGTAAGAACGGCGGCCCGGTGTACCGGCATTGGCTCGACGACGATCATGCCGGCGCCGCCGATAGCGCGTTCGGCATAATAGCCGACATGCCGTTCTGTCGGCAGTCCCTCTACCGCCATGTTCGCGGTATGGGCTCCGAACACGATCCTGTTGCGTAAGGTCCTGCCGCGCAGGGCAATCGGCGTGAACAACCGGTTGAAGACCTGCCCAGACATGTACCGCTCCTCAAAAAGCCTTAGCGGCAGCACCCGAGCGCCAGCGCCCGCAGCCAAACTCGATTTTGCCGGACAGCCGGCACCTGAAAGGGTGCCGGCATTCGCCAGTCATTGCAGCTAGGCGTCCAGCCAGACGTTCTGGAGGTCCATTTCGAAGGTCTGGTGGACGCCGTAGTTCTTCACCTTCTTGCTCGTATGACTGTAGAGCTTCTGCCAGAACGGCTGGATGATGACGCCGGAATCCTGCAGGATCTGCTCGACGTCTTTCATCACCTCCTTGCGCTTGGCGACGTCGATCAGAGATAGCGCCTGCTTGAGCTTGGCGTCGAACTCGGGATTCGAATAGGCCGATTCATTCCAGGCCTCGCCGGTGCGATAGCCGAGCGCCAACACCTGGACGCCGAGCGGGCGCATGTACCAGATCGTCATCGAATAGGGATATTTCGTCCAGTCGTTCCAGAAGGTAGAGCCCGGCAGCACCGTGCGCTTCACCTTGATGCCGGCCTCGCGCAGCTGGCCCGCGATGGCATCGCCGGTGTTCTTTTGCCAATCATCCTCGATGGTGATCAGCTCATGCTCGAAGTCGGCCTGACCCGCCTCCGCCATCAGCTTCTTGGCGCCGGCGGCATCACGCTCCTTCTTGGGCAGCGGATAATATTCCGGATGGATGGGGCTGACATGGTGGTTTTCGCCGACCGTGCCGCGACCGCTGTAGCCGAGCTGCAGCACCGCGTTGTTGTCGACCGCCATCTGGAGCGCATTGCGGACACGCTTGTCGTCATAGGGTTTGTGCGTGACGTTGGTGCGCGCAACCAGGGTGGTCGCGGTCGCCACCTCCGATTTCTCCAGCCCCATCTTGTCGAGGATGTCGACAAAATCGGCGGGCGACTCGAAATTGAGGTCGATCTCGCCGGAATCGAAGGCATTCACCGTGGCGTTGAAGTCGGTGCCGTAATCGATGAATTCGACGCCGTCGAGCGGAGCCTCGCCGCCCCACCATTTGCCATTCTCGCGGCGCTTGACGACGGCCTTCTGGCCGACATCGTAAGAGACCAGTTCGAAGGGTCCGGTGCCGATCGGCTTCTTGATCGGATCGGCGCCATCGGCATCGAAGTTGCGGTGGACGACGAGTGCCGGATAGTCGGTGAAGTTCGGGATCAGCGAAATGTCGGGCTCGGAGAGCTTCAGCTTGACCGTGTTGTCGTCGACCTTGGTGATCGCGCCGTCCCTCGCCTTGCCGGTCTTGGCGTCGATCAGCGCGCCGACGCGCGCGGCCATGGAGTTGCCGGCGACGCCCTTCTCGCACCAGCGCGTCACATTGTGCACCACGTCATCGGCGTTGAAGACATCGCCATTGTTCCAGGTGACGCCCTTGCGCACATGCAACGTATATTCGGTGGCGTCGTCGTTGATGTCCCAGCTTTCGAGCAGCACCGGCTCGAAGGTGAACTGCCTGGTATAGCGCACAAGCGGCTCCAGCCAGGTGCGCGAGATGTTGGCAAGCTCAACCCAGTCATAGGTGCGCGGATCCTTCTGCGCCTTGACCGACATCGAGACATGCAGCGTTCCGCCCTTCTTGGGCTCCTCGGCCAAGGCGTTTGTCGGCGCGGCAAGGCCGATCATGCCATAGGCCAGAGCCGTCGATGCCCCGAAGGCGCTTGCCAGCGCCAGGAATTCGCGCCGGTCGACCCGGCCCGCACGCGCCTCCTTTGCCATCGCCTCGATGGCGGCTGGAACACGATCACCATTGCTTTTGAAAAGCGTCATTTTTTCCTCCCTTGTGGTTCCCTTAAGGTCTTCGTCCTGTCAGCTGACGCTGTCCGGCAGTTTCTCCTCGCGCAGCGCGATAAAATCCCGGAGCCCGTCCGCGATGCCCTCATCGAGCTTCGGCTCCTCATAATCGGCCAGCATGTTGCGCGCTTTCTCGCGGCCGCGCGTGTCATGGTCCTTCGCCCCTTCTGCCTTCCACTGTTCGTAGGAATTGAAATCCATGATGCTGGGCATGAAGAAGGCCCGCTCGAAATGATCGAGCGTGTGCTGTGTGCCGAGGAAATGGCCCTGCGGCCCCACCTCGCGAATGGCGGCCATGGCTTCCTTGAAATCGTCGAACGGCAGCCCGCCGGCATATTTGTACCAGCCGACGAGCTGTTCGCAGTCGGTCGCGAACTTCGAATAGCCGCAGGTGAGACCCGCCTCGAGCCATCCGGCCGAATGCCAGATGTAGTTGGCGCCGGCAAGGATGGCGGCATGCATGAGCATGTTCGCCTCGTAACCGGCCTGGGCATCGTTCAGCTTCGAGCCGACATGGAAGCCGGACGTGCGCCACGGCAGTCCGTATTTCCGCGCCAGCGCACCCATCAGGTACATCATCTGCGCGGCCTCCGGCGTGCCGCCCATCGGAGCGCCGGTCTTCATGTCGACCGTGACCATGAACTGGCCGTAGATTTGAGGCGAGCCCGGACGCAGGAGCTGGGTGAACGCTACACCGGCAAGCGCCTCGGCATTGACCTGCGCCACCGCGCCCACGGCCGAGGCGGAGGTCGAGGCGCCGCAGAGCGCGAAGGGCGCCAGGATCAGCGGCTGATTGTGACGGGCATAGACCTTCATCGCATCCAGCATGGTGGCATCCCATACCAGCGGTGAATTGCAGTTGGTGATCGACACCAGCACAGGGTTATCGCGCACGTAATCGTCACCGAACACGATGCCCGCCATCGCCATCGTGTCTTCCGCCCGATCCTTCGACGTCACGATGCCCATGAACGGTTTGTCGGAATGCTTCAGCGCCGAATGGATGATGTGGAGGTGACGCTTGGGCACCGCTATTTCCATCGGCTCGCAGATGATCGAGCTGGAGGAATGCAGGGCCGGCGCCATGTAGGCGAGCTTGTGGAAATTGTTGAGGTCGGCGAGCGTGCCGTAGCGTCTGACATTGTCGAGGTCACGCACATAAGGCGCGCCATACATCGGCACGAAGATGGAATTCTTCCCGCCCACGCGCACCGTACGCTCAGGGTTGCGCGCGTTGAGCGTGAACTCCGACGGCACCTTCGAGACGAGATCCATCAGCAAGGCGCGGTCGATCCGCACTCTCGTCTCGGAGACGTCCGCGCCGGCGGCCTTCCACATTTCGATGGCCTCATCGTCGCGGAACTCGCATCCGACGTCCTCCAGGATGGCGAGCGATTCCTGGTGTATGAGTTCCACTGCCTCGTCCGGCACCATCTGATAGACGGGGATTTGGCGGACCAGTGTCGGAAACGACGTTACCGGAGCTCCCCGCAGCGCCTTGCGCCCCAGGCGGCCGCCGGCTCGACGATTGGCGTGTTCTGTCACAGCGGCCGGTGCGTTCATGGCAACTCCATTCCTCTTATACCTCGCAGCCTAGACGCACAAAACAGGAATGTGACGCTGGAAAATCCTGATCTCTTGTATAAGCTCTGCTTATGCGAAACCTGCGCCACCTCCTTCCCTCGGCGGGCAGCCTGATCGTCTTCGAGGCGGCGGGCCGCCTGTCGAGCTTCACCGCCGCCGGGCGAGAGCTCGGCATGACCCAGGCCGCCGTCTCCTACGCGGTGCGCGGGCTGGAGGAACAGCTCGGCGCCAAGCTGTTCCAGCGCCGTCACCGGCAGGTCAGCCTGACGGAGGCCGGCGAGCGTTTCCACGCCGACGTTTCGCTGGGCCTGTCCCACATCCGCAAGTCGGCGGAGGATCTGCGCCTGCAGGCGACCGGAGGCCACGTGACGCTTGCCGCCTCAACCGCCTTCGGTTCCTTCTGGATGATGCCGCGGCTGCAGCAGTTCCGCGACGAACTGCCGGGCATTGATCTGCGCATCCAGACCGCCGACCGCGATCTTGACATCATCGCAGAGGGCATCCCGCTTGCCGTGCGCGGCGGCGAACCGAGGGACTGGCAGGACTATCATTCGCTGCCGCTTGCCGACGAGGAGATATTTCCCGTCGCCGGCACCAGCTACGCGGCGAAGTTCGGCCTGCCCAAATCGGTCGCGGAACTGGCCACGCACCGTCTCATCCATCTCGAGGAGCCCTATCGCGAGGCGGCGAGCTGGAATGAGTGGTTCGAATCGGCCGGCGCCCGTCTCGGCGATACCGCGCGCGGCCTGCGCATCAACGACTACGGGCTGGTAATCCAGGGCGTCATGGAAGGGCAAGGCATCGCGCTCGGCTGGCGCCACCTTGCCGAGCGGATGCTGGCGACGGGACTGTTGGTGCCGGTGACGGACCATGTGCTCAAGACCGGCAAGGCGTTCTATGTCATCTGGCCGAAGAACCGGGAGCTTAGCGAGAACGCCCGCAAGGTACGGGATTGGCTGGCAGCGCAAGCGTGAGGCCGTTCACTGTTTTCGCCGTACTTCACCCTCGCCCGCTCGGCACGAATCCGCCTATACTGTCACCATGCCCATACGCCAGCTTTCCGAAACGATGATCAACCAGATCGCCGCCGGCGAAGTCATCGAGCGTCCGGCAAGCGTGGTGAAGGAACTGGTCGAGAACGCGCTTGATGCCGGTGCGGGAAAGGTCGAGGTCGTCACGTCGGGCGGCGGGTTGAACCTGATCCGTGTCACCGATGACGGCTTCGGCATCCCCGAACAGGAGCTTTCGCTGGCAATCGCACGCCATTGCACCTCCAAGCTTGCCGAAGACATCCACGACATCCGCTCGCTCGGCTTTCGCGGCGAGGCGCTGCCGTCGATCGGCTCGGTATCGCGGCTGTCGATCCGCTCGCGCACGGCGGCAAGCGACAGCGCCGCCGAGATCGGCATCGAGGGCGGCAGGATCTCGCCCGTCAGGCCGGCAGCGGCCAATCGCGGCACCACGGTGGAGGTGCGCGACCTTTTCTTCGCCACCCCGGCGAGGCTGAAATTCATGAAAGGCGAGCGCGCCGAAAGCTCGGCGACCAGCGACGTGGTCAAGCGCATCGCGATCGCCTTTCCCACCGTTCGCTTCACGCTCACCGGTTCCGACCGCTCGACGCTGGAATTGCCGGCGACCGAGGACAGCGCGGAAGGCAGCCTGCGCCGCATCGCCCAGGTGATGGGGGCCGAGTTTCCCGACAATTCCATTGCCATCGATGCGATACGCGAAGGCGTGCGCCTGACCGGTCATGTGTCGATCCCGTCCTTCACCCGAGCCAACGCGTTGCAGCAATATGCCTATGTCAATGGCCGGCCGGTGCGCGACAAGCTCATCGCCGGCGCTATCAGAGGCGCCTTCGCCGACGTCCTGCCGCGCGACCGGCATGCGGTTACGGTGCTGTTCCTGACGCTCGATCCGGCGATCGTCGACGTCAATGTCCACCCGGCCAAGGCCGACGTCCGCTTCCGCGACCCCGGCCTGGTGCGCGGACTGATCGTCGGCGCCATCCGCCAGGCGCTTGCCGAAGCCGGCATCCGCGCTGCCACTTCCGGTGCCTCCGGCATGATGGCGGCGTTCCGGCCGGGAGCGGCGTCATACGCCCATGGCGGCCCGGCCAATGGTCACCGCAGCTACGAAGCGGCCTACCACGCCTCGGGCTCTGCCCGTTTCGACCCCGCACGCTCGCCGCAACGGCCACTCGACATGGAGTTCCAGGGTTCAGGATTCGAACGCGCGCGTACAGGAAACGGCGGGTTCGGCGAAAACGAGCAGGCGGCGTTCGATGCCGGCCCGATCGCCAGCGCCGACGCCCGGGCAGGACAGGGCGAAGCGGCGGAGACGCTGCTTGGCACGGTGCTCGGTGCGGCACGGGCGCAGGTGCATGAGAACTACATCGTCGCCCAGACCAGGGACTCACTCGTGATCGTCGACCAGCACGCGGCGCATGAACGGCTGGTCTATGAGGCGTTGAAGAATGCGTTGCATTCCCGCGCGATACCCTCGCAGATGCTGCTGCTACCGGAGATCGTCGACCTGCCGGAAGAGGATGCCGAGCGGCTCGCGCTGCATTCGGACACGCTCGCCCGCTTCGGACTCGGCATCGAGCGTTTCGGCCCGGGTGCGGTCGCCGTGCGCGAGACGCCCTCGATGTTGGGCGAAACAAACGTCCAGCAACTGGTGCGCGACCTTGCCGACGAGATCGCCGACAACGACACGGTCGACACGCTGAAGGAACGGCTGGACAAGATCGCCGCCACCATGGCCTGTCATGGCTCGGTGCGTTCGGGCCGGCTGCTCAAGGCCGAGGAGATGAACGCGCTGCTGCGCCAGATGGAGGCGACGCCCGGCTCCGGCACCTGCAACCACGGCCGCCCGACCTATATCGAACTCAAGCTGGCGGATATCGAGCGGCTGTTCGGGCGGCGATAGCTGACTGCGGAGAGCATCGCCTCAGCGCAGTCCCTGACGATCGACAAGTATCCGGTGAATTTCGATCCGCTCCGGCAGTTCGATCAGGAACTCGGAATCGCGGTCAAGATGGTGGACTTTGGTCGGTTCGCCTTTGGTAAAGGCGGTCATCGCCTGCATGTCCGCCCAATACGAGATGGTTGTGAACCACGTCTCGTCACCACGATCTTCGCGCAGCAATTGGACGCCGAGCGCCGTCTTCTCGAGCGGCGGAATACCCTCGGCGCGCAGATACGGCTCATAGGCGTCGGCGACATCGCGGCGGGTGCGACCGCGCCAGATGCGCGCGATGGTCGGATTGGTCGGCATGATAGTCTCCTTCAGACAGGCTGACAGAAAATGAGCACAGCAGGCCCGAGCCTAGGCTGGCAGTCAGCCGTGGACACGCGCCAGGAAATCGCGAACCAGTGGCAGCGCGTGGTCAAAATGCGTCTCGAGCAGCCAGTGACCGGCGCCATCGATCAGATGCAGGTCCGCATCGGGCAGATCGCGATAATAGGCAAGCGCTGACGCTGCGGGCATATAGCCGTCCTCTGGCCCCCAGACGATCAGCGTGGGCGGATGGTGAGCGCGCAAATAGGCCTGATAGCGCGAAAACCAGCCGAGATTGGCCTCCAGCTTCTCCATCAGACCGACGGCGATCCGCCGACGAATCGGTGTGTTCATCAATGGCCAGTGAAGGCTCCACAGATCGGGAGGTACGCGCGTGGCGACGTCGTCCGCAACTTCACCGATGAACTCGGCTCGGAACCCATCCTCGCTCACCGCCGCCTCGAGCGGACGGTGCTTGTCGGGCGTCTTGTCGGCCCACCAGGCCTTGATTGCCGCGTATTTGGGGCCGAGCACATCCTCGTAGATGTCGCCGTTCTGGATAACGAGCGCGCTGATCCGCTCCGAATGCGAGATCGCGTGCCGGAGTCCTATCTGGGAGCCATAGTCATGCAGCCATAAGGCGTAGCGCTCGAGACCGAAGGCGTCGGCAAGTTTGGCAAGCAGGTCGGCATAGGCGTCGAAATCATAGCCGAAGGCGGCAGGGTCGGGCGTGCCGCTGTATCCGAAGCCGGGCCAGTCGAACGCAATCGTCCGCCAGCGGTCCGCGAGCGCGGGCATCAGTCGGCGGAACTGGAATGAGGAGCAGGGATAGCCGTGCGGCAAGAGCAAGACAGGTGCTTCGGGTGGCCCTGCCTCGCGGTAAAAAATGGATATATCACACAGTTGCATGCGTCGGTGCGTCGTTGCACCCACCATTCGGGCCTCCGTCGAATAAACACCGGCTAAACGCCTTCAACTGGGAAACGTTCCGGCATCAATGGTGCGGGCGGCCGGTATGGACCGAACTTCGGACAAAGCGGCGTTCGGGATGATCACGCCGCGTCTCAGCCGGTCGGACAGGAGCAAGGGAGCAGTGATTCATCTCTTCAAATTCACCACGATGACGCCCCCCAGTGCCAGCGCGCCGCCAAGCAGGCCGAGCAGCGTCGGGACTTCGCCCAGCCAGAAGAAGCCGATCAGGGCGGACATGGGAGAGACCAGATAAAGGAAGTTCGAGGCACGCGCCGCAGGCAGGCGCGAAAGCGCCGTCGCCCAGGCGGCGTAGGCGATCAGGCTCGGCACGACGCCGAGATAGACGACCGCGCCCAGCCCCGCCGTATCGGCGACCGCCGCCTGCGAAAAAGCTGCCGGCAGGAAGGGCGCCAGGCAGAGCGCGCCGAGCACCATGTTCGAGGCCGCGATGGTCAGTGGATGATGGCGGGCAAACAGCGGCTTCTGGACAATGGTGTTGACGGCCGAACAGAGCGCCGATCCCAGCACCAGAAGCGCACCCGTGTCGAAATGCAGGCCCTGTCCGTCGGCCATCGCGATAATGCCGATGCCGCTGAAGGAAATGGCGGTGCCGACCCAGGCCATGGCCGAGAATCGTTCGCCGAGCAGCGCCATCGCCATGATGGCGGTGAAGATCGGGCTGACATTGATGATGAAGCCGGCAGCACCGGCCGAAACCGTCAGCTCGCCGAAATTGAGCATGGCGGTGTAGAGCGCGACGAAAACGGCGCCGCCAAAGGCCAGGCGCCACAACTCGCCTATGCATGGCAGCGTCGGCCGCCTGACGGCAAGGAAGATCGCCGCAGGTACCGCGGCGATGGCAAAGCGCAGGGCGCCGAGTTCGAGCGGCCCGAAAGCGGCGAGACCAGCCCGGATCGCCGGAAAGGCCGAGGCCCAGCCAACCACCGTCAGCGCCACCGCTATGGCGGCTGTGGTGTCCATCCGCTGTGCTGGATTCAACGTGCTCGTCATCGCCCTCATCTCACCGGTCTCCCGTTCTTTCGCCTCTCGACGCGGAGAAAACGCCTTTTCGGACCAATTGACAAACGACCAAATCGAGGGTCAGCTGTGACTATGGATCACAGCTTAGACGGCATCTTGCCGCTCGAGACACTGCGCGCCTTCGATGCTGCGGCACGCACGGGGAGTTTTTCGGCAGCCGCGCAGAGGCTAAACCTCACCCATGGCGCTGTCAGCCGGCAGATTGCCAAGCTGGAGGACTGGCTCGGCCTGAAGGTTTTCGAACGCGGGGCGCGCGGCGTAACGCTGACGAACGAAGGCAATCGCCTGCATCTCAGGACCACCGAAGCCTTTGCGTTGATCTCGGTCAATTCGGATCGTTGGGTTGAACCACGCGGCACCGCAGTGGTGCGGCTGGCCTCGATCCCCTCGGTGAGTGGCCTTTGGCTGATGCCACGCATGGCGGCGCTTGAGAACGATCCCACCCGCCTGCGCATCGTGCTGGACGTCGACAACCGCCAGGCCGACCTCGCCGACGAGGGCATCGATCTGTCGGTTCGCTGCGGACGCGGCCGCATCCCGGGCCGCGTTTCGATGCAGTTGTTCGAGGAATATCTTTTTCCCATCGCCTCGCCGAGCCTCGCGCAGGAGATCGGCGGCGGCGATCCGGCCCGGCTGCTCAAATTCCCGCTGATCAACGATTCCGACGCATCCGGCTGGCGCGCCTGGTTCGCCGCGCAGGACATGGATTACCGGCCGCGCCCGCAGGATCGCCGCTTCGAAGACTACAATCTGGTGCTCGACGCCGCCGCACACGGCCTGGGCATCGCGCTGGCACGGCCGCCGCTCACCGAACACCAGATACGGTCGGGGCGCGTCGTGGCCGTCGACGACCGCGTTGTTCTCAATCCCGTTTCCTACTGGCTCGATCGTCCCGCCGGGAGGCCCCGCGCCGCTGCCGCCGACCTGTCGCGCCGCATCGCGGCGCATGCCGGCGTATCGGCGGAAAGGATCGAACACTTCATCGAAGCCGACACGTAGGTTTCAGCGAATGGCCAGCCAGGCAAATGCGATGAGCGCGGCAACCAGCAGGCCCGTTGCGATGGGGCCGATGCCGACCGCGCCTTGTTCGCGATTCCCTGGTGCGGCGTCCTTTGGTTGGCCGGCCATGCGCCCGGGCACCGCATTGTCGGCCGACGCCTTTTGCACCACAGAAATCTGCGGCGAGACGAACGCCAGCCATGAGAGCAGTGCGGGCCGGGCAGCGCCGGCGTCTTCGGATTTTGTCACGGCCACCGGCACGACGCGCTGAGCCTCGTCACCTGGCGACGCCTGCTTGCGCGCCGCAATCTCGGGAACGGTCTTTCCGGCGGTGTCCATGTCCGGCTCCATCACGGCCTGGTAGGCCCTTACGATCTGCTGTGCGGCCAATTGCTGCGACGTCGCGGCCGGCGCGGGCGGCAAGGCCGCCAGCGTTTCCACGGCCGGTTGCGCGCGCAAGGCCGGCAGCGGCGGTCGCAACGCCACCTTGACCAGCGCCGCGCTGACCGCATCGGGTTTCGCCAACGGCACCGCCTGCGGCGTCATCGCCTCCTTAAGCAAGGAAGCCAGCCGAGCGGAAGAAACGTCCATCATGTTCCCACCAATGGTACTCTTCGGCTCATCAAATAGGATATCAGCATTGCCTCGAGCTTGTCCCATGCTTGACCTTGCCGGCAATTTGTGGCGATGAACTCGGCATGAAGCTCGGCACTAAACCATGATGAACCGTTTCGAAGGCCCCGGCGGCAAGGAAGCCCGTATCCGCTATCTCGACGGCGACTTCCAGGTGACGAGTCCCGGCGCGTTCGTGCGCTGCGCCGTGACCGGCGAAAGCATTCCGCTCGACGAGCTGAAATACTGGAGCGTCGAGAGGCAGGAGCCCTACATCAACGCCGCGGCCTCGTTGCGCCGCGAGATCGAGGCGCACCCGGAATTGCGCAAGCGAAGCTAACGCTTAAGCTTACGCTGGCGCCAGGCATCGAGCGTCTCCTCGATGATACGTTCTGGAACGTGGTCGAGCTCGAAGACCGCGTCGATTTCCAGCACGTCGAGGCGATCGAGAAAGTCCTGCGAAGCGCCATGGCGCAGCCGGGCTGCGTCCTTGGCGGTCGTGATCAGCCCGAGCCCTCCGGCGCGCGCGGTGGCCACCAGTTCGGCAAGCTCATCCTCGGCATAGAAATGATGATCCGGAAACGGCCGCTTCAAAGCCACCTCGCCACCGGCCTCCTCTACCGTGTCGAAGAATTTTTCGGGATGGCCGATGCCGGCGAAGGCAAGATAGCGTTTGCCGGCGAGGCGCTCCTTGCCGCTCGGCTCGCTGTGAGCCTCGAAGATCGGCCGCCCGGCGCGCGCCGCCTGGCGCACCACCGCGTCGGCGGCGGTGCCGTGGCCCATCTTCAACAACCCGCTGGTGAAGACCAGTTGATCGACGACCCTGGCCCTGAGCGGTCCGCCCGGGATGACACGGCCGTTGCCGATGCCGTAGCGCGCATCGACGACGACCAGCGCATAGTCGATATGGATGCGAGCGCTCTGGAAGCCATCATCCATGATCAGAAAATCGCAGCCATGGTTTTCCATGAGCAGTCGGGCGCCGGCGGCGCGGTGCGGCGTCACTGCCACGGGCGCGTGTTCGGCCAGCAGCAGCGGCTCGTCACCGACATGCCTGGCGCTGTCGTGTTTGATGTCGACGATATGCGGCTCGGCGAAGGAGCCGCCATGGCCGCGCGACAGAAAACCGGGTTTGAGCCGCATGCGCCTGGCGTGTTCGGCCATGGCGATCGCCACCGGCGTCTTGCCCGTCCCGCCGACGGTGAAATTGCCGATGCACAGAACCGGCGCTTCGATCTTCTCGCGCCTCGCCCTTCGCATGCCACGGCCGGCGACAAATGCATAGGCGGCCGACAGCGGCGACAGCGCGAAAACGCGCCAGTCCGGCTCCTCCCACCAGAATGGCGGTGCTTCGGAGGCCATCTTAGCGCCCGTTCGCGCCCTTCAGGCGCGCCTTGACGACCAGTGGCTGGATGTAGGGCTCAAGCGATTTCAGCGTGCACGCCAGCGCGCCGCGCATCTCATCGACGGTCGCGGCGCCGGCAGCCATCATCTCATGGCGCGCCACTTCGTTGGTGAGCAGGAAGTTGACGGCACCGGCCAGCATGTCGCGGTCGCGCACCAGCTTGGCGCCGCCGCTGTCGAGCAGGCGCTGGTAGGCCTCGCGGAAATTCTGCACGTTGCGTCCGGCAAGGACCGCCGTCTCGAGCATGGCCGGTTCGAGCGGGTTCTGGCCGCCTTCGGAGGTGAGCGAACGGCCGACAAAGGCAATCTCGGTCAGCCTGAGGTAGAGCCCCATCTCGCCGATCGTATCCCCGAGCAGGATGTCGACATCGGCCCCGATCCTGTCGGCCTTGCTGCGCCGCGCGACCTTGAGGCCCATGCTGGAAATCTGCTCGGCCAGGGCCTCTGCACGGGCGGGATGGCGCGGGACGACGATCGTCAGCAGGCCATGGTGACGCTTGTGCAGCATCGCATGAACCTCGGCGGCGGCGACTTCCTCGCCGTCATGGGTCGAGATCGCCGCCCAGGTCGGACGGCCGCCAATCTGCCGCTGCAAGATGGCCAGCGCCCGTTCGTCGACCGGCGGCGGGTTGGTGTCGACCTTGAGATTGCCGGAGACGGTTACCGGCCGGGCGCCGAGCGCGCGGAAACGCTCGCCGTCGACATCGGACTGGGCAACGACATGGGCAAGGTTCTCGAACAGCGCCTCGGCGATGTTGGGGCGCTTCTTCCAGGACGTGAAGGAGCGGTCGGACAGCCTGCCATTGACCAGAACCTGCGGCACGTGGCGGGCGCCAAGCTCGAGAATCGTCATCGGCCAGATCTCGGATTCAGCGATGATCGCCAGATCCGGCTTCCAATGGTCGAGGAAACGGCTGACCGCCGGCTTGAGGTCGAGCGGCACATATTGGTGGATGATGCGGTCGCCCAATCTCTCATCGGCGACCTTTGCCGACGTTACGGTGCCGGTCGTCAGCACGATATTGACGCCGTAGTCGAGTATGCTCTCGACCAGGGGAACGACAGCTATGGTTTCGCCGACGCTCGCGGCATGGATCCAGATAACGGGCCCATCGGGGCGAGGCCGGCCGGCGACGCCGTAGCGTTCGCGGCGGCGGTTGCGGTCTTCCTTGCCGCGCGAGGTGCGCCAGGCAACATAGGGTCCGACCAGCGGATAGGCGACAGCGCCCGCCAAACGATATGCCGACAGCATGGTGCGCGCCCAGCGACCGCTCATCGCGGGGCATCCACGAGACGGTACGCCTCGGCGGTCGCGGCATTGAGCGCGGCCGTCACTTCCAGGCGCTTGCGCTCCATTTCGGCGTCATCGGCATTGGCCGGCACGAAAACCGGTGTACCGATGATGATGGACGAGCGGCCGAACGGCAGGTTGATGGTCGTCTTGTCCCAGCTCTTCTCCAGCACCTTGCGGCGGCTGGTGGCAATGGCCGCCGGCAGGATCGGTCGGCCGGAGAGCCGCGCCAGGAGCACGATGCCAAGCCCCGCATCGCGCGGCGTGCCATGGGGGATGTCAGCGATCATGGCAACGTTTTTGCCGGCGACGAGCGACTTTTTCAGGGCGATCAGTGCCTTGGCGCCGCCCTTGTCGAGATGTTTGGCGTTATCGCGCCCGCCGGACCCGCGTACGGCTTCAATGCCGAATCTCTCGATCATCAGGGCGTTGAGCTCGGCATCGGCGCTGCGCGACACCATGGCGACCAACGGCCTGCCCTTGGGGTAGTAGGCCGGCGTCAACAGATGCTGGCCGTGCCAAAGCGCAATGATGCCCGGCTCGAACTGGGCATAGGCACCGCCGGTCAATTTCGCCGAGCCGTCGACGACGCGGTTGGTCAGGCGCACCAGCCGAACGAACTGCGCCAGCAGGCCGACAATGATGTTCTTGACGAATCGCGACTGCGCCAGCGGCTTGCGGATCCTGCGCCAGAAGGCCTTGGTGGCGCGGCTGCGGCCCCTGCCCGTCGGCGTAGCCTGGCCGGGCGGCGCTTTCGCCAGGTCATTGTCCATCGAAGTCAACCGACAGCCTTGTGGTCGGGGTCCAGGAGCCGATGCAGGTGCACGACGAAATAACGCATATGGGCATTGTCCACGCTGGCCTGCGCCTTGGCTTTCCATACCGTATGGGCGGATTGATAGTCGGGATAGATGCCGACGATGTCGAGCGCGTCGAGATCGCGGAATTCGGTGCCGCCAAGCTTCTTCAGTTCGCCACCGAACACCAGGTGCAAAAGCTGTTTCTTTCCGTCTTCCGCGGCCATTTCGGTCCTTCACATATTGTGAGTTTGTGACAGGTCTAGACCAAAGCCGCCGACTTTGGAACCTTCGATAGCGCTTTCAATCATCTAGTCCGGCAATGACACCCACGAGCACCGCCAGCAGTTCACCGCTGCCGGCGGCGAGCGCGCCGTGGCGGGTCACCTCGCCGGCATAGAGCGGCGCGCGGCCATGCGGGTCGAGCAACTGGCCGCCCGCCTCGCGCAGGATAAGGTCGGCGGCGGCGATATCCCAGTCGTGCGCGTTCGGCTTGACGAAAGTGGCGTCGAGCGTGCCATTGGCGATCATCGCCAGGCGGTAGGCAAGCGAAGGACTGTAAGGCGCCCGCTTCAACCGTTCCTGCCAGCCGGTCGGTATCCTGTCGAGCAACTGCTTCAACCCGGAAATTTCGGCCTTGTCGCCGGGCTGGCGCACCGTGATGCGCCTGCCGTTGCGGAAGGCACCCTGGCCAGGCAGCGCCCAGTAAGTCTCGTTGAGCGCCGGACATTCGAGTACGCCGGCAAGCGAGCGGCCATGCTCGACGACCGCAACGCTGACGCACCAGGTGCGCTGGCCTTCCAGGAAGCCGCGCGTTCCGTCGATCGGATCGACGACAAAGGTTCGGCGCGCCGAAAGCCGCACTGGATCGTCGACCGTCTCCTCGGACAGCCAGCCATAATCCGGCCGCGCCGCAAGCAGGGTCTGGCGAAGATACGCATCGGCGGCATGATCGGCCTCGCTGACCGGTGAGGTGCCGCCCTTCATCCAGACTTGCGGACTGTTGCCGAAGTAGCGCATCGCGATGGCGCCCGCCTCGCGGGCAGCGTCGCGCAGCAGCGGCAGATCCTCCGTGGCGCCGGTCGTGGTCAGATCATGCTCCGGCAAGGGTCATGCCTTCGATGAGCAGCGTGGGGGCAGCGGTGCCGAAATTGCGATCGAGGTCGCTTGCCGGCACCATGTTGAGGAACATCGTCTTCAGGTTGGAGGCGATCGTGACTTCGGCGACGGGATAGGCAAGCTGGCCGTTGTCGATCCAGAAACCGGAAGCGCCGCGGCTGTATTCGCCGGTCACCATGTCGACACCTTGCCCGAACACCTCGGTGACGTAGAAGCCGGTCTTGAGCGACGCAATCAGTTCTTCCGGCGAGCGCTCACCCGGCTCGATGGCAAGATTGGTCGAAGACGGCGAGACGGAGGAGCCGCTGCGCGAACCGCGTCCATTGGTGACGAGACCCAGTTCCCGCGCCGCCGAGGTCGACAGGAACCAGTGGTTGAGCACGCCGTTCTCGACCATCAAAAGCTTGTCGCCTTCGACACCTTCGCCGTCGAACGGACGCGAGGCCTGGCCGCGCCGCCTCAGCGGCTCGTCGGTGACGGTAATGGCCGATGCAGCCACCTTTTTGCCCATCATGTCGCGCAGGAACGACGTCTTGCGTGCGACGGCAGCGCCGTTGATGGCGCCCGCGAGATGGCCGGCAATGCCGCGCGCCACGCGCGGATCGAACACCACGTCGACCGGTCCGGTCGCGGCCTTGCGCGCGCCGAGGCGGCGCACGGCGCGTTCCCCGGCTTTGCGGCCTATGTCTTCCGGCGCGTCCAGGTCGGCAAAATGCTGGCGCGAGGAGAATTCATAATCGCGTTCCATCCCGGTACCCTCGCCGGCGATGACGCTTGTGGAGCGCGAGAAGCGCGAGGCGACATAATGGCCGAGGAAGCCGTGCGAGGTAGCCAATACCAGCCCTCCGAGCCCAGCGCTGGCATTGCTGCCCGCCGAATTGGTCACGCCTTTGACGGCCAGAGCCGCCGCTTCCGCGGCCAATGCCGCTTCCTTCAACTGGTCGGCCGATACTTCTGTTGTATCGAACAGGTCGAGATCGCGCGTCTGCCTGGCCAGCAGCGCCGGATCCGCGAGGCCCTGGTTGGGATCTTCGGGAGAGACCCTGGCCATGGCGACGGCACGTTCGGCAAGCGCCTTCGGGTCGGACGCGGCAGTCGCGGAAACACTTGCCACCCGCTGGCCGACAAAGACGCGCAGTGAAACGTCGTCGCCTTCCGACGCCTCGGTGTTTTCGACCTTGCCCAGCCGCACCGACACGCCGGTCGAGCGGCCACGCACCGCGACGGCATCGGCGGCATCGGCGCCGGCTTTTTTGGCAGCCTCGACCAAGGCCGCGACGCGGTCGGTCAATCTTGATGCGTCCGATATATCGCTCATGCGCGTGATCCTGCTGTTGCGGCCGGCCCGGAAGCCGCCGTCCCCCATCTATTGTTCCGGTCCGGCTTGTGCAATGGCACAAGCTTCAATCAGAATGCATCGGTTCAGCCGCCCATCGCGAAGCGCGGCACCGCATCGCCAGCACGGAGCATTTCCAATGACGCCTTTCCATCTTGCCTTCCCGGTCCGTGATCTCGATGAAACACGCGCTTTCTATGGCGAGGTGCTGGGTTGCGCCATCGGCCGCTCTTCGGAGACCTGGGTCGATTTCGATCTGTTCGGCCACCAGATGTCGGCGCATCTGCGGCCACGGGCCGCGCCGGCCGCCAGTGACGGGAAGGTCGACGGCATGGCGGTGCCGATCCCGCATTTCGGCGCCGTGCTTCTGATGGACGACTGGCAGCGGCTTGCCGCGCGGCTGGAGGCACGCGCCGACATAGACTGGCTGGAGCGGCCGATGATCCGCTTCAAGGGAGAGCCCGGCGAACAGGCGACGCTGTTCATCCGCGATCCCTCGGGCAATGCATTGGAATTCAAGGGTTTTCGTTCGCTGGAGCAGATTTTCGCGCATTGAGACGGCGCAAGCCGTGGCGCGCGGACTCAGGACTCGGCAACAGGCGTCCAGATCACATCCTCGATTTTTTGCGCGCCCGTGGCCAGCATCGCCAGCCGGTCGAAGCCGAGCGCGATGCCGCTGGCCTGTGGCATCACCGCAAGTGCGGCGAGAAAATCCTCGTCCAGCGGATAGCGCTCGCCATAGACTCGCTCTTTCTCGTCCATTTCCATGATGAAGCGCCGGCGCTGCTCTTCGGCGTCCGTCAACTCG
This sequence comes from Mesorhizobium sp. BR1-1-2, assembly GCF_020165435.1. NCBI lineage: Bacteria > Pseudomonadati > Pseudomonadota > Alphaproteobacteria > Hyphomicrobiales > Phyllobacteriaceae > Mesorhizobium > Mesorhizobium sp. BR1-1-2. Next base: position 467,747 of record NZ_JAIUID010000002.1, read on the forward strand.
CCAAAGCCGTTGGCGAGTTCGACGCCGCAGCAATAGAGCTCGAAGCGCTCGGCAACGCGGGGGTCGCGTGGGCTCGGTCGCGCCAGAGCCGCCTCGGCGACCGGATACTCGCACAGGATGGTCGCGCGGCCGATACCGAGGTTGGGCTCGATCTTCTCCACCATCACCCGGCTGAACAGGTCGGCCCAGCCGTCGTCGGGCGCGGTACGCAGGCCGGCACCGGTCAGGGCCTGATGGAGCGAATCGCGGTCGGTGACGCCATCGGCGCTGACCGTCGCAAGCAGATCGATGCCGGCATGGCGGGCGAAGGCGTCCGCCACCGTCAGCCGCTCTGGCTCTGCGAAAGGATCGCAGTCGCGGCCGCGAAAGCTGAAACGCGTGGCCCCTGCCCTTGTCGCGGCCAGCGCCAGCAGATCCGCGCAATCCCGCATCAGGCTCTCATAGGTTTCCCCCACCCTATACCATTCGAGCATGGTGAATTCGGGATGGTGCAAAGGGCCACGCTCGCGGTTGCGGTAGACCGGGCCGAAGCTGAAGATCCTGGTCTCGCCGGCGGCGAGCAGCTTCTTGCAGGCGAATTCCGGCGACGTGTGCAGATAGAGCGGCTTGCGCTGCCCGTCCGGCGCGACCGCCTCGGTTGCGAAGGCCGCCAGATGCGCCTCGTTGCCAGGCGATATCTGCAGGGCCGATGCCTGCACCTCGATGAAATCGCGGCGGGCGAACCAGTCACGCAAGGCAGCGGCAAGGCCGTTGCGCAGCATCAGGCGCGGGCGGCGATCGGCATGGACATGCGGCGTCCACCAGGGCGAAGCGGCGGTCATGGGCGGTTTGAAGGCGCGCTGGTTCGCGTTGGGGGCTGGCGGTTCGCGCCGAGATGCGCTAGGCCCCCATCCAGCGCCGCGCAAGCCGGCAAACGCCCGTCAACTCTCGCAGGATGAAAAACCGTGGTGAAAGTCATCGCCAGTTCGCTCCGCAAAGGCAATGTCGTCGACAAGGACGGCAAGCTTTATGTGATCCTCTTTGCCGAAAACATCCACCCAGGCAAGGGCACGCCCGTGACGCAGCTCGACATGCGCCGCATTGGGGACGGGGTGAAGGTTTCGGAGCGCTACCGCACCACCGAACAGGTGGAGCGCGCCTATGTCGAGGAGCGCGAGCACACCTTCCTCTACGCCGACGGCGAAGGCTATCACTTCATGAACCCCGAGACCTACGACCAGGTGGCGGTGTCGGAAGCCGTTGTCGGCGATGCCGCCCCCTATTTGCAGGAAGGCATGCCGGTTCAGGTCTCGCAGTTCAACGGCATCGCCATCTCCCTGGTGCTGCCGCAGCGCGCTACCTTCGAAGTGGTCGAGACCGAGCCGACGACCAAGGGCCAGACGGCGTCCTCTTCCTACAAGCCCGCCCTGCTCTCCAACGGCGTGCGCACCGCCGTGCCGCCGCACATCGCTCCAGGCACCCGCGTGGTGGTGATGACGGCCGATGGGTCCTATGTGGAGCGGGCGAAGGACTGAGGGGCTAGCGTCGCGAGCTTTTCAGCCGGACCCTATTTTTTAGCCGCTGACGATGAGCGGCGGCATCGCCAATTGGCGCCGGCCGAGGCCGACGCTGCCCGGCCAAACAACAAGCGCAGCGTTATTTCCAGAAGCGTGTCGCACAAAGCCATCATCGTTCGTCCTTGTGGAAAGGAGAACGCCAATGAGAAAGCTTATCGTCACCGAATTCATCAGCGTCGATGGCATCGCCGAGGTCGAGAAACTTCCCGGTGTGACCTGGAACGACGAGATGAACAGGTTCAAGGAAGAAGAGCTCGCCGACAGCGGCGCCATGCTTTTGGGGCGCACGACCTACGAGACCTTCGCCGGCTCGTGGCCGAGCGAAACCGGAGACTTCGCCGACCGGTTCAACGCGCTGCCGAAATATGTCGCGTCCAGCAGTTTGAAGGTGCTCGACTGGAAACCGGCCGAGCTGCTCAGGGGGCCGCTGCCGGAGGCGGTCAGGACACTGAAGCAAGGTAGCGGCGGCAACATCTATGTGCATGGCAGCCTCAGCGTCGCGCAGGAACTGTTGCGCCATGGTCTGGTCGACCGCGTCAGGCTGCTGAGCTATGCCGGCACCGTCGGCCAAGGCAAAAAACTGTTTCCGGCCGGCGATCCGGTGTCGCTCGAGTTGATTTACGCCAAGCCATTCAGCAACGGCGTGGTGGCGCTGGAGTATGCGCCGGTGCTGGCGAAATCGTAATCGGTTAGAGTGCCCTTCTTCCAGAGAGGACTGGGGGGCGCCTGGCTTTCGGGATCAAAGCTATAGCGTGACGTGAGGCAATCTATGGACCTCGCGTCACCCGGTCTGCTTTCCCCGTCTTCGCTCTACGGCAGCACTTTCCCTCGCCTCCACAACACGCTCCACCTCGCGCTTGAGCTGGTCCTTGATATCCGCCGTCTCGGTCATCAGGACCTCGATCTTCAGGAAGTCGAGCACGCGGTATTTCGATACCGCCGGGCGGATCAGGATATCGGGCTGGCACTGCTTCAGCTTGTTGGCGATGATCGACTGCATCATCAGTTGGGTGGCGCCGAACATCAGGTCGACGGAGGTCGGCCGCCTGCGGTCGGCCTCTTCCGGCGCGCCGACCACATCGACGCCGATGATGATGTCGGCATCCTCCTCGACCAGGTCGAAGGGCACGGGGTTGTAGATGCCGCCGTCGATCAGCAACCGGCCGTCGCGCATCACCGGGCGGAACACGGCGGGAATGGCCGCTGAAGCCGCGAGCGCGGAATGCAGGTCGCCATCGGCGAGCACGGCCAGCTTGTGGCCGAAATAGTCCGTCGCCGTCACCTTCAGCGGAATTTTCAGCTCGGCGAAGGTTTCGGGGATGGCGCCGGGCAGGAAGGCTTTGAGGATGCGTTCGACATTGAACTGGCTGACGCGGATGCCGGCCTGCATGGCCTCGGCGATCGTGCCGGGCCGCGCCCGCCACATGCGGCTCGCCACCTCGGCGCGGCGGCCGAGGATCGAGCGGGCATAGTCATGGATGTCCTTGCCGGTCATGCCGGAGGCCATGCAGGCGCCCACGATGGCGCCGATCGACGAGCCGGCGATCGCGACCGGCCTGATGCCCAGTTCGTCCAGCGCCTCGATGACATGGATATGCGCCAGACCGCGCGCGCCGCCGCCGCCAAAGGCGATGCCGAAGGTCAGGCTCATCCCTTATTGGCTCCGGCCAAGGGCGGTCCGACGACCATGATGGTCGGCTCGGCCGACAAAAGCTTCTTCGCCGCGGCCTTGACCTGGTCGAGTGTCACCGCGTTGATGAGGCCGGTGCGGCGCTGAATGTAATCGATGCCGAGGTCGTCGACCTGCAGCTCGACCAGGGTCGCGGCGATCGCGCTGGAGGAGTCCAGGTTGCTGATGGCGTAGGCGCCGATCAGGTATTTCTTGGTCGCCGCCAGTTCCGCCTCGGTAGGGCCGTCCTCGGCAAGCCGCCTGACCACGTCGCGCACGATGCCGAGGGTTTCGGCGGCGCGGTCCGAGCGCGTGCCGGTGGTGACGATCAGCGCGTCGGCATGGTCCTGGTTGATCAGCGAGGAGTTGACGCTGTAGGCCAGCCCGCGCTTCTCGCGCACCTCCTGGAACAGGCGCGAGGTGAAAGTGCCGCCGCCGAGGATCTCGTTCATCAGAACCGCGGGGAAGAAATCGGCCGCCTTGCGCCTCACGCCGGGCCAGGCAAGCTGCAACGAGGTCTGCGGCAGGTCGTAGTCGACCTCGACATGCCGCGCCAGATGCGGCTCGACATCGGCGACCGGCGCGAGCGCCTGGTTCCGCGGCAGGTCGCCGAACACCATGTCCAGTTTCTTCTTCAGCGTTTCCGGGTCGATGGCGCCGACCACCGCGACATGCAGCCCGCTCCGCGCGAAGACCGCCTTGTGCAGCGCCTTCAAATCGTCCCGCGTGATGGCGGCGATGCTCTGCCTGGTGCCCTGGTCGGAGCGCGAATAGGGGTGATCGCCATAGAGAGCGCGCGCCCATCTGTCCTGCGCGATCGTGTCGGGGTCGTTCTCTCCGGCGATGATGCCGGACAGGATCTGGGCGCCGATGCGATCAATCGGCGCCTGGTCGAAACGCGGCTCGTTGACCGCCAGCCGCAGCAGGTCGAACGCCTCGTCTCGCTGCTCGGCCAACATGCGCATGGAACCGTAGATGCCGTCGCGGGTCTCCTCGAAGCTCATCTCGGCGCCGGCGTCGTCGAGCTTCACCTGGAAGGCGTCGCTGTCCAGAGGGCCTGCGCCTTCGTCGAACAGGCCGGTCATCAGATTGGCCAGCCCCTCCTTGCCCGGCGGATCCTGCGTCGAGCCGCCGCCAAAGACGAAACGGACGGCCACCATCGGCACCGAATAGTCTTCGACCAGCCAGGCGGTGACGCCCTTGGGCGAGGTGACCTGCTGGATCTCCATGGCGCGGGCGGCAAGCGCCGGCAGGACAAGGAAGAAGATGGTGAGGAGCAAAGTGACAAGCGCAGCGCGTGCCTTCCCTTCTCCCCTTGCGGGAGAAGGGAGAAAGCCGTGGTGCTCGCTATTCATCGTCAATTCCCCGCCTGTTGCTGCGGCAAGAGATAACCGGTGGTCGCGTGGGCCAGCACCAGATAGCGCGCGGCGACGGCCTTGATCTCGCCCGCGGTGATCTTGCGGATGCGCTCCGGCCATTGCTCTATGTCCTGCACATTGCCGCCGGTGGCGAGCTCGGCGCCATAGATATTGGCCATCGAATCCTGCTTGTCGCGGGCGAAAACCATCGAGCGGACATAGCGGTCCTTGGCCTTGTCCAACTCCTTGACGCTAACGCCATCCCTGGCGATGCGCGCGACCTCCGCGTCGACGGCCGCCTCGACGTCGACGAGCTTGGCGTCGCCGCGCGGCGTGCCATAGACGGTGAAGTTGGTGTCGTCCAGCATGGTGCCCTGGAAATAGGCGCCGGCGTTGGAAGCGATGCCTTGCCTGACCACCAGTGCCTGGTAGAGCCGGCTGCGGTTGCCGCCGCCCAGTATTTCCGCCAGCAGGTCGAGCGCCTCGGCTTCGCCGGGCTTGGCCGTGTGGTAGGACGGCACCACCCATTGGGTGGAGAAATTCGGCACGCTGACGCGGGCGTCGGAAAGCGTCACCGTGCGCCTGGTGTTCTGCTCCGGTTCGACCGGGCGCACGCGCGGCGGCAGGTCGGGCCCGCGCGCGATCTTGCCGTAGGTTTTCTCGGCCAGCGCCTTGACCGTGTCGGGCTCGACGTCACCGGCCACGATCAGCACCGCGTTGTTGGGCTGGTAGTATTTGTTGTAGAAGGCGATGGCGTCGGTGCGGTTCAACTGCTCCATCTCCTGCATCCAGCCAATGACCGGAATTCGGTAGGGCTGGTTCTGCCACAGCGTGGCGTCGAGTTCCTCGTCGAGCACGGCCTCGGGACTATTGTCGATGCGCGAGCGGCGCTCCTCCAGGATGACGTCGCGCTCGGTCTTGATGACATCGTCGGTGAGGATGAGGTTGCGCATGCGGTCGGCCTCGAAGCTCATCATCAGCTCGAGCGCCGAGGGCGCCACCGTCTCGTAGAAGGCGGTGTAGTCGTAGGAGGTGAAGGCGTTGTTGGAGCCGCCTATGTCGGAGACGGCGCGGTCGAACTCGCCGGCGGCGTGATTGGCAGTCGCCTTGAACATCAGATGCTCGAAGAAATGGGCGATGCCGGATTTGCCTGGCGGTTCGTCGGCGCTGCCCACCTTATACCACACCATATGGGTGACGATCGGCGAGCGATGGTCGGGAATGACGACCACTTCCATGCCGTTGTCGAGCAGGAAATCCGTCACCTTGAATTCGGCCGGCCGTTTGTCGGCGGCGAAGGCCGCCGGGGCCGGCCCGGCAATGACGAAAGCCAGCGATGTCGCCAAGAGGGTCTTGCGCAGCCGTTCAGCCTGAAATGTCATCAATGGCTCCGGTTTCTCATGACGGACGATAGGCGGCGAGCCGATGTTGGGAAAGTGAATTGTTGATCATTGGCATGGCACAACCTGCTCCCTGGGAAGAAGGGGGCGCATTCCATCCTCGCCGGCAAATGAAGCTTAACTCAGGCGGCCTCGACAAACCGGATCAGCGTCTCGCCATAGTGGCGCTCGTCGGCAACCGAAAATCCCGGTCCCGGCTCGAAAGGCGCCGCCGCTGCCTCCTCGACGACGCACAGCGCGCCGGGACGCAGCCAGCCGCCTTGCCTGGCCGACCTCAGCGCGCGCTCGCCAAGACCCTTGCCGTAGGGTGGATCGGCGAAAACGAGGTCGAACGGCGCCAGCGTGCCGGCCTCGCCCAGAGCCGTTGCGTCGCGCCGGAAGATCTTGGTGCGGCCGGTCAGCCCGAAGGCCTGGACATTGTCGCGGATCAGGCCGCGGCCTTCCGCCGATTCCTCGATGAAGACGCCATAGGACGCACCGCGCGACAGCGCCTCGAGACCGAGCGCGCCCGTTCCGGCGAACAGGTCGAGCACACGCGCGCGCTGCAACCGATCGGCAAAGCGATGCGCCAGCACATTGAAAACAGCCTCGCGGGTGCGGTCGGTCGTGGGGCGGATGGCGCTGCCGCGGGGCGTCGCCAGCGGGCGCCCGCGAAACTCGCCGCCGACGATCCTCATTTCGCCCTGGGACCCTTGGGACCGCCGCGCGGCCGCTCGCCGCCACCCGAACGCTCGCCACGCGGCTTGCCGAACGGCTTTGACCCGCCCGGCTTGCCATAAGCCGGCTTGAAAGACGCCTTGCGGGCCTTGGCTTCAGCGGCTTTGGCAGCATCCGCTTCCGCCCTGCCCTTGCCGATTGGCCGTGCGCCCGGCGCCATCCAGACATTGGCCTTGCGCTGGCCCGGCGGTTCGATCGGCCGCTGCTCGCGCTCGGATTTCTTGCCGCCCGGCTTGCCGCCAAAACCGCTGCGCGGCTTGTCGCCGAAGCCACCGCGCTCGGGTCGCGGGCCGCGGTCGCCAAAGCTTTTTTCCGACCTAGCGCTTCTGTCGGGACTGGTCGACAGTTTGCCCAGCGCTTCGTCGCGGCTGCCTTCGCGGCGCTTGCGGTTCTTGATCAGGCCGCCCTCGCCGGCCGGCCGGTGGTCACCCTCGCGCGAAAATTTCGGCCGCTCGGCCTCCTCGCGGCGCGGCTCGACCCGCCGCACCGGCAGGTTGGAAAACGGCTTTGTTATCTCGGCATCGAAATTGGCGCCGGATTCCTCTATCAGGCGTTCGCCGAGCTGATCGCGCAAAACCTTGCCCTTGATCTCCAGCACATGGCCTTCGGGAAGATCCTCGAGCTGGAACGGACCGTAGGAGATGCGGATCAGCCGCGTCACGTCGAGGCCGAGCGCGCCGAGGATGTTCTTGACCTCGCGGTTCTTGCCTTCGCGCAAGCCGATCGTCAGCCAGGCATTCGAGCCTTGCTCGCGGTCGAGGCCCGCCTCGATGGCGCCATAGAAGACGCCGTCCACGGCAATGCCTTCGCGCAGGCCCGCAAGCGCACTTTCCTCGACCTTGCCATGGACGCGCACGCGGTAGCGGCGCAGCCAGCCGGTGGCCGGCAGTTCGAGCACGCGAGACAGGCCGCCATCATTGGTCAGTAGCAGCAGGCCTTCGGTGTTGATGTCGAGCCGGCCGATGGTCATCAGTCGGGGCAATTCAGCCGGCAGCACGTCGAAGACGGTCTTGCGGCCCTCGGGATCTCGGTTGGTGGTCACGACCCCGGCAGGCTTGTGGAACAGGAACAGCCGAGTGCGCTCGATCGGCGGGATCTCCATGCCGTCTAGATGGATGATGTCGTCGGGCATCACATTGAAGGCCGGCGAAGACAGAACTCGGCCGTTGACCTTGACGCGGCCGGCCGCGATCAACTCCTCGGCGTCGCGGCGCGAGGCAAGCCCGGCGCGAGCCAGCCGCTTGGCGATCCGCTCGCCGGCTTCCTCGGGCGCCTCCGCAGGACGTGGACGGGGCTTGAAACCGCCTTGCGGCCGGTCGGCAGCGAAATCGCGCTTTGGACGGTCAGAGAAGTCGGGTTTGGGCCGATCGGCAAAATCACGCTTAGGTCGATCGAAGCGTCTTTCGCCCGCCGCACCTTCAGCCGGGCGGCCGCGCGGCGCATAGGGCTTGCGCGGCCCTTCGCGGTTCTCATAAGGCTTGCCTTGCGGACGCGGGGCCTTGTTGAACGGCCGCTCCGAACGCCCGGCTTCGCCGCCCTCGCGCGGCTTGTACTCGCGCTTCTGGGGCCGTTCGCCTTCGGCTGCCATTGGCCGCTCGCCACGCGGCGCGTAGGGCTTGCGCGGCCCTTCGCGCTTTTCGAAGGGCTTGCCTTGCGGACGCGGACCCTTGTTGAACGGCCGCTCCGAGCGCCCGCCTTCGCCGCCCTCGCGCGGTTTGTACTCGCGCTTCTGCGGCCGTTCGCCATCGGCCGCCATTGGCCGCTCGCCACGCGGCGCGTAGGGCTTGCGCGGCCCTTCGCGCTTTTCGAAGGGCTTGCCGCCGTCGCCACGATTGGCAAATGGTTTCTTGGCGCCGAAGGCCGGCTTGCCGCCTTTGCCGGTATCGCGCCCACGCGCCGCCGCCGGTTTCGGACCACTTTTGTCCGGACCCTTCTGGCGCGGAGATTTCTTGTCGTTGTCGTCCATGTGGCCTTTGCCCGTTTGCGCTGCTACAGCGTGGCGCATCCTTTCGGGCGCGCAACGAACGCTGTAGCATTTTTGATTTGGCGCATGATCATTTCCGAAAACCGTACCCGATTTTCGAGGTTATGCGCTCAATAACAGGATCACCGTCGAGTGGCGAGGAGATAATCGGAATGGAAACCCGCGTGAAGCGGCCTGATTTCATGGCGCTGGCGCTGGAGGAGGCGCAAGCGGCAGCCTCGCGTGGCGAAGTGCCGGTCGGCGCCGTCATCGCCAGCGCCGGCACGGTCGTGGCCAGTGCCGGCAACCGCACCCGCGAGCTTGCCGATCCAACGGCCCATGCCGAGATGCTGGCCATCCGCGAAGCCTGTCGCAGGCTCTCGAGCGAGCGGCTCACCGGACACGATCTCTATGTGACGCTGGAGCCTTGCGCCATGTGCGCCGGCGCCATCTCCTTCGCCAGACTGCGCCGGCTCTACTTTGGCGCCGCGGACGAAAAGGGCGGCGCGGTGGTCAATGGCGTGCGCTTCTTCGCTTCGCCGACCTGCCATCACACGCCCGACATCTATGCGGGCATGGCAGAGGCCGAAGCAGCCCTGCTACTGAGGGATTTCTTTCGGGAGCGCCGGGACTGAACCGAGGCAATACCCGTAGGCAAGCAAACGCGGCCCACTTTTTACAGAGACGGCAGCCAGTCGAACCAGCCGCTGCCCTTCTTGCCTTCCGCCTCCCTCTTGAGGCGGCGTTCCTTTTTATACTCGTCTTCGCCGAGTTCGTTTTGCGGCGCCGTGTCGGATGCGACGCGATAGGCAAGGGGCGGTTCGCTCAGATATTTGCGGGTATTCGGATCGCCCTGCTTGCTTTCGGCGAGGCGGCGCTGGATGTCGGCGGCGCGGCCCTTGTCGGAATCGGCAGGCGTCCAGCGCGGCGGGTGACTTGAGCCGGATTCCTCCATCGCCTTCTTTACCGAGGCGGGATCCGTCTGCACGTCATCGACGATCTGCGACTGGTAGGACGGATCATCCTGGTGTGCGGTGGCGTCGGCGCGCAGGCGGGCACGGCGCTGCTCGGGCGATTCGGGCCATTCGGCGCTTGCGGTCTCGATGCTCTCCTGTGGCGCCGGCAGCGCTTCCTTCTGACCAGGCGCCGGCTTCACCAGGGTGGGACGCGGCTTGTAATCGATGTGTTCCTTGCGCTTGGGGGCGAACGAAAAAGCGCCGGTGAGATCGCCGGCCAGCTGTTCGCCGGCGGTCTTGTCGGTGCCGTAGGTCGGAGAACCGACACAGCCGGACAGAGCGAGTCCCGATGCGACAAGCGGCGCCAACAGCGCGAGGCGCGCGTTAAATCTCTCGGTCATGCCAAAAAGTCCCACTCTAGACAGCCTCTCGATCGCCGCCGGTCCCAAGGTCCGGCCCCCATCGTCCAAGCACTTGCGACGGAAATCCGGCGACAATTTGTCTTCCGGAGTTTCGCGTGTTTACCTCAACCACTCGTTAAGGGCAACGCACGGACGGGTTTGGCCCGTCCGGCGTGGCATTTGTGCACTATTTCATTGATGCATGTCGTTGTCCCAAAACCGCGGCACACTTTTGGGCGACATGCATTTTGCTTGATGCATGTCGTTGTCCCAAAACCGCGGCACACTTTTGGGCGACATGCATCTAGAGCCTTCCCAGCGCCTTCAGCTCATGCAGCACGGCGGCGTCGCGCGCCGAGACATCGGGAAAGGCAGGATCCTGCCCGACATCGGCGGTGTAACGCCACGACCGCGCGCATTTGACCAGGCCGCGGTCCTCGGCCTTTTCGATCACCACGGCGACGCCTTTGACGTCGTCGAGCGTAAAGGCGCCTTGTTGCGCCTCGCCATGGGCGATGACGAGATCGCTGGTGATCGCCATCTCGGCCATGTCGACATCCGATATCGCGGCTTCGAGCGCCGCATCGTCGATGGTAACGACCGGCACCGCTTCCAATGACGAGCCGATCACTTTCTGGGCACGCGCGATTTCCAGCGCACCGGTGACGACACGGCGCACCTGCCGCACCTTACGCCATTTCTCCGCTAGCGCCTCGTTCTTCCAGTTTTCCGGGATCGCCGGGAACTGGTCGAGATGCACCGAGACGGCATCGGGATGGCGGTCGAGCCAGGCCTCTTCCATGGTGAAGGGCAGCATCGGCGCCAGCCATCTCACCAGGCAGTCGAAAAGGTGGCGTACCACCTGCACCGAGGCCTTGCGCTTCGCGCTCGACGGCGCATCGCAGTAAAGCGCGTCCTTGCGGATGTCGAAATAGAAGGCCGACAGCTCGACCACCATGAAATCGAGGAGCGCACGGGTGATGCGCTTGAACTCGAACGCATCGTAGCCCTGGCGCACCACCTCATCGAGTTCGGCGAGGCGATGCAGCATCAGCCGTTCCAGCTCCGGCATCCCTTCCAGCGGCACCTCCTCGCCATCGTCATGGGCGAGCGTGCCCAGCATCCAGCGGATGGTGTTGCGCAGCTTGCGGTAGGCGTCGATGTTGGTCTGCAGCACGTTCTTGCCGAGCCGCTGGTCTTCCCAATAATCGGTCGTCACCACCCACAGGCGCAGGATGTCCGCGCCGGACTGCTTGATCACGTCCTGCGGCACGACGGTGTTGCCGAGTGACTTCGACATCTTGCGGCCGTCCTCGTCCATGGTGAAACCATGGGTGACGACGGTATCGTAGGGCGCCCTGCCCCTGGTGCCGCAGCTTTCGAGCAGCGAGGAGTGGAACCAGCCGCGATGCTGGTCGGAGCCTTCGAGATAGACATCGGCCGGCCATTTGAGGTCCGGACGATCCTCCAACGTGAAAACGTGGGTCGAGCCTGAATCGAACCAGACGTCGAGGATATCCGTCACCTGCTTCCATCTGGAGGCATCGTGATTGCCGAGGAAACGTTCCTTGGCACCGGCGGCGAACCAGGCATCGGCGCCCTCTTTCTCGAAAGCGTCCATGATGCGCTGGTTGACCGCCTCGTCCTGGAGCACATTGCCGTCGGCGTCGGCGAAGACCGCGATCGGCACGCCCCAGGCGCGCTGGCGCGACAGCACCCAGTCGGGCCGCTCCTCGATCATGGCCCGGATGCGGTTCTGCCCCGCCCCTGGCACGAAACGGGTGTCGTCGATCGCCTTCAGCGCACGGCTGCGCAGCGTCGTGCCGTCGCCGAGGTCCTTGTCCATGTAGACGAACCATTGCGGCGTGTTGCGGAAGATGACCGGTTTCTTCGACCGCCAGGAATGCGGATAGCTGTGCTTGAGGCGACCGCGGGCAAACAGGGCGTTGCGCTTGATCAACTCGTCGATGACCGCCTGATTGGCATTGCCCTTCTTGCCGTTGTCGTCGAGAACGCGCGCCGCGCCACCCTCGCGATCCGGTCCGAAGCCCGGGGCGTCCTTGGTGAAAAAGCCGGCATCATCGACGGTGAACGGGATCGCGGTATCGACGCCGCGCGCACGCAGGTCCTGTGCCGCATCCATCCAGGCGTCGAAATCCTCGCGGCCATGGCCCGGCGCCGTGTGAACGAACCCGGTGCCCGCATCATCGGTGACATGGTCGCCGGCAAGCATGGGCACCGGAAACCCGTAACCGCCGCCAAGACCCTTGAAGGGATGCGAAAGCGTAAGACTTCCAAGCTCTTGCGCCGACACGCTGCGAAGACGATTCAAGGTGACTTTGGCCTTGGCCGAAGCCTCTTCGGCCAGTGTATCGGCAAAGATCAACTTTTCGCCCGGCTGCGGGCCGAAGGCGTTCTCAGCTGCCGTGACCTCGTAGAGACCGTAGTTGATACGCGGCGAATAGTTGACGGCACGGTTGCCGGGGATCGTCCAGGGCGTCGTCGTCCAGATGACGACATGGGCCTGCAGCAGATCGAGAGCGCCCTCGGTCAGTGCGGTTTCCCCGTCAGCGACGGGGCGCACCAGACTGGCGACCGGGAACTTCGCCCAGATCGTATCCGACTCGTAGTCCTGGTATTCGATTTCGGCCTCGGCCAGCGCGGTGCGCTCGACGACGCTCCACATCACCGGCTTGGAGCCGCGATAGAGCTGGCCCGACATTGCGAATTTCAAAAGTTCGCCGGCGATGCGCGCCTCGGCGTGGAAGGCCATGGTCGTATACGGGTTCTTGAAGTCGCCGATGACGCCAAGGCGCTGGAATTCCGCCCCCTGAACGCCGATCCAGTGAGCGGCGAAATCCCGGCATTCCTTGCGGAACTCGTTGACCGGCACCTCATCCTTGTTCTTGCCCTTGGCGCGGTACTGCTCCTCGATCTTCCATTCGATCGGCAGGCCGTGGCAGTCCCAGCCGGGCACGTAATTGGCGTCGCGGCCGCGCATCTGGAAGGAGCGGTTGATGACGTCCTTGAGGATCTTGTTCAGCGCATGGCCGATATGGATGTTGCCGTTGGCATAGGGCGGACCGTCATGCAGCACGTATTTCGGGCGGCCGGCGGAGGCCTCGCGCAGCTTGCGGTAGAGATCCATCTCCTGCCAGCGCTTGACCAGCACCGGTTCCTTCTCGGGCAAACCGGCACGCATCGGGAAATCCGTCTGCGGCAGGTAAAGCGTCTTGGAATAGTCGATCGTCTCAGCTGTATCGGTCATTGGTCTGCCATTGTGGATTGCCCGGCGGCAAAGGAGCTCGGGCCTGAACTATCATGATCTGGAAAAAGCGCGAGGGGTCGCGCGCAAGATTCCCGGCGGCTCCGACAGCTCTCAGGCCGTCCGGAACACCGGGCTGGTAATTCGTATCGTAATCGCGACGGAACGCGAAAAGCTCGTCATTGGTGGGCTTTTAGCGGAGATGAGCGCAGGAATAAAGCGTCTCGTTCGATTCACCTACATCTTGAAATCGAAGCGATAGGTCGTCGATACGCCGATCATGAACTGGTTGCGGTCGCCGCGCTCCTTGACCAGGCTGGAATCGGCGGCCGGGCCCTCGAGGCGCGAATATTCGCCGAACAGGCTGGCGGTCATCGGGTCGGTCACCTTCCACGTCACCGCACCGCCGAGGCCGACCGATTTCAGGCCGCTGCCGGGATTATACTGGTTCAACCCCGAGGCCACGGCTTCCTGTGCGTTGACGCCGTAATAGGCGTCGAAATATTTGGCGGAGGCGAACGAGACGCGCGGCCCGCCAGAAATCCTGACGGTTGGCGTCACGTCGTAGAAGGCGTCGGCGGCGATGTCGGCGACGAAGCCGTTATGGGCGCGGATACCGTGCCGCAGCTCGGCACGCGCACGTATCCAGTCCGTTGGATAGAATTCGAAGAAGCCGCCCACCTCGCCGCCCCAGCGGACCGGATCGAGGCCTTTCAGCTCATCCGCATCGCCGTCGTCGCGCGAGAACAGGAACTTGCCGGTCAGGCCGGCGCGGACGCCGCCATCGTCGACCAGCGCCAGCGAAATGTTGTCGTTGCGCGAGGTGAAGCGGGCCGCCGGGCCAGCCTTGCCCAAGGAGATGATCGGCGAAGCGCTGAGCAGGTACTTCTTGCCGCCCTCGAAATTGGGCGCCACCATGCCGGTGGCGCCCACCGTCAGATACCAATCGCCGGACAGCCAGCCGAAGGCGCCCTCGCCGGCATCGGCCGCACCCGAGGTAGCCAGCATGACGGTAGCCAAGGCTGCAGAAATTTTCCCGACCGGACTCATGACTACCCCACTAACACGATACGACTGTCTTTCGGTCACAGCTTTGAAGAGGCTTTGGTAAAATTTGATTTAAGGTCGAGACGTCCGGCTCGCATTGCTTGCACCATCCGGCCGCCGTCGGCTGGACGCGGGTCGGCACCAAGGGTAACTTCATACCCTGCTGGCGGTCCTCGATGGAGATGGCGACATGACCTTGCACGGCGATGCACTGAAGAACGCGATCGGGCAGACGCGAGCAAAGTGGGGGTGGTTTGTTGGCCTGGGCGTGTTGCTGCTGATCCTCGGCGGCATTGCCTTCGGCAACCTCTTCATCGCCACGGTGGCTTCCGTCTATGTCGTGGGGTGGCTCATGCTGGTGGCCGGCATCATCGAGATCATGCATGCCTTCGGGGTGAAGACGTGGGGCCGCTTCTTCTATTGGCTGCTCAGCGGATTGCTCTACGCGGTCGCAGGCTTTTTCGCCTTCGACAACCCGCTGCTGGCCTCGGCGGTGCTGACCTTCCTGCTGGCCGTCGCGCTCGTCGCTTCCGGCGTGCTGCGCGCCTGGGTCGGCTACAGCCACCGACCTGAGCGCGGCTGGGGCTGGATCGTCGCGGCCGGCGCCATCAGCGCGATCGCAGGGTTGATCATAGCCATGGGCTGGCCGGTCAACAGCGTATGGGTGCTCGGCCTGTTCCTTGCAATCGACCTGATCTTCCAGGGCTGGACCTTCATCGCCGTCGGTCTGGCGCTGAAAAAGTAACGTCTGATTCGAGCATGATCTTCCGAAAACCGGGCTCCACTTTTCGGGATCATGGTCATTTTGTTAAAGCATGATCTTGCCCGAAAACCGGGCTCCACTTTTCGGGATCATGCTCATTTTGTTAAAGCATGATCTTGCCCGAAAACCGGGCTCCACTTTTCGGGATCATGCTTCAAAAAGCCATGGCCGCGTCGAGTTGCGAAAGCGGCTTGACGCCGGCCAGCAGTGCCCTCGCCTCGGCCTCGTCGCGCTTCATCTGCGTGACCAGTGCGTCAAGCCCGTCGAACTTGATCTCGCTGCGCAGGTAACCGAAGAACGACACCTGGCAGATCTCGCCATAGAGATCACCGGAAAAATCGAAGACGAAGGTTTCCAGAAGCGGCGCGCCATCATCGTCGACTGTCGGACGGCGGCCAAAGCTGGCGACCCCGTCATGCAGCCTTCCGTCGGCGCGGCGAAAGCGAACGGCATAGATGCCTTCCCTGAGGGCGGCCTCGGCGGGAAGCCTCATGTTCGCGGTCGGAAAGCCGAGCGTTCGCCCCAGTTTCTGGCCGTCCACGACTTCGCTCTCCACCGTGAAGCGATAGCCGAGCAGGCCGGCGGCCTCGGCCACCTCACCATCGCAAAGCAAGGCGCGGATGCGGCTCGATGAAACCACCTCGGCGCTCTCGTCCCGAAATGCATCGACCAGCGTGACGCCGAAGCCGTGGCGCTCGCCAGCCGCCATCAGATAGGCCGGCCCGCCCTGGCGGTCCTTGCCGAAATGGAAATCGAAGCCGGTCACGGCATGGGTGATGCCAAGCGTTCTCTCAAGCACGTCGGTCACGAAGGCTTCCGCCGACAACGAGGCGAAGTCGCGCGTGAAAGGCTGTTCGACGAGCGCGGCAAAGCCCAGCAGCGACAGGAGCCGCGCCTTCATCGGCGGCGGCGTCAGCACGAACAGCGGTATGTCGGGCCTGAATATCTTTCGCGGGTGCGGTTCGAAAGTCAGCACCAGCGCCGGCACGCCACGCCGCCGCGCCTCCGCCAATGCCCGTTCGAGCACCGCCTGATGACCGCGATGGACACCGTCGAAATTGCCGATCGCGACAACGCCGCCGCGCAAACCGGCGGGCAGCGGCGCGGTTGCCGAAAGGTGCTGGAAAGCGTCCATCGCCATCTAACGCAGCCTGGGAATGACGGCCACTGGATGATAGCCGTGCCTGTCAAGAAACGCGGCGAGCCGTGCGGGATCCGGCTGCGATGCGTCGCCATAGTCGCGGGCGTGGATGCCGCCCGAGACATAGAGAACGTCGAAACCGTTGTCGGCCGCGCCCTTGATATCGGTCAGCATGCCGTCGCCGATGGCCAGCACCTGGCGGCGCTCGACCGGCCGGCCAAGGATCTCCGCCACCTCCTTCATCGCCACATCATAGACCGGCGCATAAGGCTTTCCGGCGATCAGCGTGCGGCCGCCGAGTTGCGCGTAGTCGCGTGCCAGGGCGCCGGCGCACCAGATGATGCGTTCGCCGCGCTCGACCATGATATCCGGGTTGGCGCAGATGAAAGGCAGGTTCCTGGCGCGCAGCCGCCGCAGCAGCTCCGCATAGTCCTCGGGCTTCTCCACTTCGTCATCGAACAGGCCGGTGCAGACGACGCCGGATGCCTCGAACTCCTCGACGAGATCGACGTCGAGCCCGTCATAGAGGGTGAAGTCTCGCTCGGCGCCGACATGGAAGATCTTTCGCGGGCCTTCCACGATCAGGTCGCGGGTCACGTCGCCCGAGGTGACCACGCGGTCGTAGGCCGATGGGGGAACGCCGATGGCGTTCATCTGGGCCACGACGTCGGCGCTGCGGCGCGGCGAATTGGTGATCAGGACGACGGGAATGCCGGCCGAACGGGCTGCCGTCAGCGCCGAAGCCGCCGCCGGAAAATGCGTCTCGCCATTGTGCACCACGCCCCAGACATCGCAGAGAATGGCCGAATAGTTCTTCGACACGTCTTCGAGCGAACCGATAATGTCAGGCGAGGCCGCCATGCCGTATCCTTCAGTCATGATCGTTGCGGTGCCGCAGCCGACGGTTCGCCGCAGCCGGTTGGAATTATCCGAACCGGCCCAGCCTGTCACCAGCTTTCGCCCTTAACCGGACATCCGCCACCGTTCACCGGTTGGTTAACGAGCTTTGAAGGTGAGGCCTGACCTTGGATATATTCCAGAAACCTGAAATTTAACGATTTATGACACCGTCCCCACTGGCAATCGATTTCGCGGGGGCAGCTGTGACAATGATCCGAAGATTCGGACGCGACCGGCGTGGCAATTATGCGCTGATGACCGTGCTCGCCATGGTGCCGCTGATGGGTGCCGTGGCTATCGCCGTCGACTATACGGAAATGGTGGGTCAAAGGCAAAACGCCTTGAATGCCTTGGACGCGGCAGGCTTCGCCACGGCCCAGCAGATCGTTGCCGGCGCCAGCGACGCCGACGCGGTGGCCTATGCCAAGAATTTCTTCGAAGCCAATCTCGCGCATATCGATCCGGCCAACACCACGCTGGCCGTGACGCTGCCCAACAACAACACGGGCGGCGGGACGCTGAAGCTCTGCGCTACCTTGGTCTACAAGCCCTATTTCGAGCCGACGGCTAAATTGCTGCTGGGCGGCAGCGCCGGCAGCACCGATATCGGCTTCAGCACCTGCTCCGAAGTGCGCCTCAAGAACACGCTGGAAGTGTCGCTGGTGCTCGATAATTCCGGTTCGATGAAGGAGCTCGGCAAAGGCTCGAACAAGGTGAGGTTCGACCTTCTCAAGAGCGCCGCCAAGCAGCTGGTCGACCAGTTGGCCGGCCAGGCCCAGCAGATGAGGCAGGTCACCAAACCGGTCCAGTTCAGCCTCGTTCCCTTCGCCGCCTCCGTGAATGTCGGTGCTGGCAACGCCTCGGCGGCGTGGATGGACACGACCGGCATCTCGCCTATCCATCATGAGAATTTCGACTGGACGACCATGAGTTCGTCCTTTTCGTCCACCAAATACGCAGAGAAGATTGCCGGCATCTGGTACGCGAAAGGCACCGGCTGGGACGCGAGCCAGAAAGACCAGCCGCTGACCCGGTTCTCGATCTACAAACAGATGAAACGCATTTCAGCGTGCAGTCTCAAGAATTGGGACGGTACCTGTGCATCGAACGCGACCTTCACCTATGCGCCGGTCGCGAGTTGGGGTGGCTGCGTCGAGTCGCGCCCATATCCATACAATATCCAGGACACAGCTGCATCGACGACACTGCCTGCAACGCTTTTCGTGCCTATGTTCGCGCCCGACGAAACTGACCGCGTCGATAGCTCTTCAAGGCCAGCCAATAACAATTGGGATGTCGACGCCCCAGTGAGTTCAGGCGCGTCCGACGCCGCACGCCAGCGCTACATGCCAAAATATTTCGACTGGGTGAACAAGGTCACGCCGGCCTACGGCATGGACGCCGGGCCGAACACAAGCTGCAGCACGACGGCAATCACGCCACTGACCGATGTTTCCACGACAGCCGGCGCAACTTTGATCAAGAACGCCATCGATGCCATGGCCGACGACGGCGCCACCAACGTGCCGGAAGGCATGGCCTGGGGCTGGCGGACCCTTTCCAGCACGGCACCCTTCACCGAGGGCCGGCCCGAAACGGAAAGAGGCAACGACAAAGTACTGATCGTGCTGACCGACGGCGCCAACACCTACTACACGCCGACCTCGGTAACGGCGCAGACCTACTCCGGAACCAATTGGAATTATGGCGGCAACGACCTGGCTGGGAGCAAGGCGATCTATTCGGCTCTCGGTTACGTCGTCCCCTACAGCAACGGCTACAGCTATGGTCGCATGTTCCTCGGAACGGATGTCACCAAGGACGACTACAGCAACGCCAACTACACCAAGGCGATGAACGAGCATTTCGCCGCGCTCTGCAACAACGCCAAGGCCGCCGGGGTCATGGTCATGACCATCGCGCTTGATCTGGACGCCACCAAGACGGCGGAGAAAACGCAGATGGATGCGCTGAAGGCCTGTTCTTCTGATTCCCGCTTCAGCAAGGACAAGACCGATCCGAGCAAGCCGATGAAGCTGTTCTGGAATTCGACGGGCGCAACGCTGTCCGACGATTTCAAGGCGATCGGCAACGAGCTGTCCAACCTGCGCATCGTCAGCTGATCCGACGAATTCCACGTCGACGCCCTGCATCCGGCGGGGCGTCGTTCTGGACGTCACCGGGGGCCGCTCCAGATTGGTTAGTGCTTGGTGAAGCGCGAACCAAGCAATCGAGCGGTTTCCCAAACCCGTCCTTCAGCGTTTTGTGGAAAGCTGGCGTCGATCGAGAATCCGCCGGCGGGGGCCGCTGCAAGACATGCGTGAAATCTGGCGTCAGTTCCGCCGCGACAGGCGCGGCAACTATGCTCTCATGACGGCCTTCGCGATGGTCCCTCTGATGGGCGGGCTTGCGCTCGCGGTCGACTTCACGGAAATGAACCGCGAAAAGCAGACGATGTTGAACGCGCTCGACGCCGCCAACTTCGCCACGGCGCGCCGCCTGACGGAAGGCGCCACCGACGCCCAGCTGAGGGCCTATGCGCTCGACTTCTTCAACGCCAATCTGAACGATGTCGATCCCGCCAACACGACGCTCAACCTCACTTTGCCCAGCAACGCCGCTGGCGGCGGAACAATGAAGCTTTGCGGCACCCTGACCTATAATCCTTACTTCCTGCCGACGGCGAAGATGCTGCTCGGCGGCACCGGCGCCACCAATATCGGCTTCACCGCATGCTCGGAGGTGCGGCTGAAGAACACGCTCGAAGTAGCGCTGGTGCTGGACAATTCCGGATCGATGGTCACGCCCGGAACCGGCTCGGGGCAGAAGCGCATCGATCTCCTCAAGACCGCGGCGAAGCAGTTGGTCGACACGCTTGCCCAGCAGGCCGCGATGATCAAGCAGGTCGACAAGCCGGTGCAGTTCGGCCTCGTACCCTTTGCCGCCTCGGTCAATGTCGGTCCTGGCAACGGCAACGCGTCCTGGATGGACACCGAGGGCCTGTCACCGGTGTCGAACGAGAATTTCGATTGGTCGACGCTGAACGCCGCCAACAAATACGCCCAGCAGACCAACGGCATCTGGTACAAACGCGGCACCGGCTGGGGCGACGAGGAAGGCCAGATGCTGACCCGGTTTTCGCTCTACCGCGACATGAAGGTCGTCACCAGCCATGAGCGTGTTAAAAACAGCAAGCACGTTGTTTGTGCTGAATACAACTGGAACAATACCTGCAAGCGCAGTTACGACGCATACGACTATGTCGATTCCTACGGTCCGTTCGCCAGTTGGCAAGGCTGTGTCGAAGCCCGGCCCTACCCCTATAATGTCAACGACGCCCCGCCCTCCGGCGGCTCGGCCAACACCGGGATAGGCGTGGGCGATCCGGCGACGATGTTCGTGCCGATGTTCGCCCCGGATGAACCCGGCAATCACTGGAAGATCACCCAGGATCCCAACGAAGCCGCGCCAAAGACCTACGGCGCCATCAACAGCTGGTGGAACGACGATCCTTCGAGCAGCAGCGGCCAAGCCCGGCTGCGCAACATGGCCAAATATTTCCAGCCGCGGCCGATCGATGCGCCGGTATTGCCCGCAGGCAACGGCCCGAACTACAGCTGCACCACCAACCCGATCACGCCGCTGACCGACGTCAGCGTCGCCGATGGGCTCGCCACGATCAAGGCCGCGATCGACCTGATGCAGCCAAATGGCGGCACCAATGTTCCCGAGGGCATGGGCTGGGGCTGGCGGGTGGTCTCGAGCGGCGAGCCGTTCACGCAGGGGCGTCCGGAAACAGAAAAAGGCAACGACAAGGTGGTGATCGTGCTGACCGACGGCGCCAACACCTATTACACGCCTTCCTCGCTCAGCTATTCCGACCCCGCCGATTCGAAGTCGACCTACGCGTCCTATGGCTATCTCAAGCCCGGCTATGCCGGCACCTCGGTCGGGCGCCTGTTCATGGGCACATCCAGCGCCATCGGCCAGTTCGACTATTCGAACGGCAATTACACCAGCGCGCTCAACGAGCAGATGACGACGCTTTGCAACAACGCCAAGGCGGCCAACATCATGGTGATGACGGTGGCTCTCGACCTGTCCACGACCAAGACCAGCGACAAGAACGCCATCGATGCGCTGAAATCATGCTCGTCGGAATCGCGCTTCCGCAAAGATCCGGCGGATCCGAGCAAACCCGCCAAGCTGTTCTGGAACGCGACGGGCGCCAGCCTGTCGAACGATTTCAAGGAAATCGGCAACGAATTGTCGAACCTGCGCGTCGTCGGTTAGCCCAACTCTGGCGCAACGCCTGGCGCCGCCAAGCCCTTGTGGGCGCCTGCCGCAACGGGCACATAGTGGCCGCACGCTGGATCGCGTCCATCGCGGCACGCCTGGGGACGAACAATGCCCGATACCGCAAACCACCTCGCCTTCGCGCTGGTCTGCCTGGGCATGGTGCTGACGCCGGGTCCAAACATGATCTACCTGATCTCGCGCTCGCTCTCGCAAGGGCCGAAGGCCGGACTGATCTCGCTTGGCGGGGTCGCCGTCGGTTTTCTCTTCTATGTGCTGTCGGCGGCATTCGGCATCACGGCGCTGCTGCTGGCCGTACCCTTCGCCTATGACGCGCTGCGCTTTGCCGGCGTGCTCTATCTCCTGTGGCTGGCCTGGCAGGCCGTGAAACCGGGCGGACGCTCGCCATTCCAGGTGCGCGACCTGCCGAAAGACGGGCCGCGCAAGCTGTTCGCCATGGGCCTGATGACCAATCTGCTCAATCCGAAGGTGGCGGTGCTCTATTTGTCGCTGCTGCCGCAGTTCATCAGCATTGGCAAAGGCCATGTCCTGTCTCAGCTTCTTGTGCTCGGCGCGACGCAGATTTCGATCAGCCTGACCGTGAATGCCATCATCGCCGTGACGGCCGGCTCGATCGCGGCCTTTCTCGCCGGGCGGCCTTTGTGGCTGGTCATCCAGCGCTGGATGATGGGAGGCGTGCTGACGGCGCTGGCGCTGAAGATGGCGACCGATGCGCAGCGCTGAGGGCGGGCTGCGGCGTCGGCGTTGGTCTACATCGGCCGCCTTGTCTGCTGGGTCCGCTCCGGTTCCACCACCTTGCGGTAGAGGTGCCAGGTGGCATGGCCAAGGATAGGCATAACGACCGCGAGCCCGACAAACAGCGGGATCGAACCGATCACCAGCAGAACCGCGACCGTCAGGCCCCAAAGAGCCATCTGCAGCGGGTTTGCCGTCACCGCCCGCACCGAGGTTTCTATGGCCGAAACGGCGCCGACATCACGGTCGAGCAGCAGCGGGAAGGCGACGACAGTGGTGGCCAACACGATCACGGCGAAAACGAAGCCAGCAGCGTTGCCGAGAAGGATCAAGGTCCAGCCCTTGCTGGTCGTCAGCACGTCGCGGACAAAGGCGCCGATCGAAGCCGGCGGCTGGTCGCCGAACAGGCTGGTGTAGATCGACTGCGCGGTGAACAGCCACAACAGGAACAGCACGAAAAGCATGATGCCGATGACCGCGATCGAAGGCACCGCCGGCGAGTGGCGGACATCGAGGGCATGCCGCCAGTTGGTGTTCATGCCGAGTTCGCGCCGGCGGCTGATCTCGTAGAGGCCGAGCGCGGCGAAAGGGCCGACAAGGGCGAATCCCGACATCAAGGGATAGACGAGCTGAATGGCGTTGGAGCCAGACGTCCACTGCGTCAGGATCAGGCCGACGACGGGATAGATCAGGCACAGGAAAACGTAGTGAGACGGTTTTGCCCAGAAATCCTCGGCACCGAGCCGCAGCGCATCCCAGAGGTCCGATGTGGTGATGTGGCGCACCATGGGCTGCACATGCATTCCACGCGCGTCCGCCATGACATGAAAGCTGGCCATAAGCTTCCTCCCTTTGTCGGGGGCGGTCACCGCCGTGATGGCCGCCCGTAGCTGCCATTAGTAGATGTAACAGCATACCCGATTTGCCAGGGGCTGTCGCCAAATCGATGGTTCCGGACAGGCCATCACGGGATTGTCATCCCTGCCCGGCAGAAGCCGCGCGATCTTCGGCATCGGATTTCTCGGATGATGGGCCATTCGAAGCTGGATGGCCAAACGCAACGTTTGAAGACTACGCGGTGCGATCAGCGAAGGCCAGGCATCAATTTCCTCGACAGTTTCTTCGGCTTGCCCGTCAAAAGCCATGATCGCGACTATGCAGGCAGGAATGAGCATTGTCATCGACCTCCCTCCAGAACCGCGCCGGACAAGGCGCTCCTTGCTGATCGGTCTCGCGGCCATTGCCGGGCTTGCCGGCTGCAGCACCGTTTCCGTGCCCACCGGTGAGGGCGCAGGTGTCTCTTCCTCCGCCACGGCCACCCTAGCCGACTTGCGCGCCGCGGCCGGGCGGACTCCGCTGACCGCGGACACCCAGCTCGAACAGGCGGCGTTGCAGCAGGCCGGCTACATGGCGTCGCGGACGCGCATGAGTCATACCACCGGCTGGGGCAAGGATTTCGCCTCGCGCATGAAGGACAATGGCGTGCGCGGCGCGGCGGGCGAGAACATCGCCGAAGGCCGCTTCGACCAGCAGGAACTGTTCGATATCTGGATGCATTCGACCGGCCACCGGCGCAACATACTCGACCCGGACTTCAGCCGTTTCGGGCTTGCCTATGTCCGCGACGGCCGCGACCCCAGCCTGCGCTACTGGGCCCTGGTGCTCGGAAGGTAGCAAAGCCATCGCCGGCAGCGGACAGCCGTCGAATATCAATCCATATGTGCCGCCGGCGCGCCGCCGGCCGGCGCCGCCTTCGGCTTGCGCAGCAGGATCACGAACGGAATGGCGGCCAGCGTCATGATCATCAGGATTTTGAAGTCGTTGACGTAGGAGATCATCATCGCCTGGATGTTCACCATCCTGTCGACCTGGGACAATGCCATCTGGTCGCCGCCGGCCGCCGCCGGCGAAACCGCCCACAGATTGGGGTTGAACGGATTGATAAAGGCGGAAAGCTCGGCGTGATTTATCTGTGTATTGCGCACCATGAGCACCGTCACGACCGATACGCCGATGGAAGAGCCGAGGTTGCGCACAAGGCTGAACAAAGCCGTGGCATCGGTGCGGAAGCGCACGTCAAGCGTGGCGAAAGCCACCGTCGACAGCGGCACGAATACCATTCCCATTCCCAGACCCTGGATGATGCCGGAAGTGATGATCAGCCAGTTGTCCATCTGGGGCGAGAAGCCGGCCATCGTGTAAAGCGACTGCGCGGTCAGGAGGAAGCCGATGACGACGAGGATTCTGGCGTCGACCTTGCTCATGAGCCGGCCGACGACGAGCATCGAGATCATCGTGCCGACGCCGCGCGGCCCAATCACGATGCCGATGGTGATGGTCGGATAGCCGAAGATGGTCGACAGCATCGGCGGCAGCAGCGACATGCTTGCTAGGATGAGCACGCCCATGACGAAGATGAACGCCAGCCCTGTCACAAAATTGCGGTCGAGGAAGATCTTGGGGTCGATGAAGGGATGCTCCGCGGTCATCGTGTGGATGATGAACACCCAGAAGCCGGTTATCGAAAGGCCAAGCTCGATCCAGATCTCGACTGACGAGAACCAGTCGACCTCGGCGCCACGATCGAGCAGCAGCTGCAGCGCGCCGACGCCGAGCGATATCATGGCGAAGCCGAAGAAATCGAAGCTTCGCACCCGCCGCGCAATGGCCGGCAGATAGGCGGCCATGCCGAGGAAGGCGACGATGCCGACCGGCAGGTTGATGAAGAACACCCAGCGCCAGCTGAAATTCTCGGTCAGCCACCCACCGAGCGTGGGACCCAGAATCGGCCCCAGCATGATGCCGGCGCCCCAGATGGCCATTGCCTGGCCGTGGCGTTCCTTCGGGTTGATGTCGAGCAGGAAGGTCTGCGACAGCGGCACGATCGCGGCGCCGAACACGCCTTGCATGAGCCGGAACAACACAATGGTTTCGAGGCTCCAGGCCAGACCGCACAGCATCGAGAAGATGGTGAAGCCGACCACCGCCGTCAGGAACAGTTCCTTGCGGCCGAAACGGTCCGCAAGCCAGCCGGTGACCGGCGTCATGATCGCCGCCGCCACGATGTAGGAGGTCAGCACCCAGTTGATGTTGTCGGGCGAGGCGCCGAGATCGCCCGTCATGGTCGGCAGCGCGACGTTGGCGATCGTGGTGTCGAGCGCCTGCATGATCGTCGCCAGCATGAGCGCAACCGTGATCAGGCCGCGATGCGGCACTTCTTTGAAAGGTTCTGGCGTGCTCATGATGCGGAACTTCCAGCCGGTAACAAAAACGTGTACACAGGGTTTCCGGGCGGCAAAGCCTTCCGTTGAGAGACCCTCATCGCGGTGGGACGCGATTATCGATGTGGGGGTTACATCGACCGAAAGTCTCGATTGAGCGGATGCCTGCCGCCCGGAAACATGAGGACCGACGGGTCCGTGTCGAAGATCTCAGCTTTCGATCAAACCGCGATGCGGTTTGACCCGAAGGCTGACCCTTCCACTCCTCCCATCAGACCAATCCCCTGCTCTGTGCGTCCACCCGCATGATCCACCCGGGCTTCCGCTGATTTACTTCGCGGGCTCGCCAGCCGTGGCGTGGCCGAAAATGCCAGGCAGGCCGCGCGCCACGCCCGTGTCGACGGTGACGGCCGCGCTCATGCCTGTGCGCAGCATCATCTTGGCGTCGGGATCGCTCAGCTCCAGACGGACCGGAATGCGCTGGGTGACCTTGACCCAGTTGCCGGTGGCGTTCTGCGCGGGCAGCAGCGAGAAATCCGCGCCAGTGCCGGCGCCGATGGCCTTGACCGTCGCTTCGAAGGTCCTGCCCGGATAGGTGTCGACCACGATTTCGGCCTTCTGGCCCGGCTTCATATTGGTCAGCTGCGTTTCCTTGAAATTGGCGTCGATCCAGGTATCGCCGGTCTCGACCAGCGAAAACAGCGGCGTGCCGGAGCCGACATACTGGCCGACCTTGAAGGACGCGGCCTGGTAGACGACGCCATCGGCGGGCGCCTTCACGGTGGTCTGCGCCAGGTCGTAGGCAGCCTTGTCGCGCGCGGCGAGCGCCGACATCACGGTCGGATGCTTGTCGGTCTCGATATCGGGATTGCCACCAAGCGCGGCCTTGGCGCTGACGATGCCCTGTTCGGCAACGGCAAGCTGCTGCTTTGCCTTGTCGAGATCGTTCCTGGCCTCATCGAGCGAAGACTTGGCGTTGATGCCTTTCTGGGCGAGATCGGCGGCACGGTCGTATTGCGACTGGGCATAGGCAACTTCGCTGCTGGCGGATTTCTCCTGTGCCATGGCCTGGCTGTAGGCGGCGCGCAGCTGCTCGACGTTGAGCCGCGCGGCGGCCACCGCCGCGTCGGCCTGCGCAAGCGCGATCCGGTAAGGCTCGGGGTCGATGGCGAAGAGAAGATCGCCTTGCTTCACCCTCTGATTGTCCGAGATCGCGACCTGAACGATGCGGCCCGCCGTATCCGAGGCGATCGATACCTTGGCCTGCTGCAGGTTGGCGTTCTCCGTCTCCTGGTAGCGCCCCCCAGTGACCCAGACATAGCCGCCACCGATGACCAGAGCCGCCGGCAGGGCGAACATCAACAAGAAGCGGCCGAGACGGCGCTTCTTCTTTGGCGCCGGCGCCGGCTCCACCGGAGGAGCCATTGTAACAGGGGCCGCGGCCGGCTGCTGCGGCGCTTCCATTTCCACTTTGGCGGCGTTTTCGTCAACCTTGGCTACCGCGTTCATGCTGCTGCGCCTTCCGTATTCTTGACCTTGTCGCAGGACGGTGAATCGCCATCCGCGAGATTCTGTGCCATCGCATCCAATGCCCTGATCAGGACGCGGCGATCGTCCGGCGAAACGCCGGTCAGCGACTCCTCATAGACTTCGCCGGCGAGGCTCTTGACCTCCGCATAGGCGGCGCTTGCCTTGGGGGTTGGGAAGATCATGCGCACGCGGCGGTCGGCGGCGTCGGAGCGGCGCTCTATCCAGCCGCCCTCCTCCATCCGGTCGACCAGCCGTGAGACGCTGATCGGCTCGATTTCGAGCAGTTCGGCAAGCCGCGCCTGCGAGACGCCCGCTTCCTTGGCCACGCGAACCATCAGGCGCCATTGCGCCGAGGACAGGCCAAGGCCGCTGGCGCGCGCTTCGAAGCGCTTTCGCATCAGCCGCTGCACGTCGTGGATCAAAAATCCCAATCTGTCTATGCCTTCGGAAACCATGAGTGGGATATATAATAAGCGTGCTTACTATTCAAGCCCGGCATTGTTCCAGAAGCCGGCAAACGTGCATGGCAGCCGTGCAGCACAATCATGGCCGCGTCGGATGATTTTCAGCGCCGCACACCCATCACAGGCGGTTGCGGATCAGCGTGGTGACGACGAAGAAAGCCCCGAGCGAGCTGGTGATGATGCCGATCGGCAGTTCCTGCGGCGGCAGCAATGTGCGCGCCAGAAGATCGCTAGCCAGCAACAGCACCGCCCCGAACAGCGCGCAACTTACGATCAGGCGCAGATGCAGCGCGCCGGCCAGCGGCCGCGACAGATGCGGGATCATGAGGCCGACGAAGCCGATGACGCCGGCGACCGAAACCAGGATCGCGGTCGAAAACGCGGCGACCAGAAACGTCGTCCGTCGCATTCGCGCCACCGGCACGCCAAGACTTTCGGCGGCATTTTCGCCGGCCAGGAAAGCGTCCAGCCGGCGATGATTCCACAGCCCGTACGCCGCAATCGTGCCGGCCCCAAGCGCCCCCAGCCAGATATTGTCCCACCGTGCCAGGCCGAGACCGCCCATCGTCCAGAACAGCACCGAATGGGCGGCGCGCTGGTCACCGGCAAAGACCAGGTAATTGGTCAATGCGGTGAACATGAAGGAGACCGCAAGTCCGGCGAGGATCAGCCGTTCGGGGCCTTGTCCCCTCACCCGCGCAACCAGCAAAAGCACAACGCAAGCCGCCAGAATACCGCCGGTGAATGCGGCGACCGGTAGCGTCCAGATCCCGAAACTGTCGCCGAAGACGGTGATGACGGAGACCGCGCCGGCGGCGGCTCCCGACGAGAGGCCGAACAGGAACGGATCGGCAAGATCGTTGCGCGTCACCGTCTGCAACAGCGCGCCGACCACGCCCAGGCCGCCGCCGACACAGATGGCCAGGATGGTGCGCGGCAGCCTGAGGTCGACGACGATCCTGCCGACCGGGCCGGACACGTCATGTCCCTTCAATCCGATCGCATGGCCAAGCGCTGCCACGACGTCGCCCAGCGGGATCATCGTCGAGCCATAGGCGATCGACAGCAGCGCGAGCACGGCGATTGCCAACGCGGCCGCCGTAATGGCCAATAGGAATGCCTTGTGCCGCAAGGTCATGTTCCCGGTCAAAAAGCTTCCGGATGCATCGCCCTGGCGATCTTGCCGATCGCTTCGATGTTGGCCGGCCCGGGTGTCAGTTCGGCATAGCGAAGCGCCACGAAGCGTTCGTTCTTGACCGCGTCCGTCTCCTTCATTGCCGGATGCGCTTTCAGGAAATCGAGCAGCTTCCGGTAGCCGCCGCCATCCTGATAGTCGAGCAGGATGAGGAATTGCGGATTGCGCGAGGCCACCGTCTCCCAATCCGTGTTGCCCCAGCTGGTGTTCATGTCGGCCATGATGTTGTCGCCGCCGGCCGCGGAAATCATGGCGTTGGGAATGGCGAACTTGCCTGATGTGAACGGCTTGTCCTCGCCGGAATCATAGAGGAACACGCGCGTTCCCCTGCGGTCGCCGACCTTGGCCGTGATTTCGGCGAGCTGCGCCTTCCAGCCGGAGACGAGCTTATCCGCCTCGGCCTCCTTGCCGAAGATCTTGCCCAGCTTCTCGACATCGCCATAGAGCAGCTCCATCGAAGCGGCAGGCCGGTTCTTGTCGAGATGGACGCAGCTTTCCGTCAGCACCAGTGTCTTGATGCCGTGTTGCGCCAGCGTATCGGGCGTCACCTCGCCGCCCGGCTTCATGCCGTAGTACCAGCCGGCGAAGAAGAAGTCGGGCTCGACAGCGACCAGGTTTTCCAGCGTCGGATATTTGGGCGCCAGTTCCGGGATCGAGCCTTGCTCGGCCTTGAATTCGGGGCCGACCTTGTACCATCCGGTGATGCCGGTCAGGCCGACGATCGACGGCTGCAGCTTCAGGGCGAAGGCCATCTCGGCCATGTTGAGATCGTGAATGACGGCACGCTTGGGCGGCGCGTCGAACGTCAGCGGCTTTCCGCAGCTGTCGACCGTCACCGGAAAGGCGAAGGCCGTAGAGGCCAGCAGGGAGAAGGCAAGAGACACGGCAAGGCGTTTCACGGATATTGCTCCTTTGTTGAACAGGATCTGCCGGAAATGGCTTCGATCACGAAGATGGCGCGGCACGGTTCGGAACCTCGAACACCGTCAGCTCGCGGTCCTCCGTCGGGTGGCGCAACCTAAAGACGTCGACACCGAAGATCTCGCGGATCAGCTGCTGGGTGAGTGCTTCGCGTGGCGGCGCCAGCACATGCAAGCGGCCATGGCTCATCACCGCGACCCTGGTGGCGAAAGGCGTCACCAGCGCCAGATCGTGCAGCACCGCGATCACGGTCATGCCGAGGCCTGCCACCAGTTCGAGCAACTCGCTGCGCGCCCGCGGGTCGAGATGGTTGGTCGGCTCGTCGAGGAATAGGATCTTCGGCTCCTGCGCGATGGCGCGGGCAAGCTGGGCGCGCTGGCGCTCGCCGCCCGACAGCGAGCCGATGGTGCGGCCAAGCAGCGGCAACAGCCCGGTCCGGCGCAGCGCCTCGACGACAATGTCGCGTTCCTCGCTCCTGTGCCTGCGGCCGGCATGCGGAACCCGGCCGAGCTCGACATAGTCGATGACCGCCAGTCGTGGATCGGGTTGATCGGTCTGGCCGACGACGGCGATGTGCAGCGCCCGCTCGGCGGTCGAAATCCTGTCGAGCCGGCGCGCGGTGAGCTTCACTTCGCCCGAACTCGGCCGCAGCATGCCCGACAGCATGCGCAGCAATGTCGTCTTGCCGGCGCCGTTGGGACCGATGATGGCGAGACGGTCGCCCGCCGCCACCGAAAGGCTGACCGGATGCACCAGATGCAGGCCATCCGCCGCCGCGGCCAGATCGCGGGCCTCGAGAAGCGGCGCGGTCATGGGCAATTCCTTGCAGGGCCTGCCGGAATACGGGCCAGCGTCTTGCCTGCCAGTCCTGCTGGACGCTGGCCTGAATTCACCTCGGTGGCGATATCGCGGCAAAGCGTGCACACGACGATGCGATGCATGGGAATGCAGTGAATGCGATCGATGGCGCCGTCCAACTTCCGTCACTTTCAAAAATGGCGACGGAAGGAAGCTGGCTTGAACCGGTCGACAAGACCGAACCCGCGTCTCCTCCCGGCACACCCCGTCCGGTCAACTCATGCAGATGGCAGGTCTCCTGGCTCGCGGGTCGTTGCGCCATCCTGCCTTCCCAGCCTTGCCGGCCAGTGGCTTTTTCGGATTTTGCTCGCCGCTTACAGTTGCGGGGGCAGCCATGGCTTCGACCCGAAAGGTGGGCCTCACCATGTTCCCTTTTCACCCCTCGCCTTGCGGCGCGGGGACCATCACGAGTCGCAGCCTAGGATGCAGGCAGCGTCAAGGCAAGGTCGATGTATGTTCTGTTATAACAATACATTCGCATGGTCAATCACTATCGCGTGCCACCAGTTCCAGCGGCCAGACCTCGCGAATGATCTCTGGCCCTTTCGCGCCGGCGAAAGCCGGGAGCGAGGCGAGCAGGATTTCGCCAAGCCGCCGCCCCATCGGATCCAGGCTCGGACGAAAGCCGGTCAGCGCCGGCGAGAAATAACGGCAGAGCGGCGTGTCGACGATGACGATCACCGCGACATCATGGCCGGGCTTGATCCCCATTTCGGCGAGCGCTTTGCAGCCGCCGAGCGCCATCGAGTCGTTGTTGAAGATGATCGCGGTCGGCGGATCCTTCGACCGCATGACTTGCGGTGTCACCGCGTAGCCACCGGCTTCGTTGATGAAACCATCCACAATCAGGGCGGGATCGACTTCGATGCCGTGCCGCCGCAGCGCCTTGCCATAGCCCTCCAGAAACAGATAACCGAAATTCAGGTCAAGCGACGGCCGGATGGCGGCGATGCGGCGGTGGCCGCGCGCGACCAGTCGGTCGACTGCATCGGCGCCCGCCTTCTCGAAATCCAGGTCCAGAGAAGGATAGTTGTCGTCGCCGGACCGGCTTCGGCCGAGCGTCGCGAAGGGAAAGCCTGCCTTGCTCAGATAGTCGATGCGATCGTCCTCGCGCCGCGTCCAGGCCAGCACGACGGCATCGGCACGACGTGTCTCGACGACACGGCGCAGGCGCTCCTGCTGATAGTCGCCCGGCGCGCCCATGACGATGATCAGGTCGAGCCCATGTTCGGCCAGTGCCGCTTGCAGCCCACTCAAAAACGGGATGAAAAACGGCTCGCCATATTCCTGGTCGCCCGGATGCGGCTGGAGCATGAAGGCCACGGCATGCGTGGTGCCACGACGAAGGTTCCTGCCCGACTGGTTCGGCGAATAGTTGAGTTGCCGCGCCGCGTCTAGCACGCGCTGGCGCGTCTCGGCATTGACGTCGGCGCGCCCGTTAAGCGCGCGCGAGACCGTGCCGATCGAAATATTCAGATGCCGTGCAAGATCGTGAATGCTGGATGCCAAGACCTCCCCCTCCTGCTTCTGGCTAGCACCAGCCGGTCGTGCGGCCAAGGCGTTTCAGAACCGACGGTACAAATCCGATTGACAATATACGCCATCGGGTGTGTCATCGTAAACGTTTACGGAAGTCATTTACGGACTACCGTGGTGCCAGCCAGGAGAGGTTGGCCGGAGGAGCGCTGGATGATGCACGTCGTCCTGGTCGGGTGCGGAGCCATGAGCAAAACCTGGCTCGAGGCCGCCCGCCAATCCCCTGCCGTCAGGATCGTCGGCCTCGTCGACCTCGACGCCGACAGGGCGCGCCAGCGGGCCCGCGAATATGACCTCGCCGGGGTCGCGATCGGGACCGATCTCGACGCCATTCTCGACCAGACCAGACCCGATGCAGTGTTCGACGTGGTCGTGCCCGCCGCCCGCCGCGACGTCGCCAACTCCGCCTTCGCCCATCGTTGTCATCTTTTGACGGAAAAGCCTCTCGCAGACAGCCCGGACAATGCGCGCGCCATCATCGGCGCGGCCCAGCGCGCCCGGCGTGTTCATGCCGTCGTGCAGAACCGCCGGTATGTCGCCAATGTCAGGCGCATCCGGCGCTTCCTCGATTCCGGCGCCATCGGCGCTGCGACCAGCATCCATGCCGATTTTTTCGTTGCGCCGCATTTCGGCGGTTTCCGCGAAGACATGCGCCACGTGCTGCTGCTCGACATGGCAATCCATACATTCGACGCCGCCCGCTACATGGTCGATGGCGAGCCGACCGAAGTGTATTGCCGGGAATGGGAGCCGGCCAATTCGTGGTACAGGCAGGGATCGTCGGCAAGCGCCACCTTCGAACTCGGCCAGGGCAAGATGTTCACCTATCGCGGCAGCTGGTGCGCCGACGGCTTCCGCACCAGTTGGGAAGGCAGTTGGCGCATCGTCGGCGAACGCGGCAGCCTGACCTGGGATGGTCATGACGACTTGAAGGCCGAAGCCGTGCTGCCGGAACGCGAAGGCCTGCTCGACAAGGTCGTGCCGGTAGCGGTGCCGCCGCTCGACCCTGCCGACCGCATCGGCGGGCATCTCGGCGTCATAGAAGATTTCGTCCGCGCCGTGGAAACCGGCACCGAACCGGAGACGCGCGGCGCCGACAACATCAAGAGCCTGGCCATGGTTTTCGCGGCGATCGAAAGCGCCGAGACCGGGCGCCGGATCGAAATCCCCAGGCAGGAAGGATGACCATGCCGAACCCGCTTCTCGACATCAGGATCGGCACCATGGTGCGGGCCAATCTCGAAGATCCGGCCGCCTATATCAGGCAGATCCTGCCGCTCGGTTTCGAGAGCGTCCAGCCCTTCTTCTGGCAGACGCTGGGCGGCAAGGATCTGGGGCGGCTCGCCGGCGAAATCCGCGACGCCATCGGCGATGCCGATGTCAGCGTCAGCTCGATCGGCGTGTTCGGCAATCCACTCGAGAGCGGCGACACCGACCGCGGCGTGCTCAAGGCCTGGGAAACGGTGATCGACAGCGCGCATCTGTTCGGCACCAATCTGGTCAGCGGTTTTACCGGCCGCATCCGCGGCAAGCCGCTGACAGACAGCCTGCCGCGCTACCGCGAAGTCTGGGGAGAATTGGCCAGGCGCGCGGCCGACAAGGGCGTGCGCATCGCCTTCGAGAATTGCGCCATGGATGGCAACTGGGCCGCCGGCGACTGGAACATCGCCCACAATCCGGACGCCTGGGAACTGATGTTCAACGAATTGCCGGATGAGAATCTGGGCCTGGAATGGGAGCCCTGCCATCAGTTGGTCTATCTGATCGACCCGATCCCGCAGATCCGCAAATGGGCGCCGCGCATCTTCCACGTCCACGGCAAGGACGCGACGGTGCGCTGGGATGTCATCCGCGAGCACGGCGTTTTCGGCCGCCTGCCCTTCGTGCAGATGCGCACGCCCGGCTTCGGCGACAGCGACTGGACGCGCGTGATCAGCGAATTGCGCCTGGCCGGCTATCGCGGCGCCATCGACATCGAAGGCTGGCACGACCCGGTCTACCGCGACGATCTCGAAATGACGGGCCAGGTCCGCGCGCTGGAATACCTCCAGCAATGCAGGGGAGGCGTGAGCTACCTGCCGAACCCGACGTGAGGATTGGCCGGCGGGAGGAGCCGGCCAGGGTTGCCGAAGCAGATGTCGAAACCCTCGCTCGCGAGGACAAAAGGGAGGAACGTGCATGAGCATCGCCAACAGAACGACACTTCTGCGCACGAGCGTCGTGGCGGCCGCCACGGCGCTCGCCGCCGCCATCTCCACCTTGCCGGCACAGGCGCTCGACGCGCAATGGTGCAAGGACGTCCACATTCGCTTCTTCGTCGGCGGCGCCGAGGGCGACGCCTTCGGCACCATCGTCTACAATGGCGCCAAGCAGGCTGCGGCCGATCTCGGACCGAAGGTCGACTACATCTTCTCAGGCTGGGACATCGAAAAGATGGTCCAGCAGCTGCGCGAGGCGGTCGCCGTCAAGCCCAACGGCATTGCCATGATGGGCCACCCCGGCGACGCCGCCATCATGCCGCTGGCCGAACAGGCGCATAAGGACGGCATCAAGATGATGTACCAGAACGTGCCGGTGCCGACGGTGGTGGCGGCCTTCGGCGGCGGCTATGTCGGCGCCCAGCAGGAACAGCAGGGCCGCGCGCTCGGCGCGGAAGCCTTCAAGCTCGCCAAGCTCAAGGCCGGTGACAAGGCGATCATGATCGGCCCGTTCGAGAATGAGAGCCGCGGGGCGCGCGAACGTGGGACCGTCTCCGCCTTGAAAGAGGCCGGCATCGATGTCGTTCAAATCAATTCCGCGACCGAGTGGGCAGCCGATCCGAATCTGGCGATCCCGGTGATCACCGCCGCCTTGCTCAACAATCCCGGCGTGAAGGCCGTCGGCTATCCCGGCGGGCAGATGCTCGGCAACGTCCAGACCTACATGACGGCGGCGGGCCGGAAGCCGGGCGACATCTTCAATTTCGGCTTCGACACCAGCCCGCAGATCGTCGAGGCCTTCAAGGGCGGCTGGGTGCAACTGACCGCCGACCAGCAGCCGTTCATGCAGGGCTATCTGCCGATCCTCAGCCTCTGCCAGCAAGTGGTGCTGGGGCTGGCACCGATGAATGTCGATACCGGCGCCGGCTTCGTCACGCCTGAGAATTACAAGATCGTCGCCGAACTGGCCAAGCAGGCACTGCGCTGACCTCCCAAGCCGCCGGCCGGGGGGCTCAGGCCCGGCCGGCGGGACCGCCGGCGAGAGCCGGCATGCGACAAGCAAGCGAGGACCCGATGGCCGAACGCATCATCGAACTGCGCGATATCACGAAATCCTACGGCCAGGTCTATGCGCTTGGCGGGGTCAATCTCAGCGTCGGCCGCGGCGAGGTGGTCGGACTGATCGGCGACAATGGCGCCGGCAAGTCGACGCTGATCAAGATTCTTGCCGGCGCGGTCAAGCCCACCAGTGGCGAGATCCTCGTTCGCGGCAAGCCGGTCACCGGCTGGAACGCGTCGCGCTCGCGCGACGCCGGCATCGAGACCGTATTCCAGGACCGTGCGCTGGCCGTGCAGCAGACCATCGTGCGCAATATCTTCATGGGACGCGAACTCACCGGCTTCCTCGGCTGGCTGAAGGTCGGCACCGAAATCAAGGAGGCGAGCCGGCTGATGCGCGAGATCGGCTTCACCTCGAAAGTGTTCACGCCGCAGTCCGTCGTCGGCCAGCTTTCCGGCGGCGAACGCCAGGGCGTGGCGATCGCGCGCGCCATCTACAAGCAGGCCGACCTGATCATCCTCGACGAGCCGACGACGGCTCTGTCGCTGACCGAAACCGCCAAGGTCTTCCACTTCGTGCGCCAGGTGCGGGCGAGCGGGCGCTCGATCCTGTTCATCGGCCACAACATCCACCATGTCTTCGACATCGCCGACCGTTTCGTCGTGCTCGATCGTGGCACTGTGGCGCTTCAGGTCGACAAACGCGACATCAAGTCGGCCGACACGCTCGTCAATTTCATGGAAGACCTCGCGCATCCCGGCGGACTGCCCGGCTTGAGCGAAGCCCAGCGCGCGGAGGACACAAGGCCATGAGCAATATCGCCGAACCCAATCGCCAAGCCCCCTCGCCCCATACCGAAATGGGTGAAGCGGCGTGGAAGCACCCGTCCGATCATTTGCTGCGCGGCTTCGTTCTCGACAATCGCGCGGCGCTGGGCACGCTCGGCGTGTTCGTGGTGATGATGGTCGCCTTCACCATCGCCAATCCGACCGTGTTCACCACCTGGTTTCTTTACAGCTCCGTGCTGACCACGCTGCCGGTGGCGCTGTTCGTGGTCGTGCCGCTGGTCTTTGTCGTCACCGCCGGCGAGATCGACCTGTCGTTTCCGGCAACGATGGGTTTTGCCTCCTGGGTTTTCGCGCTGGTCGTTCAGGCCGGCTACGATCCGTTCCTCGGCATCGTCGCGGCACTCGCCACCGGCATGCTGCTCGGCTTCCTGGTCGGCGTGCTGGTCGTCTATGGCAGCCTGTCGTCGCTGATCGCCACGCTCGGCATGAACTTCCTGCTGCGCGGGCTGATCCAGATCATCAACGAAGGCAAGTCGACCGCGCTGCCGACTCTCGGCCAAAGCTGGACCTATACGATCTTCTCCAGCCAGGTTTACGGCATTCCGGTGCAGATCCTATGGGCGCTCGCCTTCGTCGTCTTCGCCGCGCTGCTCTACAACCGCCACCGCTTCGGAGCGCAGGTGAAGGTGGTCGGCGACAATCCCGACAGCGCCCAGCAGATGGGCATCGACGTCAAGCGGGTGAAGGTCAAGGTGTTCGTCTTCGTCGGCATCGGGGCAGCGATCGGCGGCACCTTCTCGACGATGATCAACTTCACCTGGTGGCCAACAGCCGGCGACGGCTATCTGTTGCCGGTGCTGGCTTCGGTGTTCGTGGGCGGCACGCCGACCTGGGGCGGCATCGGTACCGTGCTTGGCGGCGCGATCGGCGCGCTGACGGTGGCGTTCATCCAGACCGGCGTCGTCGCCGCCGGCCTCAGCGGCTTCTATGTGCAGTTCTTCAACGGGCTGATCATCATCCTGTCGCTGCTCGGCCACCGCTGGAACCAGGCGCGCTACCGCTGAAGCATTGCCGTTCGGCACGACCGTCCGAGCTCACCGGGGTGGTGACAGCAATGGCCGCAATGCCCTACCCCATCGGCAGCGCGGGCCAGCGGTCCACGAGCCTGCCGCCCGAAAACACCGCGATCGATCCGAACTGCTGCAGCACCGCCTCGCTCTGCGTCGGGCGCAGAAAGGCGTAGTCGCCGGACCTGGTGGTAGCATCGCCGGGCAGGCCCATGAACTGCTGGTTCGAGGAAAAGCCAAGCAGGCCATTGGCCTTCATGCCTTCGGGAAACATCGGTTCGGCCATCCATTTGCCGCCATAGAGATAGCAGCCCTTGCGCGGAAACCGGCCGAGCGCCTGCAGCAGACGGGTGACCGCCGGCGGGCCTGGCAGCATCGGCTCGACCACCTTGAGGATAGGCGTGGCGATGAAGGCCGCGGGCTGGAAGCCGTCGAGCCCGGGCGTGTCGAAATCGCCGGGCAGCACGAAGGCCGACCCGACCGACACTTCGCTGGCCATGCCGCCACGATGAAGCAATGCGGTCTTCGAGCCGCCGATGTTCAGTGTTCGGCGCTGCTCCTCGCCGAGAGCCGCGATGAACGCCGCGGCCCGCTGCGACGCCTCCGCCAGCGCCTTTTTGGGACCGCCGAACAGACCGGGAATATGCGGCGCGTGCGCCTCGTAGGCCATGACGCCTTCGCAGCGCAACCGGGCGGGCAGCGCGTTCAATGCCTTCGACAGGGCCTGCGGTTCGGCGAACCCGCCCCGATGCAGCCCGACATCGATCTCGAAAGCGATGCGCAAGCCGATGTCCAGTTCGGCGGCCAGAGCGCCGTATTCCGCCAGCCTCTCCTCGCTGTCGATCAGCCAGCAGACCCGCGACCAGTCGGCGGCGCCGCTGGAAATCGCTTGCCTTGCCGCGCCGACCGGCATCGGCTTGCCGTAGAGCATGTCGGCATCGGGAAAAGCGTTGAGCACGGCTCTTG
Organism: Mesorhizobium sp. BR1-1-2; assembly: GCF_020165435.1. Lineage (NCBI taxonomy): Bacteria > Pseudomonadati > Pseudomonadota > Alphaproteobacteria > Hyphomicrobiales > Phyllobacteriaceae > Mesorhizobium > Mesorhizobium sp. BR1-1-2. Next base: position 505,739 of record NZ_JAIUID010000002.1, read on the forward strand.
TGATCGGCGGATGAAACGTCATGAAGCGACGGGTGCCGAGCGCCCCGGCGATGTGCGAAAGCAGCGGCAGGCAAGCAAGCGACTTGTCGACCAGCCGCACGGCAAGGCCGGGCGCCAGTCTCTGCTTCACCAGGTCGACGTTGCGGTCCAGCCGGTCGCGGTCGAGCACGAGACAAGGCTGAAAGACGCCGGCCGCCCTCAAGGCATCCGACAGGGCGGTGAAATAGCCGCTCATTGGCCGATGCCGAACAGGCCGGCCATGTAGGGCGAGACGAAACGGTTCTCGGGATCGATGTCTCGCCGAACGGCCATGGCCTCATCCCAGCGCGGATAGAGTTTTTTGAAATCCGCCGCCTTCAGGCTGTGCATCTTGCCCCAATGCGGCCGGCCGCCATGCCTGCGGAAGATCGGCTCGGCCGCCCGCATGAAGGGCTCAGGGTCGTTGGCGGCATCGTGGTGAATGGCGATCGAGCAGGTCAGACGCTTGTAGAAGGGCGAAAGCCAGAACATGTCGGGTGCCACCGAGCGCACCTCCATCGGAAAATAAACCTCCGGAAAGTGCTTCTCGGTCAGCTCGATGATCTGCGTGATCACCTTCGGTCCCTCCTCGAAGGGCAGATGATACTCCATCTCGTTGAACTTGGTCTGGCGGTCGCTGGCATAGACGTTGAGCCAGTCCTGCACATAATCCTCGGCCGGCACCTTTTTCACGGCGCCGCGGATCAAGGAGCGGCGCAGCCACGGCAGCCGGCGCAGCGCCCTGCTCAGCTTGCGTAGCGTCGCCAGGCCGGCCTCGTCGTCCTCGGTAGGCCTGGTGGTCGGGTTCGCGTCGCTGAGGTCGCTGGCGATGAACTGCGCGTAGCCGGAAAACGGAATGTAGTAGAATTCGGCCGAGCGGTGCGCGGCCATCATCGTCTCGAAATCGCGCAGCATGTCGGCGATCGGCAGCACCCACTTGCGGCGGCGCAACCGGTAGGTCGCGATGTTGTTCAACGTGACTTCGCTCAAGATGCCGAAGGCGCCGAGCGCAACGCCCATCGCATGGATCATGTCCTGGTCGCGGGCCCGATCGAATTCGCGCAATTCGCCCCGCCCGTCGACGATCTGCACCGTCTCCAACCGGGTGTGGTAGGCACCCAGCGTCAGCCCGGAACCATGGGTGGCGGTGCCCAGCGCGCCGCCGATCGCCTGGCGGTCAATGTCGCCCATATTGGGCAGGCCCTGGCCGATGCCTTGCAGCATGTGCATCAGCGGACCAAGCCGCGTCCCTGCCCGCACCCGCGCGTGATGGCTTTGCACATCGTGGGAGACCAGCCCCTCGATCTTCTCCAGGGAAACGATCGAGCCTTGCGATGCCACCAGCGGCGTGAAGGAGTGGCCAGCACCCGCCACGCGCAGAGGTCCGGGTGCCGTGCGCACCAGGTAGGCAAGCTCACCGGCGTCGGCGGGGGCGGCGACCAGCTTCGGCTCGGCGCGCACGAAGCCCGACCAGTTGCTCCAGTTTTGCGCGGTGATCGTCGACATCTGGCCGTCCCGTCACGCGCGCCGACGGCGCTTAATGGTCACGAACAGGCCAAGCAGCGCCACGCTGGCAAAGGCGCTTGCAGCGGCGAATTCGGGCACCGGCCGGAAATCCTTGCCGTCGATCAGCAACGACGCCGCGATCGGGCCTATCGCCAGGCCGAGGAGTTGTGCCGCCGGCACCAGCAGCACGGCCGTGCGCGTCTCGTCGGCGGTGATCGCCAGGCGGATCTGGTAGGGCACGATGAACAACAGGATGAAGCCCATGACCAAGGCGGCGATCCAGAATGTCGTCAGGCCAGGTGCGCTGGCAAGAACAAGGGAGGAGACCAGCGCGACGGCACCGATGGCCGTAATGGCAATCCGGTAATCGATGCGCGCCTCGAACACGGTTGCCGTCATCGCGCCCAGGACCTGCGTCGCCAGGCTGGCCGAGACGATCAGGCCGACCGTCCAGCTATCAATCCCATACTGCGCACCGAGCGGCTCCAGGAAGGCCCAGATCGCGCCGAAGAACATGAAGTAGCAGAAGACCGACAATAGCGCGGTGATCGACGGAACCGTCAGCACATTGGCCAGGTTCTCTTCTTTCGGCAGGTCGGCGTAGTCACCGGGTACGGTGAAAGCGGCCGCCAGCGAAACGACGCAGACGACGGCAAGCACGATGAAGCCGCCGGGCGACCCGGCGGCGGGGATGACATAGAGCGCCAAAAGCAGAGCGAGCGCGCATTGCGCCAGCGTCTGCAGCGTCACGAAATAGCCGCCGATGCGCTCGGCCCGGCGCGAACGGGCGATCAGTTCGGTGGCGATCGCGACTAGGCCGCCCTCAGCCAGCCCGGCGATGGCGCGGGCGGTGATCAGCGCATTGGCGCTTGCGGCATGGGCGGTCCATACATTCGCCAGGGCCAGCAGGATCAAAAGGACGGCGCTTTTCCAGCGCATGTTGCGCGCGGAAAGCAGCATCGCCACCACGGCTGAACCGATGGCGATCGCGATCATCTCCGCCGTGGCGACCAGCGCCAGCTCATCGCCGCTGACATGGCCCTCGGTGTAGAGCGCGCCAAGCAGCACGGGCTGAAGCCCGAGGATCAGCAGCCCGACCGAGCCGATCCATAATGCGGAGCCGAGCTCGACGCCGGTCGGATTGCCGACCAGCCAATCGCCATTTTCCGCTTGTGCGGCTTGTGTCGCAGTCACGAGGCGCCTCCCAACGTCCTTGCAGCGCGATAAAAAAACTGACAACTTGTCAGCATTACGAAACTGATACTTGATCATGTTTCTTGTCAACCGGGAATGTTGAAGCTCTCGCGAGAGATTGGGCGCATGGCGGAAGCAAGGCGGACGGGGACGGAGCCGAGGCGCAGGCCAAAGCAGGAGCGGAGCCGCGAACGCATCGACGCGATCCTTTCGACGACCATGCGGCTGATCGGCGAAAAAGGCATCGACGCCGTGACGATGAAGGAGGTGGGCGCTCTGGCGGGTGGACCGATCGCCACCGTCTACCATTATTTTCCCAACAAATCGGCGATCCTGGCGATGCTCTATGAGCGCTTCTCGGAGGAAAGCCGAGCACGCTTCGGTGCGATCATCACAGAAATAAGCGGGCTTGAGGACGTAACGACTGCCGCGGACCGCATGCTCGAGGACTATTACCGGCGCGTGGCCGACGACCCCGCCATCCAGGATCTGCAGAACGCGATCCAGGCCGACAAGGCGCTGCAGAATCTCGACATCGCAGAGACAAGGCACCAGGCCAAGATGTTCTGCGACCACGTCGCTCCGATGCTGCGGCCCGACCGGCGCGAAGACTTCGCGCGCGTGGTGTTCCTGATCTTCCAGCTTGCCGGCGGGGTCGTGCGGCTGGCACTGACGCAGGACGAGAAGGAGGGTCGCCGCACGATCGACGACTACAGGTCCATCATCCATACGCAGCTGAGATTGTTTCTATAGTTTTCCGGCGGCGGCTTTCGCGCCCCACTCTCCCGTGACGTCGACACGTCTTGCGTATCGAAGTGTCGGGCGGCATGGATCTCTGACCGGCAGCGGCAGAGCCCCCCTTCGCGCCGTGTTCTGCCGTCGATTGCCGGCAGAACCGGCGCATTTTGCATGAGAGGCCAGCGGCAACCGGCGCGTTCTGCGAGGAGGCTCTGACGGAAAACAAATTTCGCGCCGCTGTCCGATCGCACGCGCCTTGACTCTCGCCGGCCAGCAGCCTATTTCACCGCCACGTTAGCACTCGCCCTTGGTGAGTGCTAACCACAGGCCCGGCTCCGCCGGGCTTTGTAGATTGTCCGGCTTCGCCGGACGGAGGAACTGTTTCTCACCGTTCTCATCGAGGAAGAAAACATGGCAAAGTCGAAGTTCCGCCCGCTTCATGACCGCGTGGTCGTACGCCGGGTCGAATCCGAATCCAAGACCGCCGGCGGGATCATCATCCCGGACACGGCGAAGGAAAAGCCGCAGGAAGGCGAGATCATCGCCGTCGGCTCCGGCGCCCGCGACGAAGCTGGCAAGCTCGTGCCCCTGGACGTCAAGGCTGGCGACCGCATCCTGTTCGGCAAGTGGTCGGGCACCGAAGTCAAGCTCAATGGCGAAGACCTTCTGATCATGAAGGAATCCGACATCATGGGCATCATCGGCTGAATATCGGCCTTTCCGTCACCTGAATCTTGAATCTTCGGGCTCAATCCGAGCCCCTGCCAGGAGTTGAACATGGCTGCCAAAGACGTAAAATTCTCCCGCGACGCCCGTGAGCGCATGCTGCGCGGCGTCAACATCCTCGCCGACGCGGTGAAGGTCACGCTCGGCCCCAAGGGCCGCAACGTCGTCATCGACAAGTCGTTCGGCGCACCGCGCATCACCAAGGACGGCGTCACCGTCGCCAAGGAAATCGAGCTTGAGGACAAGTTCGAGAACATGGGCGCGCAGATGGTCCGCGAAGTCGCTTCGAAGACCAACGACATCGCCGGCGACGGCACCACGACCGCGACCGTTCTGGCGCAGTCGATCGTCCAGGAAGGCCACAAGGCGGTTGCCGCCGGCATGAACCCGATGGACCTGAAGCGCGGCATCGACCTGGCCGTGACCGAAGTGGTCGCAGCTCTCGGCAAGGCCGCCAAGAAGATCAAGACCTCCGAGGAAGTTGCCCAGGTCGGCACGATCTCGGCCAATGGCGACGAGTCGGTCGGCAAGATGATCGCGGAAGCGATGCAGAAGGTCGGCAACGAAGGCGTCATCACCGTCGAGGAAGCCAAGACCGCCGAGACCGAACTCGAGGTCGTCGAAGGCATGCAGTTCGACCGCGGCTATCTCTCGCCCTACTTCGTCACCAACCCCGATAAGATGGTTGCCGATCTCGAGGACGCCTACATCCTGCTCCACGAGAAGAAGCTCTCCAACCTGCAGGCCATGCTGCCGGTCCTGGAAGCGGTCGTGCAGACCTCCAAGCCGCTGCTCATCATCTCCGAAGACGTCGAAGGCGAGGCCCTGGCCACGCTGGTCGTCAACAAGCTGCGTGGCGGCCTGAAGATCGCCGCCGTCAAGGCTCCGGGCTTCGGTGACCGCCGCAAGGCCATGCTGGAAGACATCGCCATCCTGACCGGTGGCCAGGTCATCTCCGAAGACCTCGGCATCAAGCTTGAGAATGTCGGCCTCAACATGCTCGGCCGCGCCAAGAAGGTGTCGATCTCGAAGGAGAACACCACCATCGTCGACGGCGCCGGCAAGAAGGCCGAGATCCAGGGCCGCGTTGCCCAGATCAAGCAGCAGATCGAGGAGACCACCTCGGACTACGACAAGGAGAAGCTGCAGGAACGTCTGGCCAAGCTCGCCGGCGGTGTTGCCGTGATCCGCGTCGGCGGTGCGACCGAAGTGGAAGTGAAGGAAAAGAAGGACCGCGTCGATGACGCCCTCAACGCGACCCGCGCGGCCGTGGAAGAAGGCATCGTTGCCGGCGGTGGCGTGGCCCTGCTGCGCGCTTCGGGCAACCTCAAGGCCACCGGCGTCAACTCCGACCAGGCCGCCGGCATCAACATCGTGCGCCGCGCACTGCAGGCTCCGGCCCGTCAGATCGCTGCCAACGCCGGTGCGGAAGCATCGATCGTTGCTGGCAAGATCCTCGAGAACAAGGGCGCGACCTTCGGCTACAACGCCCAGACCGGCGAATATGGCGACATGATCGCCATGGGTATCGTCGATCCGGTCAAGGTCGTGCGTACGGCTCTCCAGGACGCGGCCTCGGTCGCCGGCCTGCTGGTCACCACCGAAGCCATGATCGCCGAGGCTCCGAAGAAGGAGTCGGCTGGCGGTATGCCTGGCGGTATGCCCGGCGGCGGCATGGGCGGCATGGGCGGCATGGATTTCTAATCCAGCCATCTGCTTTATGCATGCGGAAAGGGCGGCAGCGATGCCGCCCTTTTCTTTGCACATTCAGGCTTTGCTCCACCGTAGTCGGTTGGAACCAGCGTCAGACAGCAGTGTTCTCTGCTTGCCGCGTCGCCTTGCCCGCGAGGACTGCCTGCTCGATCAGGGCAGCCACCTCATCGGCCACGACGTTGATCGATGAGCGATCGCGGGTGGCGCGGGCAATCACCATCAGGCCTTCCAGCGAGGACTCGACCAACAGCGCCAGCGCCCGGGCGCGGCGCTCGACCACCCCTGCCCTGGCAAACGCCTGGCGCAGCAGGCCAATCCACTGCTCGAAAGCGGAGCGGCAGATTTCCTCCAAGTCCGGCACGTCGTTCGGCGCATCCAGCACGACCGGCGCGACCGGGCAGCCGAGCGAGAATTCGTTATCCTCCAGCATGCGAGCGACCGACTGGTAAATGTGGTGGACGGCAACCGCCGGATCGCTTTCCGCCGCCAGCTCGGCGCCAAGCCTCTCAGTCACCTCGGCCACGCTGGCGCGCGTCACTTCTACGACCAGCTGATCCTTGCCACCGGGAAAGTGGAAATAGAGCGAGCCGCGCGGGGCACCGCTGGCGCTCAAAATATCGTTGAGCGAAGTGCCGTGATAGCCGCGCCGCCTGAGCAGCAATCCGGTCGTTTCGAGTATGCGGGCTCTCGTGTCGTTTGCCATGTCAACCTCTGTCAGGAGAGATCGTTATAAGCCTTGCCAGGAATATGACAACTGGTCTACATAATATGTAGATCAGTCTATATATTCAGTGGAACCCAAATGCGCAGCTATCGTCTTGAAGGTTCGGCCGGAACCGAATGTCTGGTGATGCGGGAAGAGGTGCGGCCGGAGCCAAGGTCCCAGGAGATCGTGGTGCGGGTGCGCGCCACCTCGCTCAACCGACGCGACACGATGATCCTCAATGGCACCTACCCCTTGACGCCGCGCCGCGGGATCGTTCCGCTGAGCGACGGCGCCGGAGAGGTTGTCGCCATCGGCGATGATGTCACACGCTTTGCCGTCGGTGACCGCGTCACCGGCAGTTATTTCGCCCGCTGGATCGATGGCCGCATCAATGCCGGACTGATCGACCAGTTGGGCTGCACGCTGGATGGCATGCTCGGCGAATACGCCGTGCTTGACGAGCAATGGGCGGTGCGACTTCCCGAGCATCTCGACTGGCGCGAGGCGGCAACGCTGAGCTGCGCCGGCCTGACAGCCTGGAACGCACTGACCGGGGCGGAGATTCCCAAGCCCGGCCAATGGGTTCTGGTCATCGGCTCGGGCGGCGTCTCGCTGTTCGCGTTGCAGTTCGCCAAGCTGCTCGGCTGCCGCGTCGTCGCCGTCACCTCTCGCGCCGAGAAGGCCGGCAGGCTGCGGGCGATGGGGGCTGACCTCGTCGTCTCCTCGATCGACATGCCGGAATGGGGGGCGATGGTGCGTGGCGAGACCGGCGGTGTCGACCTTGCCGTCGAAACCGGCGGCCCGCCGACCTTCGCGCAGTCGATGATCGCCAGCGCGCTTTACGGGCGCATCGTGCTGCTCACCATTCAGGATGCGAAGGGCGCAACGCTGCAGATCCCGGGCGCCGTCTATCAGCGCAGCCTCGCCACCATCGGCCGCCTGTTCGTCGGCAGCCGGGCGAACCTCGAAACGATGCTCAGCGCCGTCTCGGCGCACCGGTTGAGGCCGGTGATCGACAAAATCTTCCCCTTCGCCGAGGCCCGCGACGCCTACCGCTATTTCCAGCAAGGCGACGTGTTCGGGAAGGTCGTCATCGACGGCGCCTGATCTTCAACATCGATCGAACCTGAAGGGAGAACAGCAATGACAATTCGTGAAGCTTCGGCCGAGTGGCAAGGCACGCTGAGGGAAGGCTCAGGCCGGCTGCGGCTCGGCAGCGGTGTGTTCGAAGGCGCCTATTCCTTTCCGTCGCGTTTCGAGAACGGCCCCGGCACCAACCCGGAAGAACTGATCGCGGCCGCGCATGCCGGCTGTTTCTCTATGGCGCTGACCTTCATCCTGGGCCAGGGAGGTCATATTCCGCGGGACATCCGCACCATCGCCAGGGTGCACCTCGGGGCGACGGAGGCCGGGCCGACCATCACCCGCATCGACCTTGAAACGTCGGTCGAGGTCGCGGGGCTCGCCGAAGACCAGTTCGAGCGTCTTGCCCAGTCCGCCAAGGCAAGCTGTCTCGTCTCGCGCGCACTGGCCGGCGTGCCCCGGATCAACCTCAAGGCGACCCTCCTGGGCACCGCCACGAAACAATGAAAATAAGGAGAAACAAGAGATGAAACAGGACGGCATCATGGACATCCATCCCGACGTCCAGTCGCGGCAGACGGCCGAAATCATGCGGCGCTTCAACGATGTGTTCCAGTTGCACGACCCGTCGGCGCTGGCCGAACTGGTGGGCGAGGATTGCGTGATCGAAAACACCGTGCCGGCGCCGGACGGCGCGCGCCATGCCGGCAAGGCAGCCTGCGTCGGACTATGGACGGCGATCGCGACCCAGGCCGGCACGCGCTTCGAACTCGAGGAGACCTTCGTGGCGGGCGAGCGGGCGACGATCCGCTGGCGCTACTGGATGGCGGACGGCAATTCATTGCGTGGCGTCAATCTGATGCGCGTCGAGGGCGGCCGGATCGTCGAGGCCATGGGCTACGTCAAGGGATAGGCCGGCTTCACCATATGAGTTACTCCTAATACACACCGGTTTGTGCTAGGAATTGAGCCCGACCGCCATTCGACGATCGAGAAAGACCATAGGGAGGACTAATGTCATGAACATCAGAACCGCCTGCTTTGGAGCACTCGCGTTGACCGTCCTCAGCGGCACGGCACTTGCCGGGGCGCTCGACTCGCCCAAGATGATGGAACCGTTCTTCACCGATGCGAACATGAAGACGATGAAATCCGACGCCGAGATGAAGGCTGCCTGGTCAGCAATGTCCAAGGACGACCAGGCCATGATGATGAAGGAATGTCAGGATGCGGCGATGAGCAAGCCGTATGCCCCGTTCTGCGAAAAATTGAAGGCGCTCGGCGGCGCGAACAAGTGATTGCCGGCTGGCCCGGAGTTGGAGAACAGAAGAAGGCGGGCCCCGGCTCGCCTTCTCATTGTTTGGCATCGATTGCGTGCCGAGGCGACGCGGACAAATTCTACCTGTCCGCCAGTGCAAGCTTGGCGCCGAGCATGACGAACGCGCCGGCGAAGGTGCGGCGCATCCAGGTCAGCACCATCGGCCGCGACGCGACATGGCTGCGGATCGAGGCGGCGAAGATGCCATAGCCGACGAAGATGACGAAGGTCAAAAGCATGAAGACGCCGCTCAGTTCCAGCATCTTCGACAATGCGTGCGGCTCGGTCGTGCTGACGAACTGCGGCAGGAAGGCGAAGAAGAAGATCGACAGCTTCGGGTTGAGCACATTGACGAGGATGCCGGTGGCAATCACCTTGCCGGTGGAACGCGGCGCGACATTGTCCTCGACGCTCAGACCGCCCCTCTCCTTCAGCGTGTTCCAGGCCATGTAAAGGAGATAGGCGACGCCCAGATATTTCAGCGTGTCGAAAGCGACCGCGCTGGTGTGCAGCAGCGCGGCGAGGCCCGTGATGGCGGCAGCCATATGCGGGATGATGCCGAGCGTGCAGCCGAAAGCGGCGACGATTGAGGCGCGGACGCCGCGGGAAAGCCCGGCGCTCAGCGTGTAGAGAACGCCGGTGCCGGGCGAAGCCACCACGATCAGCGACGTCAACAAGAATTCGATGCTCACGATTTGATCCTCCGCTGTCCTGCCTGACAGAGCGTAGCAGCGAAATCCCCGCGCACAAGCCGGCGCCGTCAGCTTCAGAGGACAGGCAGCCCGTGCGCCCGGCGCGCCATCAGGCAATCCTCGTCGCCGGGCATGCAGGCGCGACAGACATCCGGGCGAAGCTCGTAAATGCCGCAAACGGTTGCCTTGCCGACTTCGCCACAGAGGGCCGAACAGCGCGCGCCCTCGCAGCGCATACCCGACAGATCGGCCGCGACATACTTGGCAGGAATACGGTCGAGCTGCGCGTCGTCCTCGGTGGAAAAGCGCGGCCACTCGGCCGAGAAGGAACAACAGGCGCCGCAGCTCTGGCAATCGAATGCGGGGACGGTGTCTCGTTGCAACGAGGAAAGACCTGCCGCGGTCACCGGGGCGAACAGCCCCTGCGCGGCAGGATTGCGGTCGGTATCTTGCGGCAAGGCGCTATTTCTTCTTGCCTGCCTTGCGCGACGGCGCCTCGGCAGGCGACTTGAATAGATCGGTCGCGGCCTCGGCAGTTGCGTCGGCCTTCGGCGCGGCGCCCGGCTTGACCGGCTTTGCAGCGGCGGCCGGCGCCGGCGGGTGGTCCTTGGCGGAGAATTTTATGGCCATGTCAGTCCTCGTCGGCGAAGCGCGACGGTGTGCGCGGACTGCGCAAACGGCCGATCAGAGCCGAAACCGCCGTTATGTTCATTTCCTCAGGCGACCAGTTTCTCGCCTCCGCGATGTGATGCGGCGCCAATTCGCGATGCGTGCTGCCGCTGTAGGCGGCGTCCTGATGGATCACCGGCTCACGGGTCTTGGCGTCTTGCCGGACATATTCGATCAAATAGTTCGGGCACTCGGCGCGGCCGCGCACGCCAACGCGCACCTGTGCATCGCCATGGGCGCGCTTGCAGCGTTCGAGTTTTTCCAGCACACGCCGGACATATTCGACCGGCTTGTCCAATGTTTCGACCATGTCGGCGATGGTCGCGTCCGTGGCGATGGGTGTCTGAGATACGCGCTTGGTGGCCATCAGCGTCTTCCGACCCGTTTCGGCAACGCTGCCTGGGCGGCCGCCGCAGCCATTTCATCAGCCTCTTTTTCCAGACGCAGTTCCCGCAACCGCGCGGTCTTGGCTTCACGCGCCTCGGTGACGGCATCGCGTTCGGAAATGATGCGGTTGAGCGACATCGACTGAGTTTGCGTCTTGCTGAACAAGGGCACTGCCTGATCAGCAGCTGTTTTCGAATTGGCGGTCAAAATCTTTCTCCTGTCAGGAGTCTTGTGCCGATAGGGCAAGACCGGTCTTCAGTCAGGACCCTGCGCAAAAGCATTGGGGCGGCGGATCAATTGTTTAAGCGTCCCTTAGCACGTTCAGGCCGGGATGCAGCGCATTTTCGGCGGCGGGACGCGTAAAATAAAAAAGGCCAGGCACCGCCTGACCTTCCATGAGAGCGTCGCGCATCCAGTGGATGCACAGGACGCCCCGGTGCGCACGGTGCGAAAACTCAGGTTTCCGCCGCCATGCGCCCGAATTCGCCATTCACCGGTGCCAGTACATCCGTGGTCACCGGGAGGGCTGAATCCTTTTTCAGGCCGCCTTCAACTGGTCGGCCGACATCTTGCCGGACTTGTTGTCGCGGACCATCTCGTAGCCGAGTTTCTGGCCCTCGACGATGTCACGCATGCCGGCGCGCTCTACGGCCGAGATGTGGACGAAAACGTCGGCAGAGCCGTCGTCAGGCTGAATAAAACCAAAACCTTTGGTGGCGTTGAACCATTTAACTGTGCCGGTGCTCATGACGAACCCTTTCCATGGCAAATACTCGTTCGCCGCCATGCGGATGCATAACGTCGTTTGTCTCGATTTTTTGTGTGGGAAGTTCGTCAAAGGCGCGCTGCAAAACGCGGATAACAAAAGTCGGTCAACAAATATCGACAAAGGTCTTGTAAGCTATTTAAACAGCCATGTCAATTCTTGGCTCATCCGCCGCAACGGTCCACGCCAACCGGGCACTGAACAGGGCGGCCCTAAAAAAATCTCGACGTGCCGGGAGCCATTTCGGTCGAAGCGCGTTTCATGGTTGTCGTCAGCAATTCACGAGAGCAATTGAAGGAAAAGTTGACGGCAAAGACGCCCCCCGCACGATAAAAGGTGCGAGGGGCGTTTTCTCTCGGCCCTTACGTCACGGCGGCCGTCATCGGCACGATCTCGTAGCGAAAGCCGCCCGAGCCACCGGCGGGTCACGTCAGTCAGCGTCCGGGGCTGCGGGCTTTCATGTCTGAAACGGTTTGCTGAAGGCGTTGGTGAATGTGACCTCGCCGTAATCGTCGCTGGCTTCGCCCAGCACGACGTCCATGCCATCATTGGTGACCCGCGCCAGTGCGAACCCGCCCATATAGGCCGCCTTTGGCTTGAAGAGATCAAGGCCGTCGCGCTGATAGATCATCGGCACCTCGTGCTGATGGCCATGGAAGACGGCAATTACGTTATAGCCCTTCAGAGCCGCAAGCAGTGCCTGACGGTCCGCATCGCTCCACCAATGCGGCGGCCCCTTGCCGTCGTCGTCGAAAGCCTTTTTTGCGGGATCCCATCGCTCAGTCGAAAAACTATCCCAGCCATAATGCTGAAACAGGATGACCGGGCGGCCGTCCGCCGCATAGGTCGCCAGATCCTGCTTCAGCCAGGGCAGGCTGCTGTCCGCGCCATGGCCGGTGTCGCCGGCGAAACGGTGCGTCTGGACAAGATGCAGCCCGCCCCAGTCCCACGCATAGCAGTCGGTCTCGACATCGTAGTCGGTGGCCGGAACCGGCGGCTTGAAGAACACGCCGGCACGGTGATTGACCTCGACGTAGTCGCGCATTTCGCGCCGGTACCAGTCGACGTGATGCCGCGGGCCGTTCTGGTCGAGGTCATGATTGCCGAGCCCGACATAGACTGGAACATGCACGCGGTCAGGCCCCATGCCTTGCTGGTAACGCTGGCTGAATTGCAGCAATTGCGTGCCTTCGCTCGGCTGGGTGATCTGGCCGCCACCATCGTCGGTCATGTCGCCGCCGACGACCAGGCCGAGCGGCGTGCCGATTCGGCTGCCGGCGGAGCGCAGGCCCGTCGGGACGCCGCCGATCTCGAGGGGCCATGTCTTGTCGCCAATGCCGTTCAGAGCCGCCACATTGCGCAGCAAGGCAGCATCGGTCTTGCCTTCCTGCTGGCAATTGGGGCTCAAGCCGCTGGCCATGCGGCAGGCATGGACATCGGCGATGAACAGGAAGGTGGCGTCGATCGGCTGAATGCGCTGCCCGGTCTGGCCGAGCGCCGGGCGTGGAAGTGCAAGGGCCGTGGCAAGATCGGCAGCTCGCGCCAGAAAACGGCGTCGTGATACCGATTTTGGTGAAAAGCGCTTCATCATGGGTTGAAGTTCAGCACGGACACCGGTCAGCAGTAAAGTTCAGCGCCCGGCCCACGGCTGCCCTCCCCCAGACCGAACCGAGTTGTAGGGATCGTTCTCGTCCTCGGCATCAAAGGTTTCCCGGTGGCAGCAATATCCTGCGACGCCGCCTCGTTGCAGCCACGGGCGAAGCTTGGGCGACATTCTGCTCCAGCCCCGCCAGGCAATCGCGCAACATGCCGGCATCCTGCGCCGTCTTGGCCATCGACATCGCGCCGGAATAGGCCGCGACCGCCAGGGCGGCGAAACGCTGCGGGTCGGTGTCCTGCTCCCTGCCCGCCTGCTGATCGGCCCGGATCTTGTCGGCGATCACCTGGCGCCAGCCGGCAAAAATGCCGGCAAGGGCGGTGCGCAATTCGGCATCGGCGAGCGACAGCTCGTGCGCAAGGTTGTTGAGCGGGCAGCCGCGCACGAAACCTTGCCGCTCAAGTTCCGCCGCCACGGCTTCGAAGGTTGCACGCACGCCCTCGCGCGCCGAAGCCGCCTCCCGCACGGGCGCTATCCATGTCTCTTCGACCGCCGCGGCCACACGCTCTTCGATCACCGCCAGCGCCAACGCCTTCTTGGTCGGGAAATGATGATGCAATGCGCCGCCGCTGACACCCGCCGCCGCCATCAGGTCGCCGAGACTGGAGGCGTGATAGCCGCGCGTCTGAAATGACTCCTGCGCGGCATCGAGCACTCTGTTGCGCATGCCTTCGGGATCATTGGTGCGCTTCTGGGCATGCCCTGCCATCGCGAATCTCCACCTTCTCCTTCCAGGAGGGAAGAAAAAGAAGCTAGCACATTGACAAAACAGGACAACCGGTCTGTTTTATAAACAGGATGATCACCCTGTTTTTGGAGACGAGCCTATGAGCCTGCCCCTGAGTGCCACATCGGAGGCGGCAGCGCTCGCCTCCCCGGTCGTCGAACTGCGGCAGTACACGCTGAAACCCGGCAAGTGCGATACCCTTATCGACCTCTTTGACGGCAAGCTGATCGAAGGCCAGGAAGAGGCCGGGATGACCATCATCGGCCAGTTCCGCGATCTCGATCGCCCCGACATGTTCGTCTGGCTGCGCGGCTTCGAGGACATGGAGGCGCGGAGACGTGCCCTGAGCGCCTTCTATGACGGTCCGGTATGGGCAGCGCACCGCGATGCCGCCAACGCCACGATGATCGATTCCGACGATGTGCTGCTGCTCAAACCTGCGTGGCCCGGGGCTGGCTTCGATCTCTCCGGCGCCTTGCGCGCGGGCTTGGCCGCCGACGAAAAGCCAGGCAGAAGCGCGCCGCTGTCAGGCATCGTCGTGATTCGGATTGATCATTTGCGGCCGGGCGCAGAAGCCGCGTTCGCCAGCCGCTTCGAGGCTGAAGCGGCGCCGATGACGGCGTTGCCCGGTGCGCGGCTGCTCGCCGCTTTCGTCACGGAGCATGCGGAAAACAGCTTTCCACGCCTGCCGGTGCGAGCGACTGAGAATGTTTTCATCAGCGTGATGGGTTTTGATGGCGAAGAAGCGCACGCCCTGCATGAAACCGCGCTTGCCGCCTCACCTGCATGGCAGGCCTTCTCGCACGGCGTCCGACATGACCTGACCAGACCGACCGAAATCTTGCGCCTGTCGGCGACATCGCGCTCGCGGCTTTGTTGCTGATCCCCAGTCCGCGCGAAGACGGCGTAAGCTCGACCGAATCTCCCCGCCATCGAGGCGAGGCGTAAATGCCCGCCGGCTCCCTGCCCAGTTTGCAAATGCAAGCGTCGGCAGCTGGCCCGACGCCGGCCGCCGCCGAAGTTCATACCATGGGATAGGCAGCCGGCTTGACCTCGACCGCCGATATGCGGTGCTCTCGTCACCAAACAGGCTTGGAGCGTTCAATGAGACTTTCCGGCAAACGCGCGCTGGTGACCGGCGGTTCGGACGGCATCGGCCTTGCCATAGCGGACGCCTTTTTGCGCGAGGGTGCCGAGGTCCTGATCATCGGGCGCGACATCGCAAAACTCGAGGCGGCCCGCGAAACACTCACGGCTTCCCATCCGAACGGCGCCGTCGAAGCGCTGTCGGCCGACCTCGCCACGAGCCCCGGCGTCGCGGCTGTTGTCGACTACGTGAATGGATCCGGCCGACCACCCGACATCCTCGTCAACAATGCCGGTGTCGCCTATCTCGTGCCGTTCGAGACTGTCAGCATTGACCAATTCCAGCAATCCTTCGCGCTCAATGTGGCGGCGGCGTTCTTCCTCACGCAAGGGCTGTTGCCGCATCTCCCGGTCGGCGCATCGGTGATCAACATCTCCTCCTACTTCGCCAACAAGATGATCCCCAACCGGCCGTCGAGCCTCTATGCCCTGTCGAAGGGCGCACTGAATTCGCTGACCAAGTCACTCGCCTTCGAACTCGGTCCGCGTGGCATCAGGGTCAACGCCATAGCGCCCGGCACCGTCGACACCGCCATGCGGCGCAGGACCGTCGACAATCTGCCGGCGCAGGCAAAGGTTGAGCTCGAGGCCTATGTCGAGCGCAGCTATCCGCTTGGCCGCATCGGCCGCCCTGAGGATCTCGCCGGCATGGCAATCTATCTCGCCAGCGACGAGGCGGCATGGACCAGCGGCGGGATTTTCGCGGTGGATGGCGGATATACGGCCGGGTGAGCGGGACAGCCGATCTCCCCGCGAGCGGGGAGATTGGGCTCCGTCTTCAACCGATTTGCATCTTCACCGCCCGCAATCTCCGCTTGATGCGTTTTGTGCAACGCGATACGCCGTTGCCCAAATCGACAGACCGGAGACTTGCCGTGAGCGCTGCAAAGACCAGAACCGAAACCGATACGTTCGGTGCCATCGAGGTCGCCGCCGACCGTTATTGGGGCGCGCAGGCGCAGCGTTCGCTCGGCAACTTCAAGATCGGTTGGGAGAAGCAGCCGGCGTCGGTCGTGCGCGCGCTCGGCATCGTCAAGCGGGCGGCGGCGGAAGCCAATATGGAGCTGAAGCGGCTCGACCCGGCCATCGGCAACGCGATCGTGGAAGCCTCCCAAGAAGTCATCGACGGCAAGCTCAACGACCATTTCCCGCTGGTGGTCTGGCAGACCGGCTCGGGTACGCAGTCCAACATGAACGCCAACGAGGTGATCTCCAACCGGGCGATCGAGATGCTGGGCGGCGTCATGGGCTCCAAGAAGCCGGTGCACCCGAACGACCACGTCAATATGAGCCAGTCGTCGAACGACACCTACCCGACCGCCATGCACGTCGCCTGCGCCGAACGCATCGTGCATGACCTGTTACCGGCGCTGAAGCACCTGCACAAGGCGCTCGCCGCCAAGAGCAGAGAGTTCAACCATATCATCAAGATCGGCCGCACCCACACGCAAGACGCCACACCGCTCACGCTGGGCCAGGAATTCTCGGGCTACGCCGCGCAGGTCGCTTCGTCGATCAAACGCATCGAACTGACGCTGCCCGGCCTCCAGGAACTGGCGCAGGGCGGCACCGCCGTCGGCACCGGCCTCAATGCGCCCGTCGGCTTCGCCGAGCGGGTGGCCGACCGCATCGCCGCCATCACCGGCATCGCCTTCGTCACTGCCCCGAACAAGTTCGAGGCGCTGGCAGCCCATGATTCCATGGTGTTCTCACATGGCGCCATCAACGCCGCTGCCGCCGCGCTGTTCAAGATCGCCAACGACATCCGCTTCCTCGGTTCAGGGCCCCGCTCGGGTCTTGGCGAGTTGTCGTTGCCGGAAAACGAGCCGGGCTCCTCGATCATGCCGGGCAAGGTCAACCCGACGCAGTGCGAAGCGATGACCCAGGTCTGCGTGCAGGTGTTCGGCAACAATGCAGCGCTTACCTTCGCCGGAAGCCAGGGCCATTTCGAGCTCAACGTCTATAACCCGCTGATGGCGTACAACTTCCTGCAGTCGGTGCAGTTGCTCGCCGACGCCTCGGTCTCCTTCACCGACAATTGCGTCGTCGGCATCGAGGCGCGCGAAGACAACATCAAGGCGGCCCTCGACCGCTCGCTGATGCTGGTGACGGCGCTTGCACCCACCATCGGCTACGACAACGCTGCCAAGATCGCCAAGACCGCGCACAAGAACGGCACCACGCTGCGCGAGGAAGCGCTGGCCACCGGGCTGGTCAGCGAAGCCGACTACGACCGGATCGTGCGGCCCGAAGATATGACCCATCCGGGATAAAGGCATTGTTTTCGGCGGGAGAATATCCTCCCGCCACCGCATCAACCGGCACGAATTTCCGTTTTTCACCGGTTCACGGAAATGTATGTACTGTGAACAATGTGTCGCCAGACAGGCGGCTTTGGTGAACAGTCGGCATGGTCTATCTGACGGGCGATCAACCTATTCGGAGAGCCACCATGTCCACCAACACTTCCTTCGCCGGCACCGGCACCGCGTCCAACAGTTCTGTCACGATCCTGCTCGGCCGCATCCTGCTCGCGGTCATTTTCCTGCTTTCCGGTTTCGGCAAGCTCAGCGCCCTTTCCGGCACCGCGGCCTATTTCGGCGGCCTCGGCCTGCCCTTGCCGACCGTGACGGCCCTCGTCGTCGGCCTCATCGAACTGCTCGGCGGTCTGGCCATTCTCGTCGGCTTCCAGACCCGGATTGCCGCCTGGGTGCTGGCGATCTTCACCGTCGCCACGGCCCTGGTCGCCCACACCGGCTGGGCCGACCAGATGCAGATGATCAACTTCATGAAGAACCTGGCGATCACCGGCGGCTTCCTCGTGCTGGCTTCCTCAGGCGCCGGCGCCTATTCGATCGACGCCAAGCGCGGCTGAAGCCACCCTGGCAAATAGCTGAGCCAAAAGGCGGCGCGGAATTTTCCGCGCCGCCTTTTCGTTGTCGGGATATACCGGCCGGAGTTTTCCGCCAGTCGGCAATTTCTGCTAGAATCGGGATGGTCGAGCAGAGCCGGCGACCGCCGACGATGGAGGATAACCAGCATGCCTCGCAACGCGCTGCTTCTGCTTTCCCGGCTGCTGCTGGCCGCATTGTTTGTCCCGTCCGGCTTTCATGCCTTGAGCGACATTGCCGGCACGGCGGGCTATTTCTCCGGCCTCGGCCTGCCATTGCCGACGCTTGCCGCCTGGGGAACCGGCTTGTTCGAGCTGATCGCCGGATTGCTTATCCTGGTCGGTTTCCAGACCAGGGTCGTTGCGCTGCTGCTCGCCGCCTTCTGCATCGTCGCCGGTTTCATCGGCCATTACGGCCAAGGCGGCGGCGACGCGATGCTCGCCTTGCTGCATTCGCAGATGCTGATGAAGGACATCGCCATTGCGGGCGGTTTCCTGGCGCTGGCGATGGCCGGGGCCGGCGCCTGGTCGATCGACGGCCGCGGTTCGGCGTGAGGCCCTACTTCACCGAAACGCTCGGGCCGCCTTCGACCGCCAGCACCAGGCGGCGGCCGGTGATTCGCGCCAGTTGCGCCAAGCGCCCGGCGGGCCGCTCGCCATAGAGATCCGCCAGAGATGCCGGCAAGACCAGCGCTAGCACGCCGTTGCCGCGCTGTTCCCATTTCAGTCTCGGCATGACGCCGGGCATCGAGGCGGTCAGCAGGTAGACGACGCGCATCGACGCCGCCAGCACCCGCGCCCGCTCCAGATAGCGCGGTGTCGCCAGCGCCTTGATCTCGGGCGCGATGGCTTCGTTGAAGATGCCGTCGTGCCGATACGCGTTGGCCATCGCCAGATAGGCGCGGCCAGGGTGGTCGACGCCGAAAAAGGAGGCATGCGCGATGATATTGAGCGATTGCTTGCCGCGATATTCGGGATGCGCGCGCCAACCGATGTCGGCCAGCAATGCCGCGGCGTGGCGGTAGCGCGCCTCGTCCTCGGTCTCGTCGATGCCGAAAGCGGCAAAGGTCCTGGCCGTCCAGTCGACGAGTTCATGCGCATGGGTGACCGAGCGCGAGCGCAGCCGGGCGAGTTCCTCCGATGCCGAGATCAGCGGATCGGCCTTCTGCTCAGCCTGGTCGAGCAGGGAATAGAGGAAGCCTTCGCGCACGCCGAGCGCCGAGACGATGATCTTCGACGGCTGCATCGCCGCCATGATTTCCTGCAGCACGATGGCGCCGTAAGGCAGGAGCGAGCGGCGGTTCTTCGAAACGCCCTCGATGCCCTTGATCTTCTCGATCTCGCCTTTCGCCACTTGCCGCAGGAAATTGGCGGCACTTTCGACGCCGATCTCGTAGTGGTGCATGACGCCAAGCGGATAGTTGGTCATCTCCATGTGCAGCCGGGCGAGATTTCGCCAGGTGCCGCCAACGGCATAGAAAGGCCTGCCCTGCCCGCCTTTCAGCAGCTTCGCTCGCCCCAGCTCGTCGCGCACGATTTTCGCCGCCTGAGCAAGCGAGTTCTTGGCCATGTCCTGCAGGCGCAGGCCGCCCAGCGGTAACGTTATGCCGTCGCCGATCGCTTCGCCATTGACGTCGACCAGTTCAAGGCTGCCGCCACCGAGGTCACCCGCAATACCGTTGGCCGGATGAAAGCCGGAGATGACGCCGAGCGCGGAATAATAGGCTTCCTCGCGGCCGCTGATCACGCGGATCTCGGTCTTGAGCACGTCTTCGGCGCGGTGGATGAAATCGGGGCCGTTGACGGCCTCGCGGGCAGCCGCGGTCGCCAGCACGTACATGTGCTCGGCGCCGGCCTGGTCGGAGAGCGCGCGGAAGCGGCGGAATTCCTCCATTGACCGCGTCACGCCCTCGGGGTCGAGCTTCCCCGTCGACACGATGCCGCGGCCGAGGCCCGCCAGCATCTTTTCGTTGAACAGCATGGTCGGCGAGCGCGCCAGCCCCTCATAGACGACAAGGCGGATCGAATTCGAGCCGATGTCGATGATGGACAGCGGTCGGCGATCCTGCAGCCGGCCCTGGGAATCGGACAGCATCAGGCGGCGGCGTTCTTCTTGCGGCGCTTGAATTGCGCGATCCGCTTCGGCGCATGCGATTTCAGCGCATCACCCCGTCCCGACAGGCTCGGATTGGTCATGAAATATTCCTGTGCGTTGAACGGTTCCTCGCCCTCCTCGAGCACGACGCGCCGGGAGGTTCCATCAGCCAATACGTCGAAACTTTGCTGATTGTCCATGATGTTGCCGAGCATGATCTGACCCAGCACCTGTTCATGCACAGTTGGATTGGTGATCGGCACCATGGTCTCGACGCGACGGTCAAGATTGCGCGGCATGAGGTCGGCCGAGGAGATGTAGACGACCGCCTCGTCCGACGGCAAGCCATGGCCATTGCCGAAGCAATAGATGCGGCTGTGCTCGAGGAAACGGCCGACGATCGACTTGACCCTGATGTTTTCCGACAGGCCCGGTACCTGCGGCCGCAGACAGCATATGCCGCGCACGACGAGGTCGATCTCGACGCCGGCGCGGCTGGCGTCATAGAGCGCATCGATGATGATCGGATCGACAAGGGCGTTCATCTTCATCCAGATGCGCGCCGGGCGTCCCTCGAGCGCGTGGGCGACCTCATCGGAAATGTGCTGCAGGATGCGGTTTCTCAGCGTGAAGGGCGAGATCGCCAGCCGCATTTCCGCGGTCGGCTCGGCATAGCCGGTGATGAAGTTGAACAACTGCGCGACATCGCGCGCGATCGTGGCATCGGTAGTGAAGAAGGACAGGTCGGTGTAGATGCGCGCAGTCACCGGATGGTAGTTGCCGGTGCCCAGATGCACATAGTTGCGCAGCTTTCCGTCCTCGCGCCGCACCACCAGAGACATTTTGGCGTGGGTCTTGAGCTCGAGGAAGCCGAACACGACCTGGACGCCGGCGCGTTCGAGGTCGCGCGCCCAGCGGATGTTGGCCTCCTCGTCGAAGCGGGCCTTGAGCTCGACCAGGGCCGTCACCGACTTGCCGGCCTCGGCCGCGTCGACCAGCGCACGCACGATCGGGCTGTCATTGGAGGTGCGGTAAAGCGTCTGCTTGATCGCCACCACTTCCGGGTCGGCCATCGCCTGGCGCAGGAACTGAACCACGACGTCGAAGGATTCGTAAGGGTGGTGGACGATGATGTCCTTCTCGCGGATGGCGGCGAAGCAATCGCCCCCATGCTCGCGGATGCGCTCCGGGAAACGCGGATTGTAGGGCGTGAATTTGAGGTCGTCGCGGGCAACGGCCACGATCTCCGAAATCTGGCTGAGCGCCAGCGGGCCGGTCAGGACGCTGATGCGGCTCGACGAGACGCCGAGTTCCCCGGCGACGAATTCGCGCAGTTCGGCCGGCATGAGCATGTCGAACTCGATGCGAATGACGGAGCCGCGGCGGCGGCGCTTCAGCGCGGTCTCGAACAGGCGCACGAGATCTTCCGATTCCTCCTCGACCTCGATGTCGCTGTCGCGAATGATGCGGAACGTGCCGGAGCCCTTGACCTCGTAACCCGGGAACAACTTGCCGATGTAGAGGCCGACCGCCTCTTCCAGCGGGATGAAGCGGACATGGTGCTTGCGGTCCGGCAGGCGGATGAAGCGCTTCAGCGCCACCGGCAGGCGCAGGAGCGCGCTCATCTCCTCGCCGTTCTTGCGATGGCGAAGCTGCAGCGCCATCGAGAAGCCGAGATTGGGGATGAACGGGAATGGGTGCGCCGGGTCGATCGACAATGGCGTGAGAACAGGAAACACCTGATCCTGGAAGTGCTCCTCAAGCCAGGCCTTCTCATCCTTCGTCAGCGCGTCGCGGGTGATGCTCTCGATGCCTTCCTTGTTGAGCAGCACGGTCAGCGCCGAGAGGCTCTTCTGCTGGTCTTCCTGCAACCGTTCGACCTCACGCAGCAGCTGTTCGAGCTGCTGTTCGGGGGTACGCCCGTCCGGGCTTCTCAACACGATGCCTTCGCGAACCTGGCCGGCGAGACCGGCTACGCGCACCATGAAGAACTCATCGAGATTGGCTGCGGAGATCGACAGGAAACGTACCCTCTCCAGCAGCGGATGGTTTGCGTTCTGCGATTCCTCGAGCACGCGGCGGTTGAACTGCAACCAGGAGAACTCGCGATTGACGAAACGATCCGGATTGCCTTCCGGGCTTGCCGCTTCCGCATTGATGAACTCGCTCTGGACCGGCTTCAGTTCGTTCATGGTTCCTGCTCTTCCCACGTCTGGTTGCTTCGCCGCTTTCGGGCGGCGCCCAGGCTGTTGCGCCTGGCTGCGATGCTCCAGCCGGTTAACCGGCTTAACTTATCCTCTGACAGGCTTTTGCGACAGTTTCATTTCATCGAACTTGCAAACAGGCCGGTTATGATCCAAACGCTGAGCAGACTGCGCTAAAGGAGACGACGATGGCAGGCGGTTCCATTCCCCATTTCCAGAACGATGCGGGCCATCCGGCGATCGATATCGGCGTCAAGGAATTCATGTGCACCGGGGCCAACCCGCCCTTCGACCATCCGCATGTGTTTCTCGACATGGGCGACGACAATGAGAAGGTCTGCCCCTACTGCTCGACGCTTTACCGCTATTCGCCGAAGCTGACGGCGATGGAAACGCTGCCGGCTGGCTGCCTCTACATCGACCAGGCCGCCTGACCTCCAGCGGCCGGGCCAATGGCAGACGCACAGTCCCGGCAAGTCATCATCGCCGGGGCGGGTATTGCCGGGCTGACCGCGGCGCTGGCTTTCGCCGAGCGCGGATATCCCGTACGGATCTTCGAACAGGCGCAGCGCCTCGAGGCGGCGGGCGCCGGCATCCAGCTTTCGCCCAACGCGACGCGCATCCTGCGTGAGCGCGGCGTACTCGACGCACTTCTTCCCAATGCCGTCAAGCCGGAAGCCGTGGTGCTGAAGGATGCCGCAAGTCTGCGTGAACTGGCGCGCGTGCCGCTTGGGCAAGCCGGTGAGGCACGCTGGGGTGCGCCCTACCTCGTGGCGCATCGAGCGGACCTGCAAAACGCGCTGATGGCGCGTGTTGCCCAGATGCCTGGCATCCATCTCACCGCCGGCGCGCAGGTCAGCAGCGTGGCCACCGGTTCACTCGTTATCACCATGACAGACGGGGTCGGCCGCAAGGTCATGGATACCGAAGAATCTCTGCTGGTCGGTGCCGATGGCGTTTGGTCAGCGGTGCGGAGGTTTGCCAGTCCAGGCGGCGGAGCCGGCTTCGCGAATAGCCATTTCGCCGGCGAGCTGGCCTGGCGCGCCACGGTCGGCGCGGACAGCGAAGCAGGGCGAGCCTTTGCCGCGCTCGGCGCCGCCGACTGCGTCACCACCTTCCTGCATCCCGATTTCCACATGGTAGCCTACCCCGTCAGCAGGGGCAGCGCCTTTAACCTGGTCGCCTTCACCAAGGGCAAGCGCATTGCCGAAGGCTGGTCGGGTCATGCCGATCCCGCCATCCTTGCCGGTGCTATGCGCGGCACGTCGCCAGCGCTGGCGAGACTCGTCACCTTAGCCGGTCCATGGACCGCCTTTCCGATCCACACCGTGGAGCAAAGGCGCTGGACGATGCCGGAGGGGGTGGCACTGATCGGCGACGCGGCGCATGCCATGACGCCCTTCGCGGCGCAGGGCGCGGCAATGGCCATCGAGGATGCGGTAACGCTTGCCAATTTGATCGCCGACTTCCCAGCCGACCCAGGGCAAAGCCTCACCATCTGGGAGAACCTGCGGCGACCGCGCGTCGCCAAGGTTATCCGGCGTGGAGCCCTCAATCGCCTCGCCTGGCATGCCTCGGGCCCGGTGGCGATCGCCCGCAACCTGATCCTGGCGACGCGGCCGGCGGAGAAGCTCGCGGCGGATCTGGACTGGCTCTATGGATGGGAGGAGCGGAAGATTGTGAGGCGGTGAAAACGCAGCCGCGACAGGCTGGCGGGACAGCACCCATGTTTTGAACTGCGCTCTTCAGCCATGTGACGTCGGCTGATGGCCGGATCATCAATTGTACAACCGCATCGACCACCCAAGCGAGACCGGCAGCGGGTTCCACCAACCGGTGCGCAGGCCGGCGGTTCGCAAGGCGGCGGCCGTCCAGGTGTTGCAGCCGACCAGCGCATTGAAATGGCCGTTCGCCTCATAGAAGCGGTCGAAATCGGAATAGGCGGCACCGGCGATGACGATCGGCCCGCCTGGTCCTTGCTGAAAGCTCGCATCGATGAAGTCGAGCAATGCGGCAAAGCGGTCTTCCGGGATGTCGAAGCCGGCGACATCGGGTCCGGAGATATCGCCGGCGACCTCGACATGCATCACTGAAGCGTCAAGCGTCAGGGCCTTGAATACGGGCATCGCCTTCAGCTGCGACCAGGTCGGCGTCTCCAGGTAGAAGGCGCGGCCGCCCCAGCCGAAGACGATGTAGCGCACCTCGGGCGCATCGGAAGGCTGGCCGGCAGCGGCGAGGAAGCGAAAGCGTCGGCGCACGCCGTCATCGACGGGAATGGCGATGTCGGTGTGGATCGGATTGCTCAGCACCAGAATGTGCCTGACGCCCTCGCCGGCCGCGGCAGCCGGCCAGAGTGGTCGCGGCACCAGCGTGCCGAGTGCCGCGACCAGCACCACCGCGGCAACCAGCACGGCCAGGAAACGAAGGCGTTTTCTCATCCGGGCATAGTTCTTGCGATTCCAGCACGTTTCAATCGAAACGATCCGGTCGGCCAAGTGTGAAAAAGCCCGACCGTGGCGCGGCCGGGCTCCTTCCATTTCGACGAAGCAGCGCTCAGTGCAATATCTGCGACAGGAACAGCTTCGTGCGCTCGTGGCGCGGGTGATCGAAGAACTCGGCCGGCGTGTTCTGCTCGACGATCTGGCCCTGATCCATGAAGATCACCCGGTTCGCGACTTTCCGCGCAAAGCCCATTTCGTGGGTGACGCACAGCATGGTCATGCCTTCCTCGGCAAGGCTAACCATGGTCTCCAGCACTTCCTTGATCATTTCCGGGTCGAGAGCGGAGGTCGGCTCATCGAACAGCATGATGCGCGGGTTCATGCACAGCGAACGGGCAATCGCCACGCGCTGCTGCTGGCCGCCGGAGAGCTGGCCCGGATATTTGTTGGCCTGTTCGGGGATCTTGACGCGCTTGAGGAAATGCATGGCGATTTCCTCGGCCTGCTTCTTCGGCGTCTTGCGGACCCAGATCGGCGCCAGCGTGCAGTTCTCCAGGATGGTCAGGTGGGGGAACAGGTTGAAGTGCTGGAACACCATGCCGACCTCTCGGCGCACCTCGTCGATCTTCTTGAGATCGTTGGTCAATTCCTTGCCGTCGACGAAGATCTTGCCCTTCTGGTGTTCTTCGAGCCGGTTGATGCAGCGGATCATGGTGGACTTTCCGGAGCCG
Organism: Mesorhizobium sp. BR1-1-2; assembly: GCF_020165435.1. Lineage (NCBI taxonomy): Bacteria > Pseudomonadati > Pseudomonadota > Alphaproteobacteria > Hyphomicrobiales > Phyllobacteriaceae > Mesorhizobium > Mesorhizobium sp. BR1-1-2. The sequence goes on from NZ_JAIUID010000002.1 coordinate 531,146, forward strand.
GACGGGCCGCAGATGACGATGCGCTCGCCGCGCATCACCTTGAGGTTGATGTCCTTCAGCACATGGAACTCGCCATACCATTTGTGCATGGCGATGATGTCGATGGCGACATCGGTGGTCGAGATGTGCATCTTCGCGGCATTGACCTTGATCTCTTCCGCGCTGACGGCGTTTTCGGTGGCCATGAACCAATCCCCTTTTATCGTTTGTAACCGGTGTCGAGCCGGCGTTCCGTATACATTGAATAGCGCGACATGCCGAAGCAGAACAGCCAAAACACGAAGGCGGCGAAGACGAGACCGGATTTCGCGGTCTGCGGCGTCGCCCAGTTGGCGTCCGAGAAGTTCTGCTTGACCACGCCGAGCAGGTCGAACATCGAAATGATGAGGACCAGGCTGGTGTCCTTGAACATGCCGATGAACGTGTTGACGATGCCGGGAATGACTAGCTTCAGCGCCTGCGGCAGTACGATCAGTGCCATCTTCTGCCAATAGCCGAGGCCGAGCGAATCGGCGCCCTCATATTGGCCCTTGGGGATCGCCTGCAGGCCGCCGCGCACCACCTCGGCCATATAGGCAGCGGCAAACAGCGACACGCCGATCAGGGCCCTCAGGTATTTGTCGAAGGTGACGCCGGCCGGCAGGAAAAGCGGCAGCATGACGCTGACGAAGAACAGCACTGTGATCAGCGGGATGCCGCGCACGGCTTCGATGAAGATGATGCACAACATCTTGACGATCGGCATCTTGGAGCGCCGGCCGAGCGCCAGCACGGTGCCCAGCGGCAGCGACACGGCGATGCCGACGAAGGACAGGCTGAGCGTGATCAGCAGTCCGCCCCACCGTGAGGTCTCGACATGCGGCAGGCCGAACACGCCGCCGACCAGAAGGAAGAAGGCGACGATCGGCAGCACCAGGAACAGCAGGACGGCGTTCAGGCCCTTGCGCGGCACGCTGGGGATCAGCATCGGCACCAGCAGCGCCGCGAACAGGATGGCGACCAGGATCGGCCGCCAGCGCTCCTCGACCGGATAGGTGCCGAACATGAACTGGCCGAACTTGGCGTTGACGAAGGCCCAGCAGGCACCGCTCCAGCCGTCGGGCTGGATGCCGCCCTGCGCCACGGTCGCGCAGACGGTCCGGTCCGGCCCGGTCCACTGGGCATTGATGAAGGCCCAGTTGATGACCTGAGGCAGGACCCAGGCGACGATGATGATGCCGAGGATGGTGAGGATGGTGTCGCCGACCGAACCGACGAGGTTCTTGCGGACCCAGGCATACAGGCCACGCTCGCTGATCGGCGCCGGCTCCGCCAGGGCCATTTCGGTGCGCACCCAGGACATGTCGTGTTCCTGCATGGCCCTACCTTTCCACCAGCGCCATCCTGGCATTGACCACGTTCATCACGGCGGAGGTCACCAGGCTGAGTATGAGATAGGCGATCATCATAATCAGCACGCCCTCGACCGCCTGGCCGGTCTGGTTGAGCACCGTGCCGGCGGTCGCCGTCAGGTCCGGATAGCCGATGGCGATGGCCAACGAGGAGTTCTTGGTCAGGTTGAGATACTGGCTGGTCAACGGGGGGATGACGATGCGCATGGCCTGCGGCACCACGACCAGCCGCAGGATCGATCCCGAGCGCAGGCCAAGTGCGGCGGCGGCCTCGGTCTGGCCCTTGCTGACACCCCTGATGCCGGCACGCACGATCTCGGCGATGAAGGCCGCTGTGTAACAGGACAGCGCGAGGTAGAGCGACAGGAACTCCGGCTTGACCTGGAAGCCGCCGGTCAGGTTGAAGGTCGACTGTTTCGGAAAATCGAAGCTCAGCGGAAACCCGCTCAGCGCGTAGGCGAGCAGCGGCAGGCCGATGATCAGCGCGACGGACGTCCAGAACACGGGAAACTGCTGACCCGTCGCCATCTGCCGCTGGCGCGCCTTGCGGGCGACGAACCAGGCCATGGCGATGCCCACGATGAACGCGACGAAGATCAGCCAGGAACCCTCGCCCCAGACGGCACGCGGGAAATAGAAGCCGCGCTGGTTGAGGAAGGAGCCGAACGGAAGATTATAGCTCTCGCGCGGCGGCGGCAGCACGGCCAGCACGCCCGAATACCAGAAGAAGATGACCAGCAGCGGCGGGATGTTGCGGAAGATCTCGACATAGACCGTGCAGATCTTGCGGATCAGCCAATTCTGCGACAACCGGCCGATGCCGATGACGAAACCGATGATGGTCGCGGTGACGATGCCGGCCACGGCGACGATGATGGTGTTGATCAGGCCGACAATGATGGCGCGACCATAGGTCGAATCGGACGTGTAGGCGATCGGCGTGTCCGAGATGTCGAATCCGGCGCGGCCCCTGAGGAAGCCGAAACCGGAGGCGATGTGAAGACGCTGCAGATTGTCGATGACGTTCTGCACGATCCACCAGACCGAGCCGAACAGGACGACGACGACCAGTGTCTGGAAGAAGAGGCTGCGGACTTTCGGGTCGTTGATAAAGGAGCCGCGACTTGTGTCCTCGCGAAGGATTTCCTGCGATGCCATATCACCGTCCCCTGTGAAAGAGAAACCGGAAGGCAGATGGTTCTGCCTTCCGGATCACATTTCGATCAGCGGATCGGCGGAGCGTATTGCAGGCCGCCCTTGGTCCACAGCGCGTTGATGCCGCGGGCGATCTTCAGCGGGCTGCCCGAGCCGACATTGCGGTCGAACATTTCGCCGTAGTTGCCGACCGCCTTGACGATGTTGACGACCCAGTCGTTGGAGACGCCGAGATCGGTGCCGATCTTGGTGTCGGCTTCCTGACCGAGCACGCGCTTGATCTCAGGGCTGGCCGAGTTCTTCATCTCGTCGACATTGGCCTTGGTGATGCCGAGTTCCTCCGCGTCGAGCAGCGCGAAATAGGTCCACTTGACGATATGGTACCACTGGTCGTCGCCCTGGCGCACCGCCGGTCCGAGCGGCTCCTTGGAGATGATCTCCGGCAGCACGACGTGATCGGCCGGCGAACCCAGCGTCAGGCGGATGCCGTAAAGGCCCGACTGGTCGGTGGTGTAGACGTCGCAGCGGCCGGCATCATAGGCCGCGTTGACCTCTTCGAGCTTCTCGAAAACGACGGGATTGTACTCCATCTTGTTCGCCTTGAAGTAGTCGGCGAGGTTGAGCTCGGTGGTGGTGCCGCTCTGCACGCAAACGGCGGCGCCCGACAGCTGAAGCGCCGAATTGACGCCCGGCAGCTTCTTGGCGTTGATCATGAAACCCTGGCCGTCATAGTAGGTGGTGCCGATGAAGTTCAGGCCAAGCGCCGTGTCGCGGTTTATGGTCCAGGTGGTGTTGCGCGACAGGATGTCAATCTCGCCCGACTGCAGCGCGGTGAAGCGCTCCTTGGCGCTGAGCGGCGTGAACTTGACCTTGGAGCCGTCACCAAAGACGGCTGCCGCCACGGCGCGGCAGAAATCGGCATCGATGCCTTGCCAGTCACCCTTGTCGTCCGGCGCCGAGAAGCCGGCCAGGCCCGTCGAGACGCCGCACTGGATGAAGCCCTTCTGCTTGACCGTGTCGAGCGTGGTGGCTGAAGCCGTTGAAGCCACGGCTCCAAGCGCGGCGGCCCCAAGGATGCCGATTGCAATGTGTTTCATGACCCACAGACCCTTTTCTGTTTTCAGGTAAACCTGATCTTTTTTCCCGCGTGAACGCAGCTTTCCGTTCCAGCCCATTTCCGGAACCCCGCATCGCAGTCGACGCGCCGCCTCCCATTCACGAACAGCATCGAAGGCGATAATTCCTGTGAGGTCAAGGAAAATGACCGAATTCAGATGGGTTTGAAAATCGTTTGCCGCAATTGCCTGAATCGCAGACAAACGCGCCCGCAATTTAGTCACAAGGGCGAATAAAGCCGGCGAAGCTCGCCCAGCGCCAGGCTGCGCTCTGTCGGCAAAAAATCCATCCGCCGGGATTACTCTGCGTTACTGTGCTCCGCCGGCCGGTTGCGTGCCGATGTCTGCGCCCTCTGGTTGGATCTGGGTTATGGTGAGGTGCGCTTTGCGCTATCAGGAGACGCATGCCGCTACCGTCGGCAGGCTTTCTGGCCGCGGCATTGCCGCTTGCAGTCGGCCTGCGGCGGCTCGGCAATTGGCACATTCGAAGTCCGGCTCCTGGCGAAAGCAGGCTGTTGCGCGGTCCATGTCGCCGCACTATGGCTAGCGGCTTACCAAAAAGGCGACGACGAATGGCAAAAGACGGCAACGAGCCGGTGACTGGCAAAATGGGCATCAACACGCGGCTTGCCCATTCGGGCAACAACCCGCACGACTATTTCGGCTTCGTCAATCCGCCTGTCGTGCACGCCTCCACGGTGCTGTTCCGCAATGCCGCCTCGATGGCTGGACGGGACCAGAAATACACCTACGGCACGCGCGGCACACCGACCACCGACGCCTTGGCCCAGGCCATAGACGCGCTGGAGGGGTCGGCCGGCACGATCGTGGTCCCGTCGGGCCTGGCGGCGGTGACGGTGCCGCTGCTCGCCTTCGTTTCGGCGGGCGACCACCTGCTGATCGTCGACAGCGTCTATCATCCGACGCGCAACTTCGCCGACACGATGCTGAAGCGACTCGGCGTCGAGGTCGAGTATTATGCTCCCGGCATCGGCGCGGGCATCGCCGCGTTGATCAAGCCGAACACCAAGGTGGTGTTCACGGAATCGCCGGCCTCAAACACTTTCGAGGTACAGGACATACCAGCCATCGCCAAGGCCGCGCACGCCGCCGGTGCCATCGTCATGATGGACAATACCTGGGCGACGCCGCTTTATTTCCGTCCGCTCGACCATGGCGTCGACATCTCGATCCATGCGGCGACGAAATATCCCGCCGGTCATTCGGACGTGCTGCTGGGTACGGTGTCGGCCACCGAGGCCTGCTGGAAACAGCTGTATGAAAGCTTCTGCACGCTTGGCTGCTGCGCCGGACCCGACGACGTCTACCAGGTGCTGCGCGGCCTGCGCACCATGGGCGTGCGCCTCGATCACCATCAGCGCAGCGCGCTTGCCATCGCGGCATGGCTGGAGGGCCAGAAGGGCGTGGCGCGCGTGCTCCACCCTGGCCTTCCCAGTCATCCCGACCACGCCCTGTGGAAGCGCGACTTTTCCGGCTCCAGCGGCATCTTTTCCATCGTGCTTGCCGGCGGCGGCCAGAAACAGCAGCACGCGTTCCTCGACGCATTGCGGATCTTCGGTCTCGGCTACTCCTGGGGCGGTTACGAGAGCCTTGCCGTGCCGGTCTGGCTCGGCGACCGCGTCGTTGCCAAGGGCTCCTATCAAGGGCCGTTGATTCGTCTGCAGATCGGCCTCGAGGATGTCGAGGACCTCATGACCGATATTCTTCGCGGGCTCACCGCCGCCGCAGCGGCCTGACGCGACCTTCCGGACCATACCAGCAACACCCGCAACGCCTTGACGCGATTGAGCAAACGAGGGCCGCTCGCGGCACCCCGGTTCGGCCATGTCGGCAATATTATTCTCCCCATCCGCAGTTTTGCGGATTTGTTTGACTTCCAAATTGCCGGCTTCCGCTTCATTGCGGCAGCGGAAATCATTCCCCAGCCACCGCACCAAGAGCCTGCCCATGGCGTTCCGCCTCTTTGTTCCTATTCTTGCCGGCGCGACGCTGCGCGAACGCATCATCGCCTGCGTCGGTGCGATGATCGGCATTGCGCTGACCGGCGCGATCAGCGGGCTTACGCTGGGCAGCGGGCCACATGTGCCGCTGCTGGTGGCGCCGATGGGGGCATCGGCGGTGCTGTTGTTCGCGGTGCCGGCCAGCCCGCTGGCGCAGCCCTGGTCGATCATCGGCGGCAACACGATCTCGGCGCTTATCGGCGTGATCGTGGTGCAATTCGTCCACCAGCCGGTGCTCGCCACCGGCATTGCAGTGGCCCTGGCGATCGCCGCCATGTCGTTCACGCGCTGCCTGCATCCACCCGGGGGCGCGGCGGCATTGACCGCGGTGTTCGGCGGTCCAGCCGTCATCAGCGCCGGCTTCCTGTTTCCCTTCGTCCCGGTGGCGGTCAATTCGATGCTGCTGGTGGCGCTTGGCTACGGCTTCCACAAGCTGGCCCGGCGCAACTACCCGCACGTGCCGGCCCCGGCGCCGGTAAACAGTCACGGCACCATCGATCCGCCGGCGCAATTGCGCGTCGGTTTTCGCTCCGAGGACATCGATGCCGCGCTTGGAGCGCTCGACGAGACCTTCGACATCGACCGGGGCGATCTCGACCGGCTGCTGCGGCAGGTCGAATTGCAGGCCATGGTGCGCGAGCATGCGACGTTGCGGTGCCAAGACATCATGTCGCGCGACGTCATCTCGGTGGACGAGCACACGCCAGCCGCCGCTGCGCGCCAATTGCTGCTTGACCACAACATACGCACCTTGCCGGTGGTGGATGCCGAGGCAAGGCTGGCCGGAACCGTGGGCTTGCGGGAACTGACGCTGGCGGCCGGCACGGTCGGAACCGTGATTTCGCCGGCTGCAACCGCGCCTGCCGGCTCGGCCGCCATGGCGCTGCTGCCGGTGCTGACCGACGGGCGCAGCCACGCCGTCATCATCGTCGACGATAAAAACCACATCCTCGGGCTGATCACGCAGACCGATCTGCTGGCCGCGACGGCGCGGATGCAAAACACCGGCAGGGAGCCGGCCAAAGTGCTAGCATAGGCCGCCAGGCGAGCGCCTGGCTTGACTTTTCGGGAACCTTTTTTCGAAACCTGCATCCAATCTTCCGTGCAAGGATCGATGGAGGACACATGCCCGCGCTGACGGCAGCATCAACCACGACGGACGAGCTGCGGCTCGTAGCCCGCGCGCTCGCCCGCGACAGCGATGCCTTTCGCAAGATCATGAAGCTGAACAACCAGCGGCTCTACCGACTGGCGCGCGGCATGGTGCGCAATGACAGCGAGGCCGAGGACATCGTGCAGGAGGCCTATGTCAGGGCCTTTACCAATCTCAGCACTTATCGCGGCGATGCTTCGCTTTCCACCTGGCTGTCGCGCATCGTCATCAACGAAGCGCTCGGGCGGCTTCGCAAAGGACGGCGAACCGTGGCAATGCCTGAAAACCCGGAAGCGCAGATCATCCGGTTTCCCCTCAACCCAAGCGACGATCCGGAGCGGACGATGGCGCAGCGGCAGATTCTTGCTCTTGTCGAGCGGGCGACCGACAGCCTGCCCGACGCCTATCGCGCGGTTTTCGTAGCCCGCGTCATCGAGGGGCTGAGCATCGAGGAGACCGCCGACCTGCTTGGCGTGCGGCCAGAGACCGTCAAGACGAGACTGCACCGCGCCCGCGCTTTGCTGCGCAAGGCGCTGGACGACGAGATCGGGCCGGTGCTGCTCGACGCCTTCCCCTTCGCCGGCCGGCGCTGCGAGCGGCTGACGCAGGCCGTGATGAAGCGGCTCGGATTCGAGGGGTGATCTTCAAGGCCGGATCTTTCGCCGATTGTCGGGAACGTTTCCGCGCCATCCTCATCCAATGAATGTCAACCCAGATGAAGCCCGCTGCCCAGGCTGTCGGGCGGAAGGAGATGCCATGCTTATCCGACACACCGCAGCGCTTGCCGCCCTCTTGCTGCTTGGCGCTGCCCCATTCGCGCAAGCGGCCGACAAGCCGACCGACCCACAGATCGCCCACATCGCCTACACCGCCGACATGATCGACATCGAGGCGGCCAAGCAGGCAATCAAGAAATCCAAGAACAAGCAGGTTGTCGATTTCGCCAAGGACATGGAGCGCGACCATGAAGCGGTGAACAAGCAGGCGCTCGACCTGCTCAAGAAGCTCAAGGTGAAGCCGGAAGACAATGCCACCAGCCAGGCGCTGACCAAGGCGGCGAAAGAGGAACATGCCAAGCTCGCCAAGCTGAAAGGGGCTGCCTTCGACAAGGCCTATATCGAAAACGAGGTGGCCTACCACAAGCAGGTCAATGGAGCGCTCGAAACCCTGCTCATTCCGTCAGCCAGCAATGCCGAGCTGAAGAGCCTGCTCGAAACCGGCCTCAAGATCTTCCAGGGGCATGAGCAGCATGCCGAACATGTCGCCGGCATGTTGAAATGAAAGCGGCCGCGCTGATCCGACCGCTCCTTGCCGGGCTGGCGCTGGTGCTTGCCGCCGGCCCGGCGCCGGCAGCGACCATCGAAGTGACGATCGACAAGCTCGTCTTCTCGCCGGTAAATATCGAGGCCAAGGTTGGCGATACGATCGAGTGGGTCAACAAGGACGCATTCGCCCACACGGCCACGGTGAAGGGCGGCTGGGAGGTAATGATCCCGCCGAAGGCGAAGGGAAAACTGACCCTCAAGACAGCGGGAGCGGTTGATTATTTCTGCCGCTTCCATCCCAACATGAAAGGCCGATTGGTAGTGGCGCCCTGAAAATCTGGGCCAGTGGCGGGACTTGGCGGCAAAAACCAAGCCCCGTCACTCCGGAGCACCGTCACTCCGGAGCAATTGAGCACGGAACAGTCGCGGGATCAGAGCGCCAGCCATGCCGTGCCGGCCGCCAGCGTCAGCAGCGTCAATGGCAGGCCGACTTTGAAGAAAGCGCCGAACGACAGCGACGTGCCGGCCGCGCGCGCCTGCTCGGCGACGATCAGGTTGGCGACCGAACCCAGGAGCGTGAAATTGCCGGCCAGCGTCGAGCTCATGGCGACGACCAGCCAGGCGCGCTCGGGGTTTTCCAGGCCGGGGATGAAGGGGCGCAGCGCCAGCACGGCCGGCACGTTGCTCATTACATTGGAGAGCAAGGCGGTGAAGCCGGACAGGCGCCAGACGTCGTCCAGCCCGAGGTTCTTGGCCGAGGCAACGATGTCCGGTGTCAGCAGCGTCCTTTCGGCGCCGGCAACCACGATGAACAGGCCGGCGAACATGAATAGCAATGGGCCGTCGATCTCGCGATAGATGCGCTCTGGTTTGATGGCGCGGGTGAGCAGGAGGATGGCGCCGCCGATGAGCGCCGCCTTGGCGACAGGCACACCGGCGAAGAAGGCCACGGCCAGTCCGATGCAAACCACCACCGCTTTCAGCACCTGGCGGCGATGCATGCGGCCGCGCGAGACCTGCGGCGTCAATTCGCCGTTGCGCGTGAATTCGGCCCGGTAGACGATGCGAACAATGGCGATGACCGCGACGAGACCGAACAGCGCAACCGGAGCCAGAGCCGCTGAAAAGGCCGGATAGGAAATGCCCGACAGCGCGCCGATGACCATGTTTTGCGGATTGCCGGTGATGGTGGCGACACTGCCGCAATTCGACGCGGTGGCGGTCGCGATGAGGTAAGGAACCGGATTGCGCTTGATGGCGCGGGTGACGTGAACGACGATCGGCGCCATGACAAGACAGATGGCATCATTGACCAGGAAAGCCGACAGCAGGCCGGTCAGCAGCGTCACCATAACCAAAAGCATGAACGGCGCATGCGCGTGCTCGATGGCGATCGCGCCAAGACCGCGAAAGGCGCCCGAGACCTTCAGATGCGCCACCACGATCATCATGCCGAGCAAAAGCGTGATGGTGTCGAAATTGATGGCGCGATAGGCGTCCTCCATGCTGATCGCGCCGATGGCTATCATCGCGGCCCCGCCGAGCAGTGCGATGCCCGCCCGGTCGAGACGCAGGCCCGGTATGCGGCCGACAGCGACGCCGGCATAGGTCAGGACCAGGATCAGCAGTGCCGCCGCGCCCATCAATGTCATGCGAAGAAGGCCCTGCCCGATGCATTCAGCCCCGGCCGGAACTGCGGCCACCACCTTTAGCGGGCGGCGCGCAAAGCGAAAATACCTTCTGCGTGATGGCTACAGAAATCCCCAGCAACGCGCCCCCGGCGCCGGTGGCTGGCCGGATCCGCCTCAGTGAACCGTGATTGTCGCGGCTGGCGGCGTTTGCTGAGACACCATCGGATCGAAACTGACCTGGTCGCGTCCATTTGATTTGGCGGCATAGAGCCGCCTGTCGGCTGCCGAGAATATCTCCTCATAGGTGGTCGGGCCGTTAAAGGCGGTGCCGCCAATGCTGACGGAAAGCGGACAGGACCGGCCGCCCGGCGAAAATTCCACCTCACGAATTCGCCGGCGGATGCTTTCGGCAACCAGCCAGGATTGCGAGGGATCGACGCCGGGAAGAAACACGCCGAATTCCTCGCCGCCGATGCGGCCGACGATGTCGGTGCCGCGGAGCTGATCCTTGATCGTCTGCGCGATCAGTTTGAGCGCCTGGTCGCCGCAGTCATGCCCAAGCCGATCGTTGATCGATTTGAAGTGATCGGCGTCGATGATCAGCAGCGCACCGGAATTGGCCGACGCCTGCTTGCGGACCTGTTCGAGATAGGCTTCGACAAGCATGGAGAAAGCGCCCCGGTTGAGGACCGCCGTCAGGCTGTCCGTGGCGGCAACGACGCTGAGGTCACGCTGGGCAATGGCCAACTGACGTATCTTCCACATCAGGAAGAAGAGAAACGATCCACCCAGCACCAGCGGCAACAGAATGTCGGTCAGCTGTGCCCGCCACACAGCCTCGGGCGAAAGATAGGGGAAATTGAACGAATCAACGAAAAACGCCACGCCAATGAAGAAGGCCGTGCCGGCGGCGGTGACGGCGATCACCCTGCCCCAACTCGTCGGCGACAGGTCGAGCTTCATTCCCTTGTACTCCGTTAGCCGCGTCTACTATGACGCGCTAACGCAAATAAAAGGATAAGACTTTCCCTTCAATTCGACAGCGGAAGTCGCAGGATCACGGCCGCCGGACCGGCGGCCGCCTCCGGCCTGCGTTTGGAAGATTTGTCCGGATGATCGATCCGGACCTACGACAGGAGGGTCCTGCCGTCAGCCGTTGGGCGCCGATTCGCCCAGCGTCTCTGCAACAAAGGATGCCGCGATCAGATCGTCGGCATCCAGGCCTAGAGAGCCTTCGCCGGCCCCCATGATGGCGGCAACCTTGTGGAAGGCCTTCATCTCATGGTCGGAAATCCGGGCGGTTTGCATCTTGGCCTTGAGCTCGGCGATACGTCGCCCCAAGGCGGGCGACGTTCCAATTTCACGTTTCGACATGACGGCGTTCTCTCCTTCCCCAACCCATATTTGTTTGCCCGCCATTCGCAGCCCGCATGCTTATGTTTATGAGACGCCGCGAATACAAGGCCCCGAACGCCTGATCCTTGCGAAGGTTCCCGCGCGACAAGGTCACGAAATAATACGGAAAGGGCGCGGCGGCGGCGGGGATCCCGCCGACTCGGCTGCAAGCGCATTCGTTCAGACGAAAAGGGATGAAAAGGTCCAACCGGGTTCCTGCCCGCGTTGGAACTTTTCCCCTCCGGAGCAGCTAAGCCATTGAAAGATTGGCGATCCCGACAGGATTCGAACCTGTGACCATCGGCTTAGAAGGCCGGTGCTCTATCCAGCTGAGCTACGGGACCGCTGGCCGGCTCGGAGCCGGTAAGATGTCTGCGCTGGCGCCCGCCCGGGCTTGCCGGTCAATGCGTCCAGGGCGTCCTACGGTCATAGCGGAAATTTTCCGCATAGGAAATCTGGCGGCGCTTGGGCTCTTTCGGCTCCTCGACGCGGTAGGCGAGCCCTTCCTTCTCGGCATAGGCCACGGCCTCTTCGCGCGTGTCGAAGGTCAGCTTGATCTGGCTCCTCATGTCGCCGGAAGTGGTGTAGCCCATCAGCGGGTCGATTTTCTTGCGCATCTCGGGATCGAATTCCAGCACCCAGTGGCCGGTCTTGGCCGTGCCGGACTGCATCGCGGTTTTGGCTGGACTGAAAATGCGCGCGGACATGACCACCTCGTTGCTGTGCAAGGCAGCATGGCCGCCTCTTCGCCCGTCATTACTGCGCAATGCCGACGGCGGCAAGGTTTTTGCACTTGCAGGTTTTTGCACTTGCCATGCAACACTGAAATGAATAGGCAACAGACCGTTCGGAGTGTAGCGCAGCCTGGTAGCGCATCTGGTTTGGGACCAGAGGGTCGGGAGTTCGAATCTCTCCACTCCGACCACCTCACACAGAAAAGGCAATCGAGGGCCGTTGGCGCCTGCGAATGGCAATGTGTCGGGTGCAGAATGGGGCTGTCGGCAATCTCCGCGCGCCCAGTGGTCTTTGCTGCTGCATGTCACGGTCGCAAGAAAAGCCACGGACGGCAAAGTTGCCTGCTCCACCGCATCGACTATTGTGAGCCGGAACACGACACTGTGTGGGGCGACAGATGACCATCGGACATCGACGGTCTCCGCTAAAGCCTCACGGAGGAACCATGAGCGACAGTTGGACACCCACCCGTCTCGGCGCAGGGCGGCATTCAGCATGACGACGGAAACCGCCACGGGCGCCACGGAGACAAAATTCAGGCAGCCGCCAGCCGGACCCGGGATCGCCGTCGATCTCGATGGAGTGACCATAGATTTCGCATTGGCGGCTGGGCGTAGCTTCCAGGCAGTCGCCCGCGCCGATCTGAAAGTCGGCGACCAGGAATTCGTGGCGATCATTGGTCCGACGGGCTGCGGCAAGTCAACGCTGCTGAATGCCGGCGCAGGGCTTCTCGTGCCTTCGGCAGGCAGCGTCCGTGTGTTCGGCGCCCCGCTTCGCGGTCTCAACAGACAGGCTGGCTACCTCTTCCAGCAGGATGCATTGATGCCCTGGAAGACCGCTCTGGACAATGTGGCCATCGGGCTGGAAGTGGCAGGCGTGCCCTCTTCCGAAGCAAAGGAACGCGCGCGAACATGGCTCGGACGCGTCGGCCTGGCTGCTTTCTGCGAGCGCTACCCTCACATGCTTTCAGGCGGCCAGAAAAAGCGCGTTGCTCTTGCGCAGGTGCTGATCCGCGACCCCAAGATCATCCTCATGGACGAACCCTTCGGACCGCTCGACGCACAGACGCGGCTGATCATGGGCGGCCTTTTGCTCAAGCTGTGGTCGGATGACCGCAAGGCGGTGATGTTCGTCACCCACGACCTCGAGGAAGCGATCGCGCTGGCTGATCGTGTGGTGGTGATGTCGGCCGGTCCCTCCGCACGCATCATCGGCGACTTTCCAATCCCGCTGGCGCGTCCACGCGATATTTCGGAAATCAGGCTGGAACCGCGCTTCCAGGAATTGCATCGCGACATCTGGCACATGCTGAAGAAGGAAGTGCTCAAGGCTTACGGCGAGATTGAAGAAGGAGCGATCTGATGAAAAGGACGACTCTGTTTTTCGCACAGCTAACCGTGGCCGTCATCGTCATCGCGCTCTGGCAGGCAGCGTCGACGACGCACCTGATCGGCGATCCGAACAACATTTCCTTCTTCTTCTCGACCCCGTTGGCGGTGGCAGGCCAGATATGGAAGTGGTTTGCCACCGGGACGATCTGGCATCATCTGTGGATCACTCTGTGGGAGTCCATGCTGGCCTTCGCCATCGGCTCGCTGGCAGCGATCGCGATCGGCTTCTGGTTTGCCCGCAAGCCGACACTTGCGGCCGTCTTCGATCCATATGTGAAGGCGGCCAATGCGCTTCCCCGCGTCGTGCTGGCGCCGATCTTCACGCTTTGGTTTGGTCTCGGCATCTGGTCCAAGGTTGCCTTGGGCGTGACGCTGGTTTTCTTCATCGTCTTCTTCAATGTCTACCAGGGCGTAAAGGAGGTGAACACGACGGTGCTGGCCAATGCTCGAATGCTCGGCATGAACGAACGGCAATTGCTGCGCCACGTCTATATGCCATCGGCATTGTCCTGGGTGTTTTCATCGCTCCATATCTCCGTCGGATTTGCCGTGGTCGGCGCCGTGGTCGGCGAATATCTCGGTGCCGCCGGCGGACTGGGCTATCTGATACAGCAAGCCGAAGGCGTGTTCGACGTGGCGGGCGTCTTTGCCGGAATGTTCGTCCTCGCCGCTTTTGTGCTCTTGATCGACTGGATCGTCACGCTGGTCGAAAAAAGACTGCTTGTCTGGCGGCCTGAATTCTCGAAACCAGGCCGATAGGGCCCAATCCAGCTCAAGGAGGAGATCATGAGGATCATTTCGAAACTGGCGGCCGCCGCCGTCGTATTGCTTGCGGCGGCCACAAGCGCGGGCGCTGCCGAAAAAGTCACCATTTCGATCGGCGGAGCGTCATGCCTCTGCTACATGCCGACCGTGCTCGCCAAACAGATCGGCGCCTACGAAAAAGCCGGCATCGATGCAGACCTGGTCGATTTCAAGGGCGGTTCTCAATCGCTGACCGCAGTATTGGGCGGCAGCGCGGATGTCGTTTCCGGCTATTTCGATCACACGGTGAAATTGGCCGCCAAGAACCAGCGCCTGCAATCCTTCGTCGTTTACGACCAGTTCCCGGGACTGGTGCTGGCGGTGGCGCCGGGCCAGACCGGCAAGATCAAGTCAGTGAAGGACCTTGCTGGCAAAAAGGTCGGCGTGACCGCTCCCGGTTCCTCGACCGACTTCTTCCTGAAGTTCCTTCTGCAGAAGAACGGCATCGACCCGACATCCGCCGCGGTGATCGGCGTTGGGCTGGGCGCTACCGCCGTCGCCGCCATGGAGCAAGGGCAGATCGACGCCGTGGTGAAGCTCGATCCGGCCGTCACCGTGCTTCAGGCCAGGCATAAGGACCTGACCATCCTGGCGGACACGCGCACCCAGAAGGATACGGAGGCGGTATTCGGAGGCGACTATCCCGGCGGAGCGCTTTACACCCGGCCGGAATGGATGGCCGCGCATCCCCAAGCAACACAGGGATTGACCAATGCCATGCTTGCCACGCTGGATTACATTCACTCCCATAGCGCCGAAGAGATCATGGCCCAGATCCCCGCCAATCTGATCGGCAGCGACAAGGACGCCTACCTGGCCGCGTTGAAAAATGCGATCCCCATGTATTCGACCACTGGGCTCATGGATCCAAAAGGCGCGCAGGCCGTGCTCGACGTTTTCTCTCTCGGTTCGCCCGATGTGGCCAACGCCAAGATCGACATCACGCAGACGTACACGAACGACTATGTGAACAAGGCGAAGAAGGCCAACTGACGAGATCAACGCCAAGCAGCGGGCATATCGCTCGCTCGCCTTAGCCACGGAGTTCATCCGAGCGCCGGCATTTCAGCGACTCGGTGGCCTCGTCGCCGTTTTGGGTAACCGCCACTTGACGAATACCCGTTCATCTCTCACGCAGCTTGGCATTGCGCAGGCAAGCCGAACGCGCGGCAATAGTGAGGGTGACTGAAGCCACATGAAGGCAAGCTCGCCGGGCGAGAACCCCAACCGCCCCACTCCCGGCGAGCCTACAACCTGATTTGGAACGCAATCAGGACCGGGGTCAGCCGGCAAGCTTGTATCGCAAGATCGGTGCCAGCTTTTGTTTCCCGAAATGGGACGGCTAAAGGGACATGGAACCACCGTTTGCTGGCCGGCGACCATCGCGCGCTAGACCTCGAACTCGCCCTGCCCCTCGTCCATGGCGCTGACGGTTTCAGCCGCCAGCGCCCGGGTGATCGGCGTCTTGCGTTCGAGCGCGGCGCGGTCCAGCCGCTCCACTACGCGCATGGCCGTCGCCAGGGAGCGCTCGATGCGGCGGACCAGATATTGCACGACATGCGGCTCGACCTCGACCTGGCGGTCGGCGAACAGCTTGGTGATGACACCTGCCAGCAGGAGATCGTCGGGTTCGTGGATCTCGACGGTTGCCGCCGCCTTCAGCCGCGACGCCAGATCCGGCAGCGTGACGCCCCAGGCCGAGGGAAAGCGGCGCGCCGTCAAAAGCAAGTGCGAGCCGCTGCCGCGCACCGCATTGATCAGATGAAACAAACCCTGCTGGTCGACGGTGCCGGTATCGACATCGTCGATCAGCGCCGGCCGGGCACCGAGATTTGCGATGCTGTCACCGACGCGGCGCGCGTCGACCTGAACGGCATCCGCCCGTGCCCGCCAGATCGAGGCCAGATGGGTCTTGCCGGAGCCGGCCGGGCCGGCCAGCACGACAACCGGCGAGGGCCATTCCGGCCAGCGGTCGACCAGCGCCACTGCCTGGCTGTTGGTGCCGGAGACGACGAGTTCGTCTCGCGAATAGCCGGTGCCATGGCCGAGATCGAGCGGCAGCTGGCGCGGCGGGTCGGCCCTCTGGTCGCTCATGCCAGGCTCAGCCGCGCGACCCGGCCAGGCCGGATCATGGATTGATGCCTTTGCGACGATCGGCCGGCAATGGCGGCACGGCCTTGCCGTGACCTTTGTAGAGCGGCGATTCCAGATAACGCGCAATGGCAAAGCGCACCAGCACCGCGACCGCGGCCGATGCAGGCACCGCAATCAGCAGGCCGACGAAGCCAAACAGCGCGCCGAAGGCGAACAGCGCGAACATCAGCCACACCGGATGCAGGCCGACGCTTTTGCCCACCAGCCGCGGCTGCAAGATATTGCCCTCGACGAACTGGCCGATGAAGAACACCACCGCGACCGCGACGATCATGGTCCAGTCCGGCCAGAACTGGACGAAGGCAACGCCAACGGCCAGCACCAGCCCGGTCAGCGAGCCTACATAGGGGATGAAGGAGATCAGCCCGGCGAACAGGCCGATGAGGATGCCGAAATTGAGACCGGTTAGCGTCAGGCCGGTGGCATACATGCCGCCCAGCACCAGGCACAGCGTGCCCTGCCCGCGCACGAAGCCGGCCGTTGCCGTGTTGACGTCCCTGGCGATGGCGCGCACGGTGGCGACATTGTCGCGCGGCACCCAGCTGTCGATCACCGCCACCATGCGGTCCCAGTCGAGCAGCATGTAGAAGGCGACCACCGGCGTCACCACGAACAGGCTGACCACCGAGACCAGCGCCACGCCCGAACTCCATATCGAGGTGAACACGGTCGTCAGCAGACCGAAGCCGGATGTCAGCAGTGAGTTCAATCCGTCGCGCAGGCCATTGGCGTTGACGCCGAATTTCTGTTCCAGCCATTTCGGATCGAACGAGGTGATCAGGCTCTGCAGCCGGGTCAGGTACTCAGGCAATTTGCCGGCAAAATCGGCCATCTGCGTCGCCAGCACCGGGATGAGGATGACGAAGGCCAGCACCAGCACGACGAGGAAGGTGATGAGGATGACTACCGTTGCCATGAAACGGCTGAGGCCGAGCCGCTGCAGCCGGTCGGCCACGGGATCGAGGAAATAGGCGAGCACCATGCCGGCCACGAAGGGCAAGAGGATGGCGCTGAAAACATAAAGGAAAAGCGCGAGCGCGGCGACGCCGGCCAGCCAGAAGAAGATCTGCCGGCGGAATCCGGCGGATGGATCATCACCGGCTGCCGCCGGCGCGCTCGCCGCAACTTCTTTGTCAGGTGCCCGGGGTGGAGCCTTCGCCATAGCCGCTCATATGCCTCAGCCAAGCCACGAGATAGGCTGCGGCCGAAGCCACGGTCAAGACCCCGGACAGCATTATGAGGGCGGGACGAAGTGGATCGAGATGGATCGAAAAAGCAAGCTCACCCAGCACCAGCGCCGCCAGTACAATCTGGATGGCGGTGTTGACCTTGGAGACGAGGAGCGGCTTCATCTCGACGGGGTGGGCCATCACGGTGGACAACAGCACCGCACAAATGATCAGCGCGTCGCGCGATACCATGGTGACGACCAGCCACAGCGGCAATTGCCCGATGAAGCCAAGGACGACGAACACGGAAACCAGGAGCAGCTTGTCGGCCACCGGATCGAGATAGGCGCCGAGCTTGGAATGCTGGTTGAACCGGCGGGCGATGAAGCCGTCGATGCCGTCGGAGATGCCGGCAACGAGGAACCCGGCAAAGGCCCAATCCCAGCGCGCCTGGAGCATGGCCAGCACCACGGCAGGCACCAGGACAAGGCGCATGATTGTGATCAGGTTGGGGATGGTCAAGCGCATGTCCGGTCGCTTCTGTCTGAACGATAGATGATGGAGATGGGGGATAGGCGCAAGAGAGAAGCTGCCGAGCTTCCCCTGGTGGGGAGCAGCAGTTTCAGCGCCGTTTTCCTTGCGGACCGAAACCGTTCATGCGAAGAGCCGCAAAGGAAACAGCGACAAGCCAGATATGAAGCGCGATACAGTCAAGCGTAAGAACGGGCTCACCTATGCCGAGGCTGGCGTCGACATCGATGCCGGCAATCTCATGGTCGAGAAGATCAAGCCGCTGGTCAAGGCCACGCGCCGGCCGGGCGCCGATGGCGAGATCGGCGGTTTCGGCGGCCTGTTCGACCTCAAGGCCGCCGGCTTTGCCGACCCGGTGCTGGTCGCCGCAAATGACGGCGTCGGCACCAAGCTGAAGATCGCCATCGACGCCGGCAAGCACGACACGATCGGCATCGACCTGGTGGCCATGTGCGTCAACGACATCGTCGTGCAGGGTGCCGAACCGCTGTTCTTTCTCGACTATTTCGCCACCGGCAAGCTCGATCCGGACCAGGGTGCGGCGATCGTCGGCGGCATCGCCGCGGGCTGCCGGCAGGCCGGCTGCGCGCTGATCGGCGGCGAGACGGCGGAAATGCCGGGCATGTATCACGGCAAGGACTATGACCTTGCCGGTTTTGCCGTGGGCGCGGCCGAGCGCGGCCAGCTTCTGCCCACCGACGACATCGTCGAGGGCGACGTGCTGCTGGGGCTGGGTTCCTCGGGCCTGCATTCCAACGGCTTTTCGCTGGTGCGCCGCATCGTTGCGACCAGCGGCCTGGCATGGACCGATCCGGCTCCCTTCAATGACGAGGCCACATTGGCCGAGGCGCTGCTCGAGCCGACCCGGATCTATGTGAAATCGATCCTGAAGGCGATCCGCAACACGCACGGCATCAAGGCGCTGGCTCATATCACCGGCGGCGGCTTCCCTGAAAACATTCCGCGCGTTCTGCCGAAGGAGTTCTCGGCCGAGCTCGATCTCGACGCCATCGACGTGCCGCCTGTGTTCTCATGGCTGGCCAAGACCGGCGGTGTGGCGCCGGAAGAGATGATGCGCACCTTCAACTGCGGCATCGGCATGATCCTGGCGGTGGCATCCGGCCAGGCGGCGCAGGTCGCTGCCGTCTTGCAGGAGGCCGGCGAGACGGTGACGCCGATCGGCCGGATCGTGCCGCGCCGCGACGCCGGCGTCATCTATCGGGGTTCGATCGGTCTATGAGCGCGCAGAAGAAACGCACTGTCGTCCTGATCTCGGGGCGCGGCTCCAACATGACGGCGCTGATCGCCGCCGCCAGCGACCCGGCTTTCCCCGCCGAAATCGTCGGCGTCATCTCCGACAAGGCGGATGCCGCCGGACTCGGCATGGCGAGGGCGCGCGGCATCGCCACCCAGGTGATTTCCCGGGCCGACCACGCCAGCAAGCAGGCCCATGACGCCGCGATCGATGCGGCGCTCACGGCCTTCAATGCCGAGATCGTGGCGCTGGCTGGCTACATGCGCATTCTGACCACCGGCCTCGTCCAGAAATGGCAGGGCCGCATGATCAACATCCACCCTGCCCTGCTGCCGGCCTTCAAGGGGCTCGACACGCATGCGCGCGCGCTTGCCGCCGGCATGCGCATCCATGGCTGCACGGTGCATTTCGTCACGTCCGAGATGGATGACGGCCCGATCATCGCACAGGCGGCGGTGCCGGTAATGGTCGGCGACAATGCCGACACACTTGCCGCACGGGTGCTGAAGGTGGAACACCAGCTCTATCCGCTGGCGCTGGGGCTGGTCGCCGAGGGCAAGGTCCGGATGGAAAAGGGCCGCGCCGTGTTTGCCCGCTTCGCCGACGATGCCGACAATGCAACCTCGACGATCATTGCACCGAGCCCGCTGCGCGAGGAAATCGATTTCGAGCAATTGGCGCGGATCACGCCGTAGGGACTCAGATCGGGAATGATGGCATGTCGCTTGGCTCGGAATCGCTAAATCAGAATTCACACCAGATCGAAACGGATAGGCTACGCAGAGCTTGGCTTGAAGGATTGGAAAGCGGCCTATTCGATTCCTTCGACATAGAGGCGATCAAGCACAAGGCCCGCACTCGTCTGGCCAGCTTCGCCGGCCCTGACCAATGCCGGTGAACCAGCTTCTGCTGCTTCGCCATGCCAAGTCGAGTTGGGACGACCCGGATCTCGACGATTTCGATCGGCCGCTCGCCGAACGCGGATTGAAGGCGGCCCAATTGATAGGGCGCGAACTCGCGGCGCGCGGGTGGTTGCCGGACCAGGCGCTGGTATCGCCGGCGCTGCGCACCCGCGAGACCTGGCGGCTGGTGGACGCGGAGTTGCCGGCGCATCCACGGGTCGCGTTCTCCGAGGCGCTTTATGAAGCCTCCGCGACGGATATTCTGAGCCAGATTCGTCACGTCGATCCGTCGAACGGCAGCTTGCTGGTGATCGGCCACAATCCCGGCCTGCAATATCTGGCGAAACAACTTGCCGGGCCAGGGTCGGAGGCCAAGGCGCGCAGGAGGCTCGAAGGAAAATTTCCAACGGCAGCCTTTGCGCGCTTCGTTTTCGAGGGCGCCTGGTCCAACCTGTCGTCCGCGCGGCTGACGCATTGCCTGCGTCCGAAGGACCTGCGCTAGAAATCCGGGGTTAAGCTGGCAGCCAAAGGCCGCTGCATGCGCGGGACGTTAATTGCCCCAGATGCCCTGGCCGGGTTCGGGCCAGCCGGTAGCGGGCTTCGTCTCGGCATCGCCTGTCTCGTGGCCGGCCATGCCGGTATCCTTGAGCGCGCCGGTGACAACGTGGTCCACGCCCGCTATCGGGGCGACGGGCTGGTTGGCATTGTCGGAGCCATAGTGGTCGCTGCCGGCAAAGGCGCTGCCGGTCGCAACGAGGATGGCGGCGGTGGCGAGGGCGATCTTGTTCATTTCAATCTCCTGGGTTCATCCGTTAGGCGGCGTCTTGGGAGGACGGTTCCGCTAAGGACAAGACCCCAGGCAGTCCTGTTTTATTCCTGGGCTCGGATTGTTTTCTGCCGAGCTGGAGGATTGGTCATGCGCAAAAACAAGAGCGGCGGGCCAGGCCCACCGCTCTTTGTGGTCGAAGACTTACAGAATCAACGGCCCCAGATGCCCTGGCCAGACTGAGCCGGCACGTTGGCGTTCGCGTCGCCCTGCGCCTTTACGGACTTGGCGATCGAGCCGGTATGGGTGGTGTCGACGTTGGAGGTCGACTGGTTGGCAACCGGCTGGTTGACATTGTTGGAGCCATAATTGTCGCTGCCGGCAAAGGCGCTGCCCGTGGCAATGAGAATGGCGGCGGCGGTGAGAGCGATCTTGGTCATTTCTTTACTCCTGAGTTCAAGTGATTGATGTCGGCAGTCGCGATCAACGGCCGAAAAGGTTGCGGTCGGCGCCCTGCGAAGCCGGGGCCTGGATGGTTCCGTTCGTCTTCGAGGTCGAAGCGGTGACGGAATGGTCGACAGCGGCGGCGGGCTGATTGGCGTTGGCCGAACCATAATTGTCGCTGCCGGCGAAAGCGGTGCCCGTGGCAACGAGGATGGCAGCGGCGGTAAGAGCGATCTTGGTCATTTTGGTTACTCCAGTATGTTTGTTCTGTCCGTCTAGTGGCGTGCCCTTGGGAGGATTTCGCGTCGCTCGGACCACCCCGAGATGGGTCTGTGATGTTGTCGTTTCCAGTCACGAAAATGTGCCGAAAAAGCTCTGGAAATGACCCTTGAAATTGAAAGCCCTCGCTGCGTGCCACAATTTTATCATTTCTATTCAGGGGTTTATTGAGGGAACTCTATTGCGCCTACCCGTTTTTTGCGGAGCCTGCGTTCACCGTTTGATGCACGGTCCGTCAACAGAAATCGAACCGAACGGTTCGGTTTTTTGCAGGAGCGGTCGCGCGAGCGGCATCCGGGCGTTGAGCTGGGTCGGGATTATGGCTTGCAAACGGGGTGGAGGACGGCCCAGAGGCGCGCCGTATTCTCCACGGGGTGGCTTCGCACTCGCCGTGGCAGGCCCGAGCCTTCAATCATTTTGGCGACTGGAGAAATGGAAAGCGGCGGGTTCTGGCCCGTCAAGAAGCGCCAAAGCCAAGGACGTCGCGCATACCGTATTGACCGGGCGGTCGCCCGGTCACCCAGAGGGCTGCGGCGATGGCGCCACGGGCGAACATGGCGCGATCCTCGGCCGCGTGCGACAGGGTGACGGTCTCGCCCCCGGTGCAGAAGCTGACGCCGTGCTCGCCGACGATGCTGCCGCCGCGCAGCACCGCGAAGCCGATCTCGCCGGCAGGCCGCGCACCGGTGACACCATCGCGAACACGCCTCGCCATCGCATCGAGCTCGACATTACGTCCGTCGGCAATGGCTTGGCCGAGCATCAGGGCGGTGCCCGATGGCGCGTCGATCTTGTTGCGGTGATGCGCCTCGAAAATCTCTGCATCCCAGTCCGCGGAACCGAGCGCTCCCGCCGCCTGCTCAACCAATCCGACCAGCGTGTTCAGCCCAAGCGAAAAGCTGCCGGAGCGCACGATGGCGACGGCTTTCGCGGCATCGGCGATGGCTGCCAATTCAGCGTCATCGAAACCGGTCGAGCCAATGACCATGGCAGGCCCGCGACGGCCGGCGCAGGCTCTTGCCAGATCGGCCGATGCCGCGGGCGCGGTAAAATCGATGACCACATCGGCCAGGCCGAGCGCCTCGTCCCGACTGACCAGGCCATCGCCGGCAATGCCCGTTCGATGAAAGCGGGCGGTGAGCGCCAGGCGAGAGTCGGCCTGCACGGCGTCCGCCATCTGGCGCCCCATGCGGCCGAGCGCACCGGCAACTGCGATCCTGACTGGCGCCATCGCCGCGGCTATTTCCACATGCCGCGCATGCGCGCGCCAATGTCGACGCGTATCTCCGGCCGAGGCGCCCTGCCCGGTGCTGCTCGCGCTGCCGGCCATACCGTCTGTTCGAATGCCGCAAGGAGGGAAGCCGGGATGAAGCGCGTGCGCGAGGCATAGACATGGCGGTCGCCGCGCGCCGCCTGGCCATGCGGAAAGAAGCGCTGCGGCATGACCAGGTTGAGGCTGTCCTTGGCCCTTGTCATCGCCACGTAAAGCAGCCGGCGCTCCTCCTCGATATCTTCCCTGGTGCCGACGCCGAGATCGGCCGGAATGCAGCCATCGACAGTGTTGAGCACAAACACGTTCTTCCATTCCTGGCCCTTGGCCGAGTGGATCGTGGACAGGATCAGATAGTCCTCGTCGCGATGCGGCGGCCCGGCCTGGTCGCTGGTCGCGTCCGGGGGGTCGAGCGTCAACTCGGTCAGGAACCGTTCGCGCGAAGCGTAGCCGGATCCGATCTGCTCGAGCTGCAGAAGGTCGGCCCGGCGTGTGGTTGCGTCCTCGTGGATGCGCTCGAGATGCGGCTCGTACCATAGCCTGACCTGTTCGAGATCGGCCGGCCATTTGGCGCCTGCACGCAGCCCGGTGTAGAGCGAGACGAAGCCCGGCCAGTCATCCGCCGCGCGTTGGGGCGGCCGCCAGCCGGCAAGGCCCATCGCCTCATCCAGCGCCGATGTCATCGTCTCCACGATCTGCGCGGCGGCCGAGGGGCCGATGCCCGGCAAAAGCTGCAGCACGCGAAATCCGGCGACGCGGTCGCGCGGGTTTTCGGCAAAGCGCAGCACCGCCAGCACATCCTTGACGTGAGCAGCATCGAGGAATTTCAGCCCACCGAACTTGACGAAGGGAATGTTGCGCCGCGTCAGCTCGATCTCCAGCGGCCCGCTGTGGTGCGAGGCGCGAAACAGCACCGCCTGCGATTTCAGCGCCGTGCCGGCCTCGCGCTCGGCCAGGATCGCCTCGCAGACGAAATTGGCCTGCTCGACCTCGTCGCGCACGGTCACCAGCCTCGGCTTGGCGGCGGATTTGCGCTCCGACCACAGGTTTTTGGTGAAGCGCTCCGAGGCCTCGCCGATCACCGCATTGGCGGCGGCCAGAATGGTTTCGGTCGAGCGGTAGTTGCGCTCCAGCATCACCACATCGGCGGCCTGCGCGAACTGCTTGGGAAAATCTAGAATGTTGCGCACCTCAGCGGCGCGGAACGAATAGATCGATTGCGCATCGTCGCCGACCACCGTCAGCCCGGCGCCATCGGGTTTGAGCGCCATGAGGATCGAGGCCTGCAGCCGGTTGGTATCCTGGTATTCGTCGACCAGCACATGGTCGAAGCGCCCGCCCAGGTGCGTCGCTATCTCCGGTTCTGCCGTCATCTGCGCCCAGTAGAGCAGCAGGTCATCGTAATCGAGCACGTTCTGCGCCTGCTTGGCCTCGACATAGCCGGCGAACAGCTGCTTCAGCTGTTCGGCCCAACCGGCGCACCACGGAAAGGCGGAGCCGAGCACCTCGCCTAGCGGCGCCTGCGCGTTGACGGCGCGCGAATAGATGGCAAGGCAGGTGCCCTTGGTGGGAAAGCGCGCTTCCGTCTTCGAGAAGCCGAGCTCGTGGCGCACCAGGTTCATCAGGTCGGCCGAATCCTCGCGATCGTGGATGGTGAAAGCCGGGTCGAGACCGATCTCCTGCGCGTAATCGCGCAACAGCCGCGCACCGATGCCATGGAAGGTGCCGGCCCAGGTCAGCGCATCGATGACGATAGAGGCGTCGCGGCCGAGCACCTCGCCGGCGATGCGCTCGACGCGCCTGGCCATTTCGGAGGCGGCGCGACGTGAAAACGTCATCAGCAGGATGCGGCGCGGATCAGCGCCCTTGACGATCAGGTGAGCGACGCGATGCGCCAGCGTGTTGGTCTTGCCCGAGCCGGCGCCGGCAATGACCAGGAGCGGTCCGGCGATCCTGCCGTCGCCATGCTCGACGGCCTGGCGCTGGGCGTCGTTCAGCCTCGCGAGATAAGCGGGCTGGGAAGTCGATTCCGAAAATGTCGAATCATGAGCGGCGAGGTTCATCGCCCATCAAGCATCGTTTCCGCTTTGTTCGCAACAAGGAAGCGGCGCAACGAGCTCAGCGTCGACAGGTCAGCGTTCCGGATCGACACCCATGGCCGCAGACTGCCTGCGCAATGCCTCCCGATCATTCTTTGGGACCGGCAGCAACAGGGGATCGACGGTGTCGGGCACGTCCTCGATCAGCTTGCGCGCGAGGCGGTAAGTGACAAAGGCGATGGTGCAGGCCAAGAGCAGACGGATCATCCAGCAGTCCTCCTTTGCCTGATCCAACCGGGGACATGGGGTTTTGTTCCCCTGGCTTGATCGTCGCAACCAAACCGAGGTCGTCCCGTTGTCAGGCGAGAGGAGGTAGCGATGAAGAAGCTCTCCCTAAGCCTCTTGCTGATCATTCTGGCAGTCTCGGCCTGCGACAACAACGTCCCGCCAACCAAAGCTCCGGCAGCGGAAAACCCGCACGCCGACGGCAACCCTGTAGCCGATAAGACCGGCAAATGAGTTGGCATGCGTGCAGCAATGGCGCGGACCACAGCGGGACAGTAGCACAGCCTGGAAAGGACGGCCGGCGCCGCTTGGGAGGTGCCTGATAGCGCCGGCCAGGCGGATATCAGGTCCGCCGCAAAGCGGATGTTAGCTGAGTCTTGCCGCAGCGTCATGGGGATTCCACCCCTTTGGCTTCCCGCGAAGTTCTGGAAAGACCGCGCCGTTCATGCTCCCAATCGCCGTCTGACGACCGCGGCATGGAAATTCGTGCCGAACAGCAGGCCGTCGTCGTTGAAGTCGTAGCTCGGATTGTGCAGCGGCGCCGTCTCGCCATTGCCGAGGAAGACAAAGCAACCGGGCACGTGATCGAGGAAACGGGCAAAATCCTCGGAGCCGGTCATCGGCTCGCGGGCCACGGCGATGTCTTCGGGCGCGAACACGTTTCCGGCGGCTGCAAAGGCCTCGTCGACCAATTCGGCGTCGTTGTGCAGCGGCACGAATTCCCTGCTGTAGGCGACCTCGGCGGTGACGTTGTAGGCGGCGGCGGTGCCGGCGGCGATGGTGCGCATCTGCTTTTCGATCTCGGCGCTGACCTCGGGGCGAAAGCTGCGGGCGTCTCCCAGGATATGGGCAAGGCCGGGCAGCGCGTTGCGGGTGCCGTCGGTGATCAGTTCGGTCACCGAGACCACCGATATGTCGGCCGGGCTCAGCCGGCGCGAGACGATGGTTTGCAGATTGGTAACCAGCGCGCAAGCGGCGACCAGTGTCTCCTGGCCGTCCTGCGGCCCGGCAGCGTGGCCGCCGAGACCTCTCAGAACGATCTCGAAGACGTCCTCGGCCGACATCATCGGGCCGGGGCGGGTTTCGAAATGGCCAATCGGCAATCCGGGCAGATTGTGCAGGCCGAAAATCTCATCGAAGGGAAAACGGCGCATCAGGCCGTCATCGAGCATGGCCAGCGCGCCCTTGCCCCACTCCTCGGCCGGCTGGAAGATGAAGCGCACCGTGCCGTTGAACCCACCCTCCCCGGCCAGCAGCTTTGCCGCGCCGAGCAGCATGGTGGTGTGACCGTCATGGCCGCAGGCGTGCATGATTCCGGGATTTTGCGAGCGATAGGCCACGGCCGACTGCTCGGTGATGCGCAGGGCATCCATATCGGCCCTGAGCGCGATCGCTCTGTTGCCGCTGCCGCGCTTCAGCGTGCCGACGACACCGGTGCCGCCGACGCCCTCGGTCACATCGTCGAGGCCGAATTCCCGCAATTTGGCGGCGACGAAGGCCGCGGTGCGCTTTTCCTCGAACCCGAATTCCGGATGGCCATGCAGATCGCGCCGCCAGCCGGTCATCTCCTGCTTCAAGGCATCGAGATCGATTTTGGCCATTACTCCGCCCCTCTCAACTAGGTTGCAAGTCGGGTGACGACATCGAGCAGAATGTTGGCGCCGGCGACGAGCTCGGTATCCTCGGTGTATTCGCGCGGATTATGGCTGATCCCGCCGGCGCTCGGCACGAAGATCATCGCGGCAGGTGCGATACGCGCCATCATCTGCGCATCATGGCCGGCGCCGGACGTCATGCGCTTCGAAACCAGCCCTCGATTGTCGGCGGCGGCCTCGATCAGCTTCACGATGCGGCTGTCGAAGATCACCGGCTCGAAGCGCGCCAGCCGCTCGACCGAGATCGTCACGCCTTCGGCGGCGGCGAGTTCTTCGAGGTGAGCGGCGAGTGCTGCTTCCTCCGCCTGCAGCCGGTGCTCGAAAGGATCGCGCAGGTCGATGGTGAAGACCGCTCGCGAGGGAATGACGTTGATGGCGTTGGGCTCGAAACGCATCGTGCCGACGGTGGCGACGGTCGGCGTGTTCGAAGCCTTGGCACGATCGTGCAGGAAGGTGACGACACGCGCGGCCGCATGGCCGGCGTCAGTGCGCATCGACATCGGCGTGGTGCCGGCATGGTTGGCGACCCCGTCGATGGTGATGCGCTGCCAGGAGATGCCTTGCAGGTTTTCCACCGCGCCGATCGGCACGCCTTCGCGCTCCAGCACGGGGCCCTGCTCGATATGCAGTTCGAGATAGGTATGCGGCTTTAGGAAGCCCGGCTGTTCGTCGCCGGCATAGCCGATGCGCGCCAGTTCCTGCCCGAGCACGCTGCCGTCGGTCCCCACGGCCGCCAGCGCCTCCTCGATCGCGACGCCGCCGGCATGAACCAGCGAGCCCATCATGTCGGGGGAATAGCGCACGCCTTCCTCATTGGTGAAGGCGGCGACGGCCAACGGGCGCGACGGGACAAAGCCTGACGCCTTCAGTGTCTCGATTGCCTCCAGCCCGGCCAGCACGCCGTAGCAGCCGTCATAAATGCCGGCATCTATGACCGTGTCGATATGCGAGCCTATCAGGATCGGCGCCTGCCCGGCATTCTCAGGCGTGCGCCAGATGCCGAAAATATTGCCCATGCGGTCGATGGCGACTTCGAGCCCCGCCTCGCGCAACCAGCCGACGAAGTGGTCGCGGCCCTGCCGGTCGGCGTCCGAGGCGGCAAGCCGCACCAGCCGGCCCTCGCCGTCGCGGCCGATTGCGCCGAGGTCCCGAATACGGCCAAGCAGCCGCTGCGCGTCGACCGAGATCATGGCGTTGCTCCAGAAAGTACCTTGCCCGCAAGCACGTCCGCGGCGGCCACGCCGACGAGTTCGGCATAACGCTTGGGATCGGTTGCGCCTTCGGTGTTGACGACCAGCACCCGCGAGGTCCGGTCGAGGCCGAGTTCGGCCCTGTTGTCGGCCAGCGCCCGGATCAGTCCGGCCAGGCCGACCCCGCCGCTTTCGCCGGCAACGATGGCCGGATCGCCGCCGGCCGGCCGCGCAAGCCTCCGCATCACGGCGACCGCATCCTCCTCGTCGACGGTCATGAAGGCATCGGCGGCCCGCGCCAGCACGCGCCAGGCGACAGGCGACGCCTCGTAGCATTCGAGCATCGCCATGACAGTCGCTTCGCCATGCGCGATCTTGACCGGGTGGCCAGCCTTGGCGGCGCCCAAGATGCAAGCGGCACGTTCGGGCTCGACCACCGTGAAGACCGGCCTGGCATCGCCGAGCACGATGGCGAGATGGCCAGCCAAGGCAGCGGCAATGCCGCCGACCCCAGCCTGAACGAAGACGTGGGTGGGCGGTTCGCCGAGCTGGCGCAACGCCTCGCGCATGATCGCGGTGTAGCCTTGCATGACGAGGCCCGGAATGCGCTCATAGCCGGGCCACGAGGTGTCGGACACGACGGTCCAGCCCTTGTCCGTCGCGACTTGCGCGGCTTGCCTGACCGAATCATCGTAGTTGCCGTCGACGCGGATGATCTCGGCGCCGTAACGGGCGATAGCCGTGATGCGTTCGCGGCTGACGCCGGCATGGACGAAGATCGCCGCCCTCGCGCCGACGAGCTCGGCGCCCTGTGCCACCGAGCGGCCGTGATTGCCGTCGGTCGCGCAAGCCATCGTCATGGTGGCGGCAACCGCCCTGACGTCGGGCCCATCGAGATCGGCGATGTCGAGCGGCCTGCCAAGCCGGCGGCCGGCTTCCTCCAGCACCAGATGAACGACGGCATAAGCACCCCCAAGCGCCTTGAAGCTGCCGAGACCGAGGCGAAACCCCTCATCCTTGAGGTGGATGGCGCCAATGCCCAGTTCCGCGGCCAGCGCCGGCAACGCATCCAGCGGCGTCTCCCGATTGATGTCGCGATGGGACAGGAAACGCTCGGCCGCGTCGGCCCCCGCAATCCCCAGCATTTCGGCGTCGACCGGATCGAGTGGGCTGCCGTGCAAGGCATTGCGGTTGAGCAGGAACATCAAGGCCTCCTTGGCTGACAACGAGACTATATTGCAAGACAGGCGCAAAAAGCGCTGTATTCAAGGCGTCGAAATGCAAGTTTGTTTCTTCAGGACATGCCGTTGCCCGCATTGCCAGCCTTGCTCGACAGTTTCGACCTCGCCATTCTCGCCGTGCTGCAGAAGGACAACACGACACCGCAGCGGCTGATCGGAGAGGCCGTCAACCTGTCGGCGCCGGCGGTGCAGCGCCGTATCAAGCGCATGCAACAGACCGGCGTCATCGCGGCCAATGTCGCGGTAATCGAACCGGCCGCGGTCGGCCAGCCCATCACCATCTTCGTCGAGGTCGAACTCGAAAGCGAACGCGCCGAACTGATCGACGCGGCCAAGCGGCAATTCCTGGCGGCACCGGAAGTCCAGCAATGCTACTATGTGACAGGCGAGGCCGACTTCATCCTGGCCATCACGGTGGCCGACATGAGCGCCTATGAGGCGCTGACGCGGCGCCTGTTCTTCGACAGCAACAATGTCCGCAAATTCCGCACCTTCGTCGCCATGGACCGCGTCAAGGTCGGCCTGACGGTGCCGCTGCCGGGATAAGCGACCGGGTTGCATGTCTGGCATGCTTTCGCCATTCTCCGCATCGCGAATTGGCGGGAGGCGCGCTTGGACGACACCACCCCGGTTGCGATTATCGGTGCCGGGCCGGCGGGCCTGGCGGTTGCCGCATGCCTGCGGCAGGCCGGTGTCGACTTCATCCTGCTTGAAAAAGAGCAGCAGCCCGCTCCCGCCTGGCGGCGCCATTACGAGCGCGTCCACCTGCACACGACCAAGCGCTATTCGTCCCTGCCCTTCGTGCCCTTCCCGAGGCATTACCCGCGCTATGTGCCGCGCGATCTGTTCGTCGAGTATCTCGATGCCTATGCGCAACGCTTCGATCTGCGGCCCCGCTTTGGAGAAGCGGTGCGGGCGATCGGCCGGCAGGGCAGAAGCTGGGGCGTCGAAGCGACATCAGGCACCGTGCGCGCTTCCCATGTCGTGATTGCGTCAGGATACAATGCCGAGCCGCTGATGCCGGCATTCGCCGGCGCCGGCAGTTTCAAGGGCAAAAGTCTGCACAGCGCGGATTACCGCAACAACACGCCGTTTGCCGGCCAGTCGGTGCTGGTCGTCGGCATGGGCAACACCGGCGCCGAGATCGCGCTCGACCTGACGGAGGGCGGGGCGAAACCCACTATCTCCGTGCGCGGCGGCGTCCATATCGTGCCGCGCGAATTGCTCGGCGTGCCCATCCAGGTCGTCAGCATGGCGACGCGCCTGGGGCCGCGGCGCGTCAATGACGCCGTCTTTCCTATCATCCTCGATCTGGTGTTGGGCAGGCTGGAGAAATATGGGCTCAAACGCCCCAAGCAGGGATTGCTGGAGCAGATATCCCTGGCGTCGCGCATACCGGTGATCGATGTCGGCACTATCGGCAAGATCCGCGAAGGCGCGATCAAGGTCGCGCCCGACATTGCCGAGATATCAGAAGGCGGCGCCCGTTTCGTCGATGGTCGGCATAGCGACTTCGATGCGATCATCTTCGCTACCGGCTACCGCCCAGCCTATGCCAAATTCCTCGAACCCGGCGTCGAGCCCGGCGGCAGCGGCGTCAATGCGCGCGCTTCGGAACTCGGTCTTTATCTCGTCGGCTTCCACAATTCGGTTACCGGCCTGCTGCGCGAAATCGGAATCGAAGCCCAGGCGATCGCCGACGACATCCGTCTCCGGCAGAACAGAAAAAGGACGGCCGAAACCCTGCCGGTGTGACTTGCGCCGAAACGGCGAAACCTCCCGGCGGCTTCAGCCCCTTGCGGGTCGAAATCACCGCGTCTGGCGGCCTGCTCTATCCAAGAGCAGTCTTCAGCATCATTCCGGCAATCTCCTTCAACAGCTTGGCGGCCACGAGCGCCGTCAGGTTGGAGAGATCCTGGCTCGGATTATACTCAACGATATCAGCGGCCACGACCGGTTGGTCGATGCTTTGAATCAAGTTGATGACTTGCCGGGTCGAGAGGCCGCCGGGCTCGCGGTGGGAGACGCCAGGGGCAAAGGCGGGATCGAGCCCATCGAGGTCCATTGAAATATAAACTGGCGTTGTGAGATCGAGCCGCAGGCCTTCCCTGAAGCGCGCCGCCTCCACCACCTCGACACCGAAGCGCCTGAACTGGTCGCGATGATGGCCGTTGACCGTGCGCAGGCCGACCTGGATCAGCCGGTCGGCCAGACGCTCCTCCATGATGCGTGCGAAGGGCGAGGTATGCGAGCGCGGATTGTTGTCATAGGCATGGTAGATATCGGGGTGAGCGTCGATGTGCAGGATCGTCAAACCGGGATGACGGCGACGCACCGCGCGCAGCACTGGCCAGGATATGGCATGATCGCCGCCGAGTGAGATCAGCGGATGGCCGCCATCCATAGCGCGGCCGACCTCGCTTTCGATCCGCTGCCAAGGGTCGCCGGGCTGCTTGAAATCGATGTCGCCGTGGTCGATGAAGCGGCCTGTCAGATCGAAGCCGGTTTCCGACCATGAGCTATAGGCGTCGCTGTGCAATTCGCGCCTGATGAGGGCCGGTGCCTCGGCTGCGCCCCGCAGATAGGACGAATTCCCGTCATGCGGTATTCCCAGAAGCGAAATTCCGGCTCCCATCGACGCTCTTCCCTCCTGTCAGACCGAGCACCTTTATACGTGCGCGAGCGGGTGCTCGCGACCGCCGGCGCTTGGACCAGATGTCGAAATCCGTAACAGACGGAATTGAAAACCGCCGGCGCTGGACGCCTGGATCACCCCGCCTTGCGCAGCCACACCTTGTTGTCGTGGAATGCCGCGCCGCCATAGGGTGCGGGCGCATCGGCGCCAGTCAGTACATTGATGCCCTCGCCGCGCTCATGCGCGCTGTTCGGCCAGATGCCTTCGGCGATCACCACGCCGCGCTTGATGCCGTCGAACAGCCTCGCATGCAGCACCACCTCGCCGCGCGCATTGCCGATTTCGACACGGTCGCCGTCTGCCAAACCGTGTGCGGCGGCATCGTCGGGATGCAAGAGCAATTCCGGCCGGCCCTCCTTGGCCTTCGACACCGACGTTTCGGAAAAGGTCGAGTTGAGGAAGTTGCGCGCCGGCGACGTAGCCAGCCGGAACGGATGCGCCTCGTCGGCAACCTCGATCAGGTCGACATGATCGGGAAATTGCGGCAACTGCTCCACCGGGCCGAACAGGCCCATGCTTTTGGGCGGCCGGTTGGGGGCGGCTTGTCCGGTCCAATCGGCGCGGAAGCGGAATTTGCCGTCCGCATGGCCGAAGCCCTTGGTGAAATGCGCGGCTTCGAAATCCGGCTGCAGATCGATCCATTTTTGCTCCTTCAGGCTGGCGAAGCTGCCAAGCCCGCGCTTGCCCAGGATGATGTCGATATGCTGCTGCTCGGTGAGGCCGAAGCCCGGCCTGTCGGCCACGCCGAGGCGCTCAGCCAATTGCTCGATGACGAAATGGTTGGTGCGCGGCCCTTCCGGCGGCTCGATCAGCTTCGGGCCGAGCGTGATGTGCTGGTTGCCGCCGCCCTTGTAGATGTCGTCATGCTCGACGAACATCGTTGCCGGCAGCACGACGTCGGCGAGCCTGGCCGTGTCGGTCATGAACTGCTCGTGCACGCAGGTGAACAGGTCGTCGCGCAGGAATCCCTGCTTCACCAGCCGCTGCTCGGGCGCAACATTGGCCGGGTTGGTGTTCTGGATGAGCAGCGCCGTCACCGGCGGCCCGCCATAGAGCGCATCCGGCGCGCCCGTCAGCACCGGGCCGATGCGCGAATGATCGAGATAGCGGATCGAGGGATCGCGCATGCGCGTGCCCTCCAGCACCTCCTGGTTGAGCTTGAAGATGCCGGAATTGGAGTGGAAGGCGCCGCCGCCCTCATATTGCCAGGCGCCGGTGACCGCGGCGATGCAGGAGGCGGCATGCATGTTGACCGCGCCGTTGCGCTGGCGGGCAAAGCCGTAGCCGAGGCGGAAATACGTTTTCCTGGTCGTGCCGACGAGACGGGCAAAACTCTCTATCTCGGCCACAGTCAATCCGGTGATCGCGGCCGCCCATTCGGGTGAACGCGTGCGCAGGTGGGCTTCCAGACCTTTCGGGTCGTCGGTGTATTTCTCGAGATAGGCGCGGTCGGCCAAGCCTTCCCTGAACAGAACATGCATGACCGCGCAAGCCAGCGCGCCATCGGTGCCAGGCTTCAGGACAAGGCCCATATCGGCCTGCTTCATCGTGGCGTTCTCATAGACGTCGATGACCACGATCCTGGCGCCGCGCTCCTTGCGCGCCTTGATGGCGTGGGTCATGACGTTGACTTGGGTCACCACGGCATTGGTGCCCCAGATCACCACGCAATCGGACTTGGCCATTTCGCGCGGGTCGGGACCGCGCAGCGCGCCCGCCCCCATCATCCAGCCGGTCCAGGCCAGGTTGGTGCAGATCGAGCCAAAGAAGCCCGAATATCTCTTCGCATGCCGCAGCCGCTCGATGCCGTCGCGCTGCACCAGCCCCATCGTGCCGGCATAAAAATAGGGCCAGACCGTCTCCGAGCCGTATTTTTTCTCGGCCGCGATGAACTTTTCGGCGACGAGGTCCAGCGCCGCCTCCCAACTTGTTTCCTGCCAGGCGCCCTCGCCCTTGGCGCCTTTGCGCACCAGCGGCTTCAGCAAGCGGTCGGGATGGTGGACGCGGTCGGCGTAACGAGCGACCTTGGCGCAGACGACGCCTGACGTGTAGGTGTTTGCCTTGGCGCCATGGACGCGGCCGATGCGGTTGCCGTCAAGCAACTCGACCTCGAGCGCGCAGGTCGACGGGCAATCATGCGGACAGGCCGAATGGCCGATGCGAAGGCTGGCGTGCTGGTTCATGGAGTGTGTTTAGCGGGTTTTAGGAACGGCGTGTAGGGCCAGATGATTAGCCGATCTCCCCCTCGTGGGGAGATTACGCGGTCACTCCGCCGTGCCTTCCTCGTACTCGGCCGACATGGTCAGCCATTTTTCCTCGTGGCCGGCAAGCGTTTGGGCGAGTTGCGATCGCTCCTTCGCCAGCCTTGTCGCCGTCGACGGATCCTTTTCGTACATCGCCGGGTTGGCGAGCTCGTCTTCGATACCGTCGATGCGCTTGCGGATGCGGTCCATCAGCGCTTCGGTTGCGCGGATCTCCTTGGCCAGAGGCTCGAAGGCGGCGCGGCGCTGGGCCGCCTCGCGGCGGCGGTCGGCCTTCGAGGCTTTTTCCGCCTCGCGCCGCTCGCGCCGGTCGCCGGACACGCCGGTGACCAGCGTCTTGTAGTCCTCCAGGTCGCCGTCATAGGGATTGACCGCGCCGTCCTTGACCAGCCACAGCCGGTCCGCCGTCGCTTCCAGGAGATGGCGGTCGTGCGAGATCAGGATGACGGCGCCGGGGAACTCGTTCAGCGCATGGATCAAGGATTCGCGGCTGTCGATGTCGAGATGGTTGGTCGGCTCGTCGAGGATGAACAGGTTCGGCCCCTCGAAGGCCGACAGCCCCATCAACAGCCGCGCCTTCTCGCCGCCGGACAGGTCTTTCGCCGCCGTGTTCATCTTTTCGGTGGTGAGCCCAAACTGGGCGACACGGCCGCGCACTTTCGATTCCGGCGCTTCCGGCATCAGCCTGCGAACATGTTCGTAGGCGTTTTCCTCAGGCCTGAGATCGTCGAGCTGGTGCTGTGCAAAGATCGCCACCTTCAGCCCGGGCGCCACGGTCATGGTGCCGGTCTCCTGCTTCAGGCGGCCAGACAGAAGCTTGGCGAAGGTCGATTTGCCGTTGCCATTCGCGCCAAGCAGCGCGATGCGGTCGTCGGCATCGATGCGCAAGGTCATCTTCTTCAGAATCGGCTCACCGGGGGTATAGCCGACATTGACATTGTTCAGCGCGACGATTGGCGAGGCCACCGTCTTCACCGGCTCCGGGAAAGAGAATGGCCGCACCGTGTCGTTCACGATGGCCGTGATCGGCTTCATCTTTTCAAGCGCCTTGATGCGGGACTGAGCCTGTCTTGCCTTGGATGCCTTTGCGCGAAAACGCTCGACGAAGGATTCCATATGCTTGCGGGCGGCTTCCTGCTTGATACGGCCCTTTTCCTGCTGTTCTTTCTGCTCGGTGTACTGGCGTTCGAACTGATCGTAGCCGCCGCGCCAGAAGGTCAGCTTCTTCTGGTCGAGATGGACGATCGAATTGACGGCGCGGTTAAGCAGGTCGCGATCGTGCGAGATCAGCAGCACTGTGTGCGGATATTTGGAAACATAGTTCTCGAGCCACAGCGTGCCTTCGAGATCGAGATAATTGGTCGGCTCGTCGAGCAGCAGAAGATCGGGTTCGGAAAACAGCACGGCGGCGAGTGCCACGCGCATGCGCCAGCCGCCGGAAAACGAGGAGGCGGGGCGGCGCTGCGCCGCGTCGTCGAAGCCGAGACCGGCGAGAATGGTGGCGGCGCGCGACTCGGCCGAATGCGCGTCGATATCGGCCAGCCGCATATGGATGTCGGCGATGCGGTGCGGATCGGTCGCCGTCTTTTCCTCCTCGAGCAGCGCCGTGCGTTCGAGGTCGGCCTTGAGCACGATCTCGATCAGCGGCTCCTCGGTTCCGGGCGCTTCTTGCGCCACCTGGCCGATCCGCGTGTTCTTCGGCAGGCTGATCGAGCCCGTCTCGGAGGGAAAATCGCCTGTTATGGCCTTGAACAGCGTGGTCTTGCCGGTGCCGTTGCGGCCGACAAGTCCGGCCTTGGTGCCGGCCGGCAAGGTCAGCGAGGCATGGTCGAGAAGCAAGCGCCCCGCCATGCGCAGCGAGAGGTCGTTTATGATAAGCATGGCCGCGCTTTTGCACGGGAGACCGGCGCTTCGCAAGACCTTGCGGGCCGGTTGGCCACGCAAGGCATGAAAACGGCGCGCGCAATGGCGCCGTCAACATCGCAGCTCAGTGGCTTCCGGCTGCGGTCGGCCGTGCTCAGGCGCTGGCTTTGCCGCGCTTTGTCGCCTTGGCTACGGGCGCCGGCGCTGCCGGCTTGCGGCCAAGTCCCGTCGACTTCGCCAGCGCTGACCGTGTCGCTGAGTAGTTCGGAGCGACCATCGGATAGTCGGGCGGCAGGCCCCATTTGGTGCGATACTCATCCGGGCTCAGCCCATAGTCCGTCCTGAGGTGCCGCTTGAGCGACTTGAACTTCTTGCCGTCCTCCAGGCAGACGATGTAGTCGGGAAAAACCGACTTCTTCGGGTTCACCGCAGGAACCAGGCTTGGGCTTTCCGCGACAACGGCACCTCCGAGCTTTCGCACCGAGGCACTGACGCTGGCAATCAGGTCAGGCAGGCCGGAAACCGGCAGCGGGTTGTTGCCGACATAGGCCGAGACAATGTCAGCGGTCAGCTCGATAACGGTCTTATCCTCGATATTTGACAAATCTTTCACCCTATTTGCGACAAAATCATCTACCCCAGAGAAGAATTTCGTCGATGCATTTATTTAACCGCGTCCCCCAAACGGACCAGCAAATCTCAAAACGAATCAAGACTTGCAGTCAAATATTTTTTACGGAAATCGGCTCCGTGCAAATTAGAAAAGCTATTTTTTGGGGTCGGCAGACTTAGGCGGTCCGGTTGGAAGGCCAATATCTCTAAAACACGCGCCGCCGGTCGTAACGCGCTCCAACGTCTTTCGACCTTCAGTTCGCAGTTTCCGTGAGACGGTGAAAACTGCTCTATCGGAGCCGGCGGCCGAAATCAGGCGTATGCGCGCCCTTCTTCGGTGCGCTGGAAATGCGCCAGATCGAGCTGCACGGAAGGGCGGCCCAGAACCGTCAGGATCATATGGGCCTGGCCGCGGTGGTGGGTCTGGTGGTTGAAGACGTGGTCGAGCGCCGGAGCCAGCCGTTGCGAGACGGTGCGCATGTCCGATACCGTCATGTATGTAAAGCGGCCCGACAGCGCCTTGTCGCTCAAACCGCCAACCCAGTCGACGATCCGCCGGTCCTCCGCCTCGCGCGCCATGCGCAGGCCCGGCAATGCCTGGTACAGTATGGCGTCCAGCGCCGTCGGCGCATCGCCCTCGCCGGTAAAGCGCTTCATCCAGATGCGATCGGCGGCCAGGAGATGGTTGAGCGTGCCCTTCATCGAGCCGAAGAAAGCGCCGACGTCGCGATTGAATTCCTCTTCGTCGAGATCGGCGGCTGCATCGTAGATGCGGCCATTGGCCCATTGATTATAGGCCGCAAACATCATGAAGTGCCGTTTCATCTTTTCTCCCGCCGGCCTGTGTCGAGGCGTTGCGGGATACCTAAACCGCAAGGAAGCCGCCGCCAATGACCATTCTGCTTTATGATCTCGTCGGACGCGACGCCAGCCGCCCCTTCAGCCCGCATTGCTGGAAGGCGACGATGGCGCTTGCGCATAAGGGGCTGGAGATCAGCGCGGTGCCGACGCGTTTTCTCGAAGTGCCCCGCGTCGAGGGCGGCGCATCGAACCTCGTGCCGGTGATCCGCGACGGCGAGACGGTCGTCGCGGATTCCTTCGCCATCGCGCTTTATCTCGACGAAACCTATCCGGAGCGGCCGTCGCTGTTTGGCGGCGAAGGCGGCAAGGCTATGGCGCGCTTCATCGAGCGCTGGTCGCAACTGACCATCCATCCCTATGTGACCACCGCCGCGATCATGGACCTTTATGCCATGCAGGATACGGATAACGCCGCCTATTTCCGCCAGAGCCGGGAGCAGCGCCTGGGCAAGAGGCTGGAAGACGTGATGGCCGCGCGGGATGCCGGACTTGGCGCTTTCAGGGCTTCGCTGGAGCCGCTGCGCTCGATGCTCGCCTATCAGCAATTCATCGGCGGAGATTCGCCCCTGTTTGCCGACTATATCGTGTTCGGCGCGCTGCAATGGGCACGCATCGCTTCGCCCTACCCATTGCTCGACGACCACGATGTCGTGGCGCAGTGGTTCGCCCGCTGCCTGGACCTGCATGGCGGGCTGGGGCGCAAGGTTGCGGCGGCCGCGTGAAAGCTTAGCACCTGACCTTGCGGCAGGGCTAACGACGAGCCATCGGCTCCGATATGGCCAGGTCTTATTTGGCCGCCTTTTTTGGCTTGCCGGGCTTGGCGGCGGTCTTGGCCTCTTTGGGCGCGGTTTTTGCCTTGCCGGCGACGGGCGCCTTTCTTGCTGCCTTCTTCACCGCGGATGACCCCGCATCCTCCTGGTCGATGTCGGCCGTCGCCTGTTGCCAATGGCGTTCATGCTGTCCGGCAGGTTGTCCTTCTTCCTGCCAGATCTGATGTGCGCGGTTGCGAATGCGCTCCTGGCGGTCGTCTGTCATGGTCATGGTCTCCATCCGGGCCGACCTCAGCGCGGCGCCGACACGCAACTATAGCAAGCAAAGCCTTATATTGCAGCCGTCCGATCTCGGGCTGGCGACGGCATCGCCATAATCGGCCCGGCATGCAAACGCGCATGGCGTCGACTTCCCCTGTCGACACCTCTATCGACTTCCTCTTGGCAATGGGCCGGCCGGCTTGTATAGAGCCCGCCACTCCCAATCCAACCAGACAAGGACGACCCAATGGCGCTCGAACGCACCTTTTCCATGATCAAGCCGGACGCAACGCGGCGCAATCTCACCGGCGCCATCACCAAGATGCTGGAAGATGCCGGTCTGCGCGTCATCGCTTCGCGCCGCGTGTGGATGAGCCGCCGCGAGGCGGAAGGTTTTTACGCCGTCCACAAGGATCGTCCGTTCTTCGGCGAGCTGGTGGAATTCATGTCGTCGGCGCCGACGATCGTGCAGGTGCTGGAAGGCGAGAACGCCATTGCCAGGAACCGTGAGGTGATGG
This sequence comes from Mesorhizobium sp. BR1-1-2, assembly GCF_020165435.1. Lineage (NCBI taxonomy): Bacteria > Pseudomonadati > Pseudomonadota > Alphaproteobacteria > Hyphomicrobiales > Phyllobacteriaceae > Mesorhizobium > Mesorhizobium sp. BR1-1-2. The sequence continues at coordinate 570,223 of NZ_JAIUID010000002.1, forward strand.
GCGCCACCAACCCGGCCAACGCCGCCGAAGGCACCATCCGCAAGGTGCATGCGCTGTCGATCGGCGAGAATTCGGTGCACGGTTCGGACGCGCCGGAAACCGCCGCGCAGGAGATCAAGTACTGGTTCTCCGATACCGAGATCGTCGGCTGAGCCGACCCTGGCATTGTGACCGAAAAAGGCCGGCGGATTGCCGGCCTTTTTCATTGAAACGGATCGATTCGGCACTGCCGTTGAACCCTTGCCCGCGCTAAAGTCGGTCAGGTACAGGGAGCCGACGAAGCATGACCAGCACCATTCCCGGCTTCTTCCAGGGCACCGAGATGCCATCGAGCGGCTGGTGGGAGGTGCTGTGGCCCGACCCCGGTGCCGTGCTTTCGGCAACGGGGCTGAAGCCGGGGATGGAGGTGGCCGACCTCTGCTGTGGCGACGGCTGGTTTACGTTGCCCATAGCCAGGGTCGCTCGCCATGTCGTCGGCATCGATATCGATACCGACCTGCTCGACGTCACCCGTCGCCGGCTCAATGAAAACGGCACGAGGAATTTCGATCTCGTAGCGGGCGATGCCTATGAACTCGCGAGCCTGCTATCCCGCCCCGTCGATTTCATCTTCATGGCAAACGCCTTTCACGGCGTGCCCGACCGGCCACGGCTGGCGCGAGCCGTGCGCGAAGCGCTCGTCCGTGCCGGACGCTTTGCCCTCGTCAACTGGCATCAGCAGCCGCGTGAACAAACCACGGTGCTCGGCGAGCCCCGCGGACCGAAGACCGAATTGAGGATATCGCCGGAACAGACCATCACGGCCGTCGAGGCGGCCGGCCTCAAATTCATCGAGCTGGTCGAGGTACCGCCCTACCACTATGGCGCCGTGTTCGAAAAAATGGGCGGGTGACCTCCGCCGACAGCCGTTTCAGGGCATCAGCTCGCGGCGCTGAAACGCAGGATCTCGCGGTCGTTCCCGTCGGCGATGGTCAACTTGCCGGCATCGACTTTATACGAGGCCGCCTTTGCCAGAGCCTCGAACAGCGCCTTTTCCTCCGCCATCACCTCGGGCGCGCAGGCCTTGTAGGTCGAGCCGATGTCGCTGATCGCGATCTTCTGGCCATCGAGGTTGGCGGTGGCAAAATAGCTGTTGCAGGGACCGTTGCCGCCGGCCTTGCCTGCTTCACTCACCCGGAACGTCGCTTGCGGCGCGGTAATGGCGCCGACGCCGTCGACATAATCGAGCAGCCAAAGCTGACCAAGAACGGAAGCCATGGGCTCCGTGCTTGGCGTCACCATCTTGAGCATGATGGTTTGCGGCGCATCGGTCAGCGGGTCGACTTGATGGCGCTCATCCGAGATGAACAGGAGCCTGTCGCCGACGGTGATCTTGGCCTGCAACGCATAGGTCATCCTCTGTTGGATCCGGGACGGATCGAATGTGACCGTAAAGCTGATCGGCACCTGGCCTGCCAGCGTCATCGTCTGTTCGCCGACGACTTTGGCGGGCGCATCGGCCAACGAGACATCGGCAAGCTGGACCGAGAGCACGGCATTGGGCGGCAAGGCGATGCGCTCGCGGTAGGTCATCTCGCCTTTCAGGGCTTTTTCGGCGGCCATGGAGAGTTCCGGCACGGCAAGTATACCCACGACCAGAGGCACGAAACCGAAGACGAAGAGCTCCGCTATCCTGTCCAGCATGACCATCTCCCTTCCCCGGGCTGGCCACAGCCCAGGCTGACCAACAGCGAATTGGCCAAAGGATTGCGGTCAATGCGTGGCTGAGGCCGAATTTATTCGGACGGTGGCCTCCAGCGCTCTGCCGCCTGTTCGTCTTTCTCCTTGGCCTCGACCCAACCGCCTTCGGAGCCGTCGGCGCGATGCTCCTTCTTCCAGAAGGGAGCGCGCGACTTTAGATAATCCATGAGGAAATTCGCCGCCTCGAACGCGGCTTGCCGATGCGCGGAGGCCGCCACCACCAGCACGATGTTCTCGCCTGGCTGGATCTTGCCATGACGATGGATGGCGGTGATGCCCTGCAGCGGCCAGCGCTGAACCGCTTCGGCCGCGATGCGGGCGATTTCGGCCTCTGCCATGCCCGGATAATGCTCGAGCTCAAGGGCCGAGAGCATCCCCTGCTCGTCACGGCACAGGCCCGAGAAGGTGACCACGGCGCCGATGTCGGCGCGGCCTCGCGTCAGTCTGGCGATTTCGGCGGCGACGTCAAAATCTGGGCGCTGGACGCGCACGACAGGTACGACCGCGCCGGCCATCTCAGCCCCCGGTCATCGGCGGAAACAGCGCGATCTCGCGCGCGCCTGATATCTTCTCGCCGTGCTCGACATGTTCCTGGTTGATGGCGACGCGGATCACGTCGGGATATTGCAGCGCACGCTCGTATTCCTCGCCGCGAGACTTCAGCCAGCGCAAGAGATCCGCGACGGTGTCGACGCCATGCGGCAAGTCCACGTCTTCGTCCGGCTTGCCTATACGCTCCCGCACCCAGGCGAAGTAGATGAGCTTCGTCATCCTTATTCGTCCATGATGTGCTTGAGGCCGGCACGGAAATAGTCATAGCCGGTGTAAAGCGTGACCAGGGCCGCGATCCACAACAGCACCAGGCCGGTCTGCGTGGTCAGCGGAAAAATCTTGTCGCCGGCCGGACCGGCGAGCAGGAAGGCGATAGCGACCATCTGGATGGTGGTCTTCCATTTGGCAAGCTGCGTCACCGGCACGGAGACCTTGAGCGCCGCCAGATATTCGCGCAGGCCCGAAACCAGGATTTCGCGACACAGGATGATGATCGCCGCCCACAGCGACCAGCCGGCAATGCCGGCATGGCGGTCGGTGTCGGCGGCAAGCAGCAGCAGGCATGTCGCGACCAACAGCTTGTCGGCAATGGGGTCGAGCATCTTGCCGATGTTAGAGGTCTGCTTCCAGGCGCGGGCGAAATAGCCGTCGAAATAATCGGTGATGGACGCCAGCAGGAAAATGATCAACGCCGACCAGCGGGCGAAGTCGCTCGACTTCAGATGTCCCTCGAGGAAAAAGCACAGCACCACCAGCGGCACCGCGATAATGCGGGCGTAGGTGAGGATGTTCGGAAGGTTGAACGCGCGCTGAGCCATATCCGGGGGAACTCTTTCTGCCTGCGTACTCAAATCAGAAGCTGATGTAGGGGGTCAACAGGCCAAAATCGATTGGCCAGCAAAAATAGGCCAATCTTGTCATCTCGCGGGCTACGCCCTTGCTTCGCCCGGGAGCTGACGGCTTTCGGGCGACATGCATCAGTTCTCGTGGAAATGGTTGTAAACCAGTCTGGCCACCTGCTCGGAAATGCCGTCGACCTTTACCAGGTCCTCGATTGCCGCGCGACCCACCGCCTTGGCAGTGCCGAAATGCATCAGCAGCGCCCGCTTGCGGCTGGGGCCGATGCCGCCGATCTCGTCGAGCGGGCTCTTGACCATCTCCTTCTTGCGGCGAGCCCGGTGCGAACCGATGGCGAAACGGTGAACCTCGTCGCGCAGGCGCTGGACAAAATAGAGCACAGGGTCGCGTACCGGCAGGGAAAACGAGTCCCTGCCCTTGACGAAGAAGCGCTCGCGGCCCGCGTCGCGGTCCTGGCCCTTGGCGATGCCGATGGCCACGACCCGGTCCTCGATGCCGAGATCGGCGAGGATCTTGCGCACCGCGCTCATCTGGCCCTGGCCGCCATCGATCAGGATGACATCGGGCCAGGCAGGGAAGCCGCCTGACATGTCGCCTTCATCGCTATCCGCCTCGCCTGCCGCGGCATCGTCGGGCGCCACATCGCCATGCTCCTTGAGCAATCGTGAAAAGCGCCGCTCCATCACTTCGCGCATCATGCCGAAATCGTCGCCGGGCGTGATCTCGGTCGAGCGGATATTGAATTTCCGGTACTGGTTCTTCACAAAACCTTCCGGCCCGGCGACGACCATGGCGCCGACGGCGTTTGTGCCCATGATGTGCGAATTGTCGTAGACCTCGATGCGCACCGGCGGCTTTTCGAGCCCGAAGGTCTCGGCGAAGCCGGCAAGCAACCTGGCCTGCGTCGAGGTTTCGGCCAGCCGACGGCCGAGCGCCTCGCGAGCATTTTGCAACGCGTTGTCGGTCAGGTCCTTCTTCTCGCCACGCTGCGGCACCGAGATCGACACCTTGCGGCCGGCGCGGGTCGAGAGCGCCTCGGCCAACAGTTCCTGGTCCTCCACGGCGTGCGACAGCAGAATGGCGCGCGGCGTCGGCTTGTCGTCGTAGAACTGCGCCAGGAACGAGCCCAGCACCTCGGCCCCTTCCAGCGCCGGATCGGCCTTCGGGAAATAGGCGCGGTTGCCCCAGTTCTGGCCGGTGCGGAAGAAGAACACCTGGATGCAGACCTGGCCGCCCTCCTGATGGATGGCGAAGACATCGGCCTCGTCGACGGTCTGCGGATTGATGCCCTGGTGGCTCTGCACGTGCGAGAGTGCCGCCAGCCGGTCTCGATAAATGGCGGCGCGCTCGAAATCGAGGTCTTGCGAGGCCTGCTGCATGGCGGCCGAAATCTCGGTCTTCACCTTCTGGCTGCGGCCGGAAAGAAAATCCTTCGCCTCGGCGACCAATTCGGCATAGTCGCTATGCGAAATCTCGCCGGTGCACGGACCGGCGCAGCGCTTGATCTGATAGAGCAGGCAAGGCCGCGTGCGGTTCTCGTAGAAGGAGTTGGTACAACTCCTCAGGAGGAAGGCGCGCTGCAAGGAATTGATGGTACGGCCGACCGCGCCCGCGGAAGCGAAGGGACCGAAATAATCGCCTTTGCGCGAACGCGCGCCGCGATGCTTGTAGATGCCGGGCGAGACATGGTCGCCCGTCAAGAGGATGTAGGGGAACGACTTGTCGTCGCGCATCAGCACGTTGAAACGTGGCCGCAGCCGCTTGATGAGGTTGGCCTCCAACAGCAGCGCCTCGATCTCGGTGCGGGTGACGACGAACTCCATCGTCGCGGTCTCGCGCACCATGCGGCCGATGCGGTTGGTGTGGAAGCGGCCTTGCGCGTAGTTGGTGACGCGCTTCTTCAGGCTGCGGGCCTTGCCGACATAGAGCACGTCGCCATTGGCATTCATCATGCGGTAGACGCCCGGCGCATTGGGCAGCCGCTTGACCAGCGTCTGGATCACCTCGGCGCCGACCATGCCGTCGGCATCGCCGGCATGCGGCGTCCAGTCGATGGCGGTGAAGGCGACGTCCGGGCCGGCCGGTTCGACGATCTCCTCCGCCGCCTCGTCCTCGAGGTCGATTTCGGGAGGCAGGTCGTCGGCGCCGCCACGCATCTTGTGTTTCTGCTCTGCGGGACTCATTCCGTCATGCCTGTCACATCAGGCGTGCGCCATGCAAGATGCTGGCCGCCATCAAGCGCGATCATCTGCCCGGTAACCGAGCGGGCTTCCCAGAGATAGCGGATTGTGGCGCCGAATTCCGGCAATTGCGGGCCGCGTTTCAAAATGAGACCGGCGAGCTGCGCGGCAAAGTCGCTGTCGTCCTGGTGCGCGTTCTTCAAGGTCGGGCCGGGACCGATGGCGTTGACGCGGATGCGCGGGCCGAGCGCCTGCGCCATCATCTGGGTTGCCGTCCACAAGGCGGACTTGGACAGCGCATAGGAGAAGTAGCGCGGCGTCGGCCGCCAGACACGCTGGTCGATCATGTTGACGATCAGTCCCTCCTGCCCGGCTGGCAGAGCCCGGGCAAAGTTCTGCGCCAACAGCGCCGGGGTCTTCACATGAATGGCGAAGTGGCGGTCCCAGCCCTGCCAGTCGAAGTCAAGGACCGAATCGTCCTCGAACAGCGAAGCGTTGTTGACCAGCAGCGAGATCGGCCCGAGCGCGGCTTCGGCGCGGCCGATCAGGCGGCCGACCTCGGTCATATCCGTGAGGTCGGCGGCGACCACGGCGGCGTGGCCGCCGGCGCGGTTGATCCGCTGGGCAAGCGCATCCGCGTCGTCGCGCGAGCGGTTGCAGTGAATGGCGACGGCAAAACCGTGGGCGGCGAGATCCTCGACAATCGCGCTACCGATCCGTTTTGCCCCGCCCGTCACCAGCGCCGCGGTGGCTTTGCTCATCTGTTGTCAATCCTCGGTTTCGGCGCGAAGGAGGGCGCCGGCAAATTATGGCCCACCACCCGTTAAATGGCGTTCGCACCTGCGGCAGCATTGTGGCGAAGCGGCCGGTTCGGCATCTCGAGCCGGCCCGCAATGAGCCGGCCTCAACACAATATAGGAGGCTGGACTCCTTGCACCAAGCCGCCTGCGGCGCAGCACGGCCCATCTGCTGACATTTCGCTGTTGCGAAGATGCAACGTCAAGTTTCTGCCTCATTCGCGCCGGGGAATGACCCAAGTTCAGGTTCGCTTCAGCCGCATTTCGACACGACATTTGGAACCGACGAACGCCAGATCCGTTTCACCCCCCGGACGGGTTGATGGGCGATCGTAAGAACAAGCCTGTGTCCTGTGGCTTAAGGAGTAACAACAATGCAAGCCAATCTCAAATTCGCGCGGCCGCTGGCCGTAGCGCTCGGGCTCTTCGCCCTCGGTGGAACCGCCTATGCCGCCGATGTGGTCCAGGAAGAGCCGCCGGCACCTGCCCCGGTCGCCGAACTGCCCGTCGCGTCCTGGGCCGGCCCCTATGCCGGTCTTAATCTTGGCTATGGCTTCAGCGGCCGTACCAAGGAAAAGGATTTCGACGTTGACACCGATACCAAGGGTTTCATCGGCAGCGTCTTCGGCGGCTATCAGTGGCAGCAGGAGAACTTCGTCTACGGCGGTGAAGCCGAACTCGGCTACAACGGCGTCAAGGGCGACGATAATGGCATCGATTCCAAGGCCGGCTTCGAAGGCTCGCTGCGTGCCCGTCTCGGCTACGCTGTGACCCCGGAAATCCTGCTCTACGGCACCGGTGGTCTCGCCGGCAGGAGCCTGAAGGTGGAGGACAGCGTCCTCGGCGCCAGCGACCGCGCCACCATGATCGGCTGGACCGCCGGTCTTGGTACCGACATCAAGCTGACCGACAATGTGTTCGGCCGCGTCGAATACCGCTACACCGACTTCGGCAGCAAGGACTTCGACGGCATCGGCAAGGTCAAGGCCACCGACAACCGCGTCACCTTCGGCGTCGGTATGAAGTTCTAAGTCGTTCAAGCCACGACACGAAGAAGCCGGGCCTCGCGCCCGGCTTTTTTATTGTCGGCCGCTCACGCGGGAATGCAGGGCTTCAGGTTCGGGAATTTCTCATCGAAGCGCGCGGCCCAGCGGACCAGACGGTTGCGCCCTTTTTCCCATTTCCCGGCGAAACGCAGCGCCAGGTACCCAAGGCAGGCGCGCAGCGCCATCTGGCCGGCGGTGATCTTCTTCGGCAGTTTCGGCGGATTGGCATTGAGCAGATCGAGCGCGGCGGTGATCTTCGCCCACTGGCGGTCGAGCCAGGGCTGGTAGACCATCTCCTCGGGCCGCGTGCGGCGCTCATAGACCATCGACAGCGCACAGTCGCAGATGCCGTCCGCCAACGCTTCCAGCACTTCCGCTTCCAGCCGCTTGTCGGGATTGCGCGGAAACAGCGCGCTCTTCGACATCCGGTTGAGCTGCTGGGTGATGGCTCGGCTGTCGTGGATCGAGCGGCCGTCGTCGAGCACCAGCACAGGGATCTTGCCCAGCGGATTGGCGCCGATCAGTTCGGCCGGCTTGTCTTCGGTTTTGACAGGCGCCAGGTCGACGGCGATGCCGGCATAAAGTGCCGCCATTCGTACCTTGGAACTGTAGGGGGACGTGGAGGCGTAAAGCAGCTTCGGCATGGTCGGGTTCCTGTTGGCAGGCCGTCACTGTTGACCGGGCGCCCTTCCCCGCGCAACAGCCAGAAGCGGAAAAACCAGCCGCCAGCAGCCGGCGACCACTCCTGCATGCCTTGGTCTCTTGTACGCCTTGATCCGGATGCGCCACATGTGATGACGGCAACACTCCGACAGGCCGGACAAGACCAACGATCGTTCCGCCGCCGCACGATAGCGCGCAACAAAAGCCCACCGGACTTCGCCCTGCGGCGAAGTCCTGGGAGCTGCGAAAGATATCTGGCGTCCGCCCCTCTCGTTGCGCCCCAATGCCAGAGCAGAGGGCGAGGGCCTCAACGGCACCTGCCCTCATTTCTGCCGACACGGTCCCGGCGCGAAGAAACGTGACTACTTCTTCGCGGCCTTCGCCGGCGCTGCTTTCTTGGCGGCGGGTGCCGCCTTCTTCACCGGTGCCGAAGACTTCGCCGCGGCGGCCTTGGCCGGAGCCTTGGCCGGAGCTGCCTTCTTCGCAACGGGCTTGGCCGCGGCCTTGGCAGCGGGCTTCCTTGCCGGAGCGGCTTTCTTTGCCGGAGCGGCCTTCTTGGCCGGTGCAGCCTTCTTTGCGGATGCGGCGCTGGCCTTGGCGGGCGCTGCCTTCTTCGCCGCCGGTTTCGCGGCGGCCTTGGCTGCCGGCTTCTTCGCCGGTGCCGCCTTCGCCTTGGGCGCTGCCGCCTTCGGCTTGGCAGCGGGTGCTGCTTTCTTGACTGCGGTCGCGGCTTTCGCCGCTGCCGCTTTTACAGGTGCTTTCTTTGCCGGTGCCTTGGATGCCGGCGCTTTTGATGACTGCTTAGCCATGCGATGCCCCTTGCGTTATGCCGACGACCGTTAATGGCCCGGCGTGTCATGCTTATCTGACTCGCGCCTCGCTAGCCAGCGAAGCAATGATATGATTTTCTCAGCTTAAATTTTCGTTGCGATCGACACATGATCGCACTCATCGTCGCAAAAATATGGCGTGATCTTCCGATATCGCCAGAAATTTGGCACCGACATTCTCGATACGCTGCGAGAGCGCGCCTGCCATGAGACTGCAAAGATCAGGAAGCAGCTTCGCGCATCGATCTTCGGCCGCGAATATCATGAGCTGCGGCTTATAGAGAATGATCATCTTTTGCAGACGACCGGTCCCTTCGGATTACAAGTGCAATGCGATGCGCCGATCTGGAGATCACCTTGTCAAGCCTGGCTTCATCACCGAATTGACAGATTACTCTGCATGCCAGAGTATTCTGGCAAGTGCGTTCGATGTCGTTCACTAAGGCGAAGGGTTAGTACTCCCCGAGGCAGCAGAGCCATAGGGTGACAGATCAAGGTCCGCAGCATTGGAGCCAATTGATGAGTGCCGACGACATCATCCATCAGAGTACACGGCTCAGGATCATGGCCGCCCTGAACACGCTGGAAAGACGCGAGGCGCTGGAGTTCACGCAACTGAAGGCCATGATCGAAACCACCGACGGAAATCTCGGCGCGCATCTCGATACGCTGGCCAAAGCGGGCTACGTCGATGTTGAAAAGCTTTTCATCGAGCGGCGGCCGCGGACACGGATCAGAGCAACGACGATCGGGCGCCGCGCTTTTCGCGGTCACATTGCCTTTCTTCGAAAGATCATCGGTGAAGCCGAAGCGACGCGGGGCAGGAAGTAGCACTGCGATCGCGCAAGCGTTGTCGGCGCGAAATGCCGGCACACATTTTCGTCACGGCTGATATCCGAGGCAGATGGCACCGAGCGCGACGATTGCGCAGGCGCCGACCCGCCGCGGTGTCAGCGTCTCACCGAGAAACAGGCGTCCGATGAAGACCGCGAAGACGACGCTGGTCTCGCGGATCGCGGTGATGGGGCCGGCCGGTCCCAAGGCGAAAGCCGCCACCACCAGACCGTAAGCTAAAAGCGCAAACACGCCGCCGCCGAGCGCCTTCCAGGTTTCCGGCGCCTGCGGATCGACGACCAACCGGCCGCGGCAGAAGACGAACGCCGCCGGCAGCAACAAGCCGTAGATCAGCAGGACCCAGGCAGCGTACGCGCCAGCATTGCCCGCCGCGCGAACGCCGATCGCGTCGACGGTCGCATAGGCGGCAATGATTGCTCCCGTTGCGAGCGCATAGAGGATCGATTTGGCGGTGGCTCGTCCTCGACCAATTGAAAGACCCATGATTCCACCCCCAACGAGGGCGACACCTACCGTCTCTGGAATGGTGAGCCGCTGGCCAGCGAGCAGAAATCCACCGAGCGTGACCAGCAATGGCACGCTGCCGCGCACGATCGGATAGACCTGCCCCAAATCGCCATGTCTGTAAGCGGCCACAAGAAACATGCTGTAGCTGACCTGAAGGCAGGCTGAGAACAAGACATAGGGCCAGGCCGGCGCGGCCGGAAGGGCATGGAAAATCACGAAGGGAATGGCAAGGGCCGTGCTGGAGAAGCTCATGACAGTGACGGTCCACAACCTGTCAGTTCCCGTTCGCAGGAAAGCGTTCCAACTTGCGTGCAGGAGCGCCGCAAAGAGCGCGAGCCCGACGACCAGCGGGCTCATTGCGGCTTGCGCGAAGTGGCGATGATGCCCAGGGCCGCCTTGCGGGCGGCGCGGATGGCTATATCCGCTTGTCCCATCTGCGCCATCAGGGTGGCACCTTCGATCAGCATCAGCAGTGCCGCTGCCACGCTCCCGGCCCGCCCGCGCGGCATCACCTCCGAAAGGATTGCTTGCATACGCTGCCTGAGGCCGTTCTTCTGCCTGGCGGCAGCTTTGAACACCGGATGTTGGGGGTCGCCGAACTCAGCCAGCGCATGAGCAAACAGACAACCGTGGAAATCCGGGCTGTGGAACCAGCGCTCGTGCCAGTCGAGGATTTTCCCGATTTTCTGCTCCGGCGTGGTGCACTCCCGGCCCACGCGATCGAGCTGACACTCAAAACGCCTGGCGCGATGATCGAGCACTTCGACGATCAACTCGTCCTTGCTCGGAAAATGGCGATACATCGTCATCTTGGCCACATCGGCCTCGGCGATGATCCGGTCTATCCCAGTGGCATGAAAGCCGGCGCGCTTGAACAGCGCATAGGCCGTTTCGACGACATGCTGGCGTTTGTCGGAGACAGGCGATGATGCCACAGTGATCACCAAGTGATGAGACAGGTCTGTCTCATCACGATGCGATCGATTCCGTCTTCTGTCAAGACAACACAAAGGCGCCCGCGGCTGGAGCCGCAGACGCTAACGAAATCGAGACTGGAAACCGCCTGCTAGCGCAGCACGCGGCAGCGGCCGTTGTAGACCATCCAGCGGTCGAAGCCCGAGACGCAGAATTCGACATTGTCGCCGATCGAGGCAAAGCCCTGGCCTTCCTCGATCAGGTACCAGATGGCGCGGTCGCGGCCATCCGAGAGGGCGACCGTGGCGCCGCAATAGCGACGGCCGATCGGCCATTCCTCGCTGGCCGGCAAGTAGCGATTCTGGTGGATGCGGTGGAAATCGGTGATCGCGACATCCGGCAGGTGCGGCACGTGCCGCACCTGGTAGGAGAACCGGCTGGTGATCTTGTTCAGCACCCAGGCTTCGCCGCAAATGCCGCTGTCCTCGTCAGAATAGACGGCAAGATCGGCGGCTTGCGCCGCCTGGGTGAAGCCAAGCGATGTGCCAAACGGCGTGCAGAGCGAGATCAGGGCGGCAAGGGCGGAGCGGGCGAAGCGAGTCATGGCAGCCTCTCAAGGTCGATTGCGTGCACTGTGCGGGATTCGCCGGGCGGCGGTCAAGCGATTGCATTGACAATGGTTTCCAGGGTGTGGCCTCCGGCTTTGGCCACCGGCCATCAGCCGAGGCGCGCCGCCAGCAGCAGCCCGCCGATAACGGCGATGTTGACCAGGAAGGCGGACCTCAGCACCTGCCTTTCCGGCCCGTGATGGCGCCAGAAAGGCAGGACGAGCAGGTTCGCCGCCACCGTGAACAGGATGAGCGCGCCGGCGGCATAGGGCACCGCGATGCCGATGGCGAGGCAGAAGCCGGCCGCCACCTCCAGCACCGAGCCGGCGGCGAGCAGGAAGGCCGGAGCCGGAAGCCGCCGCGCCGCCAGGTCTTCGCAGATCGCCCTGAACCTGACGAAATGCTCGACCCCGGCCCAAAGGAAAACGCCGCCGATCAGCAGCAGGCCGAACGCCGATGCGATATCGGTGACCATGGCCAGGCTCCGCCCGCCTCAGTCTTCGGGAACGAAGGCAGGATTGTAGACGACCTCCCAGAGATGGTCGTCAGGATCCTGGAAGTAACCGGCATAGCCGCCCCAGAAAGTCTTCTGGGCCGGCTTGACCAGGTGCGCGCCGGCCTTGACCGCCTCAGCCATCACCGCATCGACCTCGGTCTCGCTGGCCACATTATGGCCGAGGGTGAGCTCGGTCGGGCTGCGGCCGCTCTGGCCGATGCCCGCATCATGGGCGATGCCTGCATCGTGTGCGATGCTGCTGCGCTCGAAGATGGCGAACTTCAATCCGCCGTGCAGGGTGAAGAAGGCGACGGCGCCGTGCTCGAACTCGCGGCCGATGATCCCTTCGCTCGGAAGCCCCAGCCCGGTGCGATAGAATTCGAGCGATGCTTCCAGGTTGTCGACGCCAAGCGTGATGACACTTATTCGGGCTTTCATGTCCATTCTCCTTTCAAGGATCAGCGTTGTTTCGCCGCCGGGCGGGGAGCGGGTATGACTGGTCCGCGCAACCATCCCCGACAGGCTGCGTTTGATTTGCCATGGCGGAGGCGCCGCGAATTGAAGATTTCGGCCAAAATGCCGGCGCTGGGGCCAAATTGGAAAGCCGACGAAGGCGGATGAATGGAAGCGGTACCGGCACAGACCACCGGCTTTTTCCGTGAACGCTCCGCGCATCCGCGGCTGCGCGGCGCGTTCGCTTCGGTATGGGTCCACTCCATGCAGGAAAAGGACGCGCCACCCGTCATCATCACGCCGGATGCGACGATCGACCTGCAATGGATCGACGGCCGGTTCCGCATCGCCGGCCCGGACAAGGAGCCGCAGGTCGAGGCGCTGCCCTCCGGCGCCCTTGTCATCGGCTTCCGCTTCCGACCAGGTGCCGCCGCGGCCTGGCTGGGCATGCCGGCGAGCGAGATCGTCGGACAGCGGCTCGACCTGAATGAGTTATGGGGTGCCAGGGCACGCCAGCTCGCGGGCCGTGTCCGTGCAAATCCCGATCTCGCTGTCCTGGTGAAATCCCTGGAGAACGCCGTCGGCCAATCCGGCGACGGGCATGAGGTCCTCGATCCGGTGATGCATCACGCTTATGACGCTATTAACCGCGGCCTGCCGGCCGGCGCGCCTCTGGTGCCCTTTCTGCTTCGCGCGCTGCACCTGAGCGAGAGGACCTTGCGCCGCCGCTTCGAAGAGAGTTTCGGCTACGGGCCGAAGACGCTCGACCGCATCCTGCGCTTTCATCGCTTCCGTCGCCTGCAACGGGTGTCCGGCGATGTCTCGACCGCGGTGCTGGCGGCGGAAGCCGGCTATTCGGACCAGGCTCATCTCATCCGCGAAAGCCGGCGGCTGTCGGGCATAACGCCCTCGGCATTGGTGCACGGCATATCGCGGAATGTAAGCGGAGCCGGGCCGGCCGCAGAGCCGCTTTAACTGTTTGTCGTGGCGCATCTGCGAGGACGCCGCCTGCAACCGGCATTCCGCCGCCGCTGCTACTCCCCTGCCAGCCAGTTCAGCGTCCAGTGCGCCGGCCTTTCCAGGACCAGCAATTTGTGCAGGACCGGCAGGAGAATGCGCAATTCACCTTCCAGCGTGAAGGGCGGGTTGGCCACGACCAGGCCGCTTCCGTCGAGACTGGGCTCTTGCGAGGCGGGCCGGATTTCGAATTCGATGTCGAGCAATTTCGGAACGCCGGTTTCCTTCAGCGCCTTGCGGAAGCCAATCACCGCCTTGCGGTCCTTGATCGGATACCACAGCGCATAGATGCCGCCCGGCCAGCGCTTGTGCGCCTTCGCCAGCCCGTCGACGAGGCGGCCGAACTCGCCCTCTTCCTCGAATGGCGGATCGATCAGCACCAGCCCGCGCTTTTCCTTCGGCGGCAGGTGCGCGCCGAGCGCCAGCCAGCCGTCGAGCTCGATCACCCTTGTCTGGAAATCGCCGGCGAATTCCGTCTTCAGCTTCGCGACATCCTTCGGGTGCAGTTCGATCGCCGACAGCCGGTCCTGCTTGCGCAGAAGGTGCCGCGCGACCAGCGGCGAGCCCGGGTATTTTTTCAATTGACCGTCTGCGTTGCACGCACGCACCGCGTCGAGATAGGGCGCGAGCAGCATTGCGGCCTGGGCTTCGGGCGCAGCATCGACCAGTCGGCCGATGCCGCCTTGCCATTCGCCGGTCTTCTGCGCCTCGAGCGAGGACAGATCGTAGCGGCCGATGCCGGCATGGGTGTCGATGACGCGAAAGGCCTTGTCCTTCTGCTTCAGATATTCGAGCAGCCGCGTCAGCACGACGTGCTTGACGACGTCGGCAAAATTTCCGGCGTGATAGGCGTGGCGATAGTTCATGTGGCGCCCCTGCCCCAGCGTGGCGGCGGTGGCTGTGAATTCGGATTTTGCGGCCGGCCGCCGGCAGAACGCAAGGACATCAGGAAGCCGATCAGGCCGATCGCCATCAGCGCGAAGCCAACCGGTCGCGCACGGCTGTCGGTCTCGCCGACACCGGAGCGCAAGACAAGATCGACCGCGCGTATCGGAATGTCCTCGGCGTCGCCGGGACCGACGGTGAAGACATAGGGGCCGGGGCCGACGGTCCCGATCACGCCGGCCTCATCGCGGAAGATCTTGTCGGGCAGTTGCGGGCTCGCCTGACGCGGATTGTCGGAATGATTGAACTGAAGCGTCGAGGCAAGCACCGTGCGACCGCCGGTGGCGGCTGTCAGCGTCAGCACCGTGCGCTGCTGCGAAACGATGCGCTCGGCCCTCGCGGTCAAGTCGACCAGCACCCTTACCGGCGCGTCGCGCGCGGCAAGCGGCACGGTGACTTGCTTGAAGCGGCCGCCATCATAGACCCGCCAGCTGCCGATCTGGTGACCGGAGAAATTGGTCATCGCCCATGGATAGATGGCGCTGACGCCGATGCCGGCGAGCAGGATCAACAGGAACAGAAAGCGCATTCAGGGAATCACCTTGTAATCGGGCGTTGCCGGACAATCAGCCTGCATTGGCCCTGTCGCGCAGGCGCTCCATTTCGTCCAATAGCATGTCGAGGCCGAGTTCGAACGTCTTGTCGAAACCGCCGGTGCCGAAATAGGTCCCGGCCGCCATGACACTGGGGAAATCCTTCGCCAGTTGCTCGTCGTCGACGGTGGTCACCGCCGACGGGCCCTTGGCGTAGCCCGCGGTCTCGTCGAGGATTGCGCCCATGAGATAATAGCTGGCGGTGCGAAACAGCCTGGCACTGAGTTCCGGGCCGAAACCGCCAGCCTCGAACAGGCCGATGACGCCGTTCAGCATGGCCAGACAAGGCGGCGAATTCATCCGGTAGACGACAAGGAATGGTGCGAAGGCCGGGTGCTCCCTCGCAACACGGCGGAACTCATGCATGACCATCCTAATCCTGTCGCGCCAGGGCATGCTGTCGTCGGGGATAACCATCCCGCTGACCTGGCGATCGACCAACGCCTCGTAGAGGTGCGCTTGTGAGGGGAAGTGATGATAAATGCTCATCGCCTCGCAGCCGAGCACGGCGGCGAGCTTGCGCATCGAAAAACCGGAAAGACCCTCCTTCTCGATCACCTCGAAAGCGGCATCCTCGATCATCTCGCGGGACAGCCGTGCGCGTGCTCGCTTTTTTTTGATCGATGAGTCCATGGCCGCGCTTGACAACTTACAGCGTAAGGTTCATTTTTCATTTCACCTTACACAGTAAGGCTAACAAAGACCAGAGGAGGAAAACATGTCACACCATCGCATTGCCAAATCCGTGCATTCTTCCTTCCATCGTGCGTTGGCTCTAACCGCCGTGGCCTGCGTCCTCGCCGCGGCCCCTGCCTATGCCGATGACTACGATGCAACCATAAAGGACATCCAGTCGACCATGGGCGGCGTGCCGAGCTTTGTGAAGCAACTTCCCAAAGCGGGTCTGCCCGGCGCCTGGGCCGAGGTCAAGGCCATCGAACTCAGCGACAAGACGGCGCTGCCGCCAAAAGTAAAGTCATTGATTTCGCTGGCGGTGGCGGCGCAGATCCCGTGCAACTACTGCATCTGGTCGGACACGCAAGACGCCAAGCGCGCCGGCGCTACCGATGAGGAAATCCAGGAGGCGGTGGCGATGGCGGCGCTGACCCGCCATTGGAGCACCATCTTCAATGGCATGCAGGTCGATTTCGACACGTTCAAGAAGGAAATGGGCGGGCAATGAAACGACGCTGCGGTGGTCCGCGCCTGCGGGCCACCGCGGACCTGCCGTCATCCGGCAGCGCCGTCATCTTCGCCTTCGATTGTCATCCCGCGGGAAATGCCGCATTGAAAGTGCAATCGCAAGCATGGACGAGGCCGCAAATGGCGCCGGTCAAGGTCGACCCCGACAAGGTGCACGAATTCGAGGACGCCGAGAGCTTTTATACCTGGCTCGGCGAGCATCATGACAGGGAAACCGAGGTGTGGATCAAAATCCACAAGACCGGCTCGGGACTGAGGTCGATCTCGCCGAAGGAAGCGATCGACGTCGTGCTGTGCTGGGGCTGGATCGACGCGGTGCGCAAGGGGCTCGACGACAAGAGCTTCCTGCAGCGCTACACGCGGAGGACGAAGAAAAGCATCTGGAGCCAGATCAACATCGACAATGTCGCCCGGCTGATCGACGACGGCCGGATGACGCGGCATGGGCTGGCCGAGGTCGAGGCCGCCAAGGCCGATGGGCGCTGGGCGCGCGCCTATGCCAGTGGCAAGGACATGAAAATTCCCGATGACCTGCAGGCCGCGATCGACGCCGAGCCAGAGGCTCGGCAAATGCTCGAAAAACTCAGCGCGCAAAACCGCTTCGCGCTCGCCTTCCGTATCCACAACATGAAGACCGAAGCCGGGCGCAGGAAGAAGATCGAGACCTTTGTCGAGATGCTCAAGCGCGGCGAGACGATCCATCCGCAGGGGAAGAAGTAAGGCTGTTCATGTAACGAGCCGACAGGTTTCTTCCGGTTCAATGATCGCGATCCGCATTTACCATTCCGCCAACGGCCTCGCGCCATTTATATACAATCAGATCAGGAGCAATGCCCATCATTCGATCCCCGAATGCATCTGAAAGGCGCGCGTCGGATTGCCGTCAAAGCCAACCGCAAGTATACATGGGTTGGGGGACGATTTTATGAGCAACTCTCTTTGGAAGTTTATTTCTTCAATTCTGGGCGGCTTTCGTACTGCACGTGATCGGTCTGACGGCCGACGCAGCAACACAGGCGCGGCCCGAGCAACCGGCCTGGTCAGGTCGGCATGGCCTCGCGATCTCCAGCTTTTCTTTATCGAACCGTCGGGCAAGGATGTCGCGGAAGCGCTTGACGGCTGGACGTGGATCGGCCTGGACGGCCTGGAGCCGGCGGCCGTTTCAGCCTTTGGCGACATCTTCTTCCGCGCCGCTGATGGCTCGGTCCATCATCTCGACATGATCGAGGGGCGATTGTCCCCGATTTCCGCGAGTTGGGCGGAGTTTGCAGCACAGATGGAGGACGCCGGTCGCCGAGACGATCTGGTGTTGGCTGGTCTGGTGATCGCGGCGCGAAAAAGGGGAATGATCCTTGGCGCTGGCGAATGTTATGACTTTAAACAGCCGCCCGTGATTGGTGGTGAAATGAGCGTTGGGCAGATGGAAAAAACCTTCTTCGTCGTGAAGGTGCACATTGCGGGGCAAATTCACCGTCAGGTGAAGGATCTCCCGCCCGGCACGAAAATCAACAAGGTGACGATCAGCGACCGCTGACATCCCTCAAGCCTTGCGCTCCCAGCGGCGATCGGGCGTCTGCTGCCAGTAGGTCACCGCGTGGCCGGCGTCTTTCATCGTCTTCCAGTGTCCGCGGGCGGCCTCGACCTGGGCGGCATCATGGCCGTCGAACAGGAATACGGCGCGCTCGTAGCCGCCAAGGTCCGGCGGCGCCGCTCCGTCCACCAGGAAACGTATCTGCGCCGCGTTCGGGTTGCCTTCGGCGGTGGTTAAAAGGATCGGCTGCTCGGCGGGATAGGCTTCGCGGTCGGTGGCGTGCGCGAGGAAAGAATCGTCACGGAACGTCCACAGATGCTGGTCGAGCGCGTCGCGCCTCTCCTCGGTGCCGGTCTGCACCACGGCGCGCCAGCCGCGATCGACGCTGCGCTCAAGCAGGCCGGGTAGCGCATCCTCCAGCGTCGATTCGGTCAGGTGATAAAACAGCACGTCGGCCATGGGTCCCGATCAGCTCTCGTAGTGGTCGCGCACGAGCCGGTCGAGCAGCCGCACGCCAAAGCCGGAACCCCAGGACTGGTTGATTTCGTTCGACAGCGCCCCCATGGCGGTGCCGGCGATGTCGAGATGCGCCCAGGGCGTGTCCTTGACGAAGCGCTGCAAGAACTGCGCGGCGATGATGGCGCCGCCATAGCGGCCGCCGATGTTCTTCATGTCGGCATTCTTGGAATCGATCAGCTTGTCGTATTCGGGACCGAGCGGCATGCGCCACAGCCGCTCCTGCGTCGACTGCCCGGCTGTCGCCAGGCGTTCCGCCAGTTCGTCATTGTTGGAGAACAGGCCGGCGTAGTGCTGGCCGAGCGCGACCATGATCGCGCCGGTCAACGTCGCCAGGTTGACCATGAACTTCGGCTGGAAGCGGTCATTGCAGTACCAGAGCGCATCGGCCAGCACGAGGCGCCCTTCCGCATCCGTGTTGAGCACCTCGATGGTCTGGCCCGACATCGAGGTAACGATGTCGCCGGGACGCTGCGCGTGGCCGTCGACGGCGTTTTCCACCAGCCCGATGATGCCGACGACATTGGCCTTCGCCTTGCGGCCAGCGAGCGCATGCATCAGTCCCGTCACCGCCGCGGCGCCACCCATGTCGCCCTTCATGTCCTCCATGCCGGATGCCGGTTTCATCGAATTGCCGCCGGTGTCGAAGGTGACGCCCTTGCCGATGAAGGCGACCGGGCTGTCCTTGGCCTTGCCGCCGTTCCACTGCATGACGGCCATGCGGGCGCCGCGCGGCGAGCCTTGCGCGACGCCGAGCAGCGACCCCATGCCGAGTTTCTTCATTTCCTTCTCGGCCAGGA
Organism: Mesorhizobium sp. BR1-1-2; assembly: GCF_020165435.1. Taxonomy (NCBI): domain Bacteria; kingdom Pseudomonadati; phylum Pseudomonadota; class Alphaproteobacteria; order Hyphomicrobiales; family Phyllobacteriaceae; genus Mesorhizobium; species Mesorhizobium sp. BR1-1-2. The sequence continues at coordinate 589,328 of NZ_JAIUID010000002.1, forward strand.
TCTCGACCTTGACGCCGAGGGCCTCCAGTTCCTTGGCGCGGGCGGCAAACTCGACCGGTCCCAGGACGTTTGCCGGCTCGTTGACGAGGTCACGCGCCAAAAGCACGCCGTCGATCACCGCCTCGGTCTCGGCGAAGGCCTTCTTCGCACCCGCCGGATCGGCGGTGTGGATGGTTATCTTGGCCGGCTTTTTCGGCTCGGCCTTGTCGCCTTGGCCATCGTCCTTGTCTTTCCTGGTCTTGTACTTGTCGAAGGAATAGCTGCGCAGAAGAATACCGGCGGCAAGGCTGGCCGCCTGCGCACCGCTTGACGAGGCGCCGACCACGTCGAGCACCACCGCCACGTCAGTCGCCTTGCGCAGCGACCCCGCGATGGTGCCTCCAAGCTTCGTCCAGGCGTATTCGTCGAGCCCCGATACCTTGCCGGCGCCGACCGCGACCAGCCTGTCGAGCGAGCTTGCCTGCGGCGTCAGCACTTCCACCACGCTGGCAAACTTGGCCGTGAATTCGGCCACCGGGAAGGCCCGTTCCAGCGTCTTGCCGGGATCATACGCTGCGGCGGTTTCGCTCAGGCCGCCATCATCCGTCGCCAGCACGAAGACCGTCCCCTTCCTGTTCGCGGCGGTCTGCGGCGCGGCGAATTTTGCGAAGGCGATCGAGGGTCTCTGGTTCATCATGTCCTGCTTTCGGGGAATGCGCGGCTCGCGCGAAGCGGTTGGAAGCGATCCGCGACATTTGGTCGTTTTCCGGCATTTGGCAAGACTTTGCCAAACGGGCTCCCCATATGGCACATGAATCGACGGCGATTCGTCGCGGCACGGCTCCGCTTTTTGGCCGCAACCTGTTGTTAACCATCGATGTTCGCCCTTTCTTATCCAATCCCGCCGACACTCCGGCCCAACGTGGCGCGCGATATGGGACGGGAACCGGATCGTCTGCCTGACAGAGCCCGACGCAGCCAGTTGTGCGGGCGTCGCCGGACGGCTACCCTTATCCGGTGGCATGATGCCGTTCGAGAAAATTGAGAAAAGCCTTCATGAAGGTCGTTGAACGCTACATCATGCGCCGCGCTTTCGTGGTCTTTATTGCAGCGCTGGCCTGGACGCTGGCCATTGTCTGGACGACGCAGGTGCTGGCCAAGATCGACCTCGTCACCGACAGCGGGCAGTCGGCGCTGACCTTCTTCGAGGTCGCGGCCCTCATTCTTCCCTCGATCATTCCGATCGTGGTGCCCTTCGCGCTCGTGGTGGCGGTTGCCCAGACGCTCAGCGTCATGAATTCGGATTCGGAGCTCGCCGTCGTCAACGCAGCGGGCGCCTCGCGCTGGACCATCGTGCGGCCGATCATGATTCTCGCGGCCGCGGCCAGCGTCTTTTCCTTCGCCGTCGACAACGGCATCGACCCCTATGCGCGCCAGAAGAACCGGATGCTGGTGGCGGAGTCACGCGCGGATCTTCTGTCGCTGATCATCCAGGAAGGCACATTCCGCAAGATCGATGACGGGCTGTTCCTGCAGATAGGCGAGCGGCTCCCCGACAACCGGCTGGGCGGCATCTTCGTCGCGGATTCGCGCGAGGAAGGGGTCAACCTCGTTTATTATGCCAAGACCGGCAGCATCGTCGAACGCGGCGGCGAAAAGGTGCTGATGATGAATGACGGCGTCATCCATCGAAAGACCCTGACCGGCGACCTCTCGGTCATCCGCTTCACCTCCTATGCCTTCGACATGTCGGCCTTCATGGCGGCAGCGTCGGAGGTGACGCTGATGCCAAAAGACCAGACGACCCAGTACCTGCTCAACCCGAGTGCCAATGACAAGGTCTATCAGCAGCGCCCGAACGAATACCGGGCGGAGGTCGACCAGCGGTTCTCGGAATGGCTCTATTCCATGGTCTTCGCGCTGATCGCACTCGCGGTCGCCGGAGACGCACGCTCGCATCGCGAGGCGCGCGTCAATCCGCTGATCACGGCCATCGCGATATCGCTGTTCGTGCGCTGGATGGGCTTCTTCGCCGCCGGCAAGGCCGGCGAGGTCCCGCAATATGCGTATATGGTCTACGGCGTGCCGATCGTGTCGTCGGCGGTGGCAATCTGGTTCATCGCCTCCAACCGGACGATGGAATTGCCAGTGGCCTGGGCAGATTGGCTGACGAATCTCGCCAGTCGGATGGCCGACGCCTGGAATGCCGTCAAGCTGCGCCTGTCCAGGCGCAGCGCCTCGGGCCAGGGGGTCAGCTGATGGGCTGGACGCTGGGACGCTATTTCTTCTTCCGCTATGTCACCATCACCGTGTGGTTCTTCATCGGCCTGCTTGCGCTGGTGTTCCTGATCGATTTCACCGAGCTTTCCGGCCGCACGACCGGCCTGCCCGGCTTTACCTACGGAACGGCGGTGGCCATTTCCGGGCTCAGGATGCCGATGATCATGCTGCAGACCGTGCCGTTTGTCGGTCTCTTCTCGGCGATGGCGACGCTGGTCTCGCTCAACCGCAGGTATGAACTGGTCATAGCGCGCTCGGCCGGCGTTTCGGCCTGGCAGTTCCTTTTGCCTTGCTGCATCGGAGCGCTGTTGTTCGGCGTCCTGTCGGTCGGTCTCATCAACCCGCTCGCCGCGCACGCCTTTTCCTGGTCCGAACAGATCGAAACGCAGTTGCGCTCGGGCAAGTCGAACACGGTGTCGGCCGACGCCGCGCCCTGGATCCGGCAGAAAACCAGCTCCGGAGACACCATCATCGGAGCGCGCGCCATCCTCAACCAGGGCCTGGAGATGGCTGACGCGGTCTTTTTCATCCTCGACCCGCAAGGCGATATCGTCGAGCGCAAGGATGCCGCGCGCGCCTACCTGCGGGACGGCTACTGGGAATTGCAGGACGTCAAGACCTTCAAGAACGGCACCATCCAGCCTGCGGCAAACGATCGCGTGCCGACCAATCTGAAGCCGGAATTCGTGCAGGAGCGGCTGGCGCGCCCGGAGACCATTCCATTCTACGATCTGCCGGGAAAAATCGAGGTTGCCCGTTCCTTCGGCCTCAAGGCAAATGCCTTTGCCATGCAGTTCGATTCGCTGGTGGCGTTGCCGTTCCTGCTCGTCGCCATGACGCTGATTGCGGCAACAGTTTCAATGCGATTTGCGAGGATGGGGCAATCGGCAACGATGATTCTGGGTGGCGTCGTTGCCGGGTTTCTGCTTTATGTCGTTTCGGTGCTGGTGAAGGCATTCGGCGTGGCGGGGTTCGTGCCGACTGTCGTAGCTGCCTGGGTGCCGGTCGTGGTAGCTATGTTCTTCGGGGTGACTTTCCTGCTATACAAGGAAGACGGCTAGTGAGGGAGGCCTTTTTGCCCAGTAACAGGCAGGCCGGTTTGGCGCGCCTCTATGCGGCGACCGCCTTGGCATGCCTGTTTGCATGCGCGGTTCCGCTGCCTGCGTTCGCCCAGGACGTCGGCGACATGGCGACCAAGGTGCCGTCCGGCTCGCAGATGCTGCTGGCGGCCGATACGCTGGTCTACAACAACGACAACCAGACCGTGACCGCGGTCGGCGGCGTGCAGATCGACTATGGCGGCAACCGACTTGTCGCGCAGAAGGTCGAGTACAACCGCAACACCAAGCGCATGGTCGCAAGCGGCAATGTCGAGGTGATCAACAGCGACGGCACCAAGATCAATTCGGATCATATCGACATCACCGACGACTTTGCCGACGGTTTCGTCAACGCGCTCCGGGTCGAAACCATCGACAAGGCCTATTTCGCCGCCGAAAGCGCCGAACGCATGGGCGGCGTGTTGACCACTTTCCACAATGGCGTCTACACCGCCTGCGAACCGTGCGAGGACAAGCCCGACAAGGCGCCGACCTGGCGCGTGAAGGCCAGGAAGATCATCTGGAACGGCGAGAAGAAGACGGTCCGCTTCGAGAATGCGAATTTCGAATTCTTCGGCTTCCCGCTCGCCTACCTGCCGGCGTTCGAGATCGCCGATCCGACGGTAAAGCGCAAGAGCGGCTTCCTGATCCCCGGCATCGTCTTCAAAAGCGATCTGGGCGTCGGGGTGAAGGTCCCCTACTATTTCGCGCTCTCACCGACTTACGACCTGACCGTCACCGGCACCGGCTTCACCAAGCAAGGCTTTCTCGGTGAGGCCGAATGGCGCCAACGCTTCAACAATGGCGAATACAGCCTGAAGATCGCGGGCATTCAGCAGCGGGATCCCGACGCCTTCATCGACGCTGCCGGACGAAATGTCGATTCGGGCGAGGCGGGCGATCCGAACAAATTCCGCGGCATGATGGGCACACAGGGGCAGTTCGCCATCAATGCGCGCTGGAATTTCGGCTGGGACGTGCTGCTGCAGACCGACAAGAACTTCTCGAACACCTACGCCATCGACAAATATAACGGGTCCGTTCACCAGTCGTCGGTTTACCTGACCGGCCTCGATGGCCGCAATTATTTCGACCTGCGCGCAATGCATTTCGAGGTGCAGGAAGACGCGCTCGACAGCAACCCCGCTGCGCGAAGCGGCCAGCAGCCCTGGGTGCTGCCCTCGCTCGACTACGCCTACATTCCGGATACGTCGGTCGCAGGCGGCCAGTTGTCGTTCAATGTCAATTCGCGCGTCATCCGCCGCGATGACCTCGACGAGACCTTTTTTACCCCCTACTTCCCCCCTTCAGGCACACAGCGCGTGCGCGGCATCGAGGGCGAATCTGGACGTCTCACCGCCGAGGCCGAATGGAAGCGGTCGTATGTCACCGATGACGGACTAGTGCTGACGCCGCTGCTGGCGCTCCAGGGCGATGTCGACTACCTCCGCGCGTCCTCGGCTTCGCTCAATGCCGTCAACGAAATGGCCGCCAACCTGGGCGAGCAGGACGATATGCGTTCCTCGTTCGCCCGGTACATGGCAACCGCCGGACTCGAGATGCGCTGGCCGCTGCTGTTTTCCATGGCCAGCGGCTCCAGTCATGTGTTCGAGCCGATGGCGCAGGTGTTCTTGCGTCCGAACGAACAATATGTCGGCGGCCTCGCCGTTCCGAACGAAGACGCGCAGAGCATGGTTTTCGATGCGACGACGCTGTTCGAACGCGACAAGTTCTCCGGCTATGACCGTATCGAGGGCGGCTCGCGCGCCAATGTCGGCCTTCGCTATTCCGGCTCCTACATCAACGGCTGGGGCACCAACGCCATTTTCGGCCAATCCTACCAGATTGGCGGCGAGAACTCCTTCGACGCGCCGGACCTGGTCAATGTCGGCGCCTATTCGGGCCTCGAAAACACCAAGTCCGACTATGTCGGCCTATTTGGCGTCAGCAGCCCGAACGGGTTCGCCGCCTCGGTCAGCGGCCGTTTCGACGAGCAGAGCTTCGATATCCGCCGCGCCGAGGTAAAGGCCGCCTATTCCGGCCTGCCGGTGTCGCTGAGCGCCAAATACGCCTTCATCCAGGCTCAACCGCTCTATGGCTTCACCACCGACCGCCACGAGGTGACGCTCGGCGCGTCCACGCATCTTGCCGAGAACTGGCGCGTGTTCGGGACGGGAACCTATGACCTGCAGCAAAGCCTGCTGGTCAAGGACGGGGTCGGTTTCGCCTATAATGATTCCTGCTTCACCTATCTGATGACGTACTCGCAGTCGCGCGACCTGAACACCAGGGAGGTGACGCAGAGCATCGGCTTCAACCTGTCGTTCCGCACCCTCGGCGATTTCGGATCGTCGAGCAGCGCCGTCGACACCATCCAGTAGCCCGCGACATCGTTTCGCCGCATAGGGCTGGCAGGGACTTCACAAACCCCGAAGAAGGAATGAAGTTGGGCGGAGCTGGGACAGAATTGGGATGTTTGCGATGAGGAAATACCTCTTTTCAGCAGGGTTGGCGCTGCTTGTGGTGGCGACATCCGTGTCGATGACCGTCATCACGCCGCCGGCTTTCGCCAGCGAGATCAAGTACGTCGTCAACGACATACCGATCACCAGCGGCGACATCGCGCATCGCGCCGCCTTCCTCAAGCTTCAGCGCAAGAAGGGTGACGCCGGCCAGGAGATGATCGATCAGACCTTGCGCATGGCCGAAGCCAGACGGCTTGGGATCCGCATCAGCGACGCGCAGGTCGAGGCTGCGTACCAGCGCTTTGCCTCGAGCAACAAGATGCAGCTCAGCCAGCTCGACGGCGTCATGGAAAAGTCCGGCGTCAGCAAGAGCCATTTCAAGGAGTTCATCCGCGCCCAGATGGCCTGGAATCAGGCCTTGAGCGCACGGTATCGTTCCGGCGAGGGCGGCAGCGTAACCGAGCAGGACGCGGTCAGGCGCATGCTCGACAAGGGCGGCTCCAAGCCGAGTGCCACTGAATACATGCTCCAGCAGGTCATCTTCGTCGTGCCGGCGGCCGAACGCAGCGCGACGCTGGGCAAGCGCAAGCGCGAGGCCGACGCCATGCGCGCCCGCTTCAACGGCTGCAACACGACGCGGCAGTTCGCCAAGGGCCTGATCGACGTCACGGTTCGGGATCTCGGCCGGGTGCTGGCGCCGCAACTGCCGCCGGACTGGGCCGAGCAGATCAAGGCCACCAAGGTTGGCGGCGCCACGCCTACCCGCGAAACGGAGCGCGGTGTCGAGTTCATCGGCATCTGTTCGTCGCGTGAGGTGTCCGACGACAAGGTCGCCCAGATGGTGTTCCAGAGCGAAGGCTCCAACGACAAGGCGGCCGACGATCTCAGCAAGAAATATGTCGACGAGCTGAAGGCAAAAGCCCGCATCGTCAAGCGCTGAGGTGGACAGGGCGATGCGCGCGCTGGCGTTGAGCGTCGGCGATCCTTCCGGCATCGGGCCGGAAATCGCGATTGCCGCGTTTCTGGCGCGTGCCGCCGCGGCCCTTCCGCCCTTCTACCTGCTCGCCGATCCCACGCTGATCGCCTCGCGGGCGCGCCGCCTCGGCGTCTCGCTGCCTATCGAGGAAACGACGCCGGCGCGGGCAACCGAGGTCTTTGGCCACGCCCTGCCGATCGTTACGCTGGCTGCCCGCTTCATCGACAGCCCCGGCCAGCCGGATCCGGCCAATGCGGCGGGCATCATCGAAGCGATCGATCGGGCGGTGGCCGCCAGCCTCGCCGGCGACGCCGCGGCCATCGTCACCTGCCCGATCGCTAAGAAGCCGCTCTACGACGCCGGCTTCCGTTTTCCCGGCCACACCGAATATCTGGCGCATCTGGCGGCGCGGCACAGCGGCTTGGAAGCGATGCCGGTGATGATGCTGGCAGGCCCCGACCTGCGCACCGTTCCCGTCACCATCCACATCGCGTTGGCCGAGGTGCCGAAGGCGTTGACCACCGACCTGATCCTGGCCACGACGCGGGTCACCGCCGCCGACCTCAGGGACCGCTTTGGCATCGCCAACCCGCGGCTCGCCATCGCCGGCCTCAATCCGCATGCGGGCGAGGACGGTTCCATGGGCCTGGAGGACCAGCGCATCATCCGACCGGCAATCGAGATCCTGCGAGCCGAAGGCATCGACGCGTTCGGGCCGTTGCCAGCGGATACCTTGTTCCATGCCCGGGCCCGGGCCGGCTACGACGTGGCGCTGTGCATGTATCACGACCAGGCGTTGATACCGGCCAAGGCGCTGGCCTTCGACGAAGCGGTCAATGTCACGCTCGGCCTGCCCTTCATCCGCACGTCGCCCGACCACGGCACCGCCTTCGACATCGCCGGCAAGGGCATCGCCCGGCCCGACAGCCTGATGGCGGCGCTGCGGCTTGCACGGCAGCTGGCCGACACCGAGGCCAGGCTTGTCACGCAATGAGGCTCAAGCCATGAGCATGGATGGGCTGTCGCCGCTGCGCGAGGTCATCGAGCGCCACGGTTTGCAGGCAAAGAAGGTACTGGGCCAAAATTTTCTGCTCGACCTCAACCTGACCGGCAAGATTGCGCGCGCCGCCGGCAATTTGGCGGAGACGACCGTAATCGAGGTCGGCCCCGGGCCTGGCGGGTTGACAAGAGCCCTGCTTTTCAACGGCGCGCGCAAGGTCGTCGCCATCGAGCGCGACGAACGCTGCCTGGCGGCCCTCGCCGAGATATCGGCCCACTATCCCGGCCGGCTGGAGGTCGTTTCGGGCGACGCTCTGAAGATCGACTTCCCGACGCTTGCCGCGACCGCCGGAGACGGCGGGCCGGTCAGGATCGTTGCCAACCTGCCCTACAATATCGGCACGGAACTGCTGGTCCGCTGGCTGACCGTCGCGGAGTGGCCTCCCTTCTATGCCTCGATGACCCTGATGTTCCAGCGCGAGGTGGCCCAGCGTATCGTCGCCGCGCCTGGCAGCGAGGCTTATGGCCGGCTCGGCGTGCTGGCGGGGTGGCGCACGCAGGCCAGGATAGCGTTCGACGTGCCACCCCAGGCGTTCACACCGCCGCCCAAGGTGACCTCTTCCGTCGTGCATCTCGAGCCGCGCGCGACGCCGCTATGCGCCGACGTGAAAAAACTCGGCCGCGTCACGGAAGCCGCCTTCGGCCAGCGCCGAAAGATGCTGCGGCAGAGCGTTAAGAGCCTCGGCGGCGAGGCCCTGCTCGAACGCGCCGGGATAGACCCGACCCGGCGCGCCGAGACGCTCGATGTCGAGGAGTTCGTGCGGCTGACCAATGCGGTGTAGTGCCGCCGGCCGTCGAAGCGCGGCGAAATCTGATCCTTGTCGAGCGCATGCTTCGAACTACACGCCCAACACCGCTTTGACGCGCTCGCGCGTGTAGGGCAGGTCATAAATGCGTTTTCCCGCCGCATGGCGGAAGGCGTTGGCGATCGCGCCGGCGGTCGGGCCTTGCGCTGCTTCCGCGACGCCGAGATAGGGCGTGCCGGGATTGTCGACGACATGCACTTCCACGCTGTCGGGAACGGCGCTGAAGCGCAGGATCGGATAGGCCGACCAATCCGCGCTCAGGATGCGGGTGTCGTCGAAATGGACGGCCTCGTAGAGCGTCCAGCTCATTGACTGCAGGATACCGCCTTCGGTCTGGTTGACGATCGAATCCGGCGCCACCGCTTCGCCGCAGTCGACTGCCGAGACCACATGCGAGATGGCGATGGCGCCGCTGTCGCGATCGACCTCCGCTTCAAGCGCGACTGCGAGATAGGCGGCGTGGTTCTTGTACTTGGCGAAGGCGAACCCCCGGCCGCGGCCCTCCGGCATAGGATCATTGCTCCAGCCGAATTTTTGCGCCGCAACCTCGATCACCTTCCTGGCGCGCGGGTCCTTCATGTGCCTCAACCGGTATTCCACCGGGTCGGCGCCGGCCGCGAGCGCGAGCTCGTCCATGAAGCTTTCGATCGAGAAGACGTTGCAGTAGGCGCCGAGGCCGCGCAGCGACGAGACGCGCACCGGCATGTCGGCGACGAAATGCCAGTTCACCCGCTGGTTCGCCACGTCGTAGAGCGGGATGGCATTGCGGTCGCCATTGCCGAGCGGCGAGATCTGCAGCTTGGCCGGATCAGGCGGGAAATGCTTCGCCATCAGCCGGCCGGCAATCAGCGAACCTGCCGTTCCCGGCCGGGTGCCGTGACTGTTGCTCCACAGATCATAGTGCCAGTTGACGATCTTGCCGCCGGCGTCCAGCATTGCGCTGGCGCGCGTCAGCATGCCAGGGCCATAAGGCTCCCACAAATGCTCCTGATCGCGCATCCACTGCACGCGCACCGGCGTGCCGGGTAGCGCCTGCGCGATCAGTGCGGCGTCGGCCGCCGCGTCGTCGGCGCCATTGTGGCCGTAGCAGCCTGATCCCTCGGTGTGGATGCAGCGCACCTTTTCCGGCCCCACGCCGAGCATCTCGGCGATCGCCTTGCGGTCTGGATAGACGCCTTGAGTATGCGTCCACACCGTGATCAGGCCCTTGTCTAACAGGGCAACGGCAGCGGACGGGCCGATCGACCCATGCATCTGGTAGGCGCGGGTGAACTGCGCCTGCAACGTCTTTGCGCCGGCTGCCGTTTCCGCGCCGACCGAGGTCACGGTGCCGACCTCGGCGACCGAGCGCTCGAGGAAGGCGGGGATATTGTCCTGGTCCGGCAAGACCGGCTGCTCCTGCCACTTCGCCTTGGCGGCCATGGCGCGCATGGCCTGGACCGCCTGGAATTCCTGCCTGGCCACCACGGCCAGGAAGTCGCCGTCGCGGATCACCGCCACCACGCCCGGCATCGTCTTGATGGCGGCCTCGTCGACGCTGACGAGCTTGGCCGAATAGCTTGGTGGGCGAACGACGCGGGCATGCACCATGCCGGGAAGCCGCATGTCCTGCACATAGGCCTCGCCGCCCGTCACCTTGGCCGGAATATCGACGCGGGCGAACGGCTTGCCGATCGCGTGATAGCTGTCCGGCGATTTCAGCGCCGTATCGGCCGATGCGTCCACATGCAGCAAATCCGCCACCACGAGTTCGCCATAGCCCACGGACTTCCCGTCCGGCCCGGTGATCCTGCCGCTTGCCGCCTTGAGCTGGTCGGCCGGAATGCCGAGCTTCTCGCTGGCCTTGGCGACCAGGATCTGGCGCACCTGCGCCGAGGCGTAGCGTATGGCGGTGCCGCTGTTCTGGATCGTCTGGCTGCCGGCGGTATAGCCCTCGTTCGGCGTGAGCGCGGTATCGGCGGTGATGAGCTTGATGGAAGCCGGCTCGACCTCCAGTTCTTCGGCGGCGATCTGGCGCAGCGACGTCCTGGTGCCCTGGCCGAGCTCGGCCTTGCCGGTGAAGACGGTGATCGAACCATCGGCATCCAACCTGATCCAGGCGTCCAGCGAGGGGGTATCGGCAAGGCTGCCCGGCAGTTTCTTGGCCGGGGCCGGCGGCGCGGGCGTTTGCGCCGAGGGCGCGGCCTCCTGAGCCTGCACGGGGATGGTGAAGGACACGACCAGCGCGCCGGTTCCGGCGAGAAAACCGCGTCGTGTCAGCTCGGGAAAGGTTGGCGCGTTCATCATGCCCTCCCCGCGGCCGCGGCCGGCGCCAAGCCGGCCGATTTCGATTTCATCAGGTCGCGCGCGCGGCTCACTGCCCGCAGGATGCGCATATGCGTGCCACAGCGGCAGAGGTTGGGTTCCAGCGCCTGCCTGATATCGGCGTCACCGGCATCGGGTTTGGCCTCGAGCAGCGCCTGCGCCCGCATCATCATGCCGGCGATGCAATAACCGCATTGCGCCGCCTGCTCCTCGATGAAAGCTTTCTGCATAGGGCCGGGGTTCTCGATCGTGCCCAAACCCTCGACCGTCTTGACCTCGCGGCCTTCCACCAGCATCGCTGGCGTCAGGCAGGAGAAGACGGGCTTGCCGTCGACCATCACCGTGCAGGCGCCGCATTGGCCAAGGCCGCAGCCGAACTTGGCGCCGTTCAGCTTCAAATCGTTGCGCAGCACGTAAAGCAGCGGCGTCGCGGGATCGACGTCGACGTCGTGGGAGATGCCGTTGACGTTGAGATTGATCATCTGTCCTTCGCTCCTACATTGTCCGGGCCGCGCTCGATGCCGTCCGATGGCCGGACGCTGACCTGGTATTTTCCGCTCCTGGTGTCGGCGATCCTGGCCGCCGCATCCTGCCAGGCCGGCTTGCCGGCAAAGGCATCGCGCAGATAGGCCAGCAAGTCGTTCACCTGGTCGTCCTTCAGCGTCGCCGCGAATCCCGGCATGATCGCGCTCGGGCGTCCACCCGCCGCCGGCAGGCCGAACAGTACGGTGTTGATGACGTTCTGCGGATCTGGCGCGTTGACCGCGCTCGACAGATGGAAATTGATACCGCCAAAAGGCGGCGGACGGCTGCCGTCGTGGCAGGTGGCGCATGCTGCCTGGTAAATGACGGCTCCACGCGCCGCCGGCGTATCGGCGGATGTCGGCACCACGGCGGCGGTCGACGCCGGGTCGGCCGCGGCGCGGCCGCGGATAGCCTGCGCGGCTGCCGTCCGTTCGGCGGATGGTTCGCCCATGAGCGACATGACGTAAGTGGCCATGGCGTCGATGTCGGCATCGGGAAGCCGGCCGAGATTGCCCGTCACTTCGCCCATCGGGCCATTGGCGACGCCGTGGTCGGCATGCCAGCCTTGCCTGAGATAGGCAAACAGGCTGTCATGCGTCCATGGTATCGGCGCCGGTGAAGTGCCGTCGAGCGCAAATGCCGTCCAGCCTTCCGCCTCGCCGCCGGCCATGTGCGAACCCTTCTCTTCCGCGCCGAACCGATTGCGCGGCGTGTGGCAGGCGCCGCAATGGCCGAGCCCATTGACCAGATAGGCGCCGCGGTTCCACTGCGCGCTTTGCGAAGCATCGTTTTGATAGGCGCCCCTGTCGAAGAACAGCAGCTTCCAGCCGGCCAGCACGAGGCGCATATCGAGCGGGAAAGGCAGCTCGTTCGGAGGCGGCCGGTTGTTCACCGGCTGGCGCGTCATCAGATAGGCGTAGAGCGCGCGGTTGTCCTCATCGGAGACACGCGTGAAATGATCGAATGGGAAGGCCGGGTAGAGATGCCTGCCCTCGCGGTCGACGCCTTCGCGCATGGCGCGGTTGAAGGCTGCCTGCGACCAGCGGCCGATACCGGTCTGCGGATCTGGCGTGATGTTGGTCGAATAGATGGTGCCGAACGGCGTCGGCACGGCGAGCCCGCCGGCAAATGACTTTTCACCGGGCCTGGTGTGGCAGGAGGTGCAATTGCCGACCGAGGCCAGCACAGCGCCTTTCTCGATCAACGCCGGGTCGAACGACGATCGTTGCGGCGGCTCGACAGGATCGATCGCCGGCTTCCACGCATAGGCGAAAAATCCGGCGCCGCAGACAATGACGATGACAAGAACGCCCAGCCAGAAGCGTTTCAATATCTGCTCTCCCTCATGGCTACGATGGGACGCCGCCGAACCGGCCGTTACCGACCACGCGCGCGCTCTCGTGCCGGAGAAACTAGGGGCGTTGCCCTCTTCGTCAATTGTCTGATTTATGTCGCCGCAATGCGCATCTTGCAGGCGCGACCATCTCGAGCACATCGGACTTGTCGGCCTTCGGCCTGTCCGCCGGCCCATCTTATGGGCAGAGGAAAGTGCTAGCTCGTCTTCTCGTCCAACAGTCCCGAGACGAAATCGAAGAGCCCGGGCCGACGATCGCGCCGCAACCGCTCAGCGACAACGATGCCGCGCACTTCGGCGAAGGCGCGATCGAGATCATCGTTGACGATGACGAAATCATATTCCTTCCAGTGCTCGATCTCGTTGCGCGCGTTCTTCAGCCGCGTCTCGATCACCGCCTCCTGGTCCTCGGCGCGGCGCTTCAGCCTTGCCTTCAACTCCTTCATCGACGGCGGCAGGATGAAGATCGAGACGATGTCGGCGCGCATCTTCTCCTTGAGCTGCTGGGCACCTTGCCAATCGATGTCGAACAGCATGTCGCGCCCTTGAGCCAGCGCCAGTTCCGCAGGTTCGCGCGGTGTCGCATAGCAATTGCCATGCACCTCCGCCCATTCGAGCAGGGCGTCCGAATCGCGCAGCCGCTCGAACTCGCGCATGGTGCGGAAATGATAGTGAACGCCTTCGATCTCCGAGCCGCGGCGCGGCCTGGTGGTGACGGAGACCGACAGTTCGAGGCTGGAATCGCTTTCCAGAAGGTTGCGCGCAATCGTCGACTTGCCGGCGCCCGACGGCGACGACAGCACGAGCATCAGCCCCCGGCGGCGAATGCGGGACCCCAAATCCCTGGCGACCATCGGCTACTCCAGATTCTGGACCTGTTCACGGAATTGATCGACCACGGCCTTCAGTTCCAGTCCGATGGCGGTGACCGCGGCGGCGTTCGATTTCGAGCACAGCGTATTCGATTCGCGGTTAAATTCCTGTGCCAGAAAATCGAGCTTGCGGCCGACGGCGCCGCCGCCGGAAAGCAATGCCCGACCCGACGCCACATGCGTCTTCAAGCGGTCGATCTCCTCGCGAATGTCGGCCTTGGTGGCGAGGAAGGCGGCTTCCTGGTGCAAGCGGCCGGCATCGAGGTTGGCCGAAGCATCCATCAAGAGCCGCACCTGTTCGGCGAGGCGCTCGCGGATGGCCGCCGGTTCGCGCGACGGATCCGCTTCGGCGCCCAGCGTCAGCGCTTCGATGGCGTCGATATGGCCCAGCAGAAGCGTGCCAAGTGCCGCGCCCTCACCCTGGCGGGACCGCTCCAGCCCCTCCAGCGCCGCCTCAAGGGCCGCCATGACGGCGTTGTCGAGCGCTGTCCTTACATCCTCGGTTTCGGTGGTCTCGGGAATTTCGAGCACGCCGCGCAGCGACAACAGTCCGTCGGCGGTCGCAGGAGCAACACCAAATTGTTCCACGATCCGCTTGGCGAGCCCGGCCAGGTCCTTGAGGAAGGCCTCGTTGACAACGGGCTGGGACTGCATTCCGACGGCGCGCGTGATGGTCAGCGTCGCCTGAAAATTGCCGCGCGCGAAACGTTTCTGAAGCGTCTGCCTGATGGCCGGCTCCAGCCGCTCAAAACCCTGCGGCAGCCGCAGCCGCACCTCGACGCTCTTGCCGTTGACGGATTTGACCTCCCAGGCAATCGAGGTGCCGTCATGTTCGGCGACAGCGCGCGCAAACCCGGTCATGCTCTGCAAATTCATCGTGCCTGCATACCCCCTGGCGCGTACTGCGGATACTGCTTGATCCGGCTTCGCGCACCTTCAGAAAGCCGAAATGCCCGCCTGCCAACCGGCTTACGAGGCGCCCTGACAAAATCCAACGTTCCTGCCTTCAACCGATAGCATGGACGAGCTGGAAAACATCGTGCGCCGCTACTGGGCCGCCCCCGCGTCGCCGTCAATGGGAGCGTCGGTCTGCCCCTCCACCTTGGCATCAGCCTTGGCCGCGTCGTCGACCTGCTTCTTCTGCTGGGCTCGATAGCGCGCGACGTTCTCATTGTGCTCGTTAAGCGTGGCGGCGAAGACGTGTCCGCCAGTGCCGTCGGCAACGAAATAGAGGTCGTCGGTCTTTGATGGATTGGCTACCGCCTCCAGCGCCGCACGGCCGGGATTGGCGATCGGCGTCGGCGGCAGGCCGTTGATCACATATGTGTTGTAGGGCGTCGGCTTCTGGATGTCCGACTGATAGATCGGCCGGTCGGCGGGTTTGCCCTTGCCGCCGAACAGACCGTAGATGATGGTCGGATCGGATTGCAGGCGCATGCCTTTGGCCAGCCGGTTCAGGAAGACCGCGGCGACGCGCGAACGCTCATCACCCTTGCCTGTTTCCTTCTCGACGATCGAGGCCAGCGTGACGAACTCGTCAATGCTGGCGAGCGGCAGGTCGGCGGCGCGCCGCTGCCAGACCTCCTCGACCAGCTTCTTCTGGTCGGCCAGCAGCTTGTCGATCATCTGCTGGCGCGTGGCGCCGCGCGTGAAGCGCAGCGTATCGGTGGCGAGGCTGCCCTCTGGAGGCACGGTGGCCGGCATGTCGCCGCTCAAGGCGGGCTCGCCTGCGATGCGCGCCAGCGCCTGCTCGACGGTCAGCCCTTCGGGAATGGTCAGCGAGTACATGACCGACTTGCCGCTCTTCAGCAATTCCATGATGTCGCGCATGGACGCCCTGGGTTTGATCTCGTATTCGCCGGCCTTCAGCGCGGAATCATTGCCGAAGGCGCGCACGCCAAGACGGAATATGCGGGCGTCGCTGATCAGGCCGCGCCGCTCGAGCTGGTCGGCGATATCCTGTACGCCGGTGTTCGGCTTGACCAGGAAGGTGTCGCCATTGGCCGATGGGCCGGGCTCGGTGAATTCCTGCTTGCCGAAGTAAAGCGCGATACCCGCCGCCAGAACCATCAGCATCACCAAGGAGATGACGAAGTTCATGAACACGACGACCTGACTGCGCGAAGCACGCGAGCGCTTCGGCGGCGGCGTGCCGGCCTCCGGCCGCAAGGCTTCGGCGGCTGTCTTGGGCACGATCGGTCCCGATGTCGCCTGCCCTTGCCCGAACTCTCCGTTGCCGGCCGGATTTGTGTTCATTTCGCCCTACCGTTTGATCTCTCAACGAATCCCCTGCGGCAGAGTAGGGGCGAATATGGCAAAATTGACGACACGCCGAGGCGCCGTCCGGCAGGCGGACGGTCAGCCATTGTAGCGCTGAAAGACCAGCGAAGCGTTGGTGCCGCCGAAGCCGAAGGAATTGGACAACGCCACGTCGATCTGGCGGGCACGCGGTTTGTTCGGCACCAGGTCGATCGCGGTCTCACGTTCCGGATTGTCAAGGTTGATGGTTGCCGGCGCGATGTTGTCGCGGATGGCGAGGATCGAAAAGATCGCTTCGGCAGCCCCTGCCGCGCCGAGGAGATGGCCGATCGACGACTTGGTCGACGACATCGAAATCTTCGATGCGGCGTTGCCGACCAGCCGCTCGACGGCGCCGAGCTCGATCGTGTCGGCCATGGTCGAAGTGCCGTGCGCGTTGATGTAATCGACATCGGCGGGCGTCAGCTTTGCCCGGTTCAACGCCGCCGTCATGCAACGGAATGCGCCGTCGCCGTCTTCAGCCGGTGCGGTGATGTGATAGGCGTCGCCGGTCAGGCCGTAGCCGGTCACCTCCGCATAGATTTTCGCGCCGCGTGCCTTGGCATGCTCGAGTTCCTCAAGCACGACGACGCCGGCGCCCTCGCCCATGACGAAGCCGTCGCGATCACGGTCATAGGGCCGCGACGCCGTTTGCGGCGCGTCGTTGCGCTCGGTCGAGAGCGCGCGGCAGGCAGCGAAGCCAGCGATAGACAGTCGCGTCACGGGCGCTTCGGCGCCGCCGGCGACCATCACGTCGGCATCGCCCCAGATGATCAGCCGGGCAGCGTCGCCGATGGCATGCGCGCCGGTCGAGCAAGCAGTGACGACGGCATGATTGGGACCTTTCAGCCCATGCCGGATCGAAACCTGGCCGGAGACGAGATTGATGATCTGGCCGGGGATGAAGAAAGGGCTGATGCGACGCGGCCCGCGCTCCTTCAGGATCATCGCATTCTCGGCGATGCCTTCGATGCCGCCAATGCCCGAACCGATCAGGACGCCGGTGGCGCACTGTTCGGCATGGGTCTTCGGCTGCCAGCCGGAATCCTTCAGCGCCTCGTCGGCGGCTGCGATCCCGTACAGGATGAAGTCGCCGATCTTGCGCAGTTCCTTCGGCTCGAGCACCGCCTCGGGATTGAAGGTGGCGTTGCTGCCGTCACCACGCGGAACGACATGGGCGATCTTGCAGGCAAGATCCTCCACCTCGAACTCGGTGATGCGCTTGGCGGCGCTGCGGCCGGTCAGAAGTTCCTTCCAGCTGTGCTCGAAGCCCATGCCGAACGGCGACAGCAACCCAAGGCCCGTGACGACGACACGCCTCATCGCAGGTCCTCCCCGGTGATGACTGCGGAAAGCGTCAGGCCGAAGCCTTGTCGATGTACTTCACGGCATCGCCCACCGTCAGGATGGTTTCAGCCGCGTCGTCGGGGATCTCGACGCCGAATTCTTCTTCGAACGCCATGACGAGTTCGACCGTGTCGAGACTGTCGGCGCCCAGATCATCGATGAAGCTCGCCTGCTCCGTCACCTTGTCGGCGTCGACGCCCAGGTGCTCGATGACAATCTTCTTGACGCGCTCTGCGGTGTCACTCATTTGGGGCATCCTCGTCTTTTGGTTGTCTGTCTTCGTTAGCGGGCGGAATGCCGCTAATCAAGCTGAAAGATGGTCCCGCCGGAAACGCAATGGCCGCAGACCGGTTTTTGCCCGAACCGCCGGGTTGCGGGCCGCATTACACGAAAAATCGTGGGCGTCCAAGCCGAAATGGTCGCTTTTCACAGCCCGCCCGAGCGTTGCCTGTCGCCGTCTCAAAGCCACCGCGAATGCCCGGGCCCGGCCCGAAATGCATGCTTTGGCCGACCCGATCAGATCATCGCCATACCGCCGTTCACATGGATGGTTTGGCCGGTGACGTAGCCGGCCTCGTTGGAGGCAAGGTAGGCGACGGCGGACGCCACTTCGGCGCTGGTGCCCATGCGGCGCGTCGGGATAGCGGCCATGATCGCCTCCTTCTGCTTGTCGTTGAGCTTGTCGGTCATCGCCGATTCGATGAAGCCCGGGGCGACACAGTTGACGGTTATGCTGCGGGTGGCGATCTCCTGCGCCAGCGATTTGGAAAAGCCGATCATGCCGGCCTTGGAGGCGCAGTAGTTGGTCTGGCCGGGATTGCCGGTGACGCCGACCACCGAGGTAATGTTGATGATGCGGCCGTGGCGGCGGCGCATCATCGGATGGGTCAACTCACGCGTCAGCCTGAACACGGCCGTCAGGTTGACTTCGAGCACACTGTCCCAGTCGGCGTCCGACATGCGCACGAACAGTCCATCCTTGGTGATGCCGGCATTGTTGACCAGGATGTCGACGCCCTCGAGATCGGCCTCCGCTTTCTGGCCGAGCGCCTTGACCTCGTCGCGGTTCGACAGGTCGGCCGGAAACAGCTTCACCCGGTCGCCAAGTTCGGCGGCCAGCGCCTCCAGTTTCTCGATGCGCGTGCCGTGCAGGCCGACGACGGCGCCCTGCGCATGCAACACCCTGGCGATCGCCTCGCCGATGCCTCCCGACGCGCCGGTGACAAGTGCCTTGCGGCCGGTCAGTTCGAACATGTGTTTTCCTCTTTGGTTTCGGAAGCTCAGCGAGCAACCTTATCTGTATACGTCGTGCCGGTGTCCGATTGCCATCATCAACGGAATATCTTCAGCGATACAAGCCGCGCCATCAATTCACACGCGGCGCTTCACCCGAGCGCCGCCAATGCGGCCTCGACCTCCGCCGCGGTTCCGACCGATGTCGTGGCGATGTCGCGGTTTATGCGCCGGGCCAGCCCTGAAAGCACTTTTCCCGCGCCGACTTCATAGAGCGTGGTGACGCCGTTCGCGCCGAACCACTCCACTGTCTCGCGCCAGCGCACGCGACCGATCACCTGTTCGAACAGACGGCGCGCAATGACGTCGGGATCGCTGGTCGGAGTGACCGTGACATTGGAGACGAGCGGCACGACAGGCGCGTTCTTTGTTACCCCAGCCAGCGCTTCCCGCATGATCTCGGCGGCAGGCGCCATCAGCGCCGAATGGAAGGGCGCGGAGACCTGCAGCATCAGCGCCCGCTTGGCGCCTTTTTCCGTGCACAGTTTGGCGGCCAGTTCGACCGCTGCCCTGGCGCCGGAAATCACCAGCTGGCCACCGCCATTGTCGTTGGCGATCTGGCAGACCGAGCCTTTGGCAGCCTCGGCGCAGGCGGCTTCGACATCGGCCTGCTCCAGCCCGATGATCGCCGCCATGGCGCCTTCGCCGGCCGGCACCGCCGCTTGCATGGCATTGCCGCGGATGCGCAGCAGCCTGGCGGCATCGGCAACCGAGACAAAGCCGGCGGCGGCGAGCGCCGAATACTCGCCCAGCGAATGGCCGGCGACGTAAGCGACCTTGTCCTTCAGCGAGAAACCGCGCGCTTCCAAGGCGCTGATCGCGGCCAGCGATACAGCCATCAGCGCCGGCTGCGCGTTGGCGGTCAGCGTCAGCGTCTCTTCCGGCCCTTCCCAGATCAGCTTCGACAGGTTTTCGCCGAGCGCGTCGTCGACTTCGCTAAAAACCCTACGCGCCTCGGGGAAGGCATCGGCGAGGTCCTTGCCCATGCCGACAGCCTGGCTGCCTTGTCCCGGGAAGGTGAATGCAACGGCCATGTGTGGGCTCCCAAAGCTCGGTTCTGCTTGCCTGATACACGAATTTTCTTGCCTGTGACGCAACGCGGCCTGCCAAGTCAAGCCCGGTTCGGCCCGGCCGCTCGGCAGCTTTGCGGGCCGAGTGACTGTTCCAAAAGGCTTTTTGGCGATCACTCCTGATGAAAACCGCTCACGAATCGTTTGCTGGCTCTTCTTATTTCCGCCACAGGCGCTAGCTTTGCGTGACAATTCCATGACAATCGAGTGACGGGTCTGTCGCTGGGTGGGGAAGTTAAAGTGGCTAGGATTTCGAAAGGCGCCGGCAAAGCCGCGCCACAGTTTCTGGAAGACGATCCTTCCACCGGCTACCTGCCGGGACGGAAGTGGCCGACCATACGCTATGGGCTGACCAGCCTGCTGATCGCGGCCGTCCTGGTGTTCGCCATCGAATTGATCGTGCGCGGCGACTTCGCCGGCACGGTTTCCTTCTTCCTGCAGCCGCTCAAGCCGGGCTGGACCACGATCGTGGTGTTCGCCCTGGTTCTGATCGGCCTCGATGCCGTTTTCGGCCGCAGCTATCAAAGCCTGATGATCGTCGCGCCGCTGACGCTCTCGCTGGCTTTCATCGGTCATCAGAAATCGCATTATCTCGGCGATCCCCTCTACCCGACCGATTTCCTCTACTCCCGCCAGATCGTGGCGCTGCTGCCGCTGCTGGTGCGTGACCGCCCGATGACTGCCCTTGCCATGGTTGTCGGCATCGTCGCCGGCCTGTCGCTGCTCATCTATGGCTGGCGGGTCTGGCGTCGAAAGGTGCCGATACTCAGCCGCAAGGGCCGTCTCGCCCGGCTGACGCTGGCGGTGCCGCTGCTCGCCTTCTTCGTCTCGATCATGGACTATGCCACCTTCTCCTGGACCCGGGACCGGCTGCAGATCATCCCGATCATGTGGGACCAGAAGGAAAATTACGCCTCCAACGGCTTTGCGCTCGCCTTCGCGCTTAACGTGCCGATGGCGCATGTCTCGGCGCCGCCAGGCTATTCGGAAAAGACGATCGCGGCCATCGACAGGCCGCAGGTGACCGCCTCTGTGCCCCAGGAAAAGCCCGACATCATCGTCGTCATGAGCGAATCCTTCTGGGATCCGACCAAGCTGCCCGGGGTCACCATCACGCCCGATCCGATCCCCAACGTGCGGGCGCTGCGTTCGGGCTCCATGTTCTCACCCGAATTCGGCGGCATGACCGCCAATATCGAGTTCGAGGCACTGACCGGCTTCTCCAACGCCTTCCTGCCGGCCGGCAGCATCCCCTACCAGCAATATGTGCGCACGCCGACGCCGTCGCTGGCGACTTTCCTGAAGAGGGAGGGCTACAAGGCGCGCGCCATCCATCCGGGCACCAACTGGTTCTGGAACCGCGGCGCGGTCTATGCCGATTTCGGCTTCGACGACTTCAGATCGGAAGAGACGCTGCCGCCGATGCAAAAGCGCGGGCCGCTGGCATCCGACGCGGCGATGACGGACGAGATCATCAGCGAGGCCGATGCCAGCGATGCCCCGGTGTTCTTCTTTGCCGTCAGCCTGCAGAACCACGGCCCTTACGAGCCGAACCGCTATTACAACCCGACCCACACCGTGCAGGCGCCGATCAGCCAATGGGCGCGTGAATCGCTGCTGAGTTACACCGAGGGCTCGGCGGACGCGGACCGCGGTCTCGGACGCCTGGTCGAATGGGCAAAGAAACGCTCTCGCCCCACCGTCATCGCCTTCTTCGGCGACCATCTGCCGCCACTTGGGCCGGTCTATGTCGAGACCGGGTTCATGAAGGACAATGTCGCGCCGCGCAAGGAGGCTTCCGCCGAGGCGGCGCTGGAGCATCATCAGACGCCGCTGATCATCTGGTCGAACCGCACCGGCCCGGCCAAGGACATGGGCGCCGTCAGCCCCGCCTTCCTGCCCTATCACATCCTGAAAACGGCCGGCATCACCCACCCCTACTACACCGGCTTCCTGGGAGAGATGCGCGAACGCTACCGCGTGGTCGACCGCAATCTGCTGTTGACGCCGGCGGGAGAAGCCACGCCGGACTGGGCGCGGCAGAAGGAAATCGACCCGGCGATCCGCGATTTCCGGCTGCTGCAATACGACATGATGTTCGGCAAACGCCACGCGGCGCCCGACTTCTTCCCCGAAACGGTGGACAAGGTCGTCGCCCATATGAGCTGAGATTCGCGGCATCCTTCTGGATGCCGCCCAGGGGGTCGAGCGTTCAATTCGTCAGTTGCAATTTCGAGAATTTGTTGGCGATCTGCTGGAACACGTTCGGCAGTTTGTTTGGGTCGTTGACGGCGTAATAGTCGCTGGGATCCGAGGCGCAAGCGCTGTAAAGCGTGCGGTTGGCGGCGGTGTCGGATTGCAGCACCATCGTGTAGATTTCGGCGCCCTGGTTCTTCAGCTGCGTGCAGACGCTTTTGGTCCATCCGTCGACATTGCGCGCGGCGGTCGTCTGATTGTCCGATCCAAGCCGACCGGCAGCGCCATAGGCTGAGCCGGCAAGAAAACCATAGGACGTATAGTCGGACTTGGTCGTCTCGTTGCTGGCGCCGTAGACGACATTCTCCCCGTCGGTGAGCAACATGACGATCTTGCTCACCCCGGGCGTCTTCCAAGGCGTCCCCTC
Source organism: Mesorhizobium sp. BR1-1-2 (assembly GCF_020165435.1). Classification (NCBI taxonomy): domain Bacteria; kingdom Pseudomonadati; phylum Pseudomonadota; class Alphaproteobacteria; order Hyphomicrobiales; family Phyllobacteriaceae; genus Mesorhizobium; species Mesorhizobium sp. BR1-1-2. The sequence goes on from NZ_JAIUID010000002.1 coordinate 611,679, forward strand.
AACATAGGGCGCACTCGGCGACAACACCCGCTGGCCCCAGGCCAGGCCCTCGGAAACATTGGTGCCGGACCCCGCCCATGCAAGCATCTTGGCGGCCGCCTGGCGAAGCTTTGTAAAGTCTTCCGTCAAGGGGACGATTGGCGAGGGACAGGACCGGTTTGGCCCTACCGTCAGTTGCAAAGCGTTTGGATCGTTTGTGACCGCGGTGGCAATGGCGGTGTTCTGCGGCGCCACATATTTGGCGACCGTTTCAAGATCACCCCTCAAAACGCCGGCAGCACTTCCAAGCAAGCCGCTCAGATCTATTCCGAGAATATTCAGTCCGCCATTCTGAGCTAGTTTGGTCTCATCGGGGGCGTCGTCGATAAAGGAATTGTTGTAGTGATAGGCGTCGTTTGAATAGCCGCTGGAAGGTCTCGTGCCATTTCCCGGACTGTCCGGCGCGAAATACGGCACGAACAGAGTGTCGGGGTAACGGGGATCGGGCGGCGTATCGGCGATATTAAGGGCACCAGGGCGCGCCTCGACGCAGCCTTTCCAACCCGTATCCTCCCCCTTGTCGTCCTTCCACCCCGTCAACCTGGCGGCAGAGGCCGGATCTTTCATCAACTGCCTGAACAGCGCCATGTGATTGGGACGCTTGCCGTTGATGATGGGGAAATTGATTCCATTGGTGGATGACTTGCCTTCCATATCGATCCAGGACGGGTCGAACCCATCGCCATTGACATTGACAGCCGTGACGAAGGGAACCAGCGCCACGCGGACCTTGCGCGTCGGTGATTGCGCCGCTTCCAGATATTTGAGCAGATTGTCCGTCGCTGTCTTGAGGGCAGCAATTTTGGCGCCGGCCATCGAGCCGGTGTTGTCCAGCACCAGCACGACTTCGAGCTGGTTGTTCGATTCGACCGCCGAGGCATCGACCACGATGTGTCTGTTCTGGCCGAACAGGAAGGCGAAGTTCAAATTGACGTCCGCCGAGGCCACCGCCTTCGTCTTGACGAAATTGACGCCCCTGTCGACGGTCAGCGTCGCCTGCGCATTTGTGAGCTCGCCATGTCCGGCTACGTTGGCCTGGAAATAGCGGTTGAAGGCGTCGGTGCGGGTGATGTCCAGATCGCCGAGATGCGAGGAAGCGAGATTTGCCGCGTCGAGCGCATTCTGCAAGTTGCTCTTGGCCCGCATGATGGTGGAGACATCGGTTGCGAAGGCCACCGCCGACAGGATGGCCGGCAAGCCGATCCCGAGCAAAAGCGCGAAATTGCCGCTTTTCGAGCGCCAGAATTTCTTGAGAAGCATCCTTACCCCCGGAAATGCCTAGCCCGTTGCTGACAGCGGGATGCCGCTTTTTGCGCCAGACATGATGAATCGGCGGTTGATGCCGGGGCCGCAACCCCATACACCTGTCATGGTGGTTAAGGTCTGGTTTCCGGGAACCATGACGTCCCGTCGCCGCACATGCCGGTTTTTCCGGCCCTGCGACATCCGGGATTGCCGCCTGCTCTTGCCTTCCATGTGGATTGCTATATAGACGCCGCCAATCTGCCGGTCCCAGCTGGGGGCTGAACGGAGGGCCGGAGGTTTTCGAAACCTTCGCGTGATGCCAGAAGCGCTTCCGCCTCCCGTGTCTCCGCTCTCGACCGTCTCGTCATGCTCCTTTCTTCCCCGCTCCTGGCGGGTCAGAGAAGTTGCAGAGGCTTTTGCCGCCGGGAACCGGGAGAGAAACGAAGAAAGGCGAAAAGACATAATGGCTCTTTACGAACATGTGTTTCTTGCCCGGCAGGACCTCTCGCAGCAGCAGGTCGATGCGCTTGTCGAACAGTACAAGGGCGTCATCTCCGCCAATGGCGGGTCCGTCGGCCGGGTCGAGAACTGGGGATTGAAGTCCCTCACCTACCGGGTCAACAAGAACCGGAAGGCATACTACACGCTGATGGATCTTGACTGCCCGCCGGCAGCGCTCAACGAAATGGAGCGCCAGATGGGCCTGTCCGAGGACGTGCTGCGTTTCCTGACCATCAAGGTCGATGCGCATGAGGAAGGTCCCTCCGCCATGATGCAGAAGCGCGAAGAGCGCTCGGAACGCGGCGGCTTCGGCGACCGTGACCGCGGCGACCGTGGTCCGCGCTCGTTCGGCGACCGTGATCGCGGCGATCGTCCGCCACGCAGCTTCGGCGGCGACGCCGGTGGCGATCGTGGTCCGCGCCGTCCGCGCGAAGGCTTTGAAGGGGGTGCAGAATAATGGTCGACATCAACCAGATCCCGACCCGGCGCCCGTTCCATCGCCGCCGCAAGACCTGCCCGTTCTCGGGCGCCAACGCGCCCAAGATCGACTACAAGGACGTGCGCCTCCTGCAGCGCTACATTTCCGAGCGCGGCAAGATCGTGCCGTCGCGCATCACCGCCGTCAGCCAGAAGAAGCAGCGCGAGCTCGCCAAGGCAATCAAGCGCGCCCGCTTCCTCGGCCTGCTGCCTTACGTGGTTCGCTAATCCTTGACGCGGGCGGCCCCCCCCCCCGCTTCTCTTCCACGGCGACGGGCGCCGCTGGATTGCGCATCAAATCCCGAGTTGAGGTCAAAAGCCTCTAACTGCCGCGACAGGCAGGACAGCGACACCGGCGGCAACGCCCTTTTGCTTCCTGACCTGTTCCAGAGAATCCGGTGCCGATCCCTCGATTGGTGCCCAACGAAAGGAACAAAACCATGGAAGTCATTCTTCTCGAACGCGTTTCCCGCCTCGGCCAAATGGGCGAGACCGTCAAGGTCAAGGACGGCTTTGCCCGCAATTTCCTGTTGCCGCAGGGCAAGGCGCTGCGCGCCAACGAAGCCAACAAGAAGAAGTTCGAAGGCCAGCGCGCCCAGCTCGAGGCCCGCAATCTCGAGCGGAAATCCGAAGCCTCGCAGGTGGCCGAACAGCTCGACGGCAAGAGCTTCATCGCCGTTCGCTCGGCCGGCGAGACCGGCCAGCTCTACGGCTCGGTGTCGACGCGCGACATCGCCGACCTGCTGACGGCCGAGGGCTTTTCGGTCAACCGCAACCAGATCCAGCTCAACCAGCCGATCAAGACCATCGGCTTGACCAACGTGGCGATCGCGCTGCATCCCGAAGTCGAGGTCACCATCACGCTCAACATCGCCCGCACGGCCGACGAAGCCGAGCGTCAGGCCAAGGGCGAGACGCTGACCACCGCCGAGGCCATCTATGGCGACGACATCAACGACAATGCCCGGCCGGAGAACTTCTTCGACCCGAACGCCGAGTTCGAGGGCGGCGAAGAGAACGCCTGATATCGGCGCGGCGCGCCTGCCGGCGCGCCGCATTCGGCTGACTGGCAGCTCCAGTCAGACTGGCAGTTCAAGTCAGACTGGACCAATGCCCGGGTTCGTCACCCGGGCATTTTTGTGCCAAAAGGAACTTTTCGAAACCCTATATATTGATGCAGAGTAGGACAGCCTGTCTGACCGAGAGGGGACATTTGGGTCATGAATATTCTGTTGAAACGCGTTCTCGACCGCCTGGTGCGCACAGGCCATCTCAAGGTGACCGGCCCCAAGGGCACGACATTCGTGTTCGGTGACGGCAGCGGCGAGCCGGTGCACCTGCACATCAAGACCAGGCACGCCGAGCGCGCCATCACCTTCGATCCGATGCTGGCCGTGCCGGAAGCCTACATGGATGGCGAACTCGACATCCTCGAGGGCGGCGTCCTTGGCCTGATGCGCATCGCTTTCCAGAACATGGGCAGCGGCGGCATCGACGCGACGTGGTCGAAAGCCATCGAAGGCCTGCGCCACGCCTTCCGCCGCCTGCAGCAGATCAACACCGCGTCGCGTTCGCGCCGCAACGTGCAGCGCCACTATGATCTGTCGGGCGACCTTTACCGGCTCTTCCTCGATGAGGACATGCAGTATTCCTGCGCCTATTTCGAGCAGCCCGACATGACGCTGGACGAGGCGCAGGCAGCCAAGAAACGCCACATCGCCGCCAAGCTCAGGCTGAAGGCCGGGCAGACGGTGCTCGACATCGGCTCCGGCTGGGGCGGGCTAGGCCTCTACCTCGCCAAGGCCTTCGACGTCGACGTACAGGGCGTGACACTGTCGACCGAGCAGCACGGCGTCGCCACCGACCGGGCCCATGCCCAGGGCCTGGAAAACCACGTCCATTTCGAGCTGAAGGATTACCGCGAACTCAACGAACGCTTCGACCGCATCGTTTCGGTCGGCATGTTCGAACATGTCGGGGTCAACCATTACCGCACCTTCTTCGACAAGAGCGCGACGTTGCTGAAGCCTGACGGCGTCATGCTCCTGCACACGATCGGCCGCTCCGGCGTGCCGTGGGCGACCAGCGCCTTCATCCGAAAATACATTTTCCCGGGCGGCTACATTCCCGCGCTTTCCGAAGTCATGCCGGCGATCGAGAAGTCAGGCCTCGTCGTCACGGACATCGAAATCCTGCGGCTCCACTATGCCGACACGTTGAAGCATTGGGGCCAGCGCTTCGCCGCCAACCGCGACAAGGCCAAGGCGATCTATGACGAGCGCTTCTGCCGCATGTGGGAATTCTATCTGGCAGCCTCGGAAGCCGCCTTCCGCTGGCAGGACCTGGTCATCTTCCAGATCCAGCTTGCCAGGAAGAACGACACGCTGCCGATGGCGCGCGACTATATGGTCAAATGTGAAAAGGCGCTCGAAATGCGCGACATGGGCCATCGCGAAGCGGCTCCGGTCGAAAAGCCCGCCAAGCCCGCCCGGCGCCGCAAGGTGGCGGAGTAAGAACAGGCCGCTTGCGGCATTGGCGCTTGCCATTCCCGGCTCCTGCCGTGAAAAAGGCCTCGTGATCGTCGCGGGGCCTTTTCATGACCTATGTCCTCTATGCAGCCGCGGCGCTCGCCGAGATCGGCGGCTGTTTTTCGGTGTGGGCGTGGTGGCGGCTGGAGAAGTCGCCGCTGTGGCTGCTGCCAGGTTTCGTTTCGTTGCTTGTGTTCGCCTGGCTTCTGGCCCTGGTCGACACCAGCGCGGCCGGCCGCGCCTATGCCGCCTATGGCGGCATCTACATCGCGGCGTCGCTCGCCTGGCTTTGGCTGGTGGAAAGCGTGCGTCCCGACCGGTGGGACCTTGCGGGGGCGGCGCTCTGCATACTGGGTGCCTCTGTCATCCTGCTCGCACCACGAGGAGCATGAGCCGTGGAACTGCCTGCCCCGCTTCGACAGGCCGTCGACCGTGCCCTCGAAAACGTGCCGCTGCCGGTGCTCAGGCAGGCGGCGAAAACCCTGTCGGATCGCTATCGCGCCGAGACGCGCGACGGTCGCCTGCATATGGCGCAGGACATGGCTGTCAAGGCCTATCTGGCGACGCGGCTTCCGGCGACCTATGCCGCCGTCCGCGCCAGCCTCGACGCAGTGAACCAGGCCCGGCCGGAATTCGCACCGGAAACCCTGCTCGACGTCGGCGCCGGCCCGGGCACGGTGCTTTGGGCCACGGCGGACCAGTGGCCCGATCTCCAACAGGCGGTTTTGCTGGAAGCCAGTGCTGCGGTGCGCAAGGTCGGCGAGGCGCTTGCCGCCGATGCGATCGCTGCCCGGATCGCCTGGCGGGCAGGCGATGTGACCATCGACCTTGACGGTTTGCAGCCTGCGGATCTGGTCACCTGCGCCTATGTGCTGGACGAGATCGCACCGGCATCCCTGCCGAAAATGGTCGATCGGCTGTGGCAGCTCACGACGGACACGCTGCTGATCGTGGAGCCGGGCACGCCGGCGGGCTGGCAGCGTGTTCTCGCGGTTCGCCGGCAACTGATGGAAGCGGGCGCGCATGTGCTGGCACCTTGTCCGCACGAAGCCCCCTGCCCGCTCATCCCGCCCGACTGGTGTCATTTTTCGCGGCGCGTCGCCCGCTCGCGCCTGCACCGGCTGGCCAAGGACGCCGAAGTGCCATGGGAGGACGAGAAGTTCATCTACGTCGCGGCTTCGAGGCAGCCGGCGCCGGTCCGCGCGGCGCGGGTGATCGCGCCACCGAAAACCGGCTCGGGCAAGGCGGCGCTCAAGCTTTGCCGGCCGGACGGCAGTGCCGGCGAGACGCTTTTCAGCAAGCGTGACGGTGAACTGTTCAAGGCGGCGCGGCGCTCGGGCTGGGGCGACGTGCTCGATACAGCCCTGGGGATCGCGCGATGATTGTTCTTGCTTTGTTCCAAGCCATCGCGTAGAATCACCACATAGTCGAGTCAACTGGAATCAGGGCACGGGAATACTGTCCTGTGGACGGTTTTTTGTTTCTGTGAACAGTGGGCATCAAATCTGCTTGGGTGATAACTGTTGCAGATAAGTCAGCACTCAATTTTCCGATTCTGATATCGAGAGACCGGGATCGAAATCGGGGACATCATGGCAGAGGCAGCGCGGAAATTCGGCGTGGCGGAGCAACCGCTCTATCGCGAGGCGCCGAACAATATCGAGGCGGAACAGGCGCTGCTCGGCGCGATCCTCGTCAACAACGATGCCTTCTATCGCGTCTCCGACTTCCTGAAGGCCAGCCACTTCTACGAACCCCTGCATCGCAAGATCTTCGAGGTCGCGGCCGAGCTGATTCGCATGGGCAAGGTGGCGACGCCGATCACGCTGAAGACCTTCCTGCCGGCCGACGAGAAGGTCGGCGACATGACGGTGGCGCAATATGTGGTGCGGTTGGCGGTCGAAGCCGTCACGGTCGTCAATGCCACGGATTACGGCCGCGCCATCTATGACCTTGCGACGCGCCGCGCCCTGATCACCGTCGGCGAGGACATGGTCAACATCGCCTATGACGCGCCGGTCGACATGTCGCCGTCCGAGCAGATCGAGGATGCCGAACGACGCCTGTTCGAGCTGGCCGAAACCGGGCGCTATGACGGCGGCTTCGAGAGCTTCACCGATGCGGTCAAGACCGCGGTCGACATGGCTAATGCCGCCTATATGCGCGACGGGCACCTGTCGGGGCTGGCCACCGGCATGCGCGACCTCGACCGCCGCATGGGCGGCCTGCAATCGTCGGATCTGATCGTCCTTGCCGGCCGTCCGGGCATGGGCAAGACGTCGCTCGCAACCAACATCGCTTTCAACGTCGCCGAGGCCTATGTGCCGGCGCAGCAGGCCGACGGGTCGTTCAAGGCGGCGAATGGCGGTGTCGTCGGCTTCTTCTCGCTCGAAATGTCGTCGGAACAGCTCGCGACCCGTATCATCTCCGAACAGACGGAAATCTCCTCCTCGAAGATCCGCCGCGGCGAGATCACCGAAATGGACTTCGAAAAACTGGTCGCCTGTTCGCAGACCATGCAGAAGATCCCGCTGTTCATCGACCAGACCGGCGGCATCTCGATCGCCCAGCTCTCGGCCCGCGCCCGGCGCCTGAAGCGCCAGCGCGGCCTCGATCTCATCGTCATCGACTATATCCAGCTGATGCAGGGCTCCAGCGCCAGGGCCTCGCAGAACCGCGTGCAGGAAATCACCGAGATCACCACCGGCCTCAAGGCACTGGCCAAGGAGCTCGCGGTGCCGATCATCGCGCTGTCGCAGCTCTCGCGTCAGGTCGAAAGCCGCGACGACAAGCGCCCGCAGCTCTCGGACTTGCGCGAATCCGGCTCGATCGAGCAGGACGCCGACGTCGTGATCTTCGTCTATCGCGAGGAATATTACCTCAAGAACCGCGAGCCGAAGCTCGGCACCGACGAGTACATCAAGTGGGAAAACGAGATGAACGAGATGCGCGGCAAGGCCGAGGTAATCGTGGCCAAGCAGCGTCACGGACCGACGGGCACGGTCACGCTCGCCTTCCACGGCGAATTCACCCGCTTCTCGGATCTGGCGGAGGAACATCATATCGCGGAAAGGTTTGAGTAGAAGCTTGTTCGCGACCGCAAGAAAGTCATTGGGTCAAAGCGCTCTACGGCGCGGCCGTAGGGTGCTTGCCTTCTGCAATTGGCGGACGACGCACCTTCATGGCTAAATCCCGCATCCAGTTCATCTGCCAGAACTGCGGATCGGTGCATCAGCGCTGGGCCGGCAAATGCGATGCCTGCGGCGAATGGAACACGCTGGTCGAGGAAGGCACGTCCGGCGGCATCGGTTCCGGGCCGGCCAATACGCGCAACGCCCGCAAGGGCCGCGCGGTGGTGCTGACCACGCTTTCCGGCGATATCGAGGACGCGCCGCGCATCGTGTCGGGCATCGGCGAACTCGACCGCGCCACCGGCGGCGGCTTCGTGCGCGGCTCGGCGCTGCTGGTCGGCGGGGATCCTGGTATCGGCAAGTCGACGCTGCTCACCCAGGCTGCGGCCGCCCTTGCCTCTCGAGGCCACCGCATCGTCTATGTCTCGGGTGAAGAAGCGGTCGCCCAGATCAGGCTGCGCGCGCAGCGCCTCGGCGTCGCTTCCACGCCGGTCGAGCTCGCGGCCGAGACCAATGTCGAGGATATCCTTGCCACGATCGCCGATGGCAAGCGGCCGGACCTGGTGATCCTCGATTCCATCCAGACGCTGTGGACCGACCTCGCCGATTCGGCGCCCGGCACCGTCACCCAGGTGCGTGCCGCCGCCCAGGCGATGATCCGCTATGCGAAATCCACGGGTGCTGCGATCGTGCTCGTCGGCCATGTCACCAAGGAAGGCCAGATCGCCGGCCCGCGCGTCGTCGAGCACATGGTCGACGCCGTGCTCTATTTCGAGGGCGAAGGCGGCCATCACTACCGTATCCTGCGCACCGTCAAGAACCGTTTCGGCCCGACCGACGAGATCGGCGTCTTCGAAATGTCGGACAAGGGCCTGCGCGAAGTTGCCAATCCGTCCGAACTTTTCCTCGGCGAGCGCCATGCGAAATCACCGGGAGCGGCGGTTTTCGCCGGCATGGAAGGCACAAGGCCGGTGCTGGTCGAAATCCAGGCGCTGGTCGCGCCCTCCTCGCTCGGCACGCCGCGTCGCGCCGTCGTTGGCTGGGACGGCGCCCGGCTGTCGATGATCCTGGCGGTGCTCGAGGCGCATTGCGGCGTGCGCTTCGGCCAACAAGACGTCTATCTGAACGTAGCCGGCGGCTACCGCATTTCCGAGCCCGCGGCCGATGTGGCGGTGGCGGCCGCACTGGTTTCCTCGCTCACCGGTCTTGCCCTTCCCGCCGATTGCGTCTATTTCGGCGAAATCAGCCTTTCTGGCGCCGTGAGGCCGGTTGCGCATGCGCAGCAGCGTCTCAAGGAGGCCGAAAAGCTGGGTTTCGGAAGCGCGGTTCTGCCCTTGGGCAGCGAGGAACTTGCCGGAGGAATCGGGGCCGGCGCTTTCCAGCCCACCGAGCTCGCCGACCTCGTGGCGCGCATAGCCGGCTCACGGCGCAGCCGCGCCAACGACGAAGAATGACGGGCTCACCTGATGGTGAGCGACAGGGAGTGGGGCGACAAAGATGCCGATAACGCTGCTTGACGGAATTCTCGTCGGCTTCACCCTGGTCTCGGCGATGCTCGCCATGGTTCGCGGCTTTTCACGCGAGGTCCTGTCCATCGTATCCTGGGCGGCGGCGGCCGCGGCGGCATTCTTTTTCTACAAGCCCGTCCTGCCCTATCTGAAGCCCTACATCGACAATGAAAAGATCGCCATGGCGGCCTCTGCCGGTGTCGTCTTCATCATCGCTTTGATCGTCGTCAGCGTCATCACCATGAAACTCGCCGACTGGATCATCGATTCCCGCATCGGCGCGCTCGACCGCACGCTCGGCTTCCTCTATGGCGCCGCCCGCGGCATTCTGGTGGTCGCTGTGGCCCTGCTGTTCTTCAATTGGCTGGCCGGCGCCAAGGCTCCGGCCTGGGTCACGGAGGCCAAGTCGCGGCCGCTGCTGGAACAGATCGGCGCCAAGCTCGAAAGCCTGCTGCCCGAGGACCCGGAAAACGCCATCCTCAAGAAGCTCAATCCGAATCAGCCGGCCGCCGAAACGCCCGCCGCACCGGATGCACCGGGCACGGATGCTCCGGCGGGAGGGGACGATGCCAATGCGCCGGCCCCTGACGACAGCGATGCCGGAACGCCTCCCGCGGACAACGCACCGGCCAATCCGGCCCCGGCTGCGCCGGCGAACTGATGAGTGATCCGGCGCCGCCGAACAGGCGCCCAGGACTGACGATGATCGTGAACCATCGCCGGACGCGTTGCTTTCACGGCGCTATCGCCTTATATGGCGATTTTAGCGGAGCTTGAGCCCCATGGCAGACGCAGACGACGTGCTTTCCGCGGAAGCTGACGATCACTTCCACGACGAATGCGGCGTGTTCGGCATTTTCGGCCGGCAGGACGCGGCGGCCATCGTCACGCTCGGCCTGCACGCGCTGCAGCATCGCGGCCAGGAAGCGGCCGGCATCGTCTCCTACGACGGTACCCAGTTCCATGTCGAACGCCATGTCGGCCTGATCGGCGACACCTTCACCAAGCAACGCGTCATCGACAGCCTGCAAGGCAATCGCGCCATCGGCCACACGCGCTATGCCACCACCGGTGGCGCCGGCATGCGCAACATCCAGCCTTTCTTTGCCGAACTGGCCGATGGCGGCTTCGCCGTGGCCCATAACGGCAATCTGACCAACGCCATGACCGTGCAGCGCGCGCTGCAGAAGCAAGGCGCGATCTTCTCCTCGACCTCCGACACCGAGACGCTTCTGCACCTCGTCGCCACCAGCAAGGAGCGCGATTTGAACTCGCGCTTCATCGATGCGGTGCGCCAGGTCGAGGGCGCCTTCTCGCTGGTGGCGATGACGGCCAAGAAGATGATCGGTTGCCGCGATCCGCTGGGCATCCGCCCACTGGTGCTGGGCGACCTCGACGGTGCCTGGATCCTGGCCTCCGAAACCTGCGCCCTCGACATCATCGGCGCGCGTTTCGTGCGCGATTTGAAGCCCGGCGAGATGGTCGTCGTTACTTCCAAGGGCATCGAAAGCCTGTTCCCGTTCGAGCCGCAGAAGACCCGCTTCTGCATCTTCGAATATGTCTATTTCGCACGCCCGGATTCTTCGGTCGAAGGCCGCAACGTCTACGAGGTGCGCAAGCGCATCGGCGCGGAGCTCGCGCAGGAAAATCCGGTCGAGGCCGACATCGTCGTGCCGGTGCCGGATTCCGGCACGCCCGCGGCAATCGGCTTTTCGCAAGCCGCGGGCATCCCTTTCGAACTCGGCATCATCCGCAACCATTATGTCGGCCGCACCTTCATCCAGCCAGGCGATTCCATTCGCCATATGGGCGTCAAGCTCAAGCACAACGCCAACCGCCGCATGATCGAGGGCAAGCGCGTCGTGCTGGTCGACGATTCCATCGTGCGCGGCACGACCAGCCAGAAGATCGTGCAGATGGTGCGCGATGCGGGCGCCAGGGAAGTGCACATGCGCATCGCCTCGCCGCCGACCAGCGCCTCCTGCTTCTACGGCGTCGATACGCCGGAAAAATCGAAGCTTTTGGCATCACGCATGTCGATCGAGGAGATGGCCGAATTCATCCGCGTCGATTCGCTCGGTTTCCTGTCGATCGACGGACTCTATCGCGCCGTCGGCGAGGCCAATCGCGACAACGAGCAGCCGCAGTTCTGCGACGCCTGCTTCACCGGCCAGTATCCGACCCGCCTGCTCGATTTCGAGGGCCACGACAATGTGCGCACGCTGTCGCTACTGGCGACGAGCGGCGCGTAGGATTGCCGCACCGCCAGTTGCCATAGCCATATTTCCGGAATCCATCGCATGACCCTAGACCTTTCCGGCCGCGTTGCAGTCGTTACCGGCGCCTCGCGCGGCATCGGCTACTTCATCGCCAGGGAACTGGCCGCCGCCGGCGCCCACGTCATTGCCGTGGCGCGCACGGTGGGCGGACTGGAAGAACTCGACGACCAGATCAAGGCCGAGCGCGCCAAAACCGGCAAGGGCGAAGCGACGCTGGTGCCGCTCGACCTTGCCGACATGGCCGGCATCGACCGCCTGGGCGGCGCCATCCACGAGCGCTGGGGCAAGCTCGACATTCTCGTCGCCAATGCGGGCGTGCTCGGCGTGATCTCGCCGATCGGCCATGTCGAGGCCAAAACCTTCGAGAAGGTGATGACCATCAACGTCACCTCGACCTGGCGGTTGATCCGCTCGGTCGACCCGCTGCTGCGGCTCTCCGACGCCGGCCGGGCCATCATTCTTTCGTCCAATGCCGCTCACTCGGCGCGCGCCTTCTGGGCGCCCTACGCGGCTTCCAAGGCGGCGGTCGAGACGATGATGCGCTCCTGGGCGCATGAGACGCAGAGCCTGCCGCTCAGGGTCAACGCGGCCGACCCCGGCGCCACACGCACCGCGATGCGCGCGCAGGCCGTGCCCGGCGAGGACCCGCAAACGCTGCCGCATCCTTCCGAGATCGCCAAACGCATCGTGCCACTGGCAAGCCCCGACCTGAAAGAGACGGGATTGATCTTCCAGGCCAAGCACAACCGTTTCGTCGCCTACCGACAGCCGGAATAGCCGCATCCTTTTTATCGGAAGAATTCGGCTCCAGGCGGCGTTCCTCGAATGTATATTCGAAGCTCAAACCCGGAGGACCGACATGCGCAGACTTATTCTCATCGCCGCCACCGCCATTATCTCCGCCTTGGCCGCAGGCACGGCCTTGTCACAAGATGCCAAGATGAGTTTCTTCGTCACCAGCGTCGGCTCGGGCAAAGGGGCAGACCTCGGCGGCCTGAAGGGCGCGGACGCCCATTGCGCCTCGCTGGCGGAAGCAGCCGGCGTCACCGGCAAGACCTGGGCCGCCTACCTGTCGACCAGCACCGAGGACGCGCGCGACCGCATCGGCAAGGGGCCATGGGTGAATGCCAAGGGCGTCAAGATAGCCGACGACGTCGCTTCGCTGCACGGTGAAGCCAACGGCATCTCCAAGCAGACGGCGCTCAACGAAAAAGGCGAGATGGTCAACGGCCGCGGCGATACGCCCAACCGGCACGATATCCTGACCGGCTCGAAACCCGATGGTACCAAGATCGCCGACCAGACCTGCGGTGACTGGACCATGAGCGGCGCGGAAGGCGCTGCCATGATGGGTCACCACGACCGCACCGGGCTCGATGATTCGGCTGCCGCCAAATCCTGGAACTCCTCGCACGCCTCGCGCGGCGGCTGCGGCCAGGAGGCGTTGAAAGGCACCGGCGGCGACGGCCTGTTCTATTGTTTCGCAACGAATTGATGGAACCGGCCCGCCGCCACATCACGCGGCTGTGATGTGGCGGCGGAAAGCTGCGTCGCGGTCATGCTTTCGTCATTTCCGCGGAGTTGATAGGATCGTATCGGTTCCCACAACAAGCCCGGCTGGGCAGAGCAAGGAAATTCCCATGGCTTCGAGCGTAGCGTTGGTCTGGTACCTGGTAATCGCCGGCCCGCAAGGCGGCATGGTCGTGTTGCCCAGCACGTTCGACAAGCGCGAACAATGCACCGCCGCCATCACCGAATACCAGAAGCAGCCGGCCCCGACCGGCTGGTCGCTGCAATGCGTGCCGAGCGCCTCCCCCTTCACCGACGAGGGCGACGCGGAGGAACCGTCAGCGCAGTAGGGCGCGCTGCGGCGTCAGCGCCGTGCGCTGACCGTCAGCTCCGGCTTCTGGTTGATGGTCTGGAACACCACGCAGTAGCGTTCGGTCAGTTTCAGCAAGGAATCGATGCGCTCCTGCGGCTCATCGGTGTCGAGACTGAAGTTCAGCCTGATTGCCCGAAAACCGACCGGCGCGTCCTTGGCGACGCCAAGCGTGCCGCGAAAATCAAGGTCGCCTTCGGCCTCGACCGTGGCGGCGCCGAGCTTGAATTCGAGCGCCGTCGCCACCGCCTTGAGCGTCACGCCGGCGCAGGCCACAAGTGCCTCCAGCAGCATGTCGCCCGAGCAAAGCTCGAGCCCCGAGCCGCCGGTTGCCGGATGCAAGCCGGCAATCGCGATAGCCCTGCCCGTCTCGACCTTGCAGGCGATCGACTGGTCATCGAGACTGCCTCTGGCCTTGAGCGTGATGAGCGCGCGCGAAGCATCGTCGCGATAGGTCTCTTTCAGCGGCGCCTGCATGGCCTTCAGTGCGGTGGCGTCCATTTCGCTGCCCCTTTCGACGATTGTTTCTGGCGCCGCATGCGCCAACCGACCGAGATTTGACCCGATCACACCGGAAAGCAAACATAATCATCGCGTTGGGACACAGGCACGCGCAACCACTATCCCATATGGACATTGACGGACGAGCCCTCGAAACCCGTTTGATCCGTGGCGAGTGCCGACGTTTCCGATGACGACTCGGGTCAACGAGGGCTGGCGATGGGCAGTCGGGTTGTGCCGGCGGTTTCTCGCGATAGGAATTTTTTCTTGACGGGGTGAAGGCAGCTATGGTACATATCTCGTTATGGTGCTGAGTTGCGCCAGGGACCCGCCGCACAGGCGGTTTTTCATTCAATGCTCTCTCAATAGCGCGCCGAGAAGGCTTGCACGGAACCCGCTGACCCGGATTCGTTGCCCTGATGGCAGGCGATCCGTCTTCAGCCGGACAAGCCTTTCCTTTGACTTTGATCGCATCGGCTATAGCTATGCGACAAGCGTTCTCGCGGAGGCGTCATGCCGTTCAAGTTGAAACTGATCTCTCTCATCGTGCTGATGCTTGCTGCCTTCGCACAGCCTGTCCTGGCTGAAACGCCGGAGAGGCCGGCGCCGACCGGCGGTGTGCTGTCGCTGCTGCCGCCGCCGCAGGTCACCAGCCATTCGATCACGGTTGCCGGACGCAAGCTGGACTATCAGGCCGAGGCCGGCACGCTGTCGCTGCTTTCGGGCAAGGCCGACGTCACGGCGGAGATCTTTTATGTCGCCTACACGCTGCGGCCACCGGCCGACGCGGCAAAAACGGCACCACGCCCCATTACCTTCGTCTTCAATGGCGGCCCCGGGGCGGCCTCCGCCTATCTGCATCTCGGTGCACTCGGTCCGCGCATCATCACGACCGGAGCCGACGGCGAATTCCTGCCGCCGCCGCAAAAGATCATCGACAATCCGGACAGCTGGCTCGACATGACCGACCTCGTCTTTGTCGATCCAGTCGGCACCGGCTACAGCCGCGAGGCTCCTGGGCAGAACACCCACGATTTCTGGGGCGTCAACCAGGACGCCAGCTCGATCGGCGCCTTCATCCGGCTCTATCTGGCGCAGAACGGCCGAAGCGGCTCGCCGCTTTTCCTTGCCGGGGAAAGCTATGGCGGGTTTCGCGCGGCACTGCTGGCCAGAACGCTGCAGGAGGATATCGGCCTTAGCCCGAGCGGCATCGTGCTGATCTCGCCGGCGCTGGAATTCATGCTGGTGCAACCTGACGAATTCGAGCCGCTGCACTGGGCCCTCGAACTCCCCTCGCTGGCGTCGGCGCGGCTCAGTGCCGACGGCGTTACGGGCGAGGCGCTGCGGGCGCAGTTGGCCGCGGTCGAGCGCTATGCGCTTGGCGACTACCTCACGGCGCTGACCAGCGGGCTGGAGCAAGGCGGGCGGCTGGCGAGCCAGCGGGTGGCCGAGATCACCGGCCTGCCGCTCGATCTCGTGCAGCGGAACTTCGCGCGTATCCCGACCAGCCTTTTCGCGAGGGAGTTTTCCCGCGCGAAAGGCAAGGTGCTCAGCCCCTATGACGCCATGATCGGCACGGCCGACATCGCTCCTGAAAGCGCTCGCACCGCCGGACCCGATCCGGTGCTCGACCGCAGCATTCCGGCATTGACCTCGGCTTTTGTCGGCTATGCCCGCGACGAATTGAACTACCACACCGATGTCAGCTACCGGCTGCTCAATGGCGAGATCAGCCGCAATTGGGACTACGGCACATCGCGGCAGGGCTATGCCGGCGTGATGAACGATCTGCAGCGGGCGCGCTCGCTCAATCCCGCGCTCGGCGTCGTCATCGTCAACGGCTACACCGATCTCGTCACGCCGTATCTGGCATCTCGCTATCTGGTAAACCAGATACCGACGCTCGCCGGTGCAAAGCCCATCCGCATCGATGTGCTGGACGGAGGACACATGATGTATTTCAGGCCGGACGGAAGGCGGGCGCTCAAGGCAGCGGCGGCGGAGCTTTACCAGGCGACGCAGTAAGCGCCACGGGATACGCCGGAAGCGCGGTGTGACGAGCATCCGCGATACGCTGGCGGACAGACCCTCCTCTTTCCTGCCAGACAAAGGAGGCGCGAAGGAACTCCGCGGAGCGGAGCTCATCCTGGCTGCCGGCTGACTTCAACCGGCCTGCGGCGTCGAAGCGATCTCACACCCGGGGCTGTGACTTCACATGGGCAATGTAGCCGCGCACGTCGCTGGCCGGGCCTGCATAGGCCTCGCCGAGCTTCTTCTCCATCGCGGCCATGTAGTCGCTGGCCCATTTGGGCAGGGCATAGTCGATGACGGCGAGAAATTCGAGCGTCGCCGCCAGGCGGATGTCGGCGATCGAAGGGTTCTTGCCTCCGATGAAGGGCTTGCCGTCCCTGAAGAAGGAGTGGAACACCTCCAGCGGTTCGGAGATGGCGGCGATCGCCGCCTTCTGCGCCTCCGACTTCCTGTCGGGATGAGCGTCGCTGTGGCCGACCTCTCCGGCATATTGCGGGAAACCGAGCGCCGGATAGGTGGCGCGCGCCACATAGGGATAGAGCGTGCCGATCAGGTAGAACATGGCGCTGTCGATCATCGCCCGCTTGGCAGGCGCCTTGGGGTAGAATTTCTCCAGCCCGTGCTTGTTGGCGAGATACTGCATGATGGCGCAGCTCTCCCAAAGCACCCCCCGCGGCAGGCCTTTGTCCTCGATCATCGGGGTCAGATGGGCCGGGTTACGCGCCATGAATTCGGGCGAACGCGTGCTGCCCCAGGCGTCGGCCTCGGCATGGTCCAGCCCGGCGGCGCGGGCAAACACCCGAACCGTCATGTTGTTGACGCTCGGCTTCAGCATGCTGATCATCAGGGCGGGTTTCTTCGCCGATTTCCCCTTGGTCCTGGACGCGGTTTTGCCGGCGGTTGCTGCTTTTGAAGCCGGCTTGACCGAAGGCTTTGCCGATATTTTTGGCGCCGGCTTGGTTGAAGCTTTTGCTGCTGGTTTCGCCCTGGCTTTTGGTGTGGCCTTGGCCGCCGGCTTCTTCGCACCCTTCGTCGCTGTCTTTGCCATGTGTTCCTCCCTTTGCTTATTCAAAAATCAATATGGATTGCGCGGCGTCCTGTCGGCCGACAATGTCGCGCGCGAGCGCTCGACCAGTGCCTGGATGGCGTCGGCCAGATGCGCCTCGGCGATGTTGTAGTCGCCACGCGCGACGCGGAGCTTGTGCGCTTCCATCAGCACGTCGGCATGGCCAAAGCCGGCCGGCGGCTCGAAACGGTAGGAAGCAAGTTCGATCAGCAGACCAAGCGGATCCTCGAAATAGATCGAATCCATGAAACCGCGATCCTTGACGCCACTGTGCTTGATGCCGCGCTCATCAAGCCGGGCGACCGCCTGCAGGAAGGTGACGCGCGATACGGCAAAGGCGATGTGGTGGACGCAGCCGGTGTCGGTCGGGGTGCGTCGCTTTACCGGCGTACGGGTCTCGTCGGTAAAGATGGTGATCAGCCGCCCGTCGCCGGGATCGAAATAGAGATGGCTTTCAGTTGCCTTGTCGAGGTTGGGCTGCTCGAAAATGAAAGGCATGCCCAGCACGCCTTCCCAGAAATCGATCGATGTCTGGCGACCGGCGCCGACCAGCGTGATGTGATGTACGCCTTGCGATTGCAGTTTCTGCATTGCGCTCTCCCCCCGATCTCGGCGTCTCGATGTCCGTAACTGCCGGCTGTCAGGGCCCGCTGCCATGATGCGAATGGCGTCTCTTATGCGAGCGCCGGCTTCCTGATCCGCACCGTTTCCCTGGCCCGCCGAGCCTTGCGCGCCGGCTTTGTGAGACGATGCTAAACCAATCAGCCGCGCCGCGCCAGAAGCCGCATCCGGGATCGGACCTGCCCCAACGCAAGCATGGCACTGGAGCAGCGCCTTGCAAGGTTTCGCCCCTATAGCTGGCGGGAGCGGAGCCGACAGGAGCCGGAGCCGTTTTCACACAAAGGCCGCTTGCCGCATGGCCGACGTCGCCATTCTCGAAACACGCGAAAGGGTTCTCGCCGGCATCCTCCTGACCGGCGCCGCCTATTTGCTTTTTTCGACGCAGGACGCTTCGATCAAGCTGCTGGTCGCCGGCATGAGCGTCTGGCAGATCCTGTTTTTCCGCAGCATCACCATACTGACCGCCTGCGCGGCGATCGGCGGGCGGCATCTCTATGCGGAGACGGCGCGGTCGCCGATCGTGTGGCCGATGCTGTTGCGCAGCGTCTTCACCCTGGCGGCCTGGCTCTGCTACTACAATGCGGCGCGCAGCCTGCAGCTCGCCGAACTGACTACCGTCTATTATGCGGCCCCGATCATCGTCACCGTGCTTTCCGTGGTGATGCTTGGCGAAAAAGTGCCCATGCTGCGCTGGCTGGCGGTGGCGATCGGCTTCGCCGGCGTCTTCGTCGCCTGCGATCCTGCCCATCTCGGCCTGTCCGTGCCGGTGCTGCTGGTTCTGGCCGCCGCTTTCCTGTGGGGCATCGCCATCGTGCTGTTGCGCAAGACAGCACTTGCCGAGCGCTCGATGATCCAGCTCCTGCTCAACAATTTCTATTTCCTGATATTCTCGGCGGTGCCGGCGCTGCTCTGGTGGCAGACGCCCGGCTGGAGCGAACTGCTTCTGCTTGCCAGCGTCGGCGCGCTCGGCGGGTTGGCGCAGTATCTTCTCTTCGAAGGCATGAAACGGACGCCGGCCTCGATCATCGCGCCGCTGGAATACACCTCGCTGTTGTGGGCCTTCGCGCTCGGCTTCGCCATCTGGGGCGACGTGCCGCGCCGCGAAGTGTTCTTCGGCGCTGCTCTCATCATTGCCGCAGGGCTGCTGATCGTGGGCGGCGAGCATTTCCGCAAACGGCTGTGACGGGCCAGACTGCTGACACTACGATGTCAGGACAGAACCACGTAGATTGGCTTTCATGACCGACGTAGCAGCCGCCACCGACACCGCAGAACGGACACTTGGCATCATCCTGGTGTCGTCGTCGGCGGCGGTGTTCGGGCTGACCGGTGTGCTGACCAAATCGATCCATGCCGATCCGCTGACCATCACCTGCTGGCGCGGCTTCGTCGGCTTCATCCTGATCAGCCTCTATGTGCTGTGGCGCCGCCACCGCTCCGGCAACCGCGAAACGCTGCGGCTCGGCTGGCGCGGCTGGCTGCTGGCGGTGGAAGGCGCGCTGGCCAGCATCGCCTTCATCTCCGCCTTCAAATTCACCTTCGTCGCCAATGTCACGGTCATCTACGCGACGTCGCCTTTCATTGCCGCGCTGCTCGCCTTCCTGCTGGTGCGCGAGCCCTTCCGCCTGCAGACGATGTTAGCCGCCGCGGTCTCGCTTGGCGGCGTCGCGGTCATGGTCTGGTCGAGCTTCGGCACCGGCAATCTGTTCGGAGACGGGCTGGCGCTGCTGATGACGATCGGCAGCGCGCTCTACATGATCATGGTGCGCGCCTTCCGCGACACGCCGGCGGTCTGGGCAGGCGCGGTCTCGGCCCTGCTGTTGTTCATACTCGGCTGGTTCGTCACCGACCCGCTTGCCGTCTCGGCAAGAGACGCCGTGCTGCTCGTCGCCTTCGGCTCGAGCTTCGCACTCTCCTCGATCCTGTGGACGGAAGGCGCGAGGCTCATCCCGGCGGCTGAATCCGGCCTGCTCGGCTCTGCCGAAGTGCCGTTCGCCATCCTGTTTGCCTTCCTGTTCCTGGCCGAGATACCGCCCGTGGCCAGCATGATCGGCGGCGCGATCGTGCTTTGCGCGGTGTTCGCCCATGCCGGCCGCGACTGGCTGTCGGCAAAGCAGCAACAAGCGCCAGGTCCGTTGTGAAAGCCGAGCCCAAAAAAATTTGCGCAGTCACGGAACCATCATCCGGTTCAGGCATTGTTGAGTCGACGGACCACCCCCCGAGTCCCCCCAAACC